>NZ_NCXO01000016.1 GCF_002104795.1 Mycolicibacillus koreensis
CCCCGGCACACCGGCTTACCCGGCGAATCCCGGTCTGGCGCCGGCCCCGGCGTATCCCGCCAGCCCCGCCTATCCCGCCACCCCGGGGCTGGCCCAGGTCCCGGGGTATCCCGCACCCGTGGCGCCGCGGGCAACCCCCGGTGTCGCCCTGCGCTGAGCGGACACGACTTCATTCCCTGTTGTCGGGTGTGCACCGACGGCAATCGGTTCTGCGCCCGCCGCTCCACAATCGGTGAACGACAAGCCCGCCACATCCTGACACTTCATTCCGCCGTGTCCGCGAATATGGATCGGCCCGCGGGCGCTACTACTCATCGTCGACAGAAACATCCCCGGAATCACTGTCGTCGGCTGGAGTCGTGCCGTCGCTGTCACCGTCGTCGGGGACAGGATCGTCGAACGACGGATCCTCAGGGTCGTCCATATCCCCAGGCGCTGGCACATCATCGGGCACATCGACATCCGGAACCGGGGAGTCATCGGCCGGATCACTTTCCGACGCAGGCCCGTTCGGCGAATCGTTACCCCCGTGGTTGGGGTTGGTGCAGATGGTGCCCTCGCAGGAGTCGTCGAATGAGGGGTCCTCGCCGCCATAATTGGGGTTGGTGCAGATCGTGCCCTCGCAGACCACATAGCCCGGGCTGCCATCCGGGTTCTTGATCGCATCGGCACTGACGAAACTGCCCACCGGGCAACTGGGGTCTTCGGTTCGCGCGCAGTACTCTTGGGTGTGATTGTTTCCGGTAGATCCGTTGGCGCCCATCGGCCCGCCGTGGATGGGGTTACCGTTCACATCCCAAAAGCCACCGCTGTCCGCACCACCATAATTGGGGTTGGTGCAGATCGATCCCTCGCACACAACGTAACCCGGGCTGCCATCAGGATTTCTGATCGCGTTGGGGCCGACATAACTGCCCACAGGACACCCGGCGCTCTTGTTCCGCGCGCAGTATTCCTGGGAGAGGTTGCTCCTCTTGGACCCGTTGGCGCCCATCGGACCGCCGTTGACCGGATTTCCGTCTGCATCCCAGTAGCCGCTGGTCGGAGCGAGCGCCACGTTGGTGCCGTGGTAGCTGCCCGTCGGACACTTCGGGTCCCGGTTCTGCGCACAATATTGCACGTTCGAGGTCAGCTGCGGCGCCTCGCTGTGCTTACGTGATTTCGCGGGCGTTTCGCTGCCACACGCCGCCAGCAATCCCAGCGCTGCGAGACTGATGAAGATCACTGCGAATCTGCGCATCGGTAGTCCTCCCGTCCCTAAGGGGCGCCGACGCGGTCAGTGGGGCTATCGGTGTTGTGCAGATACCACAGGCCGTCCTCGTGCTGCTCGCAGTACCAGTACTTGAGGAAGTCGTCGTCCGACGCATTGTCCAGGTGAGTATCGGGGCCATCCCTCAGGCACGCCTCCTCGTCGGCCCAACTCCAGGGGATACCGTTTTCGTCCCGGACCACCATGTCGTCCGCGTGCGCGCCCGCGGCACCGCTGAGGGCACCACCGAACATCACTACTAGCGTGGCGATCACTCTCGCGCTCACAAATCTTCCTTCCTCACCCGGCAGCCGTGTTCACAGCTTCCAACCTGCATCGCCGAGACGATACATAGTTAACGTCCAGACATCTTTCGAAAAAGAGGGGCGAAACTTGCGAAATCCGCGACCCTACCTGCGGGTGGATTAGCCTGGCTCGATGTGGATCGCACGCGACCTCGACAGCACATGCCGGTGGCCATGAGTAGACATCGGCCTGACTCCGAGGGCGTCGAACCCGACATCGTCGCGCGTGGGGTCGAATTCCGTTTCGTGACAACCAGTTCCGATGATGTTGTCACTTGGTCTTTTTCAAGACCCCAGCACAACATTTTGATTTGGCGTCGCGGCATCGCATCCGAGAAGGCGGTCGACTTCGAGGGCCGTCCCACGATCAAGGCCGCGCCCCACACAGGCGACGTGTGGGTCATCCCCGCCGACTACCGTTCCACTGCGTCAGCCCGAACGGCCGACTGCGAGTTCACTCAACTGACGCTACCGACCTCGATACTAGGAGATGCCCGTCTTCAGCCGGTACTGGCGAAGCAGGATCGTTTACTACACACCATGACCGACAGAATCGCCGACCTCGCTGAGCGCGACGATGTTCTCGCCCGACTATTGCGCGAATCAATCGTCGAAGGATTGTGTCTGCACATCCGAGACCGATTCAGCGAAGCCATACCCGTCGCCGACGCCTGCGCCCCGGAGCTGAATCGGGTACAACAACATCGGATCATTGAATTTCTGCACGACAGCCCGGACGTCCACGTTGATCTCGCATCGCTGGCAAAGCTCGTGGACATGCATGTCCACGAATTCCGGAGGGCGTTCACCAACACATTCCGGACGACCTTGTATCAATTCGTGCTGGACCAACGGATTCAACGCGCGAAGACGCTGTTGACCAACTCTGCCTTGTCGATGACTGAAATAAGCGCTGAAGTGGGGTTTTCCAACCCCAGCCACTTCTCGACGACGTTCAAGCAACGTGTGGGCGTGACCCCGACGGTCTTCCGCCGTAATACATGACCCGAGTCGGCGACAGCCTCCGCGGATCGTAGTCGCCGCTGGTGACGGTACGTGTGATCGCTCACACTTGCCGCCGCAGCGCCGTGCGGGCACCCCGCGTCGGGGCTGGATCGGATAGAGTGACACCAACGTCGGCACCACGCCGATACGTCGTGGAACGCTTCATCATCAGCTAGCCCGGCCCACACACTGCGGCCCGATCGATGATCCGTGCTCCCGCACAAGCTTTTTTCGCGGCGATCGATTTTGCCCACCGGCAATCTCGCCATCTGTGCCGCGCATGGTGAACCAGCGCCCGGCACACCCGATGCCTGAAAGGCACTCCGTTTACATGACTTCGCAACCGTCCTTTGCCGATCTCGGCGTTCCCGCCGCGATCGTCGGTGCTCTCACCGACGCCGGCATCACCGCCCCGTTCCCCATCCAGGTCGACACGCTGCCCGACACCCTCGCCGGCCGTGACGTGCTGGGTCGGGGCAAGACCGGCAGCGGCAAAACGCTGGCGTTCTCCATCCCGCTGGCCGCCCGCCTCGACGCCGGCGCCCGCACCCCGGCACGCCCGACCGGGCTGGTGCTCGCCCCCACCCGCGAGCTGGCCACCCAGATCACCGCCGCCCTGGCGCCGCTCGCCGCGGCCCGCAACCTGCGGGTGACCACGATCTTCGGTGGGGTGAACCAGAACCGCCAGGTGAGCGCGCTGAACAACGGCGTCGACATCGTGGTGGCCTGCCCCGGCCGACTCGAAGACCTGATGCGCCAGAAACTCGTCAGCCTGGAATCGGTGCGCATCACCGTCCTCGACGAGGCCGACCACATGGCCGACCTGGGATTCCTGCCCGGCGTGACCCGCATCCTCGCGGCGACACCGCAAGGCGGCCAGCGGCTGCTGTTCTCGGCCACCCTGGACAACGGGGTCGACAAACTGGTCAAACGCTTTCTGCGCAACCCGGTCTCCCACGCCGTGGACGAGGCCACCTCACCGGTGGCGGCGATGACCCACCACGTGTTCCACGTCGCCGACGCCTCAGCCAAAAAGCAACTGGTGCAACGGCTGGCGTCGGGCACCGATCGGCGAATCCTGTTCATGCGCACCAAACATCAGGCCCGCAAGCTGGCCCGCCAGCTCACCGAGGCCGGTATCCCGTCAGTGGATCTGCACGGCAACCTCTCCCAGAACGCCCGCGACCGCAACCTGGCGGCGTTCTCCGCCGGGACCGCAAAGGTTCTGGTGGCCACCGACATCGCTGCCCGCGGTGTGCACGTCGATGAGGTTGGACTGGTGGTCCACGTCGACCCGCCGGTCGAGCACAAGGCCTACCTGCACCGCTCGGGGCGCACCGCGCGGGCCGGCAGTTCCGGTGACGTCGTCACGATCGTGATGCCCGAACAGCGCAAGGACACCGCCGCGTTGCTGCGCAAGGCCGCCATCACCGCGCGCCCCCAGCAGGTCGACGCCGACTCCGAGTCGGTGACCGCCCTGGTCGGGCAGGTCGCGCCGTATCAGGCGCCCGCCCCCAAACAGGCGCCCGCACCGGCGTCGGCCAAACCGCGCCGCCGCCGCGGTGGGCGCGGGACACACCAGGGGCAATCGGAGCAGCGTGCCGCGCGGCCCGCGCGTCGCCGCAGCACCGGCGGTCGCCGCGTCGCCCACTCCACCTCGACGCCCGCCTAGCGCCCGGGCACGGTAGCCCCCGGGCGCCGAGCACCGGGGGTTGTGCACTCACGGCGGCCCACCGCGGAGGGTTGTGCACTCACGGCGGCGCAGGCGGCGAATCGGCCGCCGCCATGTAACAAACCTGTGCGTGACCCCGCGCGAACCCCGCGGAAAACCCCGCGTGAACCCCTACTCGACGCGCCGTTGCCCACCACAGTTGGGAAACCCCGCGGAAAGTCGGTAAGCAGGACGGCGATGACCGCCACCACCGACCCCAGCGACACCACCGCCGACACCGCCGACACCGCCGACACCGCCAACGCCCGGACCGCCCGCTTCGACACCGCCGCGCTGATCACCCTGCCGGTGCGCCTGGTGGTGGGCTGGACCTACTTCTCGGCGTTTTGGCGCCGCGTCGCCCTGGAGGACAAGCTCAACCCCGACCTGCCGGGCTACATCGGCGAGAAGTTCAACCATTTCCTGCCGAACGCGCTGGGGATCGGCCCGATCATCGAGCACCTTTTGACCCACCCGGGTCTGCTGCAGGCCGCGATGACGGTGTTCACCATCGCCGAGGGCCTGGTCGGGGCGGCGATCATGCTGGGCCTGTGCACCCGGCTGATGAGTGTGGGGGTGTTCTCGTTCGCGTTCGGAATCCTGCTCTCCGCCGGCTGGCTGGGCACCACCTGCCTGGATGAATGGCAGATCGGCATCCTCGGGGTGGCCGCCGGGTTCATGCTGTTCCTCTCCGGCGGCGGACGCTACTCCCTGGACCGCCTGCTGGTGGGCCGCCGCCCCGGCCTCGGCGAGCGGCGCTGGTTCGCCTGGCTCGCCTCGGGCCCGATCCCGCTGCGCACCCCGGCGGTGCTGGGCACCACCGCCGCGATCGCCGCGTTGACGCTGTTCACCAACCAGTTCTTCCACGGCGGGGTGTACGGGCCGCTGCACAACAAGTCGGTGGCCCCGCGGATCGAGATCACCGACGCCACCCTCACCGACGACACCCTGCGCTTTCAGCTGTATCGCACCGAGGGCGCCGACGTGTACGGCGCGTTCCTCATCGGCCTGGACGTCCTCGACACCGCCACCGGCCAGCCGCTGCTGCATCTCGACGGCGACGACCTGGCCGCACTGGACCCGGCGGTGATCGACAACCGCTACCTCGCGCCGGTCGCGCCCGGCGCGCACGCGCTGGTGGTGCCGTTGGGGGCGAAGGCGCAGCTGACCCTGCCCAGCGCCCCCGCGCGCCCCGGTCACGACTACGCGTTGATCCTCACCGACGTCAGCGGCGCCGCCTGGCAGCACCCCGTCGAGCTGCGCGCAGACTGACTGTCAGAGCCCGGCGCGACCATGGGGCCATGAATGCACGCACCGTCATCGATGTGGCGCTGCTGGCCGGCGCCGCGTTGCTGACCACCCTGGCCCCCGCCCCGCCGGCGCACGCCGACCCGCCCTGCGCGGCCTTCGACACCTGCCGCTACATGCCCAATCCGTATTACGACGGACCGCTGATGCCCACCTGGGACATCCCCGGCTACTACGGCGGCTGGACGACCGGGCCGGTGCTCTGCGACCCGGTCACCGTCACCTGCCGCGGGGTCGCCCCGGCGGCCTGATCGCGACACAACCGGTGCGGGGACCGATCGCAGCCTCCCCCAGCCACGCCCACCGGCCCGGTAACCTCATCCCGGCAGACCAGCGCCGTTTAAGTTGACGGCAAGGCGCCGACAGGTGCACGACCGGACCGAAAGACACCATGCGAGTTGACGGGCGCGACATCGCCGTTACCGGCAGCTTGCTGCAGCCTCTGAACCGCCGCACCAACGACATCCTGCGGCTGGCGATCGCCACCGTGGTGCTCGCCGCGGTGATCGCCAGCTCGCTGATCACCCGCCGGGAATGGATCGTGCTGGAACGCTCGGTGGCACGGCTGGTCAAAGTGCTCTCCCCCACCCAGGCGAACATGGTGTACCTGGTGTACGGGTTGGCGATCGTGGCGCTGCCGTTCGTGATCCTGATCGGGATGATCGTCAACCGGCAGTGGAAGCTGCTCGGCGCCTACACCGTCGCCGCGGTCGGAGCGTTCGTGTCGCTGTCGGTCGGCGGCAACGGCTTCGCCGCCCCGCGCTGGCATTTCGACCTGTCCGACCGGCTGGACACCATGCTGGCGCAGTTCAGCGACGATCCGCGCTGGATCGCGATGCTCGCCGCGATGGTCGCGGTGTCCGGGCCGTGGCTGCCGCCGCGCTGGCGGCACTCCTGGTGGACGCTGCTGTTGGCGTTCATCCCGATCCACCTGGTGATCAGCGCGGTGGTGCCGGCCCGCTCGGTGCTCGGCCTGGCCACCGGCTGGTTCGTCGGTGCGCTGGTGATCCTGGTGGTCGGCACCCCGGCCCTGGAGGTGCCGGTTGAAGGGGCGATCCGCGCGCTCAACCGGCGCGGCTACCCGGTGGCCAGCATGGCCGTGGTCCGCCCGGCCGGGCCCGGCCCGCTGGTGTTGGCGGCCACCTCCACCGCCGACGCCGAGGCCACCGTGCGGCTCTACGGGCCCAACCAGCGCAGCGGCGGGGCGCTGCGCCAGATCTGGCGCAAGCTGCGGCTGCGGGACACCGAGACCGCCCCGCTGCACGCCTCGATGCGCCGCGTCGTCGAACACCGGGCGTTGATGATGGTCGCCGCCAACCAACTGGAGGTCGCCAACACCGACACCCTGGCGGTGGCGGCCCTGGACCGCGGCTGGACCCTGCACGCCCACACCCCGCCGCGCGGCGTGCCGATCAGCGAATGCACCGACACCACCTCGGTGACCGCGGTCTGGTCGGCGCTGCATGAGCTGCACGCCGAGCAGATCGCCCACGGTGACCTGCGGGCCTGCGAGATCACCGTCGCCGACGACACGGTGCTGTTCGGCGGGTTCGGCAGCGCCGAGTACGGCGCCACCGACGCGCAGCTGGACTCCGACGTCGCCCAGCTGCTGGTGACCACCGCGGCGCTGTATGACCCGCAGTCGGCGGTGGGCGCGGCGATCGGCATCTTCGGCCGCGACGCGGTGTTGACCGCCTCCCGCCGGCTCACCAAGACCGCGGTGCCCAAACGGCTGCGCATCGGCCTGCCCGACGCCAAGGCGACTATCGCCGCCACCCGCGACGAGGTCAAACGCCAGACCCACACCGACCAGATCCAGGCCACCACCGTCACCCGGTTCACCCGCACCCAGGTCATCCAGCTGGTATTGCTGGTGGCCCTGGTCTACGTGGCCTACCCGTTCATCAGCACCCTGCCCACCTTCTTCACCCAGCTGCGCACCGCCAACTGGTGGTGGGCGCTGGTCGGGTTGACCGTCTCCTCGCTGACCTATGTGGGGGCCGCGGCCGCACTGTGGGCCTGCGCCAACGGGGCGGTGAGCTTCCGCAACCTGACGATCATGCAGGTGGCCAACACCTTCGCCGCCACCAGCACCCCGGCCGGCATCGGCGGGCTGGCGCTGTCGACCCGTTTTCTGCAGAAGGGCGGGCTGACCACCACCCGCGCCACCGCCGCGGTCGCACTGCAACAGTCGGTGCAGGTGATCGTGCACGTGCTGCTGTTGATCTTCTTCAGTGCCGCGGCCGGGGTCTCGGCGGACCTGTCGCATTTCGTGCCGAGTGCGACCCTGCTGTATCTGGCGGCCGGGGCGCTGCTGGGCGTGATCGGCACGTTCCTGCTGGTGCCCAAGCTGCGCCGTTGGATGGCCGAGGCGATCGGTCCGCGCCTCAAAGAGGTCTCCACCGACCTGGTGGCCCTCGCCCGCGAACCGCAACGGCTGGCGTTGATCGTGCTCGGCGCCGCCGGCACCACCTTGGGGGCCGCGCTGGCGCTGTGGGCCAGCGTGGAGGCGTTCGGCGGGGGCACCACGTTCGTCACGGTCACGATCGTCACGATGGTCGGTGGCACGCTCGCCTCGGCGGCCCCCACCCCCGGCGGGGTCGGCGCGGTGGAGGCCGCCCTCATCGGTGGGCTGGCGGCGTTCGGGGTGCCCGCCGCGGTCGCGGTGCCCTCGGTGCTGCTCTACCGGGTGTTGACCTGCTGGCTGCCGGTGTTCGTCGGCTGGCCGGTGATGCGCTGGCTGACCCGCAACGACATGATCTGATTCACGGGTTCAGCACGTACAGCACCGCGAACAGCGCCGCCTCCACGACCCCGGCCACCGCGAACGTCACCGCGAACCCGCGCACCCACCACCGCTGCGGCAGCGCGAACGGCATGATCACCGCGGCGACCACCGCAGCCGGCACCGACATCAGCATCCCGAAGACCATGCCGTAGCCGTGCGGATCGTAGCTGCGGTCCGAGGAGTGCAGCAGCGACAGGATCGGCAGCGACAGCAGCATCAACCAGCACATGGTGGCCAGCGTGCCGATCACCGCGGCCAGTACGCGCGCCACCAGCACCCCGGTCGACTGCACGTTCGGAGTCTCCGCCGGCGTCGTCATGGGGTCAGCCTGCCAGGCCCACCGACCCCGCCGGCACACGAATTATCGGGCCCTCAGGGGCACAGCCCGGCGCCGTCGGCGGCGAACGTGCGGGTGATCGTCGGCTCGGCGTACCCGGCGGCGACGACCGCGGCGCGCACCGCCGCGCCGATCTCGCGGGCGCGCGCCTCGGGCACCAGCGCGATGACGCTGCCGCCGAACCCTCCGCCGGTCATCCGCGCGCCCAGCGCCCCGGCGTCGACGGCGGTGTCGGCGATCAGATCGATGTGGGCGGTGGTGATCGCGAAATCGTCGCGCATCGAGGCGTGCGACTCAGTCCACAGCCGCCCCCCGGCAACGAAATCCGCATCGGCGAGGGCGGCGACGAAATCGAGCACCCGACGGTTCTCGGTCACCACGTGCCGGGCGCGCCGGGCGTCGATCGGGTCGGCGACCCCCTCGAGTGCTGCCACGTCGTCGACCTCCCGCAGCGACGCGAGCTGAAGGTCGGCGGCGGCGCGTTCACAGGAGGCCCGCCGGGCGGCGTACGCCCCGCCGACGTGGTCGTGGCGGGAGTGCGAGTCGATGAGCAGCAACGCGACCGCGTGACCGTACGGGTCGAACGTCACCGGGCGCACCGCGACGTCGCGGAAGTCGATGAGCAGCGCGGTCGCCGACGCCCCGTACAGCGCGGCGAGCTGGTCGAGCAGACCGGTCGGGGCGCCGACGTAGTCGTTCTCGGCGCGCTGGGCGATGCGGGCCGCCTCGGTGCGGTCGATGGTCAGACCCGCTGCGGTGCTCAACGCGCCGAGCACCGCGCATTCCAGCGCCGCCGACGACGACAGCCCCGCCCCGATCGGCACGTCGGAGGCCACGGCCAGCTGGCCCCCGGGTACGGCGTAGCCGCTGCGGCGCAGCGACCAGATCACCCCGGCCACATACGCCGCCCATCCGCTCACCGCGCCCGGGGCGGTGTCCAGCGCGATGTGCACCGGCTCCTCGGCATGGTCGCTGTAGGCGGTGACGCTGTCGGTGTCGGCGTCGCCGGGGATGAAGGTGGCAATCGTGCGCTGCGGCAACGCGATCGGCAACGCGAACCCACCGTTGTAGTCGGTGTGCTCGCCGATCAGGTTGATCCGCCCCGGCGCGGCGTAACGCACCGTCACCGGGCCTGCTCCCGCAACCGGGCGGCCACCGACTCGGGGGTGACGTCGACGATGAACGCGTCCATCGCCGACTCCGACCCGGCCAGGTACTTCAGTTTGGTGGCGCTGCGGCGAATCGAGAGGAACTCGACGTGGAAGTAGCCGTCGCGTTGCGCAGCGCTGTCGCGATACTGGTGCAGCGCAGCAATATACGGCAGCGGCGCACCGTAGAGCGCGTCGAAGCGGCGCAGCACCTCCTGGTAGAGCGCGGCGAACTCGTCGAGTTCGGTCTCGGTGAGCTCGGTGAGGTTGCGCACCCACCGATTGGGGTACAGGTGCACCTCCACCGGCCAGCGCGCCGCGAACGGCACGAACGCGGTGAACGTCGCGCTGCGGGCGATCACCCGGGTTCCGTCGGCGACCTCGCGCGCCAACAGGTCGGCGAAAAGGTTGCCGCCGTGGCGGTCCCGGTGCTCGCGGGCTCGGGCCAGCATGGTCGCGGTGCGCGGCGTCAGGTACGGGTAGGCGTAGATCTGGCCGTGCGGGTGCGACAGCGTCACCCCGATCTCCTCGCCGCGGTTCTCGAAACAGAACACCTGCTCGACGCCGTCGGCGGCCAGCAGAGCCGCGGTGCGCTGCCGCCAGGCCGCCACGACCAACCGCGCCTGGGCGAAAGGCAGGTCGGCGAAGGAGCCGGTGTGGTCGGCGGAGAAGCAGATCACCTCGCAGCGGCCGTTGCCGGGCGCGGTGTGAAACCCCGGGGCGCGGGGCGTGCTGATCGGCCCGGCTCCGGCGAGGCTGGGAAACCGGTTCTCGAACACCACCACGTCGTAGTCGGGTGCCGGGATCTCGCTGGTGGTCCCGCCCGGTCCCGGGCACAGCGGGCACTGGTCGGCGGGCGGCTTGTAGGTGCGGTCCTGGCGGTCGGCGGCGATGATCACCCACGCTCCGGTGGTCTGGTCGAAGCGCAACTCGGTGGGCTGCTCGCGGCGCGGCGGCAGCGGGCGCCGGTCGGCCACCGGTGCCGGCACGTGAGCCGGCAGGGAGAAAAACAGCAGTTCACGCCCGTCGGCGAGGGGCCACACGGTGGGCTCGGTCACGCTTGCGAAGCGTAGCGGCCCGGCGGTGCACCATGGGACAGGGCACGCGTGGCAGTCTGTGCCGGGCGAGATCGAGGCGGAAAAGGGGCGCGGTGGCCGGTCGCAGTGGGGTTCTCGGCGCCGGCCGTGGGGGTGCGCTGAGCCCGGTGGCCGGACGCTTTCTGGTCGAGCAGGCGCGCACCTGGGCGGTCGGCTCGGATCCGGGGCTGTTGCGGCTGCAGACCGCGATTCGCACCACGATCGCGCTGGGGGTGGCCCTCGGGGTGCTCTACCTGTTGGCGTTGGCGACCGGGGCGCCGGTGACGGTGTCCGTGCTCGGCGCGGTGGTGGCGATGATCTCCGCCCGCGCGGTCAACGAACCCGATCCGCGCCGCCAGCGCATCACGCTGCTGCTGCTGCCGGTTCCGGCGGCGGCGGCGATCACCGTGGCCAGTCTGCTCGGCCCGCACTGGATCGCCGCGGACGTGGTGTTCGTGGCGATCACGTTCGTCGCGGTGTACGTGCGCCGCTTCGGCCCGCGCGGGATGGCGCTGGGGATGGTCGCGGTGATGACCTACTTCTTCACCCTGTTTTTGGAGGCCACCCCCGCCGAGTTGCCGTGGCTGATCGCGGCGGTGGCGGTCGGTGCTGCCTGCACCCTGCTGATCAGCAGCTACCTGCTGCCCGACCGCCCAGAGCGGGTGCTGCACCGTACGGTGCGGGCGTTGCGCGCGCGGATGGCGATCGTCGCCGAGACCGCCGCCGACGTGGTCGCCGCCGGCCCGGACGATGAGCGTCGGCGACGACGGCTGGCGGTGCGGGTGGCCCGGCTCAACGAGACCGCGCTGATGGCGCAGTCCCAGATCGAGGAGAAGGTCGATCCGGCGCTGGTGTGGCCCGGTGTCGACGGCGCGGACCTGGCGTTGCGGCTCTTCGACGCCGAGTTGACCTTCGAGCGGGTCGCGATCACCGCCGGACGCGCCGCGGGTGCGGACCTGGCGCCGGCCACCCGGTCCCAGGTCGCCGCGGTGCTGTCGGATCTGGCCGCCGAGATGCGGGTGCCGCGCTCGGTCGGGCTGGACCGGGTGGAGGCGGCGGCGCGCCCGCTCATCACCGCCGATCCCGCCGGCACCCGCGGCACCGAGCTGTATGCCCGCCGCGTCGGCATGGCGGTCACCGACGCGGTCGCGGTGATCCGCCGGATCCGCGAGCTCGCCGAGCGGGGCAGCGCGAGCCCGGCCGCCCCGCTGGCCACCCAATCGGCCCCCGAACCGCCCGACGGCGACGGCATGCGCCCGACCACCCGGCAGGCCATCCAGGTCACCGTCGCGGTGTCGCTGGCGATCGTGGCCGGGGAGGCGCTCTCCCCGGCCCGGTGGTACTGGGCGGTGATCGCCGCGTTCGTGACCTTCGCCGGCACCACCTCGTTCGGCGAGACCCTCACCAAGGGCTGGCAGCGGCTGCTGGGCACCGTGCTCGGCGTGCCGGCCGGGGTGCTGGTGGCCACCGCGGTCTCCGGGCGTCCCGGCGCGGCGGTGCTGCTGATCTTCGTCTGCCTGTTCGCCGCCTTCTATCTGATGAAGGTGTCGTATGCGTTGATGATCTTCTGGATCACCACCGTGTTGGCGCTGCTGTACGGGCTGCTCGGCCAGTTCAGCCTCGACGTGCTGGTGCTGCGGATCGAGGAGACCGCGATCGGTGCGGTCATCGGGGTGGGGGTCGCGCTGCTGGTGTTGCCGACACGGACCAAAACCGCGATCCGCGACGCGGCGTGCGCGTTTTTGACCGCGCTGTCGGAATCGGTGGACACCTCGGTGGCCGCCCTGGCCGGCGACACGGTGCACCCGACCGATCAGGCCCGCCGGGTGCATACCCAGCTGCAGCAGTTCCGCACCGCCGCAAAACCGGTCACCGTCGGCATCGCCGGGATCGCGGGGCGCAACACCATGCGCCGCAGCCTGCGGCTGGTCAACGCCTGCGACCACTACGCGCGGGCGCTCGCCCGCGCCAGCGCCGTGCCCACCACACAATCCCGGCAGGTGACCAACCTGATCGCCGCCGCGGCCGCCCAGACGCGCGCCAACATCGACGCGCTCATCGCCCACCTGCAGCGCCGCGATCCGCGGGGGCTGCGCTCGGCCACCGATCTGCTCGACGCCGCCGAAGCCCTCGCCACCCCGACCGCCGGTCCGGACACCGAGAACCGGCGGGTCGCCGGGGCGGTGCAGGCGCTACGTCAGATCGACCGGGCTCTGCTCGACGCCGCCGTCGACCTCGGGGTGCCCACCGTCAACCTCTGGTAGCCCCACCGCATCGGGACGGGCCTGTTGGTAGGCGCCCAGGTAGGCGGTGGCGGCCTTCGCGGCACGGCGCAGCGCCCCGTATTCGCCGAGGTAGGCGGCCACCCCGCCGACACCGGGCAGCACCGACAGCCGGCGGAACACCCGCCGCGGTTGGGGGCGGCGGTCCAACTCGTCGCCGATCCCGCGCAGCACCGCCGCCAGGTGCCACCAGGTGCGGATCAGCGTGATCGGGTTGCGCGAGGGACGCGGCTCCTCGACGTCCCCGTCCGGGTCGAGGTGACGTTCGGCGAGGTCACGGTCGAGGCTGCGCCCACACAGCACCGCGGCGAGCAGCTGGACACACACCGCGGGGTCGGTGACACCGTGTTCGCGGGCGACGGCGCACAGCACCAGCGCCTGGTTGGCGAAGCCCAGCATCGGCTGCACCGGCAGCAACGTGCTCAGCAACCCCAACGACCGGGGCGAGGCGACCGCGAGGGTGTTCAGCGCGCCGACCCGGCGCACCCACCAGTTGGCACGGTGACGCACGTCCATGCCGTCCCACGCCCGGGTGCCGGGGGCGTGGGCGACGTTGATCACCCACGCGGCGCCGTCGACCATCGACTCGAGCGCCGACTCGAGCACCGCGGGTCCGGCGGGCGCCCGGTCGGCGGCGGGATCGTCGTGGGTGCGCGCCTTCAGCCCCAGCGGGTCGGTGTCGGCGAGCATCCCCAGCAGTGGGGTGATCAGTCGCACGGCGCGGCCCAAAGCGGCGGCGACGTCGTCGTCGGTGAGCACGGCGCGGGAGGAACGCAGAAGACCCATGGCCTGATCCTGCTCGACCGCCCGGGCACACCTCAATACACCTCCCCCACGACGGTTTCGATTGTTTCGATGTCGGTGCACCGGGTAGGCTGATGTCATGTCCACCGCCGCCACCCTCGCCGAACGCATCGCCGACCGCGCGCGCCGCGACGCCGAGTTCGCCGAGGTGCTCGACACCTTGCTCACCGCACCGACCACCCCGTCGGGAACGCTGGAACGCGTTGCCGCCCAGAGCCTCAACGATCAGCGCAACGCCGCGCTGGTCGCCGAGTTCACGGCCGGCTCCCTGCCGACCCCGGACGTTCAGCGTCGGTTGGGGTTCTCCTCTCCGCAGGCGGTGCACCGGCTGCGCAGCCGCGGCAAGCTTTTGGGCGCGCCGGTGGGCAACCGCACCTGGTTCCCGGCGTGGCAGTTCGACGGGGACCGGCTGCGCGCCGACCTGCCCGAACTGTTGGAGCTGCTGGGCCGGTTCACCGACGACGCGCTGGCCGCCGACCGGATCATGCGGTTGAGCCGCGACGACCTCGACGGCGACTCGATCGTCGAGGCGCTGCGCCACCGAGACCGGGCGCCCACCGCCCGGACGCTGCTGGCCGCCCTCGGTGCCTGAGCTCGCCGCCGGCTACCGCCGCCCGCTGCCCGCCGAGCGCCCCTCCGGGTTGGCGCGGCGGCGCCTGCCGGCGGGCACCACCCTGTGGCGGCTGGAGGCCCAGGGGCCCGAGGCCTGGGACTGGGCGGGGTTCGCGACCCCGCGGTTCCGGTTCGACCCCGAGTCGGGGGCGTTTCGCACCCGCTACGCCGGGTCGACGCTGCCCGGCGCGGCCCGCGAACGCTACCGCGGCACCGGGCTGTTGATCCCCGCCGACCACGCCGACCAGCAGATCACCCGCCTGGTGGCAGCGCGCCCGCTGCGGGTGCTCGACCTGCGCACCGAACGCAACCTGGACCTGCTGGACCTCGACGATCAGATCAGCACCGGCCAGCACCCGGCGGTGTGGCGCACCTGCCACCGGCTCGCCGACGCGGTGCACCGCTGGTGGCCGCCGACGCCGGCCGATCCGCATCCCCTCGACGCGATCGTGTACCGGTCGCGCACCACCCCGGAGACCTCGCTGAACGTCGCGATCTTCGGCATTGCCGCGTTCACCGCCCGGTGCTGGCCGCTGGGTCGGCGCACCGACCTGCTGGCCGAGTTGGTGTTGCACCACGGCTTCACGATTGGGTGGGAGCTGGGCGGCTGACCAGCCGGGGCCGCAGCTGGGTGGCCGGGATCGCCGCCCCGGCGTCGACCCGCTCGGCGAGCCGCTCGGCGAAGCCGATCAGCCCCGCCACGTCGACGTCGTGGCGCGGTGTCGCCGCACCCAGCCGGCCCGCGCCGCGACGCAGCAACGCCGCCGCACCGGTGCGGTTGCCGCGTTGGATGTGGGTGATCCCGACCGCGAGCTGGGCCAGCCCCTGCCAGAGCATCCGCTCGTCGTCGGGGCCGGTCTTCCACGCGGCCTCCAGCACCTCGTGGGCGTGGAACGCCCGCCCCTCGTCGAGCAGGCGCTGCGCGTAGGCGAGTGACTCCGGTGGCGGCAACTGCAGATCCTCGGGCACGGTGGGCACGCCGCGGCTGCCCCGCGGCAGCGGACGGCCCAGCGCGTCGCGGGGCCGGGCGTTGCGCGGCCGCCCGGATTCGTCACGGTCACGTTCGGCCGGGTCACGTTCGGACCGGTCTCGTTCGAACATAGGACCATCATGCCCGGCCTCGTAAACTCTCACAGGTGACGCATCTTCGTTGGATCGCGGCGCTGGGCGCCGTGTCGCTGCTGGCCGCCGGCTGCCAGGGCTCCCCGGGCGGCGACCCGGACTCCCCGCCGACCACGACGTCGGGACCGATCGGGTTCTGTGCGCAGCTGGGCGGGCAGTGGAACACCCCGGCGCGACGCTGCACCCTCGACGGGAAAACCGAGCACACCCATGTCAGCGTCACCTATCCGATCGAGCTGATCGACGACCCGACCGCCGGTCCGGCGCTGAAAACGTTTGTGCGCGAGTTCTATCACCAGCACGCGGAGTCCGACGGCGGTGGCGACGGCGAGAGCAGCGCCACCCTCAAGCACTCGGTGTTCCACCACGGCCCCGACATCACCTCGGTGGTCTTCGACGGCGACTGGTACGTCGCCGGCACCCCTCACCCCAACGAGGAATACACCACGTTCACCTTCGACTTCTTCGCCGGACGCCAGATGCAGCTCAGCGACCTGTTCTGCCCCGGCGTCGACCCGACGGAGGCGATCCCGCCACTGATCCACGACCAGATCGTCGAGCAGTTCGGTGACGACGGACCGCTGACCGTGGAGAGCTTCGAACCCGGGGCATCCGGCGGAAACTACAGCGACAACTACCGGGCATGGTTCCTCGACGGCGACGACCTGGTGGTGTACATGCCCGCGGCGCGTGTCGGGCCGGTCGGTGCCGCCGCGGTCAAGGCCCGCGTGCCGCTCACCGAGCTGCAACCGCACCTGCACGACGGCGGTTGCCCCACCTGACCCACACCGGCGCCCCGATCTGATGGAATATCCCCATGGCGCGCCCCTTCACCGAGACCGAACGTGAACAGTTCCTCGCCGACAAACACATCTGTGTTCTCTCGGTCGCCGCCGGCGACGGCCGGCCCCCCGCCGCCATCCCGATCTGGTACGACTACACCCCCGGCGGCGACATCCTGATCAACACCGGGGTCAACAACCGCACCGCGAAGCTGGTGCGGGCCGCCGGCGTGGTCACCGTGGTGGTGCAGCGTGAAGAACTGCCCTACCAGTACGTGATCGTGGAGGGCACGGTCACCGCGGCCACCACCCCGGCACCGCTGGAGATCCGCGAGCGGATCGCGGTGCGCTACCTGGGCGAGAAGGCCGGCCGGGCGTTCGCCCGCTCCGGCGACGACGCCGAGGCGGTGCTGTTCACCATCCGTCCCGATCGCTGGCGCAGCGTCGATTTCACCGGTGACCTCTGAGATGGCCGACGCCGAGGACGCGCAGCGCCGGGCGGTCCGCACCCCGGTGTTGGTGCTCGGTATCGCGCTGGTGGTGCTCGGGGTCATCGCCGGGCTGACCGTGGTGGCGCTCTCCGGGCCCGAGCGTGCCGGGCTCTCCGACGACGCTGCCCGCGCCCGCGTGGTGGAGACGGCCCGCCGGGTCGTCCACGTCGCCTCGCTCTACGACGTGCAGGCACGGTTCTGGTTCCAGCCGTGCTCCGCGGAGCCCGGCGCCCCGCCGCCGGCCCCCGAGGAGAACCCGGGGCCGCCCTACACCGGCCGGGTCGACATGACCTTCGCGATCCCGCGAAACACCACCGCGCAGTCCTCACTAAAAAACGTGGCGGTGCTGCTCGGGGTCAGCGGGTGGCAGACCGCGGCGCTGACCCCCGACAGCGACCGCTGGACAACGGTCAAAGACGGGGTGGCGACCATGATCTCGCCGGTGCCCGAGGACCCCGACCGCGGCCAGGCGCTGGTGGTCGGCGAGTGCAACGACTGGAACGATCACCGCGACGACAGCAGCAGCGGTGAGGACGTCAGCGATCAGCTGTGGTGAGCGCGGCCGCGGCCGCAGCCGCGCTTGGAGTGCTTGTGGTGCCAGGTGCAGGATTCGAACCTGCGTAGGCTTACGCCGACGGATTTACAGTCCGCTCCCATTGGCCGCTCGGGCAACCTGGCGGGGTGCGCTAAGCAGACTACAACGCGCCCCGACCGCACCCACAAGCGGCCATGGGGGCACCGCGACCGCGACACGCACCGAAAGGGGACCTCATTCCATGGCGGATTCATCGTTCGACGTCGTCAGCAAGGTGGACCGGCAGGAAGTCGACAACGCCCTCAACCAGGCCGCCAAGGAGCTGGCCACCCGATTCGACTTCCGCGGCACCGACACCTCGATCGCTTGGAAAGGTGAGGAGGCCGTCGAGTTGAGCAGCTCCACCGAGGAGCGGGTCAAGGCCGCCATCGACGTGTTCAAGGAGAAGCTGGTGCGCCGCGACATCTCGATGAAGTCGCTGGAGGTCGGTGAACCGCAGGCGTCCGGCAAGGGCTACAAGGTGGTCGGCACCATCAAGCAGGGCATCTCCAGCGAGAACGCCAAGAAGATCACCAAGCTCATCCGCGACGAGGGCCCCAAGGGCGTCAAGGCGCAGATTCAGGGCGAGGAGGTGCGGGTGTCGTCGAAGAAGCGCGACGATCTGCAGTCGGTGATCGCGCTGCTGAAGAAGGCCGACCTCGAGGTGGCGCTGCAGTTCGTCAACTACCGCTGACCGGCGCGAACCGCAGGATCGCGGCGAGTTCGCCGCCGTCGGGGATGTCGGCGCGGCGCACCGCCAGCACCCGGGCTCCGGCGAGCAGCGCGCGCCGGGCGATCTCGTCGACCAGCCCGTACCCGGTGTCCCCGGTCTCCAGTGACACCGCCCCGGTCTCCGGGTCGATCGCCCCGGCGACCACGGTGTCCATGTCGATGAGCATGGTGGCGATCTGGCCGTAGGTGGCCGCCCGCGCGGCGTCGGCGAGGTCGGTCAGGGCTCGGCCCTGCGCGCGGCGCTCGGCGAAGACCCGGTGCCACTGCTCGATCTGGTCGGCGTAGAAGCGGTCGAGCACCGGGCGGGCGTCGGCGGCCAGCTGGCCCGCCGAGCGGGTTTCGGGGCTGCCGGTCAGCGTCTCGGCCACCAGCCCCGGGTAGGAGTTGACCTCCCGGTAGGTGGAGGCGATCGGCTCGGCCGCCGCGAGGATCAGCGGCAGCGTCCCGTCGGGCAGCACCGCACGCAGGGCCCGGTCGATCGCCCGCGCGTACTGGCGCACCCGCACCTGGCGTTGGTCGGAGCCCGACAGGCCCCCGAACTCGCTGCGGCCGGTGATCGCCGAGCGTCCGGCGTGGTCGGCAGCACTGGTGGGCAGATCCGGCACGGCCAGTTCCCGGGCGGGAGCGTCGCCGGACAGCTCGATGAGCCGCACCGAGTTCTCCGCCAACGCCAGGATGAACGCGCTCTGCGGAAAGGTCGTCGCCCGCAGCAGCGGCTTGAGGTGCAGCCGGTCGGCGACCACTTCGACGGCGGTGAGCCGGTTGGGCAGCCGGTAGGTCAACACCCCGTCGGTGGTGGCGTAGACCACCAGCGAACGGGACTGGTGGCGCCAGAAATCCGGGTCGGTGAACTCGACGAACCCCTCGGCGAAGATCTGTCGCTCCCCGTCGTCGGTGATGCTCTGCAGCGCCGCCCTGGTCTGGTTACGAAACGCGGTCACCGGCGCGTCGGGATGTTGCGGCTTGCCCTCGGTGGGCGTCACGATCGTCACGCAGGTCCGCCCGTGCACCGATGCGAGGACCTCGATCTCACGGACTCCGGGAAAATCGTTGTGCAACATCTGCCGCCTCCTTCGGGGCCGACGACGGGAAAAACCCCGCCTGCCTTCGACCATAGCCATCTCGTCGCTGCGACTTGTGGCCCAAACACCGCCGGGGTGCCTATCGTGGTGATCGAGACCACACCCGGAAGTGAGGACCGCGATGACGGTGACACGCCAGCCCGCCCCCGAGCAGACCGGCGACGGCGGCGACGGTGGCGACTGCCTCGACGTGCTGATCGTCGGCGCCGGCATCTCCGGGATCGGTGCGGCCTACCGCATCACCGAACGCAACCCGGCCGCCCGCTACGTGATCGTGGAGCGGCGCGCCCGCATCGGCGGCACCTGGGACCTGTTCCGCTACCCGGGTGTGCGGTCGGACTCCAGCATCTTCACCCTGTGCTTCCCCTACGAGCCGTGGACCCGCCCGGAAGGGGTCGCCGACGGCGACAAGATCCGCGAGTACCTGGCCGCGACCGCCCAAAAGTACGGCATCGACGAGCACATCGAATTCGACAGCGAAGTGCTCGCCGCCGACTGGGATTCGACCACCGACACCTGGGCGGTGCAGGTCAGCCACAACGGTCAACAGCGCACCTACCGGGCCCGGTTCGTGTTCTTCGGATCCGGCTACTACAACTACGACCACGGCTACACCCCGGATTTCCCCGGCGCCGATCAGTTCAGCGGCACCGTGGTGCACCCCCAGCACTGGCCGGAGGACCTCGACCACACCGGCAAACGGGTGGTGGTGATCGGCAGTGGGGCCACAGCGGTCTCGCTGATCCCCGCGCTGGCGCAGAAAGCTGCCCACGTCACCATGCTGCAGCGCTCCCCCACCTATCTGATCTCGGCGTCACGGTTTAGTCCGTTCGCTGACGTTCTGCGAAAAGTGTTGCCGCGGAGGCTCGCCCACCCGATCATCCGGCTGCGCAACGCGGTGTTCGAGGGCATCATCTGGGTGTTGGCCCGCAAGACCCCGCCGCTTTTGAAGTGGCTGCTGCGCCGTCAGGCGATCACCAACCTGCCGCCCGGCTACGCCGTCGACGTGCATTTCAAACCCCGCTACCAGCCGTGGGACCAACGGCTGTGCCTGATCCCCGATGCCGACCTGTACACCGCGATCAGCGAGGGCCGCGCCGACGTGGTCACCGACCGCATCGAGCGATTCGACGCCGACGGCATCACGCTGCAGTCCGGCGCCCACCTCGACGCCGACATCATCGTCACCGCCACCGGCCTGCAGCTGCAGGCACTCGGCGGGGTGCGGATCTCACTGGACGGCACCGAGATCAAACCCGCCGACCGGTTCGTCTACAAAGCCCACATGCTCGAGGACGTCCCCAACCTGTTCTGGTGCGTCGGCTACACCAACGCCTCCTGGACGTTGCGCGCCGACATGACTGCGCGGGCGACGGCGAAACTGGTGGAGCACATGCGCACCCGCGGCTACACCCACGCCTATCCGCATCTGGGCGGTGAGCCGATGCCGGAGAAACCGGCCTGGGACATCCAGGCCGGGTATGTGCTGCGCGCGCTGCACGCACTGCCGAAATCAGGCACCAAGCGGCCGTGGAATGTTCGGCAGAACTATTTCGCCGACGCACTGGACTACCGGTTCGACCGCATCGACGAGGCGATGGTGTTCGGACGCTGCGCTCAACCGGCGTTGGCCGGTTGAGCAGCGGCGTGGCGCCCGGCGACGGCGACGATCTGGCCGAGCTGTACCGGCGTCGGGCTTTCACCGAGGACGCCGCCCGCGCCGATGCGGTCACCCGCCGTCACGCCGCGGGCGGACGCAGCGCGCGGGAGAACATCGCCGACCTCATCGATGCGGGTTCGCTGGTCGAGTACGGGCGGCTGGCCACCGCCGCCCAGGAGCAGCGACTCTCGGTCGAGGAGCTGATGGCGCGCAGCCCCGCCGACGGCCTGATCGGCGGGCTGGCCCGCATCGACGGCGCCCAGTGCGCGGTATTGAGCTACGACTATCTGGTGATGGCCGGCACCCAGGGTCTTCGCGGGCACCACAAATCCGATCGACTTCTGGCGACGGTGGCTCGGTTGCGTTGCCCCACCGTATTTTTCACCGAGGGTGGCGGGGGAAGACCCAACGACACCGACTATCCGGCGGTCTCCGCCCTGGATGTGCGGACGTTCGCACTGTGGGCGAAGCTCTCCGGTGTGGCGCCGCGCATCGCGATCAGCGCGGGTCCGTGTTTCGCCGGCAACGCGGTGCTCGCCGCGAGCGCCGACGTACTCATCGCCACCGAGAACACCACCCTGGGGGTGGCCGGGCCGGTGATGCTGGCCGCCGGCGGCCTCGGCGAGCACCGCGCCGAGGAGTTGGGGCCGGTCTCGGTGATGGCCCCCAACGGGGTCATCGACGCGGTGGTGCCCGACGAGGCCGCCGCGGTCGCGCTGGCCCGCACCCTCGTCGGGTATTTCGCCGGGGACCGCCCCGCCGGGCCGGTCGCCGACCAGACCGCGCTGCGTGCGGTGATCCCCGCGCGTGAACGCACCCCGTTCGACGTGCGCCCGGTGATCACCACGATCTGCGACACCGGCACCGTCACCGTGCTGCGCGAGCAGTTCGCCCCGGAGCTGGTCACCGCGTTCGGGCGCATCGAGGGCCGCCCGGTGGGGTTTTTGGCCAACCAGACGCTGCGCATGGCCGGGGCGCTCACCGCCGACGCCTCGGATAAGGCGGCCCGGTTCCTGCAGCTGTGCGACGCGTTCGGCATTCCGGTGGTCTCGCTGGTCGACACCCCCGGCATCATGGGCGGGCCCGACGCCGAGCGGACCGCGGTGCTGCGGCACTCCGCGCGGGTGCTCGCCGCCGCCGCTCGCCTGCAGGTGCCGCTGATCGGGGTGGTGCTGCGCCGCGGCTACGGACTCGGCGCCCAGGCGATGCTCGGTGGGTCCACCCAGGAGCCGCTGCTCACCGTGGCCTGGCCGTCGGCGCACATGGGCCCGATGGGCCTGGAGGGGGCGGTGCGGCTGTCGCTGCGAAAACAGCTCGCCGAACTCGACGATCCCGCCGCCGCCGAGCAGCTGGTCCGCGAGGCCACCGCCGCCTACCGCGAACGGGTCACCGGGTTCAACGTCGCGCGGGCATTCGAGATCGACGACGTCATCGACCCGGCCGAGACCCGGTCGGTGATCGCCGCGACGCTGGCCGCCGCCGCCGGCCGCGACGGGTTCTTCGGCAGCGGACGCGTCGTCGACACCTGGTGAGCCACGGCCAGTTTGCCAACCCGCCGGTATAGGACGGCGGACCCCAATACGCTGATCGACATGTCAGCTGCCATCCGCACACCGAAGGTCGTCGTTCTCGGCGGGGGATCCTGGGGCACCACCGTCGCCTCCATCTGCGCGCGCCGCGGCCCGACGCTGCAGTGGGTGCGCTCGCAGGAGACCGCCGAGGACATCAACACCAACCACCGCAACTCCCGTTATCTGGGTGAGGAGGTGGTGCTCAGCGACACCCTTCGGGCCACCACCGACTTCACCGAGGCCGCCCGCTGCGCCGACGTCATCGTGATGGGCGTGCCCTCCCACGGCTTCCGCGGGGTGCTCACCGAACTCGCCGCCGAGCTGCGCCCCTGGGTGCCGGTGGTGTCGTTGGTCAAGGGCCTCGAGCAGGGCACCAACATGCGGATGTCCCAGATCGTCGAAGAGGTGCTGCC
The DNA here is from genome assembly GCF_002104795.1 of Mycolicibacillus koreensis. Taxonomy (GTDB): domain Bacteria; phylum Actinomycetota; class Actinomycetes; order Mycobacteriales; family Mycobacteriaceae; genus Mycobacterium; species Mycobacterium koreense. Next base: position 23,053 of record NZ_NCXO01000016.1, read on the forward strand.
GGGCCATCCCGCCGGGATCCTGGCCGGACCCAACATCGCCCGCGAGGTCGCCGAGGGCTTCGCCGCGGCGGCGGTGCTGGCGATGCCCGACCAGCATCTGGCGGCGAACCTGGCGGGGCTGTTCCGCACCAAACGGTTCCGCACCTACACCACCGACGACGTGGTGGGTGTGGAGATGGCCGGGGCGCTGAAGAACGTCTACGCGATCTCGGTGGGCATGGGCTATTCGCTGGGGATCGGGGAGAACACCCGCGCGATGGTGATGGCGCGGGCGGTGCGCGAGATGTCCAAGCTCGGCGAGGCGATGGGCGGGCAGCGCGACACGTTCGCCGGGCTGGCCGGTATGGGTGATCTCATCGTCACCTGCACCAGCAAGCGCAGCCGCAACCGCCACGTCGGCGAGCAGCTCGGGTCGGGCAAGACCGTCGAGGAGATCATCGCGGCGATGAACCAGGTCGCCGAAGGGGTCAAGGCGGCCAGCGTGGTCATGGAGTTCGCCGGCAAGTACGGGTTGAACATGCCCATCGCCCGGGAGGTCGACGGGGTGATCAACCACGGCTCCACCGTCGAGCAGGCCTACCGCGGGCTGATCGCCGAAACCCCGGGCCACGAGGTGTACGGCAGCGGTTTCTAGCCGAGCGGCAGCCGCACCCGGAACACGGTGTGCCCGCCGGTGGATTCGGCCGCCACGGTGCCGTGATGGGCTTCGGCGATCGCCGCCACGATCGGCAGTCCCAGCCCCGCGCCCTGGGCGTGCCGGGAGCGCGCGGCGTCGGCCTGCACGAACCGGTCGAACAGATGCGGCAGCAGCGCCGGTTCGATGGCCGGCCCGTCGTCGGTGACGGTCACCTCGGCGTGGGTGGCGTCGACGGTGACCGCAGCGGTCACCGTCACCCCGGCCGGGGTGTGCACCCGCGCGTTGGACAACAGGTTGGCGACCAGTTGCAGTAGCCGGTCCCGGTCCCCGCTGACGCGCACCGGAGCCTCGGGCAGGTCGGTGACCCACCGGTGGTCGGGGCCGGCGACCGCGGCGTCGCCGACGGCGTCGCTGACCAGGTCGGTCAGCTCCACGTCCTCGGTGCGCAGGTCCTGGCGTTCGTCCAGCCGGGACAGCAGCAGCAGGTCCTCCACCAGCGTCACCATCCGGTGTGCCTCGGCTTCGATGCGTCCCAGCGCGTGTTCGCTGGTGGCCGGCAGCGTCGCGCTGTCCTGGCGGGTCAGTTCCGCATAGCCCTGGATGACCGCCAGCGGGGTGCGCAGTTCATGGCTGATGTCGGCGAGGAACCGGCGGGTGCGCCGCTCGGCGCCGGCGAGTTCGGCCAGCGCGGCGTCGACGTTCTCCAACAGCAGGTTCAGCGTCTGGCCGACCACGCCGACCTCACTGGCCGGGTCGGTGTCGCGCACCCGGGTGGTGATGCGGTGGTCGGGGTCGGCCAGCGGCAACGCGGCGACGTCGGCGGCGGTGGCCGCCACCCGGCGCAGCGGCCGCAGGGCGTAGCCGATCACCGCGATCGTGCCGAGCGCGGTGATCACCAGGGCGACCGCCACCAGCGCCGCCACCAGCAGGATCTTGGTGGTCAGCAGCGCACTCGAGCGGGTCAGCGAGATCCCGGCGACCAGCCGGTGCCCGTCGACGGTGCGGCTTTGCACCCGGTAGTCCCCGGCGGACCCGAGGGAGACGGTGTGCGCGACGCCGTCGGTCCACTGCTGGGCCTGCAACGCGGCGGTGAGATCGGGGCCGGCGGGGCGGGCCTCACCGTCGGCGAACACCGCCGAGTTGACCACGGTGTCGTCGTCGAGCACCGCGATCAGGTTGCCCGGGCCCTGTCCGACGAAATGGGTGAGCGGCTCGTCGGCGGCGCGTTCGCGACGCTGCGCGAAGGCGTGGCTGAACGCGGCCAGCGACCGCGACACCTCCGCGTCGTTCATCGTGGTCACGTAGCTGCGCAGGCTCAGCGCCGAGAACACACCGAGGGCGAGGACCACCACGCTGACCACCGCGCAGACCCCGACGACCAGTTGGGTGCGCACCGACCTCGGCCACCGGAACCGCCACCGCGGGCTCATCGCGGCGGTCGCAGCAGGTAGCCGACGCCGCGCACGGTGTGGATCATCGCGTCGCGCTCGGCGTCGATCTTCCTGCGCAGGTAGGAGATGTAGAGGTCGACGATGCCGGTCTTGCCGTTGAACCCGTAATTCCACACCTGTTCGAGGATCTCGGTGCGACTCAACGCCCGATTCGGGTTGCTCATCATGAAGCGCAACAAGTCGAATTCTGTTGCGGTCAGGGATATCTGATCGCCGTCGCGGGTGACCTCGCGGCTCGCACCGTCGAGCACCAGGGTGCCGACGATCAGCCGCTCGGGCACCGGGTTGCCCAGCAGTGCCGAGCGGCGCAGCAGCCCGCGCAACCGGGCGACCAGTTCTTCGAGGCTGAACGGCTTGGTCATGTAGTCGTCGGCCCCGGCGGTCAGCCCACTGACCCGGTCCATCACCGAATCCCGTGCGGTGAGAAGCAGTGTGGGGAGATAGGATTCGGATTCGCGTACTCGCTGCAGCACCTGCATGCCGTCGATGTCGGGCAGCATGATGTCGAGCACCAGGACGTCGTGGTCTCCGGCGCTGATCTGGTGCAGCGCCTCGCGGCCGTCGCGGGCGACGTCGACCTCCCAGCCCTCGTACTGCAGAGCCCGTTCGACCAGGCTGGTCAGGTCGGGTTCGTCGTCGACCAACAGGACCCGGATCGGTGAGCCGTCGGGGCGATGCATGCGGGGCAGGCGCCCCAGGATGGCCTGCCGCCGGTGCTGCCCGCCGTCCGGCGGTGCGGTTGCCATGGCGACATTCTTCCGGCCCGATCGACAATCGCCAATCCGTTCACGAAGAATTAACCTTGACCGGCGGTTTTGTGGCGTGTCTCACCGCGCGTATGTGAGTTTTCTATGCATCGTCGGCACCGGTTTGCCCACCGGATTCGCGCGCCCTTAGCGTCGCAGAAAAGCGCCCGGGAAATGCTTGGCGCACAGTCTGATTACCAGATCAAGGGAGACTCTCATTCTGCAGGTTGAGCACCGCACCCAGACGGCGACGGGCTCAGCGTCGACCGATCGGCTCAGAGCGATTCTGCGCTACGACCTTCCGGCGTCGCTGGTGGTCTTCCTCGTCGCGCTGCCGCTGTCGTTGGGGATCGCCGTGGCCTCCGACGCCCCGGTGTTGGCGGGGCTGATCTCGGCGATCGTCGGCGGTGTCGTCGCCGGCGCACTCGGTGGGTCGGTGGTCCAGGTCAGCGGACCGGCAGCCGGGCTCACCGTGATCGTGGCCGGGCTGGTCGCCCAGTTCGGCTGGGCGGTGACCTGTGCGATCACCGTGGCCGCCGGGGTGCTGCAGGTGATCTTCGGGCTGAGCCGGGTGGCGCGCGCCGCCTTGGCGATCTCGCCGTTCGTCGTGCACGCCATGCTGGCCGGCATCGGGATCACCATCGCCTTGCAGCAGGCCCATGTACTGCTCGGCGGAGAGTCGGCGAGTTCGGCGTGGGCCAACCTGGTCGGGCTGCCCGCCGCCGTCGCGGATGCGAGTCCCGTCAGCGTCGTGCTGGGCACCCTGGTGATCGCGATCATGGTCGGCTGGGGCCGGCTGCCGGGGCTCGCATCGCGCATCCCCGGCCCGCTGGTGGCGATCGTGGCGGTCACGGCGCTGTCGCTGGCGGTGCCGGTCGAGGTGACCCGCATCCGGCTGGACGGTTCGCTGCTCGACGCGATCGCCCTGCCGTCACTGCCCGACGGGCACTGGGGCGCGTTCGCGGTGGGGGTGCTCACCGTCGCGTTGATCGCCAGCATCGAGAGTCTGCTGTCGGCGGTGGCGGTGGACCGGATGCACACCGGTCCGCGCACCGACTTCAACCGGGAACTGATCGGGCAGGGCTCGGCGAACATCGTCGCGGGCAGTCTCGGCGGATTGCCGATCACCGGGGTGATCGTGCGCAGCGCCACCAACGTCGGCGCGGGCGCACGCACGCGGGCGTCGGCGATCATGCACGGGGTGTGGGTGTTGCTGTTCGCGGTGCCGTTCTGCGCGCTGATCGAACAGATCCCGACCGCGGCGCTGGCCGGGCTGCTGATCGTCATCGGGGCGCGGCTAGTCAAACCCGGCGACATCCGCACCGCCGCCCGCACCGGCAACCTCACCGTCTACCTGGTGACCCTCGCCGGGGTGGTGTTCATCAACCTGCTCGCCGGGGTGCTCATCGGGCTGGCGCTGGCGATCATCCTGACCGGCTGGCAGGTGGTGCGCGCGAAGGTCAGCACCGAACAACTCGACGACACCGAGTGGCGGCTGCGCATCGAAGGCGCCTGCACCTTCTTGTCACTGCCCCAGTTGACCGCCGCCCTCGCCGCACTGCCGCCGGGCACAACGGTCTACGTCGAGGTGTCAACGATCGTGTTCGACCACGCCGCCCAGGACGCCCTCGACGATTGGCAACACCAGCACTGCGTTCGCGGTGGCACCGTCCACCGCAGCACCGGCGCCGCCGTTGCGGTCAGTCAGCTTCAATGCTGACGTGCAGCTTCTTGCCGCACGCGACCGCGAGACGCTCCAGGGTCTCCACCCCGGGTATCCGGGCGCCGCTCTCCCAGGACGCGATCGCGGACTGACTGGTGCCCATCGCGGCGGCCAGTTCCGCCTGGGTCATCTCGGCGCCGACGCGGGTGACGTACACCAGCTGGCTCAGAGTCGTCGACCATCCGGCATCGCGGTAGGCGGAATCGTAGAACTTCGGCTCGGATTGGGTAATCATGGGGAAACCCCCTTAGCTTCCGATAGCGCAACGTCCCCATATCATATCTGACCCGATATATTTTGACCAGAGGTATAATTTTTATACCGGGCGTTCGGAAACCGCGGGACGAGCGGTGAAATCCGGTGTTTTCGAGACGTTTTCGTGGTCTCAGCGCCCTGCCATCTGCTCCAGTCGGCGGATCCTGTCGGCCATCGGCGGGTGAGTGGAGAACAGCTGCCCCATCTTCTCCCCCACCCGGAACGGGTTGGCGATCATCAAATGCGACTGGTTGGCGAATTCCGGCTCCGGCGGAAGCGGTGCGGCCTGCACCCCGTCGGAGATCTTGCGCAGCGCGGAGGCCAACGCCAGCGGGTCACCGGTGAGCTCCGCGCCGGACTGGTCGGCCTGGTACTCCCGCGAGCGCGACACCGCCATCTTGATCACACTCGCCGCGATCGGTCCCAGCAACGACACCAGCAGCATCGCGAAGGGGTTGCCGCCTTGGCGGTTGCCGCCGAACGCGCCGGCGAAGATCGCCATGTTGGCCAGACCGGTGATCACCGACGCCAACGCCCCGGCCACACAGGAGATCAGGATGTCGCGGTTGTAGACGTGGGAGAGCTCGTGGCCGAGCACCGCGCGCAGTTCCCGCTCGTCGAGGAGTTGCAGGATCCCGGTGGTGCAGCAGACCGCGGCGTGACGCGGATTACGTCCGGTGGCGAACGCGTTCGGGGCGTTGGTGTCGCTGATGTAAAGCCGCGGCATCGGCTGGTGGGCAACGGTCGCCAGCTCACGCACGATCTTGTACATCACCGGGGCCTGCACCTCGGTCACCGGTTGGGCGCGCATCGCCCGCAGTGCGAGCTTGTCGCTGTTGAAGTAGCTGTAGAAGTTCATCGCGACCGCGATGGCCACCGCCACCCACATCGCGGTCGGGCCGAACATCCGTCCGACCACGACGATCAGCGCCGACATCACCACCATCAGCGCAAACGTCTTTGCCGTGTTGTGGTGCGGATGCCATTTCATCACCGGTCGCCTCCTCGCGGACTACTGCTGATTAAACGCCATCGGGCGCGGGGAGGTTCCGGCGTTCAGCCGTGACGGGTGACGGTGTAGTCGACCAGGGTGGCCAAAGCGTCGCGGCCGGCACATGCCGGCAGCAGCTCCAGCTCGGCGCGGGCGCGCTGTGCGTACTCGGCGACGGTCTGTTTGGCCCGGGTCATTCCCGACGAGCGGCGCAGCAGCGTCAACGCCTCGTCGACCAGGGCGTCGTCGTCGATCGGGCCGACCAGCACCTCACGCAACCGGTCGGCGTCCGGGCCGGTGTCGGCGAGCGCGTAGAGCACCGGCAGGGTGTGCACCCCTTCCCGCAGGTCGGTGCCGGGCAGTTTGCCCGACTCATCGGGGTCGCTGTCGATGTCGATGATGTCGTCGGAGATCTGGAACGCGGTGCCCACGATGCCGCCGAGACGGGCGAGCCGGTCGATCTGGGTGTCGTCAGCGCCGGAGAACGTCGCGCCGAAACGACCCGACGCGGCGATCAGGCAGGCGGTCTTCTCGTACACGACGGTGAGGTAGTGCTCGATCGGGTCGGCGCCCGCGGTGCTGCCGCGCGTCTCGCGCATCTGGCCGGTGACCAGTTCGGCGAACGTCTCGGCGATGATGCGCACCGCGTCGGGTCCCAGCCGCGACACCAGCCGCGAGGCGGTCGCGAACAGGTAGTCGCCGGCCAGGATCGCGATGCTGTTGCTCCAGCGAGCGTTGGCGCTCTGGGCGCCGCGGCGCATCTCGGCGTCGTCCATCACGTCGTCGTGGTAGAGGGTGGCCAGGTGCACCAGCTCGATGACCGCGCCGGCGACGGTGACCTGCCAGGCGTCCGGGTCGGGGCCGAGCTGGGCGGCGAGCACGGTGAACAGCGGGCGGAACCGTTTGCCGCCGGCGTCGAACAGGTGGGTGACCGCCTCGGTCATCAACGCGTCGCTGCTGCGCAGCTCGGTGTCCATCAACTCCTCGATGCGGCCCACCGCGTCGCGGACGTTCGCAGCGAACGCCGGGTCACCGAGGTCGACGCCGGCCACCACGTTCACCGGTGTACTCACGGCTCCAACATACTGGTGAACCATGGGTGACTCTGCGACCGGCGTACCTGAAGACGCCGAGCTGGTAGTGGTCGGCGCCGGACCGGCCGGTTCGGCGGCCGCGGCCTGGGCGGCGCGGGCCGGACGCGACGTGCTGCTGATCGATTCGGCGTCCTTCCCGCGCGACAAGGCCTGCGGCGACGGACTGACGCCGCGCGCGGTGGCCGAACTGAACCGGCTGGGGCTGTCGGAGTGGCTGGCGGGGCGGGTGCAACACCGCGGCCTGCGGTTGAGCGGTTTCGGCAGCGCCGTCGAGGTCGCCTGGCCCGGACCGTCATTCCCGTCGACCGGCAGCGCGGTGCCACGCACCGAACTCGATGACCGGATCCGTCGCACCGCAGAGGAATCCGGTGCCCGAATGTTGCTGGGCGTCAAGGCAGTCGGTGTTCATCACGACGCCACCGGGCGGGTGTGTTCGGTGCAACTAGCCGATGGTGCGACGGTGCGCTGCCAGAGCTTGATCGTCGCCGACGGGGCGCGCTCGCCGCTGGGCCGGGTGCTGGGGCGGCAGTGGCATCAGCAGACCGTCTACGGGGTGGCTGCGCGCGGTTACCTCGCCTCACCTCGCCACGACGAGCCGTGGCTGACCTCGCATCTGGAGCTGCGGTCGCCGGACGGGGCACTGCTGCCCGGCTACGGCTGGATCTTCCCGCTGGGCAATGGCGAGGTCAATATCGGGGTGGGCGCGCTGTCGACCACCAAGCGGCAGGCCGACCTGGCGCTGCGCCCGCTGATGCGCTACTACGCCGATCTGCGCCGCGAGGAGTGGGGTTTTGAGTCCGATCCGCGGGCGATGCTCTCGGCGCTGTTGCCGATGGGCGGGGCGGTCTCGGGGGTGGCCGGGGCGAACTGGATGCTGATCGGCGACGCCGCGGCGTGCGTCAACCCGCTCAACGGCGAAGGCATCGACTCGGGCCTGGAATCCGGGCGGCTGGCCGCGGAGTTGCTCGATCAGCCCGACCTGACCCACGCGTGGCCGGCGGTGCTGCAGGAGCGCTACGGGCGCAGCTTCTCGATCGCGCGCCGGCTTGCACTGCTGTTGACGTTCAAACGGTTCTTGCCCGCGACCGGGCCGCTGGCGATGCGGTCCTCGGCGTTGATGACGGTGGCGGTGCGGGTGATGGCCAATTTGGTCACCGACGACGACGCCGACCTGGTGGCCCGGCTGTGGCGCGGCAGCGGCCTGACCTCGAAGCTGATCGACCGTCGTCGCCCGTTCAGCTGAGTTCGATTCGCGTGCCTTGAGACTCAGCAGGCTGCGGTCCCGGAGCCGTTGCGCCCGAATACCGCTCAGCGCTGGGTCTCTCGAATTGTCGCAGTGTGTCTGCGAACAGGCGGGCGAGCACGTCGACGTGGTCAGCCGGGCTTCCCGGGATCGATTGGTCGAGGGTTCCGATGATGACTTCACCGGTAGCTCCGACGAGAAAGCGTGAGACCAGCATGAGGTCGTCACGGGTATGTTTGCCGTCTTCGACCCAGCGGTTGAGGAACTGGTAATACGCCTCGGCGATGTCCTGGATCGCGTCGCGCCGTCGCGCCGCGAGGGAGGCCACTTTCAGCGAGTCCACGAGGATGAGGCGGGCTTTGTGTGGTTGGTGTTCGATGAAGGCACAGACAGCTCGAGCCAGTACGGCAGCGCCGGCCTCGACCGAGGCCGGCGGTTCTTGCGCCAGCGCCTGCAGATACTCGAAGAGTTCGGCGAAGGCGACGTCGAAGCTGGCTTGCAGCATCCCGTCGAGGCTGCCGAACTCCTGGTACACGTAGCGCTGGTTGAGGCGGGATCTGACAACGACCTGCCGTACCGACAACCGGTCAGCTGCGTCGTCCCGGAGGCAATCGAAGACCGCGGTGAACAGCTGTTGCCTGCGTTGGGCACGGCGTTCGCCCAGCGACTTGCCACCGTAGACGCGTTCAGGCTGATCCGTTTCGATGCCACTGAGCCTACCGCCACGTTGACAATCCGACGCCCACCGCCAATGATGTGGATATCGTCATATCCAGATGGTGTGGGTGACGACACCACGAGGTTGCCGTGCGCCGAGGAGAGACATGGACCAGGCTCTGCAAGAACACCGACGGAACCCGATTTTCGTCGACACCGCCGACATACCGGAAACTCCGGAACCGGTGGAACTGGAGATCGACGGCACCGTTCCCGGCGAACTCAGCGGCATCCTCTACCGCAACGGGCCCGTGCGTTTCGAAGGTGGCGGCTTCGCCGCACAGCATCCATTCGACGGCGACGGGTTGGTCTGCCGGTACCGGTTGGACGGCGGCCGAATCACCTTCCGATCGCGATATGTCCGCACCCGCAAGTTCACCCAGATACAGAACGGGCGCGGCGCCGACGTCAAGGGCATCGGTAACCGACTGCCCGGGTGGTGGCGCAACCACGTCTGCCCGCAGATTCCGCCAATACACAAGCGATGTTCCACGCCGGGCGGTTGCTGGCGTTGTCCGATGCCGGCAAACCCTGGGAACTCGATCCCCACACCCTGACGACCATCGGCGCCTGCTCGCTCGACGGCGCGCTGAGTCGCATCGGCAGATACTCTCCGCACCCGCGCGTCGACGCCACGACCGGCGAACTGTTCAACTTCGGTATCGACGTCGTGCCCCGTCTGCTGCCGAAACTGCCCCTCGGCCTCAGGTGTTACCGAACCAGCCCCGACGGTCACACCCGTTCGATCGCGACGATTCCCCTCGACGGAGCCCATATCCAGCACGACTTCGCGATCACGGAGAAATTCCTCGTCTTCCTGATCTCACCGATCACCGTCGACCCGTGGAAGGCGCTGACCCAGCCTCAAGAACTCGCAGCGCAATGGCACCGGGATAAGCCCACACGCGTTATCTTGGTCCCCCGCAACGGCGGTCAGATGGCCGAATACACCCTTGACGAGCCCCTGGCCTACGTTCACATCGTCAACGCCTACCAAGACGACCTCGGCGTACACGTCGATCTTGTCAGGTTCCCCGACCCTGATGACTTCTTCGTACCGACGCGGCAGTTCCGGACCAGCACCCGCGCCGTCGGCGGCTGCACCACACGCGTCACCATCGCACCCTCCGGCACGATTTCACTGCGCGACATCAATGCCCGTCGCTATGAGCTACCGCAGTACGACTGGCGGCGAGCCGGTCTTCCCTACACGTACGGCTACTACACGACGCTTCGCTCCACGCCCGAGACCCCCAACGAGATCTACAAAGTCGACCACACCACCGGAACCGAACAGCGTCTGCAATTCGCGCCCGGCGACGTCCCCGGCGAACCCTTCTTCGTTCCCCGTACCGACGCAGTCGCCGAAGACGACGGCTGGCTACTGACACAGGTCACCAGCGGCGGGTGCACCTCACTACACATCATCGATGCCCGCAACATCCACGACGGGCCCGTCGCCACAGCGGCCGGACCCACCGGCTTCTTCCCGGGCTTTCACGGCAGCTTCACACGGACACGACCAGGCGACCGGACACCGCGGTGACCACTCCGACATCATCGCCGCCGACGGAGTCGTCACCACCTCGAATCGATCTGGCGGGACAGCAAGATCGGTGGAAGTTCTCGGCTCCCTGGTCACGACCGCACCAGGGATCGTCGTTGAAAAACCCGGTCCTACATATGCGATGGACACACGGTTACGAAGTTTCGTTCATTCCACAACAAGCAGACCCCCACACGTCAAAAGGTACAAGTTTTTAGGGAGAGAAAATGACAAATGTCTTGGATGAGGGCCGTGACGAAAACATAGACCGGTCGTCGGCGAAGCGGAACGGCGCCAAAGAGATTTCCTTAGCGGAACTCCATGCCGAGGAAATCGCCGTGCTGAGGCGGCGGATCGATGGCATCGGCGCCCTGATCGGGGACACGGCGAATGTATTCTTGCAGTTGGCATGGCCGGAAGTCGGATACGGCGTCGTGGAAAGTAGCGTAACCACCGGACAGGTCATGCGTCACCCGCTTAAGCGTGCTCGCACCACCCTCGCGTACCTGGGGATCGCCTTGGAGGGCACGCAGGAGCAAATCGATCTGTACCGCCAAGCCGTCAACGAGTCGCATCGCCAGGTCCGGTCAGGACCGCTCTCGCCGGTGAAATACAACGCATTCGACCGGGAACTGCAGCTGTGGGTTGCGTCCTGCCTGTTCTACGGGTTCTGGGACACCTCGGTCCGTATGCACGGACCCATGAGTCCGACTGAAGAAGAAGCTCTACTGCGGCTGTGCGCCCGATTCGGCACCGGTCTGCAAGTGCCCCAGGACATGTGGCATAAGTCGATGGTCGACTTCTGGGAATACTGGGAGAAATCCCTTCAGCGCGTGGACATTGATGAAACCGTCGGTGCGTATTTCCATGATCTGCTGCACCTGCGAATGCTGCCGTTCCCGCTGGATCGGCTGTTCGGTCCGGTGCATGCCTGGTTCAACACAGGCCTCACCCCTGAGGAGATCCGCCGACAACTCGGTCTGCGCTGGACACCGGCCGACGAGCGGCGTCACAGGCGGATTTTGCGTGTGCTCGGTCTGATCTACCGCCGGCTCCCGAGGGTAGTTCGCATGTTCCCACTCAACACCGCCGCCGCTGCGACATTTACTCTTCATCGTCTTCGACGACCGATGGTCTGAGCGGAACCAACCAGCCGGATGTTCGACGCCCCTACGGCTTGTCGGCGGCGTGCAGGGCGACGATGCCGCCGGTGAGATTGCGCCACCGCACCTGCCCCCAGCCGTTGGCGGCGATCTGGCGGGCCAGCGCCTCTTGGCCGGGCCAGGCCCGGATCGATTCGGCCAGGTACCGGTAGGCGTCGGGGTTGCTGGAGACGGCATCGGCCATCGCCGGCAGCGCCCGCATCAGGTACTCCTTGTACACGGTGGCGAACAGCGCACTGGTGGGGGTGGAGAACTCGCAGATCACCAGCCGCCCGCCGGGGCGGGTCACCCGCGCCATCTCGCGCAGCGCCAGGGGGTAGTCGACGACGTTGCGCAGCCCGAAGCTGATCGTGACCGCGTCGAAGACCCCGTCGGCGAACGGCAGCCGCGTCGCGTCCCCGGCGATTTTGGGCACCGTCCGTCGCGCCCCGGCGGCGAGCATCCCCACCGAGAAGTCCGCGGCCACACACCGTGCACCGGACTTGGCCAACTCGACGGTCGAGACCGCGGTGCCGGCGGCGAGGTCCAGCACCGTGTCGCCGGCTCCGATCTGCAGGGCGGCGCGCGTGGCGCGACGCCAGGCGCGGTCGCGCCCCAGCGACATCACGGTGTTGGTGAGGTCGTAGCGGCGCGCCACCCCGTCGAACATCGACGCCACCTCGTGGGGGTCTTTGTGCAGGGTGGCTCGGCTCACCGCCCCGACGCTACCGGGTGCGGCCCCCGGGCGCGCCGCGGAGTGGCGCATGCCTGCCGGTAGTGCTCGACGAGTTCGCCGCCCGCACCGGTTCCCACCCGCCCCGACGGCCAGTAGTGCACCCGCGGAATCCGGTGGGCGGCGAGATCATCGAGCCCACTCTCCCCGACGGCGAGGGTTCGGCTCGCCCGGCGGTACAGATGACAGGCCACCGGCCCGACCCGATCGTCGTAGTCGACGGCCACTACCGGCACCCGAAGCCCACGGGCGATCCGCAGAGCGCCGTAGCCGAGCAGGCCGTGGCCGACCAGATGCACCACGTCGGGGCGGAAGCCGCGCAGCACCCGGCGCAGCCGCGGCCACGGCAGGCCGGTCGGCGCGTGCCCCGCCCGCCGCAGCGCGGGCACCCGGTGCACCCGCATCCCGCCGTAGACCCGGTCGGCCGGCGGCGCGCCGCGCGGCGTGTCCGGGGCGATGATCAAGACCTCGTGATCGGCGTCACGTAACTCATCGACCAGGCGCAACACCGCCGCGGTCACCGCGTCATCGGTGGGCAAAAACCGCTGGGTGACAATTGCAACACGCATATTGCTGATGCTGATGGAAATGAATGTCGATAAGGTTGCGGCTGGGGATACGGGACACGACCACCGCGCGAGCACAGCGTGCCGGGTCGCGTCGGCGGCACGACACCGATGAGAAACGAGGTCTACAGCATGCGGTACCTGTTGGCGGCGCTAGCGGTCACGTTGGGCAGTGCGTTTACCCTCGCCACACCGGCTCACGCCGATACCGCGCCGGGCACGGCGATCGGTGCCGACGGTTTCAGCGTTCTCGTCGGTGCGGCCGACGCACCGGTGCAGTTGGAGATCTTCTGTGAACCGCAGTGCCCGGTCTGCGCCCACTTCGAGGACGCCTCCGGCGACGCGCTTTCCCAACGGTTGGCCGCCGGCGACCTGGCGGTCACCTACCGGTGGTTGACCTTCCTCGACGGCAAGCGGAACAACGACACCTCCGCTCGGATAGCCAACACGTTGCTGCTCGCCGCCGACCCGGGCACACCGGCGCCGTCCTACCAGGGTTTCGTGACCGAGATGTACCGCGCGCAGAACGGTAGCGCCGATGCCCCGTCGGCAACGCAATTGGCGACGATGGCTGCACACAACGGAGTCTCGGGTATGGCGATCGCCCGGATCGCTATCGATCTGCCCGCGGCGGACACCGCGCTGATGAACAGCACCAACATGACTCGGCTCAAGCAGGTCAACCCCGACAATCCGGGCACCCCGACGGTGTACAACCTGAACACCAACGATGTCATCGACGCTCAGGAATCAGGTTGGCTGGACAGTCTTTTCGTGTCGTAGCGGTCAACCCGCACCTCCACCCACGCCAGCAGCGCCAGCAGGACGGCGGCCACCAGCCAGCCGACCACCGCGACCGAGCCGGCCGGGATGATCGCCAGAACCGCGCTGCGGTGCTGCACCCGCACCAGGTCGGGGTCGGACTTGTCGTATTCGACGTAAATCCGCATGCCGGTGGCTAATTCGGAGGGATAGAGCACCCCGAGTTCCGGCCGGTAGGTGACGCGGTCGGGGGTGACGAACTCGATGGTGGAGCGCCGCGGGCCGGCGTTGAGCACCTCGGCCTGGGCAACTCCCATATTGTGGTCGATCGCCAGGTCGTTGCGCCACGCACCGGCGACCAGAAGTACCGACTGCAACGTGACCAACCCGGCCACGATGAGCACGGTGATCCGCGCCCAGCGAAGCACCCGCCGACCCCAGCTGTCGGGGGCGTCGACACCGCGGCCGTGAACGAGCAACTGCCCCACCGCTTTCGCCCGTGCGACGACGGGATCGAACCGGTTCAGCTTCATAACGCCGCCTTGATCGCCGCATGCAACGCCCGCAGCGACGACCGGTCCGCTTTGACCTCCAGCACCCGCATCCCCGAACTCGGTTCGGCGAGCGCCGATCGGAGTTCACCGACTTCGATCTGGCGGGATTCGACGTGATAGGCGCGGCACAGCGCCCCGACATCGACGTCGTGCGGGGTTCCGAAGATTCGCGAGGACACGTCGGAGAACCGGGGGTCGCCTTGTTCGAGCAGTTCGAAGATGCCGCCACCGTTGTCGTTGGCGACAACGATCGTCAGCCGCTGCGGTGTCGGCTCGGTCGGCCCGATCAGCAGCCCGGAGCTGTCGTGCACGAACGTCAGGTCGCCGATGAGCGCGATGGTGCGCCCGTCGGCATGGTCGCGCTCGTGGGCCAGCGCAGCGCCGATCGCGGTGGACACCGTGCCGTCGATGCCGGCGACGCCGCGGTTGGAGCGCACCACCACCTCCGGGGTGCTCGGGCCGACCAGGGCAGCGTCGCGCACCGGGTTGGACGCGCCGAGCACCAGTTGGTCCCCGGGGCGCAACGCGGCGCTCACCGCCGCGGCGACGTGCAGTCCCGTGGTCAGCGGGTGGGCGGCCAGTTGTCCGTGCACCGCCGCCAGCGCATCGCGGTGCAGCTCGGCGCAGCGCCGCAGCCAGGCCGGGTTCGGGGTGCCGCTGAGCACCGCGCGGGTGCCGGTGGCCTGCGAGTTGCCCGACACGTCGGGCCAGCGCGGTCCGGTGGTCAGCGCGTACACCGCGACCTGCGGGTCGGCCAGCAGTGCGGCGACCGGGCGGTGCAGGGTGGGCCGGCCCAGCATGATCACCTGCTGCGGGCGCAGCAGCGCCAGCGCCAGCGGGTGCAGCGGGTTGGGTGGGACACGACCGGCGAACGACGTCGGTTCGGCCACCGTCGGCAGCCCGGCCAGATCGGGGTGCTCACCGGCCCCGTGGCCGGCGATGACGACGGTGTCGGCGGTGACGTCGATCGGCAGCGGCTGGTCGAACACCACCGGCGGGGAGGCGGTCCACGCCGTGCCGTCGGGTCGGCCGGGTGGATGCGCACCGCGCTCCCCGTCGGGTTCGTGGGCGGGAACCAGCGGCTCACGCAGCGGGATGTCGAAATGCACCGGCCCGGCGTTGGCACTGCGAGATCCGGTGGCCGCAGCCAACACTCGGCACGTCGCCGAGCGCCAGGTGGCGTTGAGCTCATCCAGCCGTTCCGGTGCGTCCTCGGCCAGTCCGAGGTTGATCGTGGCGCGCACCTGGGTGCCGAAGTAGCCGAGCTGCTCCATGGTCTGGTTGGCGCCGGTGCCCAGCAACTCATAGGGACGGTTGGCCGACAGCACGATCAGCGGTACCCGTGCGTAGTTGGCCTCCACCACCGCCGGGCCGAGGTTGGCCACCGCCGTGCCCGACGTCATCGTCACGCACACCGGCGCACCGGCGCCGATCGCGAGCCCGATCGCCAGGTATCCGGCGGTGCGCTCGTCGATGCGCACGTGCAGCCGGATCCGGCCGGCCCGGTCGGCGTCGGCCAGCGCGAACGCCAACGGCGCGTTGCGTGAACCCGGGCAGAGCACGACGTCGCGCACACCGCCGCGGATCAGTTCGTCGACGACGACACGCGCCTGGATCGTCGAGGGGTTGCTCACCGGTTCAGCCTAAGCCGTCCCACGTGCCGGGCCCGGGCCGGTTCACGGGTGGGCGGCGAAAAAGTCCAGCGCAGCGGTGTTCACCGCCTCCGGCGCCTCGATGAAACCCAGATGCCCGGTGTCGGGGATCAGCTGGAAGGCGGCGCCGGGGATCGCCTCGGCGACCTCACGACCCAGATGCGGCGGTGTCACCACGTCGTCGGCGAAGCCGAGTACCAAAACCGGAGCAGCGATCGACCGGTAGGCCGGAAGTCGGTTGGTCTGCGGGGCGACGTTGAGCTGGCAGGCCGAGCC
The DNA here is from genome assembly GCF_002104795.1 of Mycolicibacillus koreensis. Taxonomy (GTDB): domain Bacteria; phylum Actinomycetota; class Actinomycetes; order Mycobacteriales; family Mycobacteriaceae; genus Mycobacterium; species Mycobacterium koreense. Next base: position 39,141 of record NZ_NCXO01000016.1, read on the forward strand.
CGGGGTGGATTCGGACGGCCACATGGTGAACATGGAGATCCAATCGTCCACGGCTGCATCATCGTTGAGCGTCTTGGGCGAGAAGCTCTCCAACAGTCGAGCTTTGGCATCATATTCGGCCGGCAACTGCAGACCGGAGGAAGCCAGTTGGGCTTCAGCGGACCGAAAGAAGCTGCGGGCTTTGTCTTCTCGCCCCCGCGTGGCCATCAGGACTGCGGAGTGCACCAGCTCCGGGCGTGCCAGCATCAGCTCCTGAGCGATGAAGGACCCCATCGACACCGCGACGATGCGCACCGGACCGCCGACGAGTTCGTCGATGAGCGCGGCGGTGTCGGCGACCATCGTCTCGGTGGTGAACCCGTCGGCATTGGCGGTGGCACCGACCCCGCGGTTGTCGAACGTGATGGTGCGGTAGCCGGCGAACATGAACGTTTTCACCTGGTACAGGTGCCAGCCGCGCCCGGCACCGCCGCGCCCGGCGATGAACACCACGGTGCCGGCGGCACCGGATCCGCGATCGTCGTAGGCCAGATTGATCACGGTGGTGACGCTACGCGATCGGCTCGCCTCGGCGTCCTCGCGTCGGCGTCACCGCGCTCGCGCCGCCAAAACGGCGTGGCAGCGCCGGATCCGCTCGATCCACCACCGCCGGCGCTCGGCGGGGACCGCCAGCGCGGCCAGCCGGGCCGGGTCGGGGGTGACCGCGCGCACCGGCAGCGCGCCGTCGACGGGGACCGCAGGTTCGGCGACGTCCTCGATGAACAGCCCGCCGGTGCCCAGCCCGCAGGCGTGGTCGAGGCGCGGCAGTGCGGCGGCGGCCGCCAGCGCCGATCCGATGCCCACCGCCGAGTCCAGGGCGCTGGAGACCACCACCGGGATGGCGATCTGCGCGGCGATCTGGCTCAGCGCGGTGGCTCCGCCGAGCGGGGCCACCTTGAGCACCGCCACGTCCGCGGCGTGGGCGCGCACCACCGCCAGCGGGTCGGCGGCTTTGCGGATGCTCTCGTCGGCGGCCACCGGCACCGCCACCTGCCGGCGCACCTGGGCCAGCTCGGCCACGGTGGCGCAGGGCTGCTCCAGGTATTCCAGGGGGCCGGCGGCGGTCAGCGCCCGGGCCGCCGCCACGGCCTGCGGCACCGTCCAGCCGCCGTTGGCGTCGACGCGCACCGTCGGTATCGACGCCCGCACCGCCTCGACCCGGGCGACGTCGTCGGCGAGGGTCTGGCCGGGTTCGGCGACCTTCACCTTGGCGGTGCGCGCCCCGGGGAAGCGTGCCAGCACCTCGGGCACCTGCGCGGGGGGCACCGCGGGGACGGTGGCGTTGATCGCGATGTGGGTGCGCCGCGGCGCCGGCGGGGGGCGATAGGCCGCCTCCAGCCCGGCCGCCAGCCACGACGCCGCTTCGTCGTCGTCGTATTCGAGGAAGGCACCGAACTCACCCCAGCCGGCCGGGCCGTCGATCACGGCGAGTTCGCGGGTGGTGATGCCCCGAAACCGCACCCGCATCGGCAGGGCCACCACGTGCACCCGGTCCAGCAGGTCGTCGAGGGTGGCGAACATGGGTCCATCGTGCCTTCCACCGGGGTGTTCGCCGGGCGGCGCCCACCGATATTGCAACACGTTCTAGTGTGGGTCCATGAGCGACGAGCTACTACGCAACCCCGTCCACACCGGGCATCTGCTGGCCGGTGCGCTGCACCGTCACCGCGACGCCCCGGTGCTGTTCCTCGGTGAGACCACGCTGACCGGCGGCCAGCTGGCCGACCGGATCAGCCAGTACATCCAGGCGTTCGAGGCGGTCGGCGCCGGCACCGGCACCGCGGTGGGCCTGCTGTCGCTGAACCGCCCGGAGGTGCTGATGATCATCGGCGCCGGCCAGACCCAGGGGTACCGGCGCACCTCGCTGCACCCGCTGGGTTCGCTCGACGACCACGCCTACGTGCTGGCCGACGCCGGCATCAGCTCGCTGATCATCGACCCCACCCCCGCGTTCGTGCAGCGTGCGGTCGGTCTGCTGGAACGGGTCGAGTCGCTGCGCCAGATCCTCACCCTGGGTCCGGTGCCCGCCGAGCTCGCCGAGGTCGGGGTGGACCTGACCGCTGAGGCCGCGAAGTATCCGGCGCGGCCACTGGCCGTCGCCGACCTGGCGCCGGATCACATCGGCGGGCTGACCTACACCGGCGGCACCACCGGCAAACCCAAGGGCGTCATGGGCACGGTCGGGTCGATCACCGCGATGACCACGGTCCAGCTCGCCGAGTGGGAGTGGCCGGCGAACCCGAAGTTTTTGATGTGCACCCCGCTGTCGCACGCCGGGGCGGCGTTTTTCACCCCGACCGTGGTCAAGGGCGGCCAGATGGTGGTGGTGCCCAAATTCGATCCGGGCGAGATCCTGCGGATCATCGAGGAGCAGCGGATCACCGCCACCATGCTGGTCCCGTCGATGCTCTACGCGTTGCTCGATCATCCCGACTCGCGCACCCGCGACCTGTCGTCGTTGGAGACGGTGTACTACGGCGCCTCGGCGATCAACCCGGTGCGCCTGGCCGAGGCGATCGAGCGGTTCGGCCCGATCTTCGCGCAGTACTACGGGCAGTCCGAGGCGCCGATGGTGATCAGCTACCTGGCCAAGGCCGACCACGACGAGAAGCGGCTCTCCTCGTGCGGGCGGCCGACCCTGTTCGCGCGCACCGCGCTGCTAGGCGAGGACGGCACCCCGGTGGCCCCCGGTGAGCCCGGTGAGATCTGTGTGGCCGGCCCGCTGTTGGCCGGCGGGTACTGGAACCTGCCGGAGGCCACCGCCGAGACGTTCCGCGACGGCTGGCTGCGCACCGGCGACATGGCCCGCGAGGACGCCGACGGCTTCTGGTTCATCGTCGACCGGGTCAAGGACATGATCGTCACCGGTGGGTTCAACGTGTTCCCCCGCGAGGTCGAGGACGTCATCGCCGAGCATCCGGCGATCGCGCAGGTGTGCGTGGTCGGCGCCCCGGACGACAAGTGGGGTGAGGCGGTGACCGCGGTGGTGGTGCTGCGGTCCGACGCCGCCTCCGATGAGGCCGCGATCGCGACCATGACCGCCGAGGTGCAGGCGGCGGTGAAGGACCGCAAGGGGTCGGTGCAGTCGCCCAAGCAGGTGGTGGTCGTCGACGCGCTGCCACTGACCGGGCTGGGCAAACCCGACAAGAAGGCCGTGCGCGCCCGCTTCTGGGAGGGCACCGGCCGCGCCGTGGGCTAGGCCCGCGTCTGGGCCCCAGCGCCCGGCGCCCCAGCGCCGAACGTGAAGCTGGGTTCACGTTCGCGCCCGAGTGTGAACCTATCTTCACGTTCGAGCGCGGGGCGGCCACGCTCAGCGACACGTTCGAGCGCGGGGCGGCCACGCTCAGCGACCGGTTCACCGCTGAGGCGGCCACGCTCCACGCGCTATGGGCTGTCGCGGCGGTCAGGGCCAGGTGGCGGGCTGTGGCCACGGCGCCGGTGCCCGCCGAGGCGCTGCGGCGATGTACTGCCAGAGCGCGATCACCAACACCATCAGCACGCACAGCAGCGCGATGAACAGGCCCGCCCCGTAATTGACCGGCAGACCCGTGGAGCCGGGGTCGAGCTGGGGGCCATCGGGGGACATCTGCATCTGCTCTGCCAACTCCCCGGTGACGGTCATTTTCGGGGAGCGCCGCAGCCCCACCGACCCGGCCAGCAGGACCGTGACCGTCATCAACGCCGCCGTCGCCCCCCACAGCCGGCGGTCGGCGCCGCGGACCAGTTGGGTGGCCGCGACCGCCACCGCCGCGGCCAGCGCCAGCGGGATCAGCCCGAGGGCCGGCACCCCGCCGGTGCCCCAGCTGTAGAAGTCGAGCTCGATGTCCATGGTGCCGCCGAGTCGCTCCTCGACACCGCTGGCGCGCAGATATTCGTCATCGACGTGCATCACCCACACCGGCAATCGCGTGCTGAACAGGCCGACCAACGCGACGAGGCCGACCAGCGCAGCGGACAGCCACGCCGACAACGGGCGCGCGGGCGGCCCGACGCCGAGGTGGGGGTAGCTACCGGTCATGGCCGGATCACCACTGTGGCGGGGCCGGCGGGCCGGGCGGCGGCTGCGGACCCGGCGGCGGCGGGCCAGGCGGCGGCGGGCCCGGGGCAAACGGCGGCGGACCAGACTCAAACGGACCCGGCGCAAACGGCGCAAACGGACCCATCGGCAGCGCCGCGGGCTGGGCCGGTGCCCGTTTAAACACCACCACCAGCGACGCGCCCCAGCCGAGCAGGGCGCACACCAGCGCGACGATCAGCCCGGAACCCGGGCCGACCGACCCCACCGACGCGATCAGGCTGTCGACGCTGCGGGCGCCGGTCTGTTGTTGGAACTCGGTCAGCAGCTCGCCGGTCAACTCCACCGACGGCAGCGGGCTGCTGATGATCAGCACCAGCGCCAGCAGCGTGCCGGTGCCGGCGAAGACCGACGCCAACGGCGCGGTCGTGGACTCCCGACCGACGATCACCGGCACCGCACACAGTGCCGCCAGCACCAGCAGCACCGGGATCGCCTGCGCGACGATCGGCGGCGTCACCACCGGAAAAACGTCGTAGAAACCAATCCCGACGCGGATCTCGCCGGACGGTGCGTCGTCGCCGCCCAGCTGCGCCGATGACGGCACCACGGTGATGGTGTACAGCGGCAACAGCGAGGCCGCCAAGGAGAGCAGACCCGCCACCGCGACGGCGATCGCGGCGATCCTGGCCACCGGGAACCCTCCCCCACCGAATCGGGGGCCGGCGGGCGGACCGAAGCCCGGCGCCACCGGCTGCACCGGCGGGCCCCCCACCGGCGGCGGCCCGGGGTAGCCGAAGCCGGGCGCTGCGGGTTGCGGGCCGCCCGGCGGCGGACCGGTCGGTGCGGGCATGCGTGACTGCCAGGTCGGGTCGGCCCCGTGCTGGTGTTGGGGGTTGTCGTCCACGCCGGCACCCTTCTCACGTCGATGAACTGCGACGACGTCGCGGGATTCCGCGGCGACGGGAAAACGATAACGGAGAATCCGCAGGGCAGAGCACACCGATTGCGCCCCGGCTCCTGCCGCCTCCCGCCACCGCGCCAGCCGACTCTACAGTCGGTGGGGTGAGCGACAACCCCTTTGACCCCGCCCTGTGGGAGCCGGTGGCCGGGTTCACCGACCTGACCGACATCACCTATCACCGCCACGTGCTCGACGGCACGCCCCAGCCGACGGTGCGGGTGGCCTTCGACCGCCCCGAAGTGCGCAACGCGTTCCGCCCGCACACCGTCGACGAGCTCTACCGCGCGCTCGATCACGCCCGGATGTCCGCGGACGTCGGGGTGGTGCTGCTCACCGGCAACGGGCCCTCCCCGAAGGACGGCGGCTGGGCGTTCTGCTCCGGCGGTGATCAGCGCATCCGTGGGCGCACCGGATACCAGTACGCCGCCGGGGAGACCGCCGACACCGTCGATGTCGCGCGCGCCGGGCGGCTGCACATCCTGGAGGTGCAGCGACTGATCCGCTTCATGCCGAAACCGGTGATCGCCCTGGTCAACGGCTGGGCCGCGGGTGGGGGCCACAGCCTGCACGTGGTCTGCGACCTCACCCTGGCCAGCCGCGAGCACGCCCGGTTCAAGCAGACCGACGCCGATGTCGGCAGCTTCGACGGCGGCTACGGCAGCGCCTATCTGGCCCGGCAGGTGGGCCAGAAGTTCGCCCGGGAGATCTTCTTTCTGGGCCGGGCCTACAGCGCCGAGCAGATGCATCACATGGGCGCGGTCAACGAGGTGGTCGACCACGGCGAGCTGGAGCGGGTGGCACTGGAATGGGCCGCGGAGATCAACGCGAAATCGCCTCAGGCCCAACGCATGCTGAAGTTCGCCTTCAACTTGCTCGACGACGGCCTGGTCGGCCAGCAGCTCTTCGCCGGGGAAGCCACCCGGCTGGCGTACATGACCGACGAGGCCGTTGAGGGCCGGGATGCGTTCCTAGAGAAACGTGACCCGGACTGGAGTGCGTTCCCGCGCTACTTCTGAACCGCGCACCGCGGGTGAAACGCTCACCGCGCGCGCGACGGCACGTTGCCGCCGGCACGCGCCACCGGCCCGGCGGGCGCCGGCGGCAACCGCTGGTACTGGTTGCCCGGCTGCGGCGCGGTGTGCGGCGGCGGGTTCGCCTGGATCAGCGCGTTGAGTTCGGCGGCGGCGGCCGCGGCGATCGCGGCGCGTTCGGTCGTCAGCCGCTCCGCCTCCGCTTTGAGTCCGTCGAGTTCGGTGGAGAGTCCGGACTGCTCGGCGCGCAGAGCGTTGCCCTCGGCGTTGATCCGGTCGGCGACCGCCGGCGGCGCGGTCCGGTTGGGGTAGGCGTCGACGGCGGCGTTGTGCTCGTCGATGCGGCGCAGCAGGTCGTCGGTGCGCTCCTTGAAGTCACCGAGCTTGATGTTGAGCTCGGCCAACGCCGTGTTGTAGACGACGATGCGCGAGCTGAGTTCCTTCGAGTAGCGCGGATCGGGATCGAACGGGGTGGGGTCGGCGCCGACAGCCGGGCTGGTGATCATCGCCGCGAGCAGCGCCGCCACCGCGGCCACGGTGAGCAGCACCCGGCGGTGCACGGCGGGCGGGCTCATTTGCCGGCTACGTTCGCCGCCAACTCCTCGGCGAGGGCGGTCGCCGCCGGCCGGCCGTTGCCGACCTGGCAGACCGCGCTCTGCACCACCCAGGCCCCGGTCAGCCGCGCCTCCCGGAAACAGGACCAGTCGTGGCTGCCGTCCTGTGCGGCGGTCCAGCGGGCAACAGTGTCCCCGGCGTCCCCGGCGTCCTCGTCGAGCTGAAACGTCCACGTCGATGTCGACCCGTCGAGCGCGTCGGTGGCCGTGGCCGACGTGTCCCCGGCGCAGCCGCGCACCCCGGCGACCAGCGCGTCGAACACGGTCCGTGCGGCCGCTTCATCGGGATATTTCCCGGCCGTCTGGGTCACCGAGTGATCCCAGTAGTCGGCGGCTTCCTGCATGGCGACCAGGTGATATTGCGTCCATCCGGGGGTGTAGACCGCGGTGGTCGACGGTCCGGCGGCCACCGCGCAGTCCTTCGGGTCGACGGTGACCGGCTCCGGCGGCGCCACATCGGCGGTGGTGTTGGCCAGCTCGGCGCCGACCAGCTCACCGACCTGGGTGGCTCCCACCGCCAGCGCGGGGATGGCTTTGACCGCCGTGCCGTCGATGACCTGGGTGCACCCGGTGCTCAACGCCAGCACCACCACACCGCCGATCGCCCAGCTGCCTCGCATCCGCCTGATGGTAGCGGCGCCGCGCCTGCGGCGGGCCGCAGTCACCGACCATGCACCCTCGCCGGCCGCGGCGGCTATAGAGTCGCGCTGTGCCCAGGATCAGCGCCTCCTCCGTCGGGGAACACCGCGAGCAGATCCAGCAGCGGATCTTCGACGCGTTCGCCACCCTGATGGCCGAGCAGAGCTTCGACGCCATCACGATGGCGCAGTTGGCCGCCGAGGCCGGGTTGGGGCGCACCGCGATCTACCACCATTTCCCGAGCAAGGAAGCTGTGGTGGTGGCGTTCGCCTCCCGCGAGACCAGCCGCTACATCGCCGGATTGCAGGCGGTGCTCGCCGACGTCGACGACCCGGTGGAGCGGCTGCGTCTCTACATCCGCCACCAGGTCGACGCCGGGGAGAAGTTCCACATGGGGCTGGGCCGCCAGCTCTACGGGGTGCTCTCCCAGGAGACGATGGGCGCGATCCGCGATCACGTCGGGGAGATCGAGGCGGTGCTGCGCGAGATCCTGGCCCGCGGGGTCGACGCCGGACGGTTCAGCGTCGACGACGAGGCCGCCACCATGTCGCTCATCCACGCCTGCCTGGCGCCGCGGGATCTGCCGGCGGAGCTGATCGAACGCTTCGTGGTGCGCGCACTGGGCGCCACCCCCTGACACCCACCCCACATTGACGACGTTGACAAGTTGTCAGTATGATTCTGACAACTTGTCACGCACCTCGTTGTTGGGAGCCCCATGCTGAACACCCTCGCCGCCGCCCGTCCGTTGTCGGTCGCGCTGAGGGAGGGGACCACCGCCGAGCACGACGCCGCCGAACACTCGACGTTCATGACCGAGTTGCTCGCCGGGCGGGTCAACGCCCGCGGCTACGGCGACTATCTGCGCCGGCTGCGGATGATCTACCTCGCCCTGGAGGACAGCGTGCGCGCCCACCGCGCCGACCCGCTGGTGGCGGCGGTCTACGACCCGGCGCTGGAACGGCGCGCCGCGATCGACGCCGACCTGCGGTTCTGGGACCCGCAGACCGATCCGGCGGCCCCGGCGGACTCCCCGGTCGCCGCCGCCTACCGCGACCGGATCCGCACCGCCGACTGGGGTGGCGCACTGGTCGCCCACCACTACACCCGCTACCTGGGCGACCTCTCCGGCGGCCTGGCGATCGGCAAGCTTTTGGGTCGTGCCTTCGAGCTCACCGACGGTGCCGGGTTGGCGTTCTACGACTTCCCGATGCGTCCCAAGCCGTACAAGGACGGCTACCGGTCCCGCCTCGACGGGCTCGGCCTGGGCCCGCAGCAGATCGACCGTGCCGTCGCCGAGGTCAAGGTGGCGTTCACGCTCAACCAGCAGCTGTTCGCCGAACTCGGCGAGAACCTCACGCAGTACCGCCGCTGACGGTCCCTACACTGCCGGGGGTGACCAGAAATCCGCTGCGCCGCCTCACCGACCCGTTCATGCTCGCCGCGATGCGCCCGCCGCTGGCGCCGCAACTGCGGCTGCACAACCCCACCGCCCATCCGGTGGATCTGGCCGGCAAACGGGTCCTGCTGACCGGCGCGTCGTCGGGGATCGGGGAGGCCGCCGCCGAGCAGTTCGCCCGCCAGGGCGCCACGGTCATCGCGGTGGCCCGCCGCCAGGAACTGCTGGAGCAGGTGACGTCCCGCATCGCCGCCGCCGGCGGGGACGCCACCGCCCTGCCCGCGGACCTGTCGGACATGGCCGCGATCGACGCGCTCGTCGACGATGTCACCAAGCGGTTCGGCGGGGTGGACATCCTGGTCAACAACGCCGGACGGTCGATTCGCCGGCCGCTGGAGGAGTCCCTGGAGCGCTGGCATGACGTGGAGCGCACGATAGCGCTCAACTACTACGCGCCGCTGCGGCTGGTGCGGGGGCTGGGCCCGGGCATGCGGGAGCGCGGCGACGGCCACATCATCAACGTCGCCACCTGGGGAGTGATGACCGAGGCGTCCCCGCTGTTCGGGGTCTACAACGGTTCCAAGGCGGCGCTGGCGGCGGTGAGCCGGGTGATGGAGACCGAGTGGGGCCGGCACGGCGTGCACTCCACCGCCCTGTTCTACCCGCTGGTGGCGACACCGATGATCGCGCCGACCAAGGAGTTCGCCGGCCGTGCCGCGCTCAGCGCCGAGGAGGCCGCCGGCTGGATGGTCACCGCCGCACGCACCCGCCCGGTGCGCATCGCCCCGCGGCTCGCCGTGGGGATGCGCGCGCTCGACGTGGTCGGCCCGAGCTGGGTGAACGCCCTGCTCAAGGGGCAGCCGGAGAGTCGTCCACGCAGCTGACGGGAGATCACGATGGAGATTCTGGCCAGCCGGGTGTTGTTCCGGCCCCGCGACTACCGCCGCTCCCTGCGGTTCTACCGCGACGAACTCGGGTTGGCGATCGCCCGCGAGTACGGCGCGGGAACGGTGTTCTACGCCGGGCAGTCGCTGATCGAACTGGCCGGTCACGGCGACCCGCCGGTCGCCGCCCCGCCGTTTCCCGGGGCGCTGTGGCTGCAGGTCCGCGACGTGCGCGCCACCCAGGCCGAACTGGAGGGCCGCGGGGTGCCGATCACCCGCGCGGCCCGTCGTGAACCGTGGGGACTGCACGAGATGCACGTCACCGACCCCGACGGGGTGACCCTGATTTTCGTGCAGGTCCCCGAGGATCACCCGCTGCGACGCGACCCCAGGTTAACCGCGGGGTAACATCTGGCAACGAATCCGGACACGCCCGTGATTTTGCTTCGTTTCATTCGACTTTGAGCCCCGTCTACCCCCAGAATTGAGCCCGTGAGTCTCGAGCTGTTCCTGTTGATCATCGTGGTGATCACAGCCTTGGCCTTCGACTTCACCAACGGTTTTCACGACACCGGCAACGCGATGGCAACCTCCATCGCCAGCGGGGCGTTGAGCCCCAAGGCGGCGGTCTCGCTGTCGGCGGTGCTCAACCTGCTGGGCGCGTTCCTGTCCACCGCGGTGGCGGCCACCATCGCCAAGGGGCTGGTCGACGCGAACCTGGTCACCTTGGAGCTGCTCTTCGCCGGTCTGGTCGGCGGCATCGTGTGGAACCTGCTGACCTGGCTGCTCGGCATCCCGTCGAGTTCCTCCCATGCGCTGATCGGCGGCATCATCGGCGCGATGATCGCCGCGGTCGGCGGCCACGGGGTGCTGTGGACCGGGGTGGTCTCGCTGGTGCTGGTGCCGGCCGTGGTCGCCGCGACGCTGGCGATCCTGGTCGCCGCCGTCGGCACCGCGCTGGTGCACCGCATCATCCGCGGCCTGGAGGAGAAGCGCACCGAGCAGGGCTTCCGCCGCGGCCAGATCGGGTCGGCGGCGCTGGTGTCGCTGGCGCACGGCACCAACGACGCCCAGAAGACCATGGGCGTCATCTTCCTGGCGCTGATGTCCTACGGCGCGGTCTCCACCTCGGCGACGCTGCCGCCGCTGTGGGTGATCGTCGCCTGCGCCACCGCGATGGCCGCCGGCACCTACATGGGCGGCTGGCGCATCATCCGCACCCTGGGCAAGGGCCTCGTCGAGATCAAACCGCCGCAGGGCATGGCCGCCGAATCCGCCGCGGCAGCGGTGATCCTGCTCTCCAGCCACTTCGGCTACTCGTTGTCGACCACCCAGGTGGCCACCGGGTCGGTGCTCGGCAGCGGGGTCGGCAAGCCCGGCGCCCAGGTCCGCTGGGGAGTGGCGCGCCGCATGGTGACCGCCTGGCTGGTCACCCTGCCGCTGGCCGGGGTGGTCGGGGCCACCACCTACCTGCTGGTGCACGCGATCGGCGGCTACCTCGGGGTGATCCTGGGCTTCGCGCTGCTGGCGATGGCGTCGCTGGTGATCTGGCTGCGCTCGCGGCGGGTCCGCATCGACCCCAGCAACGTCAACGACGACTGGCAGGGCAGCCTCACCGGCGGTATCGGCGCCCCCGGCGACGCCGCGGGTGCGCCCGCAGCCCCACGCACCGCTGCCACCTTCGGCCCCGCCCCGCGGGAGGTCGCTGCGCGGTGAGCGCCTGGTTCGACTACGTCGCCACCCTCAAGATCCTGGTTTTCGCCCTGCTCGTCGGCGGCGCGTTGCCGGCGCTGTTCGCGCTCGGGGTGCGCATGGGCGCCCCGAACGGCCCGAACGCGGACGGCACGACGCGACGCAACCCGGTGATGGTGGCGCTGAGTTGGCTGGTGTTCGCGCTGGTCGTGGCTGCCGTCGTGGTCGGGGTGCTGTTCATCGCCCGCGATTTCCTGGCTCACCGGTTCGGCTGGCACCTGCTGGGCGCCTATCCTGTCGGCGCGGGCACGTAACATCGGGGGGGTTGGTGTGACCCGGGTATCGCGTGCCGTGGAGCGGGAGTTGACGTTGTGAACCGATTCCTCGACGCCATCGTCGCGTGGCTGCGCGCCGGCTACCCCGACGGGGTCCCGCAAACCGACTACATTCCGCTGTTGGCGCTGCTGTCGCGGCGGCTCACCAGCGACGAGGTCAAAGAGGTGGCCAGCCACCTGATGCGCCGCGGCGACTTCGACCACGTCGACATCGGGGTGACGATCACCCAGATCACCGATGAGCTGCCCTCGGCCGAGGACGTGGCCCGGGTGCGCGATCGGCTCGCCGCGAAAGGCTGGCCGTTCGACGACCAGCGCGACGCCGCCGGCGGCCAGCCGCGGGAGCACCCATAGCCGTGCTGCTGCGCGCCGTGGTGACCCGGCCCGGCCACGCCGTCGCCGATCTGCTGCCGGCGCTGAGCGAGGTCCTCGGCGACGGGCTTGGCGACGGGCTTGGCGACGGACGCGGCGCGCTGCTGCCGGTGGCCCCCGACGCCGCCCCCGCCGCCGCGCTGCGGGTCGGTGAGCCGATCGACGCCGACATCGCGGTGGTGGCGACCACCTCCGGCACCACCGGCACCCCGAAGGGCGCCGCGCTGACCGCCGCGGCGCTGCGGGCCAGCGCCACCGCCACCCACGCCCGTCTCGGGGGGCCGGGCCGCTGGCTGCTGGCCCTGCCCGCCCATCACATCGCCGGAATCCAGGTGCTGGTGCGCAGCCTGCTCGCCGGCACCGCCCCGGTCGAACTCGACCGGTCCGGCGGTTTTCACCCCGACCGCTTGCCGGGCGCGATCGCCGCCCTCGGATCGGGGCGCCGCTACGCCGCGCTGGTCGCCGCCCAGTTGGCCGCGGCGCTGACCGACCCGGCGGCCACCGCCGCGCTGGCCGACCTCGACGCGGTGCTGCTCGGCGGCGGGCCGCTGCCCGCACCGGTGCACGCCGCGGCCGCCGACGCCGGGATCACCGTGGTGCGCAGCTACGGCATGAGCGAGACCGCCGGCGGCTGCGTCTACGACGGGGTGCCCCTCGACGGGGTGCGGATGCGCATCGACGACGACGGCCGCATCCGCCTCGGCGGCGCCACCCTGGCCCGCGGCTACCGCAACCCGCCGGACCCCGACCCGTTCGCCGAGGCGGGCTGGTTCGTCACCGACGATCTCGGCGCCATCGACGCCGCCGGGGTCCTGCGGGTGCTCGGACGCGCCGACGAGGCGATCAGCACCGGCGGGCTCACCGTCGTGCCCCAACCGGTGGAGGCCGCGCTGGGAACCCACCCGGCGGTGGCCGACGTCGCGGTGTTCGGCGTCCCCGACGACCGGTGGGGCCAGCGGGTGGTGGCCGCGGTCGTGGTCGCCGACGGCCACACCGCCCCCACCCTGGCGGCGCTGCGCGGCCACGTCGCACAGACCCTCGAGGTCACCGCCGCGCCGCGGGAGCTGCATCTGGTGAGCGCGCTGCCGCGCCGCGGCATCGGCAAGGTCGACCGCGCCGCGTTGGCGCGCCGCTTCGGCCGGTAGCGCGCCCGCACCGACCCGTTTTCTGCGGGCCCCTCAGGGCAACTCGAACGGCAACTCCACACCCTCGTGGGCCAGGCAGTGGGTGCAGGACCGCTCGGGGGCGACGCGGTCGATCGCGGCGCGCACCAGTGTTTTGAACGGCCCGATGTTCCTGGTGAACTCGGCGAACACGTCGACGGTGCGCACCCCGGAGCCGACCTCGACTCCGGCATCCAGGTCGGTCACCAAAGCGATTGCCGCATAACACATCTCGAGTTCACGGGCCAGCACCGCCTCCGGGTAACCGGTCATGTTGATCAGACCGAATCCGGCTGCGGCGAACCAGCGGCTCTCCGCGCGGGTGGAAAACCGCGGCCCCTGGATCACCACCATCGTGGCCCCGTCGACCACGTCGGGCCGGCCGGTGACCGCGGCGCGCAACATCGGGCAGTAGGGGTCGGCGAACTCGACGTGCACACCCCCGGAGTCGAAGTAGGTGTCGTCGCGACCGCGGGTGCGGTCGACGAGCTGGTCGGGCACCACGACGGTGCCCGGCCCCCACTGCGGGGTGAGGCTGCCGACCGCGCACGGCGCGAAGATCCGGCGCACCCCCACCGCGCGCAGCGCCCACATGTTCGCCCGGTAGGGCACGGTGTGCGCGGAGTACTCGTGTCCGGCGCCGTGGCGTGGCAGAAACGCCACCTCGTGGTCGCCGACGAGCCCGAGGGTGACCGGCCCGCTGGGCGCGCCGTAGGGGGTGTCGAGGTCGACGCTGCGGGCCTCGGGGCCGAAGAACGAGTAGAAGCCGCTGCCACCGATCACCCCGAGCATGCGCTCATTGTGCGCCACGGCGCTCCCCGGTCCGGGCCCCGGGGACCTCAGCTGCGGGCCGGCCACCACATCCGCTCGCCCAGCAGGCTCATCGCCGCCGGCAGCAGGTAGGTGCGCACCACGGTGATGTCGAGCAGCAACCCGATACCGATGGTGGAGCCGATCTGCACCAGGTTGAGCACGGTGCCGCTCATGAGGGCGAACATGGTGATCGCGAACACCGCCCCGGCGGTCGTGATGACGCGCCCGGTGCTGCCGAAGCCGCGGATGATGCCGCTGATCACCCCGCTGTGGGACTCTTCGCGGATCCGGGCGGCGAACAGCATGCTGTAGTCGGCGCCGACGGCGACCAGCGCCATGAACGCCACCGGCAGCACCGACCAGTCGACGTCGATGCCGATGATGTGCTGCCAGATCAGCGTGGTGACCCCCGCCGCCGACGCGAAGGACAGCACCACCGCGGCGATCATCAAAAGCGGCGCGATCAGGCTGCGCAGCATGACGATGAGCACCAGGGTCACCGCGAGAACGGCGACCACCGCGAACAGCGCGAAGTCACGCCACGTCTGCTGCAGGTGGCTCTGCGACAGCGACGCCAGTCCGGTGGATTCGATGGTGGCGTGTTCGAGCACCGTGCCGGTGGCGGCTTGGCGAGCCGCATCCCGCAGGTCCGGCACCGCGGTCAACGCCTCGTGGCTGTAGGGGTTGACCGCCCACACCGCCATCATCCGGGCGGTGCGGCCGTCCGGGGAGATCAGCAGCTTCTGGCCGGCGGTGAACCGCGGATCGGACTGGGCCTCCGGCGGTAGGTAGAACCCGCGCCCGGCGCCGTCGCGGGTGTGCTCGGAGAGCCCGCGCAGATACCCGGTGGCCCGATCCAGGCCGGCGTTGAGTTCGGTGGTCAGCGCCAGCATCGTGTCGGTGCCGGTTTTGACCTGCTCGAGCCCGTCGTGCAGTTGTCCCATCCCGCCGGCCAGGTCGGCGACGCCGGCGGTGAGCGAATCCAGGTCGGCGCGCGCCTGCTGCGGGGAGCGTCCGTCGAGCCGGTCGAGCATCGCGCGGAATCCGGCCAGGGTGGCGCGCAGGTCCGGCAGTGCGGCCACGGCGGCGGCGATGTCGGCGTCGGGGACCACCGGGGCGATCAGCTGCGCCCCGGTGATCGCCGCCAGTGCCCGCCCGCCGGTGGCGGCGTTGAGGTCGGCGAACGCGGTGCGCGCGCGCTGGCAGGACGGATCGGCGGCGCACTGCGGTGAGGGATCCGCGGCGGTGAGCGGATCGAACACTCCGTGCAGCGCGGCGGCCGCGGCGACGGCCTGCTGACCGGCGGTGACGTCGTCGGCGACCGATTCCAGCGCGGTGGTGGCCGAGGTCAGCGTCGCGACCACGTCGGCCACGTCGACAGAATCGCCCGAGACGGTGCCGAGCAGCCGGTCGGCGGACTCCAGCGTGCCCAACAGGGCGCGCACCACCCCGGTGATGTCGCGGACACCGTCGGTGAGCTGCGGGATGCGGGTCGCGGCGTCGGCGGCGCCGTCGCGCAGCGCGGTGACCCCGGCGGCCAGCCGGCGCAGCCGGGGAAGCTGGTCGTCGATGCGGTGCTGGGCCTCGCCGAGACCGTCGGCGACCTGACCGGTCTGATACCCGATCGCGGTCTGCTGCAACGGTTTTCCGTCAGGCCGGGTCAGCGAGCGCACGTAGGCCACCTGCGGCAGGTTGCCCACCCCGCGGGCGATCAGATCCAGTGCGGCCAGATCCGCGGTGTTGCGCATGTCGTGGTCGGCGCGGATCACCAGGAATTCCGGTGCCACCTCGTTGACACCCCAGTGCTCCTCGACCGCGTCGTAGCCGCGTTTGCTGTCGGTGGCGTGCAGCTGCATCGAGTTCTCGTCCATGTTCGGCCGGAACGTCACCAGCACCGCGCTGGTGGCCAGCAGGAACACCAGCGTCGCCGCCGCCAACACCGGTGCGCGGCGCACGATGGTGGCTCCCCGGTGGCGCCACGCCCGCTCGTCGAGGGGCCGCGGCTCGGCGCGTCCGTGCCGCCCCCAGACCGCGATCAGCGCCGGGGTGAGGGTCAGGCTCACCGCGGCGGTGATCGCGATCGCCAGGGCGATCGGCGGCCCGGCGGTGCGGAACATGCCGATTTCGGTGAAGACCATCGCCGACCCCGCCCCGGCGATCGTCAGCGCCGAGGCGATGATGATCGCCGCGGTCCGGGCCCCGGAGCCGGCCACCGCCTCGGTGACGTCGACGCCGCGGCGCCGCCCCTCGTGGTAGTTGGCCAACAGGAAGATGCCGTAGTCGGTGCCGGCGCCGAGCACCATCGCGGTGGCCAACGCGATGGTGAAGTTGGAGACCGACAACCACTCGTGGGCGCCGAGCAGCGAGATCACCGGCCGGGCCACCCCCAGCGAGATCCCGACGGTCAGCAGCGGGATCAACCCGGTCACCAACGACCGGTACACCGCCAGCAGCAGCAGGGTGATCAACGCCATCGACACCGCGGTGATGATGAGCAGCGAGGTGTCGATCGCGGAGAACAGATCCGACAGGGTCGGTGAGGGCCCGGTGAAGTTGACCGCCAGCCCCTCGGGGCGCGGCAACTCGGCGATGAGCGCGCGCACGTCCTCGGTGGACCGGTGCGCCCGGGTCGAGCCCACGTCCCCGGTGGTGGCCAGCATCAGCTGGATCGCCCGGCCGTCCGGGCTCATCCCCAGATCCGCCAGCCCGGGGGTGCCGAACGTGTCCAGCACGTAGGCGACATCGTCGTCATCGGCGACCAGGCGGGCCACCAGGCGGTGGTAGTAGTCGACGTCGGCCGGCCCCAGGGTGCGGTCGGCGGAGAGCACCACCGCGCCGACCGCCGTGGAATCGGGCACTCCGAAGTCGCGGGACATCTCCCGCAGGGTGTCGGTCGTCGCGCTCTCCGGGGTGAACGGCGCGGAGTGCTCGGCGACCGTGCGCTCCAGTTGCGGCACCGCCAGGTTCAGCGCGCCCGCCAGCGCGAACCACGCCAGCAGCACCCAGCCGGCGTGCCGGGCGCAGGCCCGGGCCAGGTTCCCCGCCGCGGGGAGATGGTGGGTGGTCGCCATGATCGCCCTCCGGTCGTGGCGCGGCACGCCAGTGATTATGCTCGGCAACATATTATGCTCGGCAACATAGCATAATCGTTGGGTATGCTGGACCCGACTGTGTGATCGATCACGAGAGGACGACGGTTGGGAGCCCGCACCGATACCCGCACCAAGATGCTGGTCAGCGCCATCGAGCTGCTGCGCGAACGGGGCGCGGCGGCGGTCACCGTCGACGCGGTGCTCAGCCACAGCGGCACACCCCGCGGGTCGGTGTATCACCATTTCCCCGGCGGGCGCGATCAGATCCTGGCCGAGGCGCTGCAGATCGCCGGCGACACCATCGGCGTGTTCATCGAGCAGGCCAGCACCATCGACCCGCACACCGCTTTGGACCGGATGGCCGCGTTCTGGTCGGCGTCGCTGACGGACTCGGACTTCCGGGCCGGGTGCCCGGTGGTGTCGGTCGCGGTCGGCGCCTCCCCCGGGGAGGAGCCGCTGCGCGACACCGCCGCCGACCTCCTGGACCGCTGGCACCGGTCCCTGCGGGCGGCGCTGACCGACGTCGGTGTGCCCACCGAGCGCGCCCGGCGGCTGGCCCACCTCACCGTCGCCACCCTCGAGGGCGCGGTGATCCTGTGCCGGGCCCGCCGATCCGTCGAACCGCTCGACGACGCGACCGCCGAACTGCACCTGCTGCTGGACACGGTGGTGCCCGCCGGGTGAGCCGGCGGCCGCGGGACGGTGCCGTGACAGGATCGGGGCGTGGCCAGTCTCGCCGAGTGGATCGCCGGAGCGCGTCCGCGCACCCTGCCCAACGCCGTCGCCCCGGTGATCGCCGGGACCGGCGCGGCGGCCTGGCTGGGCGGCGCCGACCCGGTGCGGGCGGCGCTGGCGCTGCTGGTGGCCCTCGCGCTGATCGTCGGGGTGAACTACGCCAATGACTACTCCGACGGGGTGCGCGGCACCGACGACGAGCGCACCGGGCCGGTGCGCCTCGTCGGGGCGCGGCTGGCGTCGCCCGCGGCGGTGCGCGCCGCGGCGGTGGGGTCGCTGGCGCTCGCCGGGGTGGCCGGGCTGGTCCTGGCGCTGCTGAGCGCCCCGTGGCTGATCGCGGTGGGGGTGGTGTGCCTGGCCGGGGCGTGGCTGTACACCGGCGGGTCGCGCCCGTACGGCTACGCCGGGCTCGGCGAGGTCGCGGTGTTCGTGTTCTTCGGTCTGGTCGCGGTGCTGGGCACCCAGTTCACCCAGGCGCTGCGCATCGACTGGGTGGGGGCGGTGGCCGCCGTGGCCACCGGCGCGATGTCCTCGGCGGTGCTGGTCGCCAACAACCTGCGCGACATCCCCACCGACGCCGCCTCCGGCAAGATCACGCTGGCGGTGCGCCTCGGCGACCGGCGCACCCGGGTGCTGTTCGTGGCGCTGCTGGCGATTGCCGGGGTGGCGACGCTGGTGCTCACCGCGGCCACCCCGTGGTGTGCGGTCGGCCTGCTGGCCGCGCCGCTGGCGTGGCGGGCGGCCGCGCCCGTGCGCACCGGGGCCCACGGCGCGGCGCTGATCCCGGTGCTGCGGGACACCGGCCTGACCCTGCTGGTGTGGGCGAGCGCCACC
The DNA here is from genome assembly GCF_002104795.1 of Mycolicibacillus koreensis. Classification (GTDB taxonomy): domain Bacteria; phylum Actinomycetota; class Actinomycetes; order Mycobacteriales; family Mycobacteriaceae; genus Mycobacterium; species Mycobacterium koreense. The sequence goes on from NZ_NCXO01000016.1 coordinate 57,762, forward strand.
GCGATCACACTCGCCGCGCTGGCCTGAACGTCACCCGCTAGGCGTTCGGCGACTCGGGCTTCGTCGGCTCGTCCGGGTCCTCGGCGTCCTCCCCGCGCAGCCGGGCGTGCAGCTGCTCGCGATCGCGGCGGCGGCGCTCCCCCACCGCGGCGAGATCGGCGGTGGCGCGGCGGCGTTGCGCGCCGAAGAGCCAGATGCCCAACGGCAGGCCGATGATGAACGCGAACCCCAGCGCCACCACCAGCGGCAGATCCTCCACACCGATCAGCCGCGCCACCCCGTAGATCAGCGCGGTGAGCGCGGCCACCAAAGCGAGCCTCAGCAGCGAATACAGCATGATGTCCAGACCCACGCGCAGGCCCGATTGCTCACGTTCACTCACCGCTGCAGCCTACGTGGCCGGTCTGCGGCGCAGGTATATTCGTCTCCAGGAGGTGTTCCGTGATCTACCTGCTCCTCATTCTGGCGCTGGGGACGCTGGTGTACCTGGGCTGGCGCGCATCGCAGACGCGGCGCCGCGCCGCCCCGCGGGTGATCGGCCCCGACGACGACCCGGAGTTTTTGGCGCGGCTGGGCCGCGGCGACACCGACCCGCGCTGACGCGGGGCTCGCCGCCCCTCCCCGAGCAGGGCCCGATCAGGGCGCCCGAGCAGGCCCCCCGAGCAGGCCCCCCGACTAGACCACGCTTTAGACGAAGTGCTCGTTGGTCCGGTCGATGTTGGGGAAGCCGTCGGCGACGGTGGCCGCCAACTCCAGCAGCGCCTCGCGGGTCTCCCGTTTGAGCCGGGCCAGATCCACCTCGGCACCCTCCTCCAGGTGCGGGTCGAACGGGATCAGCCGCACCGCCCGGCAGCGTTGCGAGAAGTGGTCGACGACCTTGCGCATGTCGACCTTGCCGGAGCGCGGACGCACCGCGTTGATCACCGCGATCGAGTTGCGCACCAGGTCCTGGTGGCCGTGGGCGTCGAGCCAGTCCAGCGTTGCCGAGGCGCTGCGCGCCCCGTCCACCGAGCCGGAGCTGACCACGATCAGCGCGTCGGACTTCTCCAGCACCGCGGTCATCGCCGAGTGCATCAACCCGGTGCCACAGTCGGTGAGCACCAGCGAGTAGAAGCGCTCCAGCACCTCCAGGGTGCGCCGGTAGTCGTCGGCGCTGAACGCCTCGGAGACCGCCGGGTCGCTGTCGGAGGCCAGTACCTCCAGACGGCTGGGTCCCTGGTTGGTGTAGCTGCGCACATCGCTGTAGCGGGCGACCCCGTCGGCGTCGCGCAGCAGGTGGCGCACCGTGGCCGCGGTCTCCAGCGGCACCTTCTGGCTCAGCGTGCCGCGATCGGGGTTGGCGTCGACGGCCACCACCCGGTCGCCGCGGATCGATGCGAACGTCGCACCGAGGGTGGCGGTGATCGTGGTCTTGCCGACCCCGCCCTTCAGGGACAGCAACGCGATCCGGTAACAGCCCTGCAGCGGCTTGTTGGCCTGCACGGTCAGCGAGTTCTGCCGGATGGTGCGCGGGCTCTCCCCCACGTTGATCAGGTGTCCGGACAGGCTGTACAGCGCCCGACGCCAACCGCCCGACGGCGGCGGCTTGACCTGCCGCAGCAGGGTGCTGGTCGACAGGTCGGAATACCGGGCCGGCAGGTGCGCCGGCGGTGGGGCCGGCAGCAGGTCGGTCGACGGCGCCGGCTGCGCGGCGGTGGGCGGCTGCGGCCCGCCGTAGGACTCCGGTCCCCCGTAGGAGAAGTCCAGCGGCGCTTCGGGACGCGGCGGCTCCGGGTGCGCGGAGGTGTCGACGCCACCGTGGTAGACCGGCGGCGGCGGATTCATCGGCTGCGCCATCCCGACCGGCGGGGTGGGGTTCCACTCCCGGGTCGTATTCGGCTCGGCGAAGCGCTGCTCGGAGCGGAATCCGCCGTAGCCGTGGGTGGCGTCGTGGCGGATGGGCTGGCCGAGGATGCGGGTGTGTTCGTCGTCGTCGGGCGCGCCGTGGCCGCCCTGCGTCGGATTCTCAGACACGGTCAATCCCCCTGTTTCACAAAAATCGTCTGTCTTCGCACGATAACGCAGTGCCGGCGGTGGGCGCTGTCTCAGCCCACCCCGGCGTAGGAGTGCAGACCCGCGGTGACCAGGTTGACGAAGAACAGGTTGAACACCATCGCGACGAATCCGACCACGTTGATCCAGGCGGCTTTGCGGTCGCGCCACCCGGCGGTCGACCGGGCGTGCAGGTAGGCCGCGTAGATCACCCACGCGATGAACGACACCGTCTCCTTGGGGTCCCAGCCCCAGTAACGTCCCCAGGCCTCCTCGGCCCAGATCGCCCCGAAGATCACCCCGAACCCGAACACCGGGAACGCGAAGATCGTGGTGCGGTAGGCCAGCCGGTCGAGGGTCTGCGCGTCGGGCAGCCGCTGCACCAGCCGGGCCAGCGCGCCGGGGGTGCCGGGCTCACCCAGCCGGGAGGTGCGTGCCAGAAACAGGATGCTGGCCACCCCGGCGACGACGAACACCCCGGACCCGGTGGAAACCACCGAGACGTGGATCGGCAGCCAGTAGGACTGCAACGCCGGCATCACCGGGGCCGCGGTGGCATACAGCCAATGCCCGGAGATGCCCAGCAGGACCAACACCGGCACCAGCACGAACACCCACAGCGGCCGGTAGCGCGGTTTGCGCAGCACCACCGCGCCGGTCACCAGCCCGGAGAAGCAGGTCAGGTTGATGAACTCGTACATGTTGCCCCACGGCGGGCGCATGGTGGCCAGCCCGCGCAGCGCGATGCAGGCGAACAGCAGCCCGATGCCGACGTAGACCAGCGCCAGGCCCGCGCCGCCGACCCGTTCGGCCACCGACCGTTGCGGGGCGGCGGGCACCACCCCGGGCACCGCCGGGTCGTCGGCGTCGGAGACCGGCGCGCCGGCCCCGACCAGGGTGCGCTCGCGGGCGTCGACGCGGCGGCTGCCGGCGTAGGCCAGCTCCACCGCCAGCAGCACCAGCGCGAGCACCAGCACCACCAGTGCGGAGGTGTAGGCCCAGTCGGAGTAGCGGGCCAGCCCGACGTCGATGTGGGTGGTGTTCATGGGCGCCACTCCTTGGTCCCGGCGTGGTTCATCTGCGCTGACCTTCCTGCGACGGTGACGGGAGCCCGTCGAGAAGTCGGGCGGTCAGCCGCTCGAACTCGTCGCCCCAGCCGGCGTTGTCGGTGCGGGCCAGCCCGCCGAGTTCGACGTTCACCGTACCGGGCGCGGCGGTGCTGACCCGAATCCAGACCCGGCGGCGGCGCACCACCAACGACAGCACCAGCCCGGCCATCATCGTCATCGCGAACACCAGCACCCAGATCTGCCCCGGGTCGTGGGAGACCTGCAGGTTCACGAACGGGACCGCGCCGTCGAACCGGATCACGGTGCCGTCGTCGAGGCGCATCTGCGGGGTGCGCAGGTTCAGGTTCGCCCGGCCGACCTTCACCAGCCGGCCCTGCTCCATCATCCGGTGGTCGAGGGTGAACAGCGACTGCGGCCGGCCCGAGTCGAGCCCGGTGTCGCCGCGGTAGACGTCGATGGCGACCGCCGGATCACCCATCGCGGGGAACGCCGAGGACAGCAGGGTGCCGTCGAGTTGTTCGGTCGGCGCGAACAGGCCCTGGATGGCGATCTGGTGCCGGCGGCGTTCGGTGGCATCGGGGTAGGTGCCCGCGGGCGGGTCGAACCGCAGCGCGCCGGAGGACAGCAGCGTCTTCTGGTCGTCGGGCCGGAACTGGATGGTCTGGGTGCGCTGCTGACCGTCGGGGAAGATCACGGTGAACGTCGGGGCGTAGCCGTGGCCCTGCAGGTAGACGCGGTTGCCGTCGATGCGCAGCGGGTGGTTGACCTCCAGCCGGTAGGGCCGCCAGGTGTTGGTGGCCAGGTCCTCGCCGCGCTGGTAGTCGATGTCGGCGGCGTAGGACGTGGCCTGCCCCGACGGCAGGTAGTCGGCGTCGAAGTCGTTGACGCGGAAACACAGCGGGTCCAGGTCGGTGCCGTCGACGGTCAGCCCGGCCCGGAACGAGTCGAAGGCCGCCGGGGACGCCGAGCAGAAGCCGGGGCCGCCGTCGGCGACGACGATCGTCGAGCCCTCGTAGCCGAAGAGCTTTCCGGCGGCCACCGCGATCAGCAGGCCCAGCAGCGCGAAGTGGAAGGCCAGGTTGCCGAATTCGCGCAGGTAGCCGCGTTCGGCGGCGACCTCGGTGCCGGTGTCGGTGACCCGGGTGGTGCGCCGCCAGCCGCGCAACCGCCCGGCCAGCATCGCGGCGACCGCGTCGGGCTCACCGGCCAGGCCGGTCGCCTCGGCGTGTTTGGGCAGCCGGGCCAGGTTGCGCGGTGCGGCCACCGGGTCGGCGCGCAGGCCGCGCAGGTGCTCCACGGTGCGCGGGGTCAGACACCCCACCAGCGAGATGAACAGCAGCACATAGATCGCGGTGAACCAGAAACTGCCGAACACGTCGAACATCTGCAGTCGGTCCAGCCACGGCCCGACCGCGGGGTGGTCGAACAGGTACTCGTCGACCTTGCCGGCGTTGAGGCTGCGCTGCGGCAGCAGGGCACCGGGGATCGCCCCCAGCGCCAGCAGGAACAGCAGCACCAGCGCGGTGCCCATCGACGTCAGCGACCGCCACGTGTTGCGCGCCCGCTGCCACACCCGGCTCATACCGGCAGCCTCACGTCGGAGATCAGGGCGTCGCGCACCCAGGCGATGAAGTCGCTCCACAGCCCGGTGACCAGTGCCGCGCCGACCACGATCAAAAGCACCCCGCCGAAGATCTGGATGGCGCGGGTGTGCCGGCGCAGCCAGCCCAGGCCCGCGACCGCGCTCGCCGAGCCCAGCGCGAGCAGCACGAACGGGATTCCCAGCCCCAGGCAGTAGGCGAGCACCAGCACCACGCCGCGCGCCACCGAGGGCCCGTCGGTGGCGCTGGCCACCGCGATCACCCCGGTCAGGGTCGGGCCCAGGCACGGGGTCCATCCGAGGGCGAACACCGCGCCGAGCAGCGGCGCGCCGGCCACCGTCGACACCTGCCGCGGGCTGAACCGCAGCTGGCGCTGCAGGGCGGGCACGTAGCCGATGAACACCAGCCCCATCACGATGGTCAGCACCCCACCGATGCGCTGCAGCAGCACCTGGTTGGTGATCAAGGTGGTCGTCATGCCCAGCACCGCGACGGTGCCCAGCAGGAACACCACGGTGAACCCGGCGACGAACAGCGCCGCCGATCCGGCGACCCGCCACCGGTGCCGTGGTGCGGCGAGCACCGCCCCGTCGGCCGACGGGGTCTGCTCGGCGCCGACGACGGCGGCCAGATACGACAGGTAGCCGGGCACCAGCGGCACCACGCACGGCGACGCGAACGACACCAGCCCCGCCAGGACCGCCACCGCCAGCGCCACCAGCAGCGGGCCGGTGGCGGCCGTCGCGGCGAACCCGGTCATGCCGGCCCCGGCTCGGCGGCGAGGCGCTGCACCACCGGCCGGAGATCCTCGGCGAGCAGTTCGCGCAGAAACACCGCCGCCACCCGATGCTCACGGTCGAGCACCAGCGTCGACGGCACCACCGAGGTGGGGTATTTGCCGCCGAAGGCGATCAGGGTGCGCATCGCCGGGTCGTAGATCGACGGGAACGTGATGGCGCGGTCGGTGATGAAGTCTTGGGCCGCGGCCCGGTTGTAGTCCTGGACGTTGATCCCCACGAACGCGACCCCGTCGGCGCGGGTGGCGTCGTAGACCTGCTGGAGTTGGTCGATCTCGGTGCGGCACGGCCCGCACCACTGCCCCCACACGTTGATCACGACGACGTCGCCGTCGAAGTCCGACACACTCACGGTGGTGTCGGGGTCCATCAGGTCCGGGCCGCTGATCGGCCCGGGTCGGCCGCGGTCGGCCGGCGGGTCGTAGAAGATGTCGGTTTTGCCGCCCGGGGAGACGAATTCGAAGGTCCCGCCCTGCACGACGGCGTCGTCACCGGTGGAACACGCGCTCGCGGCGAGCATCAGTGCGGCCAGCAGCGTCCAGCCGATCCGGCGCCACATGGTCAACAGCCGCCCGCCGGCTCGGAGTAGTCGACGCCGACGAACCGGTCGCCCTCGAAGATCAGCGAGGTCACCGACGCCACCGTGCACTCGCGGCTGCGCGGGTCGTGCCAGAGCCGATGGCCGGAGAAGAACTGCCGGGCGGTCCACACCGGCAGCTGGTGGGACACGCAGACCGCCTCATGGCCGGCGGCGCGGGCGCGCGCCGCGTCGACAGCGGTGGCCATCCGCGCGGCGATCTCGCGGTAGGGCTCGCCCCACGACGGGGTGAACGGGTTGCGCAGCCGCCACCACACCCGCGGGTCACGCCAGGCGCCGTCGCCGGGGGAGACCCGTTTGCCTTCGAAGAAGTTCTCCGACTCGATGAGGTCGGCGTCGGTGTCGACCGACAACCGGTGGGCGGCGGCGATGGGCGCCGCCGTCTCCTGGGCGCGCTGCAGCGGGGAGGCGATCACCGCGACGATGTCGCGGTGAGCCAGCGCGTCGGCGACCGCCTGCGCCTGAGCTCGCCCCTTGTCCGACAACCGGAATCCGGGCAGCCGGCCGTAGAGGATCCCGTCGGGGTTGTACACCTCGCCGTGACGGATCAGGTGTACCCGGGTCTGTCCGGTCATCGGGGCTGCTCCGCTCCGGCCGCGGCGGCCGCAGCGGCCGGCAGTGCTGCAGCGATGGTCTCGAAGGCGGTGTCGTCGAGCGCCGCGGAGACGAACCACGCTTCGAACGCGCTGCACGGCGGGTAGACGCCGGCTTCCAGCAGGGCGTGGAAGAACGGCGGGAACCGCCAGGTCTCGCTGGCGCGCGCGGCGGCGAAGTCGGTGACCGGCGCGTCGGCGAAAAACACACTGAGCATGTTGCCGGCGCGGGGGATCTGGTGTGCCACTCCCACTTTGGTCAGCTCCTCGGAGAGCAGGCCGGCGAGCCTGTCGGCGGCGGTGTCCAGCGCCGCGTAGACGTCGGCGGTGGCGTTGCGCAGGGTGGCCAGCCCGGCGGCGGTGGCCACCGGGTTCCCCGACAGCGTCCCGGCCTGATACACCGGCCCGAGCGGGGCAAGGCGGGCCATCACCTCGGCACGCCCGCCGAAAGCCGCCGCCGGCAGACCACCGCTGACCACCTTGCCGAACGTGAACAGGTCGGCGTCCACCGGATCGAGCCCGTACCAACCGCTTTCGCTGACCCGGAATCCGGTCATCACCTCGTCGAGGATGAGCAGCGCGCCGTGGTCGGCGGTGATGGCCCGCAGCGCCGCGTTGAACCCGTCGGCGGGGGCGACGACGCCCATGTTGCCGGGGCTGGCCTCGGTGATCACCGCGGCGATCTCATCGCCGTGACGCTCGAACGCGGCGGTCACGGCGTCGATGTCGTTGTAGGGCAGCACCAGGGTGTCGGCGGCGCTGGCCCCGGTGACCCCCGGTGAGGCCGGCAGGGCGAGGGTGGCCACCCCGGAGCCGGCGTCGGCGAGCAGCGCGTCGACGTGGCCGTGGTAGCAGCCGGAGAACTTCACCACCTTGGTCCGGCCGGTGAATCCGCGGGCCAGCCGCAGCGCGCTCATCGTCGCCTCGGTGCCGGAGTTGACCAGCCGCACCTGCTGCACGGGGGCGACCCGGGCGATGATCTCGGCGGCCAACTCGGTCTCGGCGGCGGTCGGCGCCCCGAACGACAGGCCGTCGGAGGCGGCGCGCTGCACCGCCTCGACCACCGCCGGGTGGGCGTGGCCGAGGATCATCGGCCCCCACGAGCAGACCAGGTCCACATAGCGGTTGTCGTCGGCGTCGGTGAGCCAGGCACCGCGCGCCGAGGTGATGAACCGCGGGGTGCCACCCACCGCGGCGAACGCCCGCACCGGGGAGTTGACCCCGCCGGGAGTGACCGCACAGGCACGGTCGAACAGTTGCGCCGACCCCGCGGTGACCTGCTCACTAGCCATGGCCACTAGTCTCCCAGCTGCGCGAAACCGGTCGACTACAGGGTGTAGCAGAACCGCGCCGCCACGCCCGCTCCCCCGAGCCGGCCGGACTCACCCATCCGCACGTTTGCGTGCGGGCGACGGCCGTTTCGGCACGCAAACGTGCGGCTCGGCGCCGGCGACGGTTGAGACCGGTGGACACGGCGGGTTGGATGGGGCCATGCAACTACCGCAACGGCTGGCGCGATTCAACCGCCACGTGACCAACCCCATCCAACGCCTGTGGGCGGGCCGCGCCCCCGGGTTCGGCATCCTCGAGCACACCGGGCGACGCTCGGGCACCGTCTACCGCACCCCGTTGAACGTGTTCCGCACCGACGACGGGGTCGCGATCCTGCTGACCTACGGACCGGACCGGGACTGGCTGAAGAACCTGCGGGCCGCCGACGGGGGCCGGTTGCAGCGCCACGGCCGCACCATCGAGGTCACCAACCCGCGGGTGGTCAGCAAGGCCGAGGCCGCCGAGCACGTCAGCGAGCGGTCCCGCCGGTTGTTCGCCCGGCTGCCGTTCGACAACGCCGTCCTGCTGACCAGGAAGGGCTGAACCGTGAAGTTCTCCCAACGCCGCGCCGAATTCAACCGGGTGGTCACCAACCCGCTGTTCCGGCCGATCTCCGGCTGGGTGCCGCTGTGGTCGATCCTGGAGCACACCGGCCGCAAATCCGGCAAGACCTACCGCACCCCGGTGTCGATGTTCAGCACCCCCGACGGGGTGGCGGTGGCGTTGGTCTACGGCCCCGACCGCGACTGGCTGAAGAACCTGCAGGCCGCCGGCGGCGGCAAGGCCAAGATGTACGGCAAGACGTTCCCGGTGACCGATCCGAAGGTGGTGCCCACCGCCGAGGCGGTCGCGCAGATGAAGACCCCGTGGGCGCAGATCCTCGAGCGCGCCAACGTGGACTACACGCTGCTGCTCACCCGCGGCTGAGCCGGGCGCTCACTCCAGCAGCCGGCGCTTCTGCTCCAGGAACTCGTCGCCGGTGAGCACACCGTCGTCGCGCAGTTGGGCGAGTTGACGCAGCTCCGCGGCGATTCCGGTGCGCGCCGCCGGGCTGGCCACCGTCTCGGCGACCGCCGCTTCGGCGGCCTCCTTGGCCACCTGCCCGACCTTGCCGCCCTTGATGCCGCCGAGGGACCCCGCGGCGGGGCTCACGCTGCCGGCCAGGGCGCGCCCGAGCATGCTGGCCAGCGCCAGGTCCCGGAACGCCGCCCCGGAGGCGCCGGCCACCGCCGGGCCGGCCGCCGACATGGGCAGGGCGACGGCCGCCGGCGCGATCTCCGGGACGTTGGCGCCCCAGGCGGGCGGCACCGACAGCCCCGCGTTCTGCGCGGCGTTGCCCATCGCGCCCTCGGTCCACGGCCACATCCCCGGACGCCACCATTCCGGGCGCGGGTGGCCCATCACCCCGAGCATCTCGTGGTGCTCGGAGTGCAGGTGGTCCAGGCGCCGCTCGTTCTCCAACACCCCGGGCACGGCGTCGAGCCAAGCCCCGGCGGAGACGATGACCCCGGCCAGCGACGCCACACCGCCGGCGACCCCGGCGATGAGCCCCAGCAGCCCGGCGAGGTCGGGGATGAGGAATTCGGCGAGATCCGGGAAGGGGATGTCGCCGATCCCAGGAATCGTGATGTCGAGGGGCATGACCTCGGCCGCCGGGCCGGCCAAAGCCTTCGGCGCATTGCCCCCGGCGTCCCCCATCCGCATCAGCACCTGCTGAGCACCGACGTTGCCGACGTTTTTGGCCGCGTCGCCGGCCTGGGCTACCTGACCCATCTCGTTGGTGGTCTTCGGCGGCGGCTGGAAGGGCTCCATCTGCAGCGCGGTGATCGAGGACAGCGTGTAGGTGGCGAACATCGCCACGTCCTGGGCCCACATGGCGGCGTATTCGGCCTGGTTGGCGGCGATCGCGGCGGTGTTCTGGCCCAGCAGGTTGGTGGCCACCAGCGTCATCAGCTCGGCACGGTTGGCGGCGATCGCCGGCGGTGGCACGGTCGCGGCGAACGCGGTGTCGAACGCGGCGGCCGCGGCCTTGGCCTGCAGCGCCACCTTCTCGGCCTGCACGGCGGTGGTGTGTAGCCAGCTCACATACGGCGCGGCCGCGCTGGCCATCAGCATCGACGACGGCCCCATCCAGGATCCGCTCAGCGCCGACACCACCGATTGGTAGCCCATCGCGGTGGTGTGCAGTTCGGCGGCCAACCCGTCCCAGGCCGCGGCGGCGGCCAGCATCGGCCCGGAGCCGGGGCCGGCATACATCAGGCCGGAGACGACTTCCGGCGGCAGACCCGCCCCACTCATGGCCCCTCCATCGGTTTGCTGCGATCGCGGTGACCGGCCCGGTCACACCGTCCGAACCCGCGCCACTCCAGCGTGACCTCAGACTATAACCCGCGGGCAAACGGGGCAGGTATCGAAAAGTTGATAGCTGCGCCACGGTTGGGCAACGGCGCTCAGCCCGTCGATTCCCGCAGCCCCGGCGGCAGGCTGGGCAGAAAATGGGTGGTGGCGAAGGCCCGGATCGCCTCGGCGGTCTCCAGCGGCTCGCGGCTGGGCAGCAGCAGCACCACCATCGCGTAGCGGGCGATCGTGTCGGCCAGCGCCATGACGGTCGACGCCCCGATCCGGTCGGCGAACCCGGCCGGGAAGATCACCTGCAGCGCGGCGGCGACCCGGTCGACGAACGCCTCGTAGTGTTCGGCGGCCAGCTGCAGGGCCAGCGCCGGGTCCTCGGTGATCATGGTGTTGAGCACCCGGTGGTGGCGGAACCGCAGGATCGCCGCGGTGAACGCCTCGACGTAATAGTTGGTCTGCGGGCCGGCGTCGGCCAGTTCGGCGGCGATGTCGGCGAACAGCGCGGTGTTCTCCCGGTCGATGACCGCGGCCACCAGCTCGTCACGGTTGGCGAAGCGGCGGTAGATGGTGGTGCGGCTGATCCCGGCGCGGCGCGCCACGTCCTCCAGGGCGACCCGGGTCACCCCGTGCTGGGCGAACTCGGCGACGGCCGCGTCGAGGATGACCGTGCGGGTCGAGTCGGCGACGGCCTCGCGCCGGTCAGCCGCGGGCGAAGCCGGCACGAGCAAACTTGTTGTATCGCACTCGCATCGGCAGATGATCCCACACCCAGTTCACCGGCCTCGACCGGCAGATGGCCGCCAGCCGCTGGTAGCGGCGCTCCTGGGCAGCACTCCACGGCAGCCCGAGCATGGTGCGCGCTCGCGGCGGCAGCCCGCCGGTGGTCAGAAACGCCGCCACCGGGTTGAACACCACCGACGCCACCCGCCACACCGCCGGGTGCACGCCCTTGGGTCGGGGGAAGCCCTTGGTGACGTAGCCGACCGCGTAGGTGGCGGTCTTGTGGGCGACGAGGACCTCATCGAGCATCCGGTCCCAGTAGGCCTCGAACCCGGCGTAGTCGGCCGGCATCGCCCGATCGCTCACCCCGTAGCGGCGGTACCAGGTCTTGGACTCGGCATAGATCTGTTCCTTCTCCGCGCGGGTGAGCCGTTTGACGAAGGTGTCGGCGAAGTACAGCACCTGGTCGAGGAAGGTGGCGTGCGCCCAGTAATAGGTGTCGGGGTCCAGGGCGTGGTAGCGCGAGCCGTCGGGCATCTCGCCTTTGATGTCGAGGTGGAAGTCCCGCACCCGCTGGCCGGGGTTGTCGTCGTCGGCGCCGTAGGCGGTCATGAAGATCGGCGGCAGCGACCGGCGCAGCCGCGCCGCGGTGTCGGAGAAGAACACCGAGTGATCCAGCACCCCCTGGCCGAGTTCGGCGAGCATGTTCTCCAGCACCCCGGGGCGCGGCCCGACCAAAAACATCCGGTTGTCCCCGAAGTACCGCCAGACCAGTGACTGCGGCCCCAGCGGCAGCGCGTCGGGGGCCGGGCCCGCGGGGGCGGGGTCCGCGGCGGCGGGGCTGTCCGCGCGGGCAGCGGCGGTGGCGGTCTCGATCAACTCGGTCATGAGACACAATGTTACACAATTCGTACTTTGTACCGGTATGGAGCTGTTGCATCGCCGTTGCGGGTCCGTTGCCGGTCCTTGCGACGATGCGCAGGTGGATTCGCTGACCCGTCGTGACATGTTGCGTCTGGGCATCGGCGCCACCGCCGGTCTGTGGTCGCTGGGCGGGTTGTTGGGTCCGGCGCGCGCGCAGGCCACCCCGCCCGAGCCGTCGGCGGCCGGCGCGGTGCTGCCCACCCGTGATGCCGGGTCGTTCGTCTCGGCGGCCCGCGGCGGCAAGGAGACCAACTGGATCATCGCCCGGCCGCCCAACCAGACCGGTCCGCTGCGTGCGGTGATCGCGCTGCACGGGATGGACTCCGACGCTGCCGGGGTGATGAGTCTCGGTGTCGAGGAGCAGCTGGCGCAGGTGGTGGCCAACGGCGGGTCACCGTTCGCGGTGATCGCCGCCGACGGCGGCAACACGTTCTGGCATCGCCGAGCCTCCGGCGAGGACTCCGGGGCGATGATCCTCGACGAGTTGATCCCCCTGATGGCCACCAAGGGCATCGACACCTCACGGGTGGCGTTCATGGGCTGGTCGATGGGCGGCTACGGCGCGCTGATGCTGGGCTCGCAATTGGGGGCGGCGCGCACCGCCGGGATCTGTGCGGTGAGCCCGGCGATCTATCTGACCTACTGGGGGGCACCGCCGGTGGCGTTCGACGGCATCGACGACTGGCGCACCAACACCGTGTTCGGCCGCCCGGCGCTCAACTCGATCCCGCTGCGGGTCGACTGCGGCATCGGCGACGGCTTCTACGTCGCCACCCGTCAGTTCGTCAACCACCTCGAGACCCCGCCGGCCGGCGGGTTCAGCCCCGGCGGGCATGACGCGGCGTACTGGCGCGGCCAACTCGGCGACGAATTGACCTGGCTGGCGTCCTAGCTCACAACACGGGCCCCCACACCTGGGCCCCTACCCCTGGGAGAACCCCCGAG
>NZ_NCXO01000017.1 GCF_002104795.1 Mycolicibacillus koreensis
GGGACGGGGGGCATTGCGCGCACCGCGGATCAACACCGAGGGGTCGGGGTTGTCGCAGTAGGTGTACAGATAGGGTTCGGGGAAGTCCGCCTGGGTGGGTGGATGGCGCGGCAGGTTGTAATCGCAGGCGTACCGCGGGTACGCCTGGCCGATGCCCCAGATCCCGCCGTCGTGCATGATCGAGGAGATCCGGTCGATCAGGGGGCCGTGGTCGGGCCGTCAGAGATTTTCCAGCGCCGGAATCCGTTGATACAGCAGCTGGGAGACGCTGGTGAGGTTGCCCAGCAGTTGCACCACGTTCTCCCGGTTGGTGGCGATGAATTCGTCGATCAGCGCCAGCTGTCCGTTGCCCCGGTCGACCAGGGTGCGAAAGCCCGGGTCCATTCTGTTGACGCCGGCGAGAATGCCCTGCAGGTTCATCGACGTGCGCAGCAGGCCGGGGCTGACATCGGCGAAGGTGGTCAGCACCGTCTGGCTGGTGCGCAGCAGGCTGACGGTCTCCGGCAGCACACCGGCGAGGGTGCTGGCCAAAAACGAGGCGCCGTCGAAGATGGCCGCCAGTTTCTCCGGGGCCGCAGGACTCACCCGCAACTCACTGAAGAGGGCATTGAGCTTGTCGGTGTCGAGTTGGGCCAGTGCACCGCGGCTGTCGTCGATGATCTGCGGCAACGACACCGTGATCGAGGTCTGCTCCTTGTCGATCACCGACCCGTTGGTCAGAAATGGGCCACCGCCGTGACCGGGGCGGAAATCGAGGAACTGCTCCCCGGCGGCGGAAAGTCCGGAGACGTGCACCGGACTGTCGAGAGGGATACGCACATCGGATTTGATGGCCGTGACCGCCTCGACCCCGTCCTCGGTGAGGTTGATCGCGGTGATACGCCCGACCGGTATGCCCCGCACCGTCACATCCTGGTTGGCCAGCAACCCCCCGGACTGCTCCAATTGAATACGCACGGCCATCGTCGTGGCCACCGGGTTGATGCCCAAAGCGCCGACGGCCACGTAGGAGAACGTCACCAGCAGCAGCGCGACCAGCCCGATCCCCGAGACGAGCAAACGTCGACGGACCACGAAACGCACCGTGTCGACGAGCAGTCGTGCGCCGCGTTCGGCGATCGACACCCGCGCGCTCATCGGCCGGCCCCGTAGATGTTGTTGAGCAAGACATTCCACTCGTAGCGCAGGCTGCCGATCATCTGATGCCAGTCGGTGCCGTCGGTCCAGTGGAACCCGGGGTCGCCCGGGTAGTTCAGGTCCGGCCACGGGGCCAGCGTCAGTTTGGACACCACGGTCCGCGCGTGCCCGGCGGTGGAGTTGGTGGTTTTGATCAGGATGCCCAGCAGCCGGTTGAACGCGTACAGCGACAGCTCGGGGTCCAGGGCGATGTCGTTGACCACCGCCGAGAGCGTGTTGAGGTCCGCGGTGAGACTGCGGGTGTCGGTACCCGCGATCGACGGGAAGCGGGCCAACTGGTCGCTGATGTGGCCGACCCGATTGGCCAGATCGGTGATCTGGGTGGTGTTGTCGGCGATGACCGCCATCGCCGGTGCGGCGTTGGCCAGCGAGTCGGCGAGAGTGTCGCGGCGCGCCGCCATGGCGGCGGCCATCTGCGAGGTGTTGCGCAGCGCGGTGTCGAGCTGCTCCGATCGTGCCGTCAGCCGCGACAACAGGGTTCGGGTCTGCTCCAGCAGGGTCTGCACCTTCTCGCCGCGCCCACCGAGTGCCTTGCCCGCGCCGTTGGTCGTTTTGACCAGGTAACCGATCGTGCCGCCGTTGACCAGCATGGCCATCGAGTTGAGCAGTTCCTCGACGGTGGGGGCCGCTGCGGTGAAGTCGCGGCCGATCACGTCGCCGTCGTGCAGTCGGGCGGCGTCGGCGGGCTGATCGGCGTCGGGACGGATCTGGACGAACACATCGCCGAGCAGTGTGGCCGAACGCAACTCGGCGGTCGCCCCGTCATACAGCGGCACATCCGAGCGGATCCGCATGGTGACCTCTGCTGTGAAGTTGCGGGCTCGGATCTCGTCGACCTCGCCGATGTCGGCGCCGAACAATTTCACCTTCGCCTTGGTCGGAAGATTCAACGCGTTGGAGAAGACCGCGGTCAGCCGGTAACTCGGTCCGGTGGCGCCGGGGGCGGGCAGCGGCACATTGTCAAGGCCGGCGGCGCAGCCGGCCAGCAACACCGCCAGCCCGGTCGCCAACGCGCCGTGTGCGATCCGGCGCAGCCGTCGCATGCCCGCTCCTTTGCGTCCACAGCTACTCGAGGTCATGGTGTACCGCTGATCCCGTTCTGCATCAGATCGAGCATCTCGGTCATCCCGAAATCCGGCCCGTAGTCCTGCAGCGTCCCGGTGGCGCAGCCGAGTTGTTTGAGCCCCATCAAGTTGCACATCTCCTTGGCGAGCTGGCCGTTCATGATCACCTTGTCGACCAGCAGATGCACCCGCATGCTGCCGGCGACCGGGTCCATGATGTTGTAGAGGTTGTCGACGGTCATCGGTGCCACATCGAGGAATTCGGCGAGTTCGCGGCGGAAGTCGACCAGCGTCGCAGTGATGTCATCGGCGTTGCCCAGCGCGTCGTGCAAGGCGTCGCGGCGGTCGTTGAGCAGCCGGGTCGCCTGGTCGAGGACCTGGTTGAGTTTGGCGCCGGTGGTTCCCGAGCCGAGATCCTCCTCGGCGAGGATGTCACTGAGCTGACGCAGGTTGGAACCGAAGTCGCGGATCTGGGCGTCGTTGTCACTGGCGGATTGCGCCAGTTCGGCGACGGCGGTGACGATGTTCTGGATGCTCTCCTTGCTCTGCGCGCCTTTGTCCGCGCCGACCCGCAGCGCCTGAGACAGCTTGTCGAGGGTGGTTTTGATCTGCTCACCGTTGCCGGCGGTCACCGCCGACCCGAGGTTGACCAAATCGCCCAGCGGGCCCTGCCCCTTGTCGTCGCCGTGCAGTGCCTTACCGAGCTTGTCGACCATCGATAACGTGCGGCCGAACTCCACCGGGGTGTGGGTGCGTTTCGGGCCGATCACGTCACCGTTCTTCAGCGTCGCCCCACCCCGATACGGCGGGGTCAGTTCGACATGACGGTCGGTGAGAATCGAATTCGACACCGTCACCGCATGGGCGTCGGCCGGGATGTCCACGTCACGGTCGATGGACAGGGTCACCGTGACATGGCCGTCCTCGGCGCGGATGTCATCGACCTTGCCGACCTGCATGCCCAGCACCGACACGCCGTTGCCCTCGTAGAGGCCGACGACATCGTCGAAATAGGCGGTGACCGTGATGTGGCGGTCCACCACCTTCGGCACCAACACCAACGCGGCGACCACCGCGGCCGCGGTCGCGCCGACCGCGGCGGTCACCAGGATCCGCATCCGCCGGCTCATCCGCAGTCCTTGAAGTATTCGACCAGGTTGAACTGGGTGGCGCGCCCGGAGATCGCGCACATCCACGAGTCGATGAACGGCCCGGCCGGAGCGTTGAGTTCGATGGCGTTGCCGGTTCCGGTGGCGTTGGCCAGGTTGCGCACCGTGATCGGTGCGGCCTGCAGGATGCTGCGCAACAGCGCGTCGTGGTCGTGCATCATCGTGGTGAATTCGCTCAGGTTGTCGATCAGGGCACGGATTTCGGGGTCGTCATCGAGGATCGTCTGCGCCCGGTCCACCAGGGTGGTGGCGCTGGAAAACAGTCGCTGTACCGCTTCGCGGCGGGTGGTGATCTCGGTGAGAAGGTCGCGTCCCTGCAACACGAGCACCCCGAGGTCGGCTTTCTGGTTACGCAGCATCGCGGTCAAGCTGTCGGCGTTGGTGAGCAGGGTGCCGATCTGGCCGCGCCGGTCGGCCATGATGTCCGCCAAGGACTGCAGGTTGTCCAGCGCCTCCGGGAGTGCCTCGGGCAAGCCCTGCAGGGTGCGGTTCATCGTCGTCACCGATTCGACGACCTGCTCGGCGTCGAGCGGTTCGAAGGTGCTGGTGGCGCCGGCGAGGGTCTTCTGCAGATCGTAGGGGACCTCGGTGTTGGCCAGTCGGATGGTGCGGTCGGCCAACCCGTCGGTGCCGACCGGAGTGAGCTCCAGATACCGGGAGCCCAGGATGGTGGTGAGTTTGATTGCGGCACGGCTGTGTTGACCGACGTGGATCCCGTTACGCGCGGTGAACGTCACCACGACGTGGTCGCCGGCGAGCCGCACTCCCTCGACGGTGCCGACCTGGATGCCGGCGACGGTGACCTGGTTGCCCTTGCTGATCTGGGCGGCTTGGGCGAACTCGGCGTGGTAGCGGGTTGTGCCGACGTTGAGGTTTCCGTAGAGCACCACCGCGGCCAGTACGACGGCGATGACGACCAAACCGACCGAGCCAAGCCAGATCTGGTTGTAGGACTCCAGGGGGCGGGTGTGATGACGGATCCGAGCCATCAGGGACTTCGGCAACATCAGCGGTCTGGGCCTCCTCATCGGCACATCGGGGTGTGGAGGGCCTCGGTGTCGTCGCCGGGTGTGGCGGCGGCGACGAAGGCGCGGAACCAGAAGAACAACCCGCGCCACAGGGTGAAATCGATGTCGCACGGGTAGCCGCTGAGGTAGGCGCCCTCTTGGAAAATCCGGGAGATCCCCTTGAGCAGCAACGGCAGATTGGCGGCCATGTAGGCGAACCGTTCCCGCCCGTCGTGCAGACCGTAGTCGAGGAACCCGGGTTTGCGGGCGATGAACTCCTGCACGTTGGGGGTGATCGCGTCGACGATGGTGGCCAGCCGGCCCACCGTCGCATTGATCGAGCCCACCGAGCTGACCAGTTCGTCGCGCCGCCCGGACAGTTCGGCCATCACCTGGCGAGATTGTTCGATCATGGTCTGCAGCTGGGTGTTCTGCTCGGCCAGGCTGGTCATCAACAGGTTCAGATTGCCGATCAGGTCGCCGAGCACCTGGTCGGGTCCGGCCAACGTCTCGGCGAGCATCGAGGCCTGGGTGGTCAACACCAGCACCGAGGTGGAATCGCCTTGGAAAGCCTGGATCAGCGCGTCGGTGAGGTTGTCGACTTGCTCCGGATCCAGCTCGGTGAACAGCGGCTCGAACCCGTTGAACATGTAGGAGATGTCGAACGACGGGTTGGTGTTCGCCACCGGGATGTTGCCCCGGTCGGGCAGCACGGTCGGCGGGCCCGCTTCGTCGGCGCCGGCGGACAGCCCGAGATAGCGCTGCCCGATGACGTTCTGATAGGTCACCGACGCCAACGTGTTGCTGTAGAGCACCTGGTCGGCGAGCACCCGAAACGTCACGGTGGCCATCGGTGTCTCACCGGGGGCGGTCGGCTCGTCGAGGTCGATGCGGTCCACCCGGCCGACCCGGACCCCGGCCACCCGCACGTCGTCGCCGGGCGCCATGCCCAGCACGTCGGTGAACGTGGCGGTGTAGGTCTTGGTGGGCCCGGCGATCTCGCGTTGCAAGGTGGCGTAGACCATCCAGGTCATCGCCACCGCCAGCACCGTGAACAACGACAGCCCGATCAGCGATTTGCGATAGCGCCTCACCGTTCACCTCCGGTGTCGGACACCAGGTGCACGGTCATCCCGCGGGTGATCTGGCCCAATAGCAGCTGGGTGGCCACGCTGACCGGCGCCCCGGTGATCCGGGAGAGTTGGGCGGCCTCGGCCTCGCTGCCCACCGGACCGACGTTGCCGCCGATGATCAATGAGGCCGGCGCCGCTGCGCCCGGTGGCGGCGGAGGTGGCGGGAACGGCGGTGACCCGTCGGGAAGCTGTGCTGAACCCGGCGCCAGCGGGGGCAGCACACCCGGAGGCGGCGGCGGGGCCGGCGGGCCCTGCGGGTCGTCGGGCATCGAGTGCCGCGGTGGGGTCAGGTTGGGGCGGTTCTCGGTGACGTAGGGCGGCACCGACGCATCCACCGAATCCAGCGACGGATACAGGTCCGGGGCGGTCGGGGTCTCCGGGGCGGTCTGGCAACTCGGCCCCTCCAACTCGCCGTAGCGAGGGCAGTCGGCACGCACATAGGTGCGGCTGGGGGTCAACGCGACCGCCGCCTTGAGAATAAGCATGTTGCCTTCCGGATCCCAGGCCTCGTCGTAGAACTTGTTGGCCAGGACCTGCAGGCGGTTGGAGACTCCGTGGAACTCGTCGGAGTGTTCGGCGAGCACACCCAGCGTCGGGGTCAGCTCGTTGCTGATCGTGATGATCCTGTCGGCTTGGTTGTCCAACGCCCCGCCGATGATGCCGGTGGTGTTCAGCCCGCCGGCCAGAAACCCGGTGATGGCACTGCGTTTCTCGGCCAGGGTGCGCATCGGGCCGATCGATTCGTCCAACGCGTCGAACAAATCCGGGGCGGCGTCGCGCAGCCCGGCGGCGGCGTCGGTGAGCGCGGCCAGCGTCGACGGCCCGGTGGCATCCGGGCTCACCACGGTGTTCAACTGGGTCAACACCTCGATCAGGTCGTGGCCGGCGTCGGTGAGCTGGTTGCCGCGACCGTGGGTGGCCTCACCCAGCGCGGCGAACACCCCGACGGTCTGACCGTCGGGTTTGCGGCCGACCGCGGCCAAAAGCTCGCGCAACTTGGCCAACACGTTCTGGAACAGCACAGTCGGCAGCGTGTCGTCTTCGCGCACCAGCGAACCGGTGTGCAGGCTGTCGGGGGAGGGGCCGTTGTCGACCAATTGCACTGCCGAGACCGCGAACACGTTCGTCGGGATCACCCGGGCGGTCACGGTGTTCGGGATGCGGGCGGCGTAGGCGGGTTTGAGGTCGACATGGACGAGGTTGGGGTCGCCGTGGCGCGACGGAGTGACATCGGAGACCGAACCGACGAGAACGTCGCGGAACTTCACATCCGAACGGGCCGGCAGCCCGTCGCCGATATTGACCAGCTCGACGGTGATCCGCACCAGATTGTCGAAGCGGCCCTTGGATTTCGCCACCATCGCCACCGAAGCCAACGCTGCGACCACGATGAAACAGGTGCCGACCACGATCAGGCGCGGCAGCGACGGGCTGCGGGGGTTGACGTCGAAGGGGTTCGGCATAGGTGTCTCCGGTGATCGCGCTACCCGCCGAACCTGGCGCCGGATTCCACGCCCCACAACGCCATCGTCAACAACATGTTCACGATGATCACCACGGTCACGCTCGAACGCATCGCCCGCCCGGCGGCCACGCCCACCCCGGCGGGCCCGCCGCTGGCGAAAAATCCGTAGTAGCACTGGATCGTCGAGGAGATGAACACGAACACCACCGCCTTGATGGTGGCGAACACCACGTCGCGGCTGTTGATGAACAGCGAGAAGTAGTGCAGATAGGACCCGGTCGACTGCCCCGCGGTGATACTCACCAGCTCGCAGGCCAGATACGCCAACGCCAGCGCGGTCAAAAACAGCGGCACCGCCGCGATCACCGACGCGATGACCCGGGTGGTGACCAGGTAGGGCACCGGGTTGATCGCCAACGCGTCCATGGCGTCGACCTCTTCGTTGATGCGCATCGCGCCCAGTTGCGCGGTGAACCGGCAGCCGGCCTGGGCGATGAACGCCATCGCGATCATGATCGGCGCGAGCTCGCGGGTGGTGGCGAACGACGAGATCAGGCCCGTGGCCGGCCCGAGGCCCAACAGGTTCAGCGCGTTGTAGCCTTCCACGGCCACCAGCGCCCCGGCGGTGATACCGAGTACCGCGGCGACGTTGACGGTGCCGCCGCCGACGACGATCGAGCCGTTGCCCCAAGAGATGTCGGAGAGCAGGCGCTGCATCTCGCGGCGGTAATAGCGCAGCATCACCGGCAGCGACGTCAGGACCTGGACGAAGAAGTACACCATATGGCCGGATTTACCGACCGACTCGCCGACCGCGTAGGCGCCGGCGCGCACCGACCGGTAGCCGGGGATCTGATAGGTGCTCGGAGTCGCCATGGCTATAACGTCTGCCTCGGGAAGACGATGACGTAGAGCTGGCTCATCACCACGTTGACGATCATCAACAGCAGCACCGATTCGACGACGGCGGCGTTGACCGAGTTCGCCACACCCGCCGGACCGCCGCGGGTGTCCAGGCCCTTGTGGCAGGCGATGGTGGCCACGATCACCGCGAACACCACCGCCTTGACCAACGCCAGCATCAGGTCCCCGACGGTGGCGAACGACGCGAACGTCGCAATGAACGAACCCGGGGTGCCGTCTTGCATGTAGACGTTGAACAGGTAGCCGGCGATGTAACCGACGAAGCTGGTCACCCCCGTGAGCAGCACCCCGATCAGGATCAGGGCGGCCAGTCGCGGCACCACCATGCGCCGCAGCGGCGAGATGCCCATCACCTCCATCGCCTCGATCTCCTCGCGCATCGTGCGCGAGCCCAGGTCGGCGCAGACCGCCGAACCGACCGCGGTCGCCAACAGCAGTGAGGCGACCAGGGGGGCTCCTTGGCGGATCACCACCAACCCGGTAGCCGCACCGGAGAGCGAGGTGGCGCCGACCTGCCCGGCCAGCAGGGAGAACTGGATGGACAGCGTCACCCCGATCGGGATGGTCACCAGCACCGTCGGGGCGAACGCGGTGGCCGCCATGAACGCCGCCTGTTCGATGAACTCGCCGAGTTGGAAACGGCCACGGAACAGGTCGTAGAACAGGTACTGGACCGCCCGGATCCCCATCACCATCTGCCCGCCGAGGGTGCGCAGGGCGGTCAACGGATGGTTGAGCACGTAGCGCCGGCTCCAGTCGACGATCTCGCCGATCGCCGAGCGGCCACCGGCTCCAGTGGTCGTCAACGGGTGCTCCTCGCGGTGGTGCCGTTGGCTGCCGACGAGGCGCACCGTACGCGTGGAACAACTGTCATCGGCGGCGTTCTTCCTGGTCGCGCATGGATTTGGTTAAGTGACTGACTCGTCATTCGTCCTACGTGGTGACCGGAACCTTAGCTTGTGCCTGGTGTCGAGGGTGGCGAATCGGGGAACATGATCCGTCCGCTGTTCGGCTCGGCCCGCACGGAGATCAGACGCTCATGCCCCGGAGCCGCGAACCCGGCGTAGAACGACGGTGCCCGCGACCGGAGTGGTCGCGGGCACCGTCGCATTGGGGCTCCGAGCGTGGCGAGGGTTTCTTCCTCGCGGTCACACTATTTCAAATGGTCGACGAGAACACCCCGCTCACCGAAGAGTTTCTGCTGCCATTCGTCCAACAGGGCGGTCGTGTCCATGTCGTCGGGGTGAAAGCCACGCCGCATGTACTTGCGCAGGTCCGGTAGTAGGCCCTTGAGCAGCGGCCCGCGGAACACCCCGATGGTCTCCCGCAGCACCCGGATCGGGCGCCATCCGCTCGGGTCGGTCGCGATCGACAGCAACACCGCGACGATCAGGAACGGGAACATCACGGTGTACAGGACGGCCATCACCCCGATGCGGATCCATTCTGGCCCGCCCACGGCGCGGTAGACGTCGAACGCCACCGACTTGTGCTCCAACTCCTCCATCGCGTGCCAATTCAGCAGGTTACGCACCTCGGAGGTCATCGGGATCGCTTGAAACTCGTCGCTGAATACCCGCTCGGCGACCGTTGCCGTGTAATGCTCGGCGGCAGCGGTGAACGCCAGGTGCACGGAGGCGGGCAGCAGATTCTGGCCGCCCTCCCAGGCCTTCTGCCGTTTGCTGTCAGGGCCGAACGTGAGGAGACGAACGAGCGGATAGCCCTTTTCGATCAGTTGGTCGTTGAGGTGGCGGTGTTCCTGGCCGTGCACCGCTTCCTGGCCTATGAACCCCGCCACCCGCTTCTTCAGCGCCGGGTCGGTGATCTGATCGGAGAAGCGGCGCACCGACCGGATGAACCCCTCTTCGCCGGGCGGGAATCCACCGGACAGCAGTGCGGCCAGATGGCTCATGACGATGTTGTCTTCGACGAAATGGCGCTTGATCGGCTCGGGCTTCCCGAAGGGGAACCGGATCCGCCGCACCTTCGGGTACGCACTGGTCGGTGCGGGTTGAGCGGTCATGGGTTTGTTCCTCTCGAGCGGGAGTTTGTGCGTGCGGTCATTTGAGGTGATCGACCAGCTGGCCGTCGGTGCCGAAAAGCTCCGCCTGCCATCGCTCCAGCAAGTCGTCGGTGTCGATGTCATCGGGGTGGAAGCCCGGTTTCAGATACCGCGCCAACTCGCCCATGATGCCGCGGAATACCGGCCCCCGCGCCAGCGAGTAGGCCTCACGGATCAGTCGCACCGGTTGCCGCCGCGCGACCGGATCCTGCGCCAACGAGGCGGCCAACGACAGCAGGCTGACCGGCAGTGTCAAGACGTAGAGGGCCGCCATCACGGCGATCCGCATGGTCTCGGTGCCGCCAACCGCGCGGTAGGCGTCGAAGGCGACCGACTTGTGCTCGAGTTCCTCCAGCACGTGCCAGTTGAGCAGGTTCCAGAATTCCGGTTCGCCGGGAATGCGCTGGATCTCGTCGCTGGACAGGACTCGTTCGGCCAGTACCGCAGTGTAATGCTCGGCGGCCGCGGTCATCGCCAGGTGCACCCGGGCCGGCAGGCGCGTCTCGGCGCGAATCTGGCGGTCTTTTAGCGTCTCGGAATCCCACCACCCGATCGGGTAGCCCTTCTCGATCAGTTTCTCGTTGAGGCGACGATGCTCCTGGCCGTGCATGGCCTCTTGGCCGATGAACCCGACCACCCTTTTCTTGAGCACCGGATCGCTGATGTCGTCGGCGAACCGGCGCACCGACCGGATGAACGATTCTTCGCCGGGCGGGAACGCTCCGGACAACCCCGCGACGAAGTGGCTGAACACGATGTCGTCGTTGACGAAATATTTGCCGTAGGAGTCGTCGTCGCCGAACCCGAACCGGATCCGCCGGACTTTGGGGTAGCTGCGACCCCGCGCGGCGCGGAGGGGCCGCTGCGTCGTGTCCTGGTCAACCATCAGGGGGCTCCATTTCCCAAACTTTGAGTATCAAGTACTGGATGTACGGCTAACGTTGGTCACGTTACCTGCGCCGGCAGGCGTTGCCAAGGGCACTGGAGTTCCGGACTGATTTATCAGTCCGGCAATCGCGCCCACTTGAGCCCGGCCATGCCGGGTCGCCGACCAGGCATGGCCGCCGATCGGCTCGGCGCGTGTCTAAATAATCGGACTGATGCGTCACTCTGTAAGGCTCTGCCGGTGATCCACAGGGTAGGGTGACCCGGATCGGCGACTGCGGACGCCGTGATGGGCAGAATCCCAACGGGTGTCGGGGGCCGCCGACGGCCTCGGCGCGTAACCCGATGTTCTGATCAGGAAGGCACACCACGCGATGAAGAACTTCACTGACAAGGTCGCCGTGATCACCGGCGCAGGCTCGGGTATCGGCCGCAGCCTGGCGGTCAAACTCGCCGAGCGCGGCGCTCGGTTGGCGCTCTCCGACATCGACACCGCCGCGGTTGCCGAGACCGCCGAGCGGTGCGAAAGGCTGGGAGCGCAGGCGGTCTCATTCGGCCTGGACGTGGCGGACCGCCCTGCGGTCTACGCCCACTCCGACGAGGTCATGGACCGCTTCGGCCAGGTCAACCTGGTGTTCAACAATGCCGGGGTGGCGTTGGGCGCGGATGTCATCGACATGGAGTGGGACGACTTCGAATGGTTGATGGGGATCAACTTCTGGGGTGTCACCTACGGAACCAAGGCATTCCTGCCGCATCTGATCGCGTCCGGAGACGGGCACATCGTCAACGTGTCGTCGGTGTTCGGACTGATGGGCATTCCGTCCCAAAGCGCTTACAACTCCGCGAAGTTCGCGGTGCGCGGCTTCACCGAGGCGCTGCGCCAGGAGATGCGGGCTGCGAAGTATCCGGTCGGGGTCACCTGTGTGCATCCCGGCGGCATCAAGACGAACATCGCGGTCAACGCTCGTGGGGTGCCCGCTGACGCCGATCGTGAGCAGATCCGCAAAGGCTTCGATCTGATCGCGATCACCCGAGCGGACTCGGCGGCGCGGATCATCCTGCGCGGGGTGGAGAAGAACAAGCCACGGGTGCTGATCGGGCCGGATGCGCGGGTCTTCGACGCGATCCCTCGGGTGATCGGACCACGCTACGAAGACATCGGCGCCCCGCTGTACCGGTTAGGCCGTGGCGTGGCGGGTAGGTTCGGCATCGAGATGTGATTGCGGGCCCTGTCTTCCGGGCTGCGCATGGTCACTGGCCCGGGCGGGGCCAGGGCCGTATCGAGATCCGTTGGGCGCCCGGCCAGATCGCGTTCGCAGCCGGGGATGCGCAGAAGGTGTCTTCGGCCTGGTAGACGTCCATGCCGACCGCGTGCAGGCCGTCTTCCTGGTGGGCGCGGCAGCTCACGGTGAGAACCCGGCCGGTCTCCTGGTCAACTTGTTCTGCCGCGATTGTCAACACCACGACCAGGGTGAACCCAGCACGGGTCGGCAGGTAAAAGGTCAGATCGCGGCTGGTCAGTGCCCCGGCGTTGCTGACGACATAGCCGTCCCCGCTGGGATAGACCGCTTGCCCGACCATTTGGGTGCGTTCGAAATGGTTGCCGTCGCCATCGGCCCGCCACACCGAGAACCGGGTGTTGGGGCTGCCGTTGGAGGAGTAGCGGTCCATCGGGATGATCACCTCGTTGCGGCCGTCGCCGTCGAGGTCCTGCAGGCCGACCGGGCCGGGGCTCGACGGCTGCAGCATTTCGTTGATCGTCTGCACCACCTCCCCGGCGCCGTCGGTGACGACGACTTTGACCGCGCGCGGCTGCTCACCGGGATCCGGCGCCCAGTACGTGACGTCGAGGGAGAGATTCGCCCGATCGCCGGTACCGGCCCGGCAGTCGTTGTGCGGCCCGGTCGCCTCCGGGTTGAGCATCACCGCGGTGCTCGGACAGGGCGGCAGCGCCGCGTCGGCGCCGGCGGCGGGGGCGGCCAGGTGCGCGACCGTGACCGCGGCGGCGACGAGGATGCCGCACCTTCCCGGGAACCGGCGGGTCGGCGGGGTCCCTCGCCGTTGGCCGGTCGATTCGGCTGTTCTCGGTGCTGACCGCGATTCCGACACGTGAGCCACTCCCGACGGTTGTTGGCAGAGATATTGACATCCTGTGACAGTCGGTACACGATACCGGTTGTCCGTTGTGAATCCACACACAATCGATGGAGTCATATGGGAACCACGCCGACCGCCTCGACCACGCAGTCTGACACCGAAACCGGTGCCGCACCGGTGATCGAGCGAACCGTGCACAACGGCGACATCGAGATCGCCGTCTACGAGCAGGGCAACCCCGACGGCGAGACCGTGGTGCTGTTGCACGGGTGGCCCGACTCCCACCACATGTGGGGCAATGTCGTGCCGCTGCTGGCCGAGCGGTTCCGGGTAGTGACTGTCGACAACCGCGGCCACGGTCGATCGACAAACCCGAAAAGCTACCGCGACTTCGCGCTCGAGGCCCTGGTCGGGGATTACCGCGCGGTCATCGATGAGGTCAGCCCGGATAAGCCGGTCCACGTGTTGGCCCACGACTGGGGCAGCGTTGCCATGTGGGAGCTGGTTTGCGATGCGGCCCACCAGCACCGGGTGGCGTCGTTCACGTCGGTCTCCGGACCGAGCACCGCGCACCTGGCGATGTGGGCGCGCAGCCGGCTGCGCCGTCCCACACCGAAGAACCTGGCACTGGTGTTGGCCCAGGTGGGTTCGCTGAGCTACATGTTCACCCTGATGGTTCCGGTGGTGCCGAAGCTCGCGCTCCGGCTGGCGGCCACGCCGGACCGGTGGCGCCGGCAGCTGGCCCGGCGTGAAGGGGCCGGCGAAGACCGGATTCTGCTCGGCCCGACCTTTCAGCAGGACATCGGCAACGGGCTGCGCATCTACCGCGCCACCGTGATGTCGCTGCGCACGCTGGTTTCCCGTCGGGAGCGGTTCACCCGGGTGCCTGTCCAGGTGATTGTGGGAACCCGGGACCCGGCGGTCCGCCGGTCGGGTTACGACGACGAACCGAAATGGGCGCCGCGGGTGTGGCGGAGAATCGTGCGCGGTGGGCACTGGCTGGCATTCTCACATCCGGAGTTGCTGGCCACCGCGACGACCGAACTGATCGATGCGCTCGCCGGCAACACGCCGGCTCGGGGGTTGCGCCGCGCCGAGATGGGCACACCACTCAAGCCCTTCGAGCATCAGCTGATGGTCATCACCGGGGCCGGCAGCGGAATCGGCCGGCAGACCGCGCTCGCGTTCGCGCGCGACGGCGCCGAGGTGGTGCTCTCCGATACCAACCTGGCCTCCGCCAAGGAGACCGCCGCTCTGATAGCCGAGGCCGGTGGCACCGCGCACCCTTACCAGGTGGACGTTGCCGACGAGGCGGCGGTCACCGCGCACGCCGCCGAGGTGATGCAGCGCCATGGAGTGCCCGACATCTTGATCAACAACGCCGGGATCGGCCAAGCCGGGCGGTTTCTGGCTACCCCGCCCGAGGATTTCAAGCGGGTCCTCGACATCAACCTCTACGGGGTGGTGTACGGCTGTCGTGCGTTCGGCCCGGCGATGGCGGAGCGTGGGCTGGGTGGGCACATCGTGAACCTGTCCAGCATGGCCGCCTACACCCCCGCCCAGGGGCTGAGCGCCTACGCCACCAGCAAATCGGCGGTATTCATGTTCTCCGACTGTTTGCGCGCCGAGTTGGCGTCCTCCGGGGTCGGGGTGAGCACGATCTGCCCCGGGGTGGTGCACACCAACATCGTGCGGTCCACCGTGGTCTCCGGGCTCTCCGATGAGGCGGCCGCCAAGAAGCTCGCGCAGGTCGACCGGGCCTACCGGCTGCGCCATTACGGTCCGCAGAAGGTGGCCAAGCAGATCGTCAAGGCGGTCCGGGCTGACAAGGACGTCGTCCCGGTAACTGTGGAGGCGCGGGCGCAGTATCTGATGAGCCGACTGGCGCCGGGGGTCGGGCGCTACGGCGCCAAAACGACCAGCCTCGGGTAAGCGTACTTTCGGTACTGGGTACTAACTGTTACGGTAATGGGGTAGCGTGCCGAGCCCACTGGAGATCGGGGAGTCCATGACCGCCATCGTGCAGCCCTTTCACGACGAGTCGCCGGCGGCGCGGATGCGCCGATGGGTCGACGAATGGGGCCGGATGGCCAAGGTCGGGTTGAATCCGTCGTCCGGCCCGAAAACCGGTCAGATCTACGACATCATCGGGCCGCAGAACCTGTTCGGTGAGGAGTCGCTGTTCATCAACTTCGGCTACTGGGCCAACAACCCGGAGACCCTCGATGAGGCGAGCCGGGAACTCGCGCGCCTAGTGGCCCGTGCCGCGGAGTTCGGGCCGACCGACCTAGTGGTCGACTGCGGTCCCGGGTACGGAGACCAGGACATCTTGTGGGCCAAGGAATTCAAGCCCAAGCGCATCACCGGGGTAAACCTGGCGGCCGAGCAGATCGACATCGCGACCCGACGGGTGGCGGCGGCACGACTGGGCAAGCGGATCAGCTACGTCGAGGCCTCCGCGACCGAATTGCCGTTTGACGACGAGTCCTGCACCAAGGTGGTGGCCCTGGAGTCGGCATTTCACTTCCCATCCCGGGTCGAGTTCTTCGCTGAGGCGCTGCGGGTCCTCAAGCCGGGGGGTCGGCTGGTCACCGCCGACATTATCCCCAAACGCACCCCGTTGACCGCGTTGGCCCGGGCCGAAGTGGCGGCGCGAGGATGGCGCAAGGCGTCACGGGGTGCGGTGCGGCAGGCGGCCGACACGCGCGGATACCGTGACCTTCTTCGCGACATCGGCTTCCTCAACGCCCACGTGCAGCCGATCACCGCGGATGTGTATCCGCCGTTGGGTAAATTCCTGCGTCGCCGGCTTCGCGATCCCGACATGAATCACGTCAACCCGCTGTTGCGGTACACGTTCACGCCGTTGGGATTCCGGCTGGGAGCCCGGCACTCCGACTACGTGCTGGCCACCGCAGACAAGGGTGCCGCATGACAGCCGGGGTGGCGCCGGCGCCTGCCGATGAGCGGCTGATGGCACTGTTGGGTGAGCGGCACCGCGATCGGGCGGTGTTGTCGGACGTCGGTTATCTCGACACCCTCATCGACAACGCCCCGCCGGTGCGCACACTCACCCAACGGCTGATGCGCACCAGGTTCTACTCCGCGCAATACCAGATTCTCCGGCCTCTGGGTTTCCGGGTGGCCAGTGGACTCAAAGCGCCGGGGCGCGAGGGTGACCGCGTTCAGGTCGCCGACTGGCTCCAGTTGCGCGGCGACTCGACAGTCCTTGATATAGGTTGTGGCCCGGGAAATTTCACGGGGTGGTTCGGTGGTCGGGTGAGTCGCGGGTTGGCGGTGGGGGTGGATGCGTCCGAACCGATGCTGCGGCGAGCGGTCGCCGACAACTCCGGCCCGACCATCGCATATCTGCGCGGCGACGCCGAGAACCTGCCGTTCGCCGACGGTGTGGCCGACGCGGTGAGTTGCCTGGCGGCACTGTATCTGATCAACCGACCGTTTCAAGCGATCAGCGAGATGGCTCGGGTGCTCAAACCTGGGGGCCGTATGGTGCTGTTGACGACGTTACGCCCGGGCGGTGATAGCAGAGACCTGAGTGGCGCTGCGCTGGGAGCGGTGACCGGGATGCGCTGGTTTCACCGGGCGGAGATCACCGATTATGTCGGCGAACTCGGCTTTGTTGATGTCGTCCAACGCGTTGAAGGGGTGGCGCAGACGGTGATCGCCACCAAGCCGTAGGTTTGGGTCAGCGAGGGCGCGCGTCGAATGCGTGACCTGTTAGCACGAAACATGATGAGGTGAGGGCGATGGCTTGGCACCCGGGACAGATTCCGGATCAGACTGGACGGACGATCGTCGTGACCGGCGCCAACGGCGGTCTGGGCGAGGTTGCGACGCGGATACTGGCGGAGAAGGGCGCGCGCGTGGTGATGGCGTGTCGTAATCGCGAAAAAGCGCAGCAGGTCGCCGATACCATCCCCGGCGATGTCCAGGTCGCCGAACTGGATTTGTCCGACCTCGACTCCATCCGCGCGTTTGCCAAAGGTCAAACAGAGTGCGATGTCCTGATCAATAACGCCGGGCTGATGAACATCCCGTTCAGTCGCACCAAGGACGGGTTCGAGACGCAGTTCGGGGTGAACCACCTCGGGCACTTCGCCTTGACGGGTTTGCTGCTGGACAAGGTCAGCGACCGGGTGGTGACCTTGGCCAGCATCGCCCATCGTCAGACCCCGAAACTGTGGATCGATGACCTGAACTACGAAAACCGCCGCTACCAACGCAATTTGGCCTACGCGCAGTCCAAGCTGGCGAATCTCATGTTCGCCCGTGAATTGCAGCGACGATTGGAGGCCGCCGGATCGGAGAAACGGTCCTATGCGGTACATCCCGGCGTCTCGGGTACCGACCTGTTCACTCGGACCGAGACCGTCTTCGATCTTGTTGCCAAACAGGGGGCCCGGCTGGTGGGACACCCGCCGCAACAGGCGGCAGAGTCGATGCTGCTCGCGGCCACCGTTCCCGATGCCGATCCGACCCGTTACTGGGGACCCACCGGTTTTCTGCAGGCGCGCGGGCCGGTGCGGGCCGCGCCGTCGAGCCGGTTGTCGCGGGACCGTGAATTGTGGCGGCGGCTTTGGGAGGAGTCGGAACGAATGACCGGCGTGGTCTATTCGCTGTAGCGTCCTGGGAGAGCCCGCCCGAAGACGAATCGAGCATCCCCGCAGCCAGGCGTTTCGTGTTCTGACGGAGTCCGGCGATCCGGTGGGAGCTGGGAGGACCAAGGCCAATGCGTGGACGAATCGTGGTCAGTGGGCTGGTCGTGGCGGCAACCATGCTGTCGCCTGCGGCGGTTGCTGAAGCGCGGGACCCCGAGTGTGACGTCATACTGCCGGCGGCCGATCGGATCGAGCAGTCGCTGGATCTGCTGTCATTGGGTGCCGACATGCCGCCGAACGCCGGCAGCCGGATCCAGACCTCAGCGAGCCTGCTGTCCGGGTTGACCAGTCCGGCGGCGGTCGACCTGCGGTTGCGGGCCAGCACGGTGGCCGACCACGTCAACGGCACCAATCCTTACCGCGACGCGAGTTTGGCCGATGATCTGATGCTTGCTCGGCAGCAGTTGATCGCTAGCCGTCAGTCCTGCGCCGGCGGCTAACCCGAGCCGGTCGGACCGGCGCCCAGCAGCGTGGCCAGCGCGGCGCGAAGTTCCGCGGCGCGCGCTGGCGGCAACCCCAGCAGGGGATGCAGCACATCGATGCGCAGCCGGTCCTGCCAGCCGGTCACCACGTAGGTGAGGCTCTTGGTGATCTGGTTGGGGAAGGCAAACCGTAGATCGGTGATCTCGGTGCCGGGCGGGGTCGCCATTGCGGGCACCCGACCGATGTTGGTGATGAACGACATCGGCGGGGCCCCCAGCAACAGGTTCAGGTCGATCGGCCCGAGCAGGCTGCGGGCCGGGAGCGTGGCGCTGGTGCGTTCGGCGTTGATCCGGTCGACGACCGCGCGGCCTGCCTCGGCCGGCCGGGTGGGGGGATCGACGACGATCGCATCCGGAAGGACCGCGATGATATTGGTGCCGTCCAGCGGAGCCATCGGGGTGGGCAGGGCCGCGCGCAGGTCGACCGCCGAGGAAGTGAGCAGCAACTCCGGCCCGTCGCCGTCGATGAGGGAGCGTTCGGCGACCAGCGTCGTTCCGCTGAGCAAAGCGTGGACGGTAACCCCGTTCGACCGAGCGTCGTCGCGCAGCGTCGCGGTCTGCCTGGCGGTGAGCTCGAGGGTGAACTGGCCCTGGACTGACGTCGCCCCGGTCAGCGCCGACCGGGGCAGGTCGGTGAACGCCGCGACGTCGTAGGGGTCTGCCGGTTGCCCGGCCTGGTCGGCGCTGGAGTGAACCACCGCCTCCAGCGGGCGCGGAAACGCCCGGACGGGGCGGTCGACGTGTCGGCCCGCCAGCAGGTCGGTGTAGAGCGACCACAGTTCACCCAGCAACGCGAATCCGGCGCGGCCGTCGGCGATCGCATGATGCACGGTCAGACCGATCGCGGTGGCGTGGTCGTCGGTGACGATATCCAGCCGGGCCAGGTCACGCGTCTGATCCACCGGCTGGGACCAGCCGCTGAACCACTGTCGGGGATCGCCGGCGCCGACCGAGAACGGCAGGGCCCGTCGCCAGCCGCGACGCAGTACGAACTCCTGGCCCTCGACGCTGATCGACGCGAATAGCACCGGGTTGTGGTGGGCGAGCCTATCGAAGGCGCGCTGCATGACCGATGCGTCTAGCGCCCCGGTGACCAGGGCGTAGTAGGTGATGGCGGTGCCCGATATCGCGAACATCGTCTCGGTGCCGCCGAGTGGACGCTCGGTGCGGCCCGGGGTCGGCGCGCCGGTGTCGGCTCTGGCCGGCCGGAGCGGTGCGGCGGCGGTGTGACCCATAACTCTCCCGACTCGAGAAGCGAACAACATAGACCATACACACAGTACCAAGTACTGGCCGTATGGGCTATACCCTGTAGCCGCGGTGTCTGGTCCGGATTCGGGCCTTGCCGGGGCCACGGTAGGCGGTTACTATTCGGCGAGTATCCAATACAGCCAGTATTGGGTACTCGAAGTAGCATATTAATGTCGACCCGGTCGGTGCCACCCGAGTCCGCGCCGATCTCAATTCAGCCCCCCAACGAGAGGCGGACCCGCTGACATGGCTACCCCCACCGCACCGGCGGTACCGGACACCGACCGCAGCGGCGACACCGCTAGGCGGCCCATCGAGACCCGAGCGGTCATCATCGGTACCGGCTTCTCCGGCCTGGGCATGGCGATCGCCCTGCAGCGGCAGGGGGTTGACTTCGTGGTCTTGGAGAAGGCTGCCGACATCGGCGGCACCTGGCGGGACAACACCTATCCGGGGTGCGCCTGCGACGTTCCGGCCCACCTGTACTCGTTCTCCTTCGAGCCCAAGCCGGACTGGAAGCATCTGTGGTCCTATCAGCCGGAGATCTTCGACTACCTGCGCGCGGTGACCGACAAGTACGCCTTGCGGAAAAACATCGTTTTCAACGCGAAGGTAGAGCAGGCCCACTGGGACGACGAGGAGTTCCGCTGGCACGTGTTCACCGAGTCGGGCCAGGAATACATCACACAGTTCTTGATCTCCGGTGCAGGGGCGCTGCACATCCCGAGCATCCCCGAGATCGAGGGCGTCGAGCAGTTCTCCGGCGCTGCCTTCCATTCCGCGGAATGGAACCATGACGTCGACCTGACCGGAAAACGTGTCGCGGTGATCGGCACCGGTGCAAGCGCCATCCAGTTGGTGCCCGAGATCGTCGATACCGTCGGCGAATTGCAGTTGTACCAACGCACGCCGGCTTGGGTCTTGCCCCGCAACAACATCGCCTTTCCGGGGTTAGTCAAACGCGCCTTCTCCGGAATTCCGGGATTGCGCGCCGCGTTCCGCTCCGGTCTGTACTGGGGCGCCGAAGGTGGGGCCTATGCACTCAACCGGCGACCGGGACTGCTCAAAGCCGTTGAGATGCTCGGAAAGGCGTATATCCGACGGGAGATCTCCGATCCGGAGGTACGGCGTAAGCTGACCCCCGATTACCGCGCGGGCTGCAAGCGGCTGCTGGGTTCCAACGAGTACTACGGCGCGATCGAGAATCCCAAGACGGAACTGGTCAGCGAGGGCATCGCACGAGTGACCGACGACGCGATCATCACCGTTGACGGCCGGGAGCGGCCGGTGGACGTCATCATCTACGCGACCGGATTCCATGTCACCGACTCCTACCGCTACATCACGATGAAAGGCCGCGACGGGGAGGATCTCGGCGAGCGGTGGGACCGGGAAGGGATCGCCGCCCACCGCGGCATCACCGTGGCCGGGATGCCCAACGCCTTCTTCCTGTTGGGGCCCAACACCGGGCTGGGGCACACCTCGGTGGTGTTCATGATCGAATCGCAGATCCACTACGTGGCCGACGCCATCAAAGCCGCCGACCGGGTCGGCGTCGAGGCGATCGCGCCGCGCCGGGAGGCTCAGGACAAGTTCAACGCCGAACTGCAACGCAAGCTGCGCCATTCGGTGTGGAACACCGGGGGCTGCCAGAGTTGGTACATGGACGAGCACGGCAACAACCGCACGTTGTGGTCCGGTTTCACCTGGCGGTACTGGCTGGAAACCCGGGGGATCAAACCCGGCGAATACGAGTGGATCGATCCGGCCCGGGAGCGCCGCCGCCGGGCCGCTGTCACTGCGGCTGCCCGCCGGTAAGGACGACGCCCGGGCCGGACGCTCGCGGCCCGTTCTCTCAACGGCCGGGACCAGGCGAAGGGTGGGGCTTCGACGGGGAGGACGGATCGCCGGCCAGATCGGGCAGACCGGTGGCCCCGTCCTGGGCGGTGTGAGTGCCCGATTTCGGGCCGATGTCGGAAACCTGCCACGCGTCATCGACCCGGTTGACCGTGATCTGCAACAGGATCACCGACACCCGCGGCTCCGGGTTCTGCAGGTTGCGGGTGGTCTGGTACGCCGAGACGACGACCTCGTAGAGGTCACCGGAGTGCGCCGACGCGTCTGCGGCCACCACCTCACCGGTGGAGGACACCTGCGCCTGACGCATCACCCCGGTGAGGAACTCGGTGGCATCGACGAACTTCTGCTTCAACGTCGGGGACACATTCTCTTCGACCGCGTTGAAGAACTCCTCCGGGTTCTCGAAACTGTAGTCCAGCGAGCGCTGCGCGTAGTCGCGGGCCACCTCCAACACCGCGTCGCGGTCTGCTTCGCTCTGCTGTAGCCGGGCCAGCTCGTTGGCGGTGCTGCGGAATTTGACGATTCCCACCCCGGCGGCGGCGAGAATGGCGATCGCAACCAGGGCCGCCGCGGCGACCGCAGGCCGCCGCCACCACCGACCGCGGAATGTGCCGTTTTCGGACGTCCTCTCGACGTCTTCGGAGTCGTCGGTTTCGGCGTCGGTCTCGGCCGCGTCGGACCCGGCCGAGGCCCCGTCGTCGGCCTCCTCGGCCGCGGTAGCCGCCTCGGACGTCTCGGTGGCCTCGAGCGGCTCCGCGGCGCCGCCGTCGGGTTGGTCGGGGTCGTTGTCGTCCATCGCGTCGACCCTACCGCTCATCCCAACCTCCTCGTGCTCACGGCTGGTGCCACTCCGGTACTGACAGGTGCACCCGCAGACCGCCGGAGTCGTTGAACGTCGACTCCCAGAAATCGAGCCAATGCCCGGAATCGACCTTGACATCGCGCAACGGCGCGGTTACCGGCTGCAGCACCGTCGCGAACGTGCCCAGCGGGCCGGACAGATCCTCGAGATACTGGTCGATCTCGGTGACCAACTCGGCGACCGGTTGGTCGCTGCCCAAGCCTTGACCGACGTAGGAGATCTCTTCGAAGGAGTGGATCAGCCGGACGAACGCCGGGATGGCCGACGGCAGCGCGGTGCCGGTTCGGTTGAAGGCCTCCTTGACGTTCAGCTCGTCCATCCCGGTGGTCAGCGTCGACAGGTTGTCGAACATGGTGGCCAACTGCTCGCGGTCGTCGTGGACCATCCCGGCGAACAGCCCGGAGGTGGTGGCCAGCGCATCGAGAGTCTCGTCGTTGTCGGTCAGTGATGCCGCGACGTTGCTGACGATGGTGTGCAGGTCGTCGGGGTTGAGCGCGGTGAACAGCGCCTCCAGTTTGGCCAGCAGGGCGCTGACCGTGACGGTCGGCGCCACCCGGTCGGCGGGGATCACCACGCCATCCGTCAGGTACGGCGGGGCGATGACAGTGGGTGCGAAGTCGATGAACTGCTCGCCGGCCACCGAAAGGTTCTGCACGGTGATCGCGCTGTCGGCTGGGACAGGATGGTCGGCGTCCAAATCGATAGAGACGGCCAGGCCGTCGCCGCGGGTCCGGATGCCGGTGACCCGGCCGACCGCCACCCCACGCATGGTCACTTGCGAAGTCTGCAACAGCCCCCCGGAGGTGTCCAGCATCAACGTCACCCGGGTACGGGGTTGGGTCGGTTTGAGATCCAGCACGCCGATCGCCATATACCCGGTCCCGGTCAGCGCCATGGCGGCCAAAACCAGCAACGTGATGCCCGGACTGAATTTCACGGCATCAACCCCATCGTCTGCATCGCCCGGATCAGGTCGTCGGCGGAGGGGCTCGGGCTGATCCCGAAGGACCCGTCGGGCGCATGGATGTCGGAGACGGTGTACTTCGGTCCGCCGTTGCCGAAGAACGGGATCAGCTTGTCGCGGACCAGACCGACCAGCTTGTCGGCGACCACCGGAATGGTGGTGTCGGCGGTGCCGACGGTCGCGACCAACGGGGAGATGTAGGACAGCATCTGCATCAGGTCGGGCATGATCGGGTTGAGCAGTTCGCCGCCGTAGTCACCGATCCCGCGGGCGTCGACGACGAGTTGAACCACGCTGAGGATCACTGCGGAGAGCCCTTCGAGTTTGGCCGGCCCCTCGGTGACCAGGCGGTCGAAGGTGGTGGTGTTGGAGGTCAAGCTGTTGCTGATGTTCTCCATGCTGCTCAACATGTCGTTGATCGTTACCTGGTTGGCCGCCAGGTCGCTGAGGACCCCGCTGAGCTTGTCTTTGACCCGGACCAGCTCGCCGGAGTCCTTCGGAAAGGCCCGGTTGAGATCGAGGACGCTTTGCTGCAGGGTGCCGATCGCGCCGCCTGCGACGAGGTTCGACGCCGAGCGCAGCGCGTCCTCGACGTTATCGGCGGGAACCGTGTTCTTCAGCGGGACCAGGTCTCCGGCCCGCAGCATGGTGGGGGCGGCCTCGTCTGGCGGGAACAAGGCGATGTAGATGTCGCCGAGGATGGTGGCTTGGCGCAGTTCCGCCCGGATGTTCTGGGGCAATTCGATGTCGCCGGAGATGTCCACGAAGGCCACCGCGGTGTCGTCGATGAGCTCCACCCGGTCGAGCACGCCGATCTGTACGCCGCCGGATTCGACCTTCGCGCGCGCCGGCAGGTTCAACACGCTGGAGAACTCGATTCCGACGGTGTACTTGTCGGTCGGCTGAAATGCTCCGGGCACCGGCAGCCGGGTGGGATCGAGTGAACAGGCGGGGGCCAGCCCGACCAGCAGGGCGCCCAGCAGCGCACCTGCGACCCGCGCGGCGGAATGTTTGGAAAATCGTGTCATGGTGAAAGCGCCGCCCCCATGATGAGATCGGTCAAGCCGAGGGTTACCGGATCCGACGCGGTGCCCGGGGCGCACGCACTGTCGCTGCCGGGCACGTTGCGGGACTGCAGGTTGCTGCAGATGGCGCTGGCCTGCGACGGTGAGATCGCGACTCGCGGCGGGATGTAGGTGATGTTGTGGGTGCCCCAGGCCGGCTCGTAGATATCGGCCAGCCAGTTCGTCATCTGCGGCAGGGTGCCGATAAAGCTGACGATGTGCGGTGTATAGGCGTTGAGCAGGTCCCTGATCCAGGGCACCAGTTTGCCGCTGATGTTGTGGTAGACGCGCGGCGCGTACCGGTCCAGCGCCTCCAGCAGGATCGGCAGCAGGTGGTTGAGATGCTCCAAGGCCGACGCGAAGTTGTCCGACAGGCCGGTGATCAGGTCGGTGGTATCCGGCAGCGTCTGCACCAGCGTGGTGAAGGTGTCCCAGTGGTTCAGCCACCCGGAGGTCAGCACCTGAGCGTTCTCGAACAGCCGGCGGTAGTCGGCATCGGCGCGATAGGGGTCGCCGAGCATGGTGGCCAGATCCCGCAGCGTCTGGTTGAGCATCGGTCCGGTGTCGTCCAGCGAGCGGCTGGCCGCAGACAGGGTGTCGTTGAGAGCTTTGACCCCGGGGGCCTGCCCGGGGTCCTGTCCCGGTTCGGTGGCGAGCAGTTCATCGCTGAGTTTGCCTAGTGCGGAAAAGGTTTCACTGACGCCGATCGGGGTCTTGGTGGATTCCAGGCCGATGCAATGGTCCTCGGAGAACGTGGGCCCGCCGTCGTAGGGTTTGGTGAGCTCGACGTGCCGGTCGGTGACGATTGACTGAGAGTAGGTGACCGCACCGACGTCGGCCGGCAGCTCCACGTCGTTGGTGATGGTGAAATCGACGCGGACGTGGTCGGGTTCGTTCGTGACCGCGGTGACCTCGCCCACCTCGATCCCTAGCATCTTCACCAGGTTCCCGGGGTAGAGCCCTACCGCGTCGGTGAATTCCGCGCACAGTGACCGGTGGTCGCTGAAATAGGGAAGGGCAGCCTTCGCGCCGATCACCCCCACCGTCACCAGTGCCGCTGCCAGGGTCACCGCCAACGCGGTGGCGGCGCGAGCCCCCAGTCGTCGGCGTCCAGATGCGAAAATTTTTGGGATACGGATCATTTCAGCACTGCTTCATGATGTTAGGAAGGCATAGATCCTGTCCGGGCACCAGGAAATTTCCCTCATCGACGGTGATGCCGTTGCCGCTGAGCATCGGCCAGACGATCTCCAGGATCTGACCCAAGTTGATCGCGGCCTTACCGAGCCGGTCCGGGTGTGCGACCAGGGTGTCGATGATGTCGTCGATTCCGTTGACGATCGGACGGACCTCGCGACCGTAGAACACCATCAAGCGGTCGACGATGCGGGCCAACTCGCTCAGGCCGGTGAAATACTCGACGATGTCGACTGCCTTCGCGGTGTAAGTTTCACCGAGGCTGGCAAGGTTCTCGGTCAGCGACACCAGCTGGTCCCGGTTGCCCAGCAACGCCTCGAACGTGTTGTTGGTGAAGGTCAGACCTCGGCGAAAATCGTCGGTCACCTGGCTCAACGAGTCGGTCAGCAGGTGCGCGGAGGTCAACACGTCCCGCAGTGAATCGGGGTAGCGGTTGGCCGCGTTGGCGACCTCGGTGAATGTCCGGTGGATGACGGTGCCGTCGACCTCTTCGATGATCGGCGCCGCGGTCTGGATGATGTCGCTGATCTCGAACGGGGTGCTGCTCTGCCGAGCCGGGAGGATGTCGCGCCCCAGCGGACGGTCGCCCTTGGGGTCCAGCGCGACGTAGTGACCGCCGAGCGGGGTGAGCATCTTGATGTCGAGGGTGGATTCCGAGCCGATGAACACCGACTGTTGGACCTCGAACGTCATCGCCACTTCGGTCCGGTCGAGTCGGACGCCGGTGACCTTGCCGATCTTCACTCCGGCGATGCGGACCTCATCGCCGGGCCGGACACCGCCGGAGGTGCTCAAATGCGCCGTATAGCCGTGTTTGCCGAGCGGGTTGATGTAGGCCAGGCCGGTGACCGCCAGAGCCGCCACGATCACGGCCAGGGCGATGACGCCGTTGCGGCGGCTGCGGTGGGCGACCGCCCGTTCACTGTGCCGGCCGGGCTGATCGGTTCGGGTTCGCCTGCGTAGCGTCATGGCCGGCACACCACCAGATTCTGGTGGGCGAACGAGACCTGGCCGATCCCCGGCAAGCTCACCTCGCCGCGCGAGCATTCGAACGCCGGTCTGGCCGGCTTGTCATCGACCAGCGAATCGCGCATGCCTTGAATGAGGGACGGCACCAGCGACAGGCCGGCGACGATGGTGGGGGTCTGCGGCCACATCCGGCCCAGCAGGTCATAGAGCGGGGTTGTGGTGCCGTCAAAAATCCGTTCGATGTACTGCAGAAGTTTGACGGCGCTGCGGAACGTGGGCAATTCGCGGTCGATGGATTCGTTGAACTCCGCGGCCTTGGAGTTGAACGTGCCCAATACCTCGTTGAGTTGGGTGATCAGGGCGAACAGTTGCTGGGATTTGCCGCCGAGATCGCGGGAGACCGCGGCGAGGTTGGCGATCAGCACCTTCAGCACGCTCTGCCGGTCGACAGCGAGGGTGGACAGCTTGTCGAGGTCGCGCAGAAACGGTCCGATCCCGGTTTCGTCTCCCTGAATGATGCGCAGCAGGTTCTCACCGAACTGATTGAACTGAGCCGGGTCGAGGGTTTCGAAGATCGGCCGGAAGCCGTTGAACAGTTTGGTGACGTCAAACGACGGGATCGTGTGCTGTAGACCGATGGTGCTGTTCGCCGCCAGCCGCGGTCCCGGCGCGGCCGGCTGGACGAGTTCGACGTAGCGCTGCCCGAGCAGGTTCTGGTAGCGCACCGCGGCGTCGGTGTTCTCATACAGCGGGCGGTCTTTGAGCACCGCGATGCCGACCTGAGCCTTGCGGCCGTCGAGCCGGATCGTGTCGACCTTGCCGACCTGCACCCCGGAGATGCGTACGTCGTCACCGGGGAACAAACCGGAGACGTCGGAGAACGTGGCGGTGTACCGGTGGAGGGCACCGGAGACCGGGTCGCGCAGGGTGTTGAGGACGATCACCGCGCACAGCGCGCTGACGGTGGTGAAGACCGTCAGCCACAGCACGGCGTTGGAAACACTTCTCATCGGCCCTCCCGGGGGGCTTCCGGCAGCGCCGAGGCAAGTCCGGGTGCGGTGTCCATGATGAGCTCGATCTGCATGCGAACCCGATCGTTTTGGAACGGGAATGCCGCGCTGGTCCGGTCGATCAGGCCGGAGAGCCGGTCATAGGCCGGCGCCAGGCTGCCGAACAGATACATCGACGGCACCGCCAGGTTCATGATCGAGGTGATCACCGGGGTCAGCCAGGGTAGGTGTCTGGCGATCAACTCGCCGACACCGCTGAGCAACTGGCCGATCTCGCCGAGGACCCGGGTGGTCCGTTGCGGCCCATCGGGTTCGCTCAAGAATTTCAACCCGTCGAGCAGGTCGTTGAGCAGACTGACCAACG
The DNA here is from genome assembly GCF_002104795.1 of Mycolicibacillus koreensis. GTDB lineage: Bacteria > Actinomycetota > Actinomycetes > Mycobacteriales > Mycobacteriaceae > Mycobacterium > Mycobacterium koreense. The sequence continues at coordinate 27,709 of NZ_NCXO01000017.1, forward strand.
GGACGAAATCGTTGAGGCCGTCGACCAACCCGGCCAGTACCGCCAACGTCTCGGAGAATGGCACGGTCTGCGAGTCTGCCAAGATGCGGGCGAAGTCGATGATCGACCGCGCCACCGGCTCGGTCAGGTCGGTGTGGCGTTTGAACACCGCCAGGATGTGGTTGACCTCCGGCGAGTCGAAGATCTTCCCGATCTTCTGGCCCTGGCGCAGCAACCCGGTGATGGAGGCGGCCTCGGTGCCGGTCTCCATCACCAGCGTCTGGCCGGGCCGCAGTGCTTCGCCGTCACCGCTGCTGACCAATTCGACCGCGGCGCTGCCGAACACGTTCGACGAGGTGAACTGGGCTCGGGTGTCGGTGGTCAAGACGTGCGCTTGACGCGGGTCGAGTTCCACCAGCATCCGCTGCTGGTTGTAGCCGGTCGACTCCAGCGATTTGACGGTGCCGATCGGCAGGCCCCGAAACTTCACCTCGGCACCCGGCGCCAGACCTTCGCCGATGGTGTCCGCAACGACGGTCAGCGTGAATTTGTTGTCGAAACGGCCGATCGCCATCTGGTAGAGCAGTCCGGCCACGAGGGTGATCGCCACCGCGACGATCAGGCCTTTGACCCGCATGGCCGGGCGGCTGGCGCCGCGGCCGTCGACATCGAGTAGTGGTGGCATAGCTATCCTGAAATCTGGATTCCCGGGTTGTCGCCCCAGAACAGCAGCGTCAACACCATGTCGCTGAGCACGATCGCGATCAGGCTGGCGCGGATCGCCCGGCCCGAGGCCTGACCGACCCCTTCCGGCCCGCCGCTGGCGTAGTAGCCCTGATAGCCGTGGATCGCGATGATCAGCGTGACGAAGACGACCGCTTTCACGAGCGAGAACGCCACGTCGGACGGCTGGATGAACGAGTCGAAATAGTGGTAGTAGGTGCCCGAGGATTGCCCGTGCACGACGTTGACGACGAGGGCACAGGACAAGTAGCTCAACACCAAGGTCAACAGGTACAGCGGAATGATGGTGATCATCCCGGCCAGCACCCGGGTCGTCACCACGAACGGGATGGACGGGATCGCCTGCGCCTCGAGAGCGTCGATCTCCTCGCCGATCCGCATCGCACCGATCTCGGCGGTCATCCGGGTGCCGGCCTGGGCCGCGAAGCCGATGGCGGCGATCATCGGCGCCATCTCCCGGGTATTGGCGTAGGCGGAGATGAAGCCGGTCAACGGCCCCATCCCGACCATGTCCAGCGCCGAATAGCCCTCGATCCCCACCGACCCTCCCACGGCCGCGCCGAGGAACACCAGCACCCCGATGGTTCCGCCGCCCACGATCAGCGCGCCGTTCCCCCACACCATGTCGACCAATTGCAGGCCGGTCTGTCGGCGGTAGCGGACGACCGTTCGCGGTATCGAGCCGAGCACCTGGGTGAAGAAACTCAGCTGATGCCCGAGCCGCTCGAGGACCGTGCCGCCGCCGGCAGCCACCGTCCACGGGAGGCGGAGCGGAGCCGGCAGGCCTTGCGGCAGGTACCGGGACGGGGTGGCCATCAGCCCACCCTCGTCGGCATGAACATGGTGACCAACTGGGTGACGACCACATTGATCAGGAACACCGCGACCACCCCGATGACGACGGCCGCGTTGACCGCGTCGGCGACTCCGCGCGCCCCGCCGCTCGCTTCCAGGCCGCGCTGGCAGGCCACCAAGATCACCACCAGCCCGAACAGCCAGGTCTTCAACAGCGCCACCAGGACGTCGGTGATGCTGGAGAACGAGGCGAACGATGCGATGTAGCTGCCCGGGGTGCCGGACTGGAAGCCCACGTTGATCAGGTAGCCGGCGCTCAGGCCCATGAAGATGATGAAGAAGCACAGCACGGGCGCCACGAAAACGATCGCGGCCAGCCGTGGCGTCACCAACCGTTGCACCGGATGGATTCCCATCACTTCCAGCGCGGCGACCTCCTCGCGGATGGTGCGGGCACCCAGGTCGGTGGTGACCGCCGACCCCGCCGCACCGCCGAGCAGCAGTGCGGCCACCATCGGCGCACCCTGCCGAATCACCCCTAGACCGCCGGCGGCGCCCGAAATCGAACTGGCGCCGACCTGTTGGATGAGGCTGCCCACTTGGACGGCGACGATGACGCCGAACGGGATCGAGACCAGCAACGCCGGGATCGCGGTGACGCTGACGATGAACCAGGCCTGATTGATGGTGTCCCGCCAGGGGTGGCGCAGCCGGATCAAGTCGCGGATCAAGAAGGTGATCGCCTGGGCGGCCAGCTCCATGAAACGGCCCAGGGTCTGCAGTGACGAGTCGGTGCGGTCGGCCAGCGCCGTCACCGGCCGACCGAGTAGGCCGCCGAGTTGTGTGCGCATCGACCGGCGGGTCGGTGCCGGATTCGCGGTCGCCCCGGGCGCGTGGGGCTCGGCAGACGATGTCTGGTTGTCCGCTTCATCGGGCAGCGTCGCGGTCTCGACGGCCTCCGAGTAGGCGCCGATTCCGGCGTCGGTGCCCACCGAGCCGGTGTCCACCGCAGCGCGCGTTCCCGGAGTCAACGGCGGGGTTCTCCTTGCGTCAGTGTGGCACGGTCTCGCAGTTCGGTCGACGTTGACCACGACTTTGCGAGACTATTAGTACTGGGTACTGAACGTATGGGATAGCCAGTATGGGGGAGGCTGCGGGCGTCGTCAAGGGGTTCGCCGGAGTCTGTCGTCAGCGGCGCGGCGGTCATCGGCGAACCCCCTTCGCTCGCATCAAAATTAGGTGACTGATACATCACTCCGGGCGAGTAAAGCACACCATCGAGGGCGGTGTCGGCGGATCGCTCAGAGTGTCTTTTCGGCCGGCACCCGGCCCAGGCCGGCACGTACCAATTCGCGGATCTGGGTGATGACGTGTTCGGGGCCACCCGGCGGCGGCGGCCCTCCTTGGGCGGGCAGCAGCAAGGTCAGGCTCATCGTCACGGCGAGTTCGCCGAGCACCTGACTGTCCATGCCGGGACGCAGATAGCCGGCCTCGATGCCGTGGTCGATCTGCCGTTGCACCGAGGTCGCGAACGACTGGTAGATGTCGAACAGCCGGTGGGTGAGCTGTTCATCGACCGCGCCGGCGTCGAACACGATCAGCGAGACGAGTTTGTTGTCGGTGACCGACAGCGAGTGCAAAGCGCGCATCGGCCCCGTCATCGCGTCGAGAAACTCCTCCATGGTGTCGGCGAGCTGGTCGGGCGGCGACAGTTCGGGGGCGCGTTCCTGCAGGCCGAGATCGATTGCAGCGTCCAGGATCTCCCGCTTGTTGGCAAAATAGTTGTAGAACGAGCCGTGGCCCAGCCCTGCCGCCGCGACAATGTCGGCCACCGACGTGTTTCGGTAGCCGCGGTCGGCGAACACGTTGAAAGCCGCCCGCGTCAGCTGGGCGCGCCGGTCCGGGGAACTCTGGGTGGTCACCGCGATCCGTCCTCGACGAAAAACGCGTGCCGGGCGAAATCGATGACCGCGTCGCGATAACGGGCCCGGGTGGCGGGGTCGCGCTGCCCCATCACCTCCCGCAACCCGCCCGGAAGCAGCAGTTTGGTGGCCAGCACGCCGCATACCTCCGGGTCGGCGCCGTGCCGCAGCAGTCCGGCGTCCTGCGCCTGTTCGAACAGGCCCGCTGCGATGCGTGCGACGGTCGCCTCCAGACCGAGGATGCGAAGTTTGAGTTCCTCATCGATCGCGCTGGCCTCGACCAGGACCAAGGAGAGCAGTTGGGGCTGGCGGTCCAACGCGGCATCCACCGCCGTGAGCACCGCATCGGCGCGGTCGAGGAACTCGTCGGGCCGGGTGGGCGGTGTCGCGGTGAGCAACTCCGGTTGTGCCGCGCTCATCAACTCCTCCACCGAATGGTCGAAGACGAGGTCTAGCAACTCCCGCTTGCTGCCGATGTAGCGGTAAATGGTGCCCTGGCCGATCCCCGCATGTCGGGCGATGTCGGAGACCGTCGTCGCCTCGTAGCCCTTTTCGGCGAAGACGGCCAGGGCCGAGGCGATGATCTGGGCGCGCCGGTCCTCGCGCAGGTTCTCCACCGGGGGCCGGCCCCGCCGCCGGGTGGGGCGCGGGTCGGCGTCCACGTCGGCGGGTCGCACTGCCATGAAACCTCCCGGGAGCGACAATTGGTTGCAGACTGTCCCCGATTTCGCGGACTGATGTGTCATGCCGATCGTACATTTCGATCGTAGGATGTGTCGCTATGTCGAATTCCCGGGACTCCGAGGCGCTAACCACCTCACGATTGGCGCGCGGGGCGCGGCTGGGCGGGCTAGCTGCCAAGCAGACGTTGCGGCGGGTCACCGTCAAAGCCGGTTCGATCGTGGTCACCGAGAGCCGCCGCGAGCGGATGCTGGACCGGGCCAACGAACGGCTCGCCCGTGATTTCGTCGCCGTCCTGGGCAACATGCGTGGGGCGGCGATGAAGATCGGCCAGTTACTGTCCGTGATCGACCTCGGCATCGTCGATGAGGCGTCGCGGGAACACTTCCGGCTGCAGCTGTCGAAGCTGCAAGGCTCGATCAACGCGATGCCTTTCGACACGATGCGTCCGGTGATCGAGTCCGAGCTCGGCGCACCCGTCGAGACCCTGTTCGGAGCGTTTGACACCGAGGCGTTCGCCGCGGCCTCCATCGGTCAGGTGTACCGCGCGCGCACCCTCGACGGCCGCGACGTGGCGGTCAAAGTTCAGTACCCGGGGGTTCGCACCGCGGTGGCCGCAGACTTGAAAAACTTGGCTTTGTTTCTGCGGATGATGAAGACCACGCTGCCCACCGTGGCCGCCCGGGAGTTCCTCGACGAGATCACCCACGAACTCTCCCGGGAGTTGGACTACCGGCAGGAATTGATCAGCCAGGCGCGGGTCGCCGAGAGGTACACGGATCATCCGTTCATCCATGTTCCGGCCCCGATTCCCGAACTCAGTTCCGACTCGGTGTTAACCACCGAATACGTCCCGGGGATGCGGGCCGGGGAGGTGGCTGAACTTCCCGCCGCGCAGCGCGACCGGATCGGCGAGGTCATTTACCGGTTCTATCTGGGGTCGCTGTACCGGGACTGCGAGTTCAACGGTGATGCGCACCCGGGCAACTTCCTGTACTGCCCGGACGGCCGGGTCGCGTTTCTCGACTTCGGCATGTACAAACACATGGATCCGGACGCGGTGGATTTCGAACGCCGCATCGGGCGACGCTGCGTCGCCGGCGACGGCGAGGGGTTGCGCACGATCATGGAGGAGTACGGCGTGCTGCGGCCGGACTCCGCGGTGTCCGCGCAGGACTGCCTGGACTACACACTGGACGCCGCCGGCTGGAATTTCGTCGACGATTACGTCGCGGTGCGCTCGATCGACGTCAGCGCGGCGCTGCTCGGCGTGATCGATCCGACAGCGGACACCTTTCAAACCATGCGCAATGAACGGCTACCACCGGAGCACCTGTTCTCCCGGCGGTTGGATTTCCTGGTGTTCGGCACCCTCAGCCAGATCGGCGCCGGCAACAACTGGTTTCGCATCGCTGCGGAATGGCTTCTCGATGCCGAGCCGGTCACCGAACTCGGACGCATCGACGCGGCGTGGCGTCAGGGCAAGCCACAACCCTGAGAATTCGGTACGGCGAACCGACCGTGTCGTCGGAGCGTTGGACTAGGCTGGGGCGCGTGTCAACCGATGTGGTTCCCGGCCGCGGGCGATTGCCGGCGTTGACCGGTGACGCCCGCGTTGACCGGTGGCGCGAGCACCGCGCCGCGGTGCGCGCGGAGCTGATCGAGGCGACGCTCCGGGCGATCGAGGAGTACGGGCCGGAACTCTCTATCGACGATGTCGTCAAGACGGCCGGCGTGCCGCGCCCCAAACTCTACCGCTTCTTCGAAGACAAGGACGCCCTGTTCGCCGCCGTCGCCGAACACGTTCAGGAGTTGATCCTGCAGCGGGTGGTGCCGCAGTTCGACCTCACCGCGACGGGACGGCAGATGGTGTATTCGGCGCTGGCCGCCTACATCAACCTGGTCGACGAACGGCCCAACGTGTTCCGCTTTCTGGTCGGCTCGCACTTTCGGTCCGGGCGCTCCGCCGCGGAGTTGATCGACAGCGGCCGCCCGCTCTCCGACGCGATGTCCGCGGTCTGGTCGGCGCTGCTCGCCGCCCGCGGGGGGGACGGCGCCGATGTGGAGTATGTCGTGGACGCCAGTGTGGGTGCGGTGGCGCTCGGCGTGCTGCGCTGGTTGAACACCCCGACGATCAGCAAGGAGCGCCTGGTCGAGGAGTTGACCGTCTTCCTGTGGGGCGCGATGGCTGCCGGCGCCGAGGCGCGCGGGGTGATCCTCGATCCCGAGCAGCAACTGCTCGACACCGACCCGCGCTGACCGCGGTTCGCGGTCGCTGACGCGCGACCATTTCCTACCGAATCCCGGCGTTCTCCCGCCCGTGCCCTTGACAGAGTGACGTATCAGTCACATTATTTGTGACATGTCAGTCGAATTATTCACCGACGTCGCGGATGCGGGGTTGTGCGGCGACAGCCGGGGCGCTACCGTCATTACTCAAGACATCGAGTACTAGGTACTGTTCGTTCGAGAGAGGCGCAGGGGCATGGCTGGTGGAACGTCGAAAACGGGGTCGCTCGCCGCGGCCGGCGGGGTGATCGAGAAGTCCGTCTACCCGGCGACCCGACGAGTCCGGTTCCGTTTCGGGGAGAACCGGGACTACGGCAAATACTTCGTGAACAACGACATCGTCTTCAGCCACTTCGTGGCCGGGCTCTCGGCGGGTTTCCCGCCCGGAGAGGAGGCGTTCATCCGGTCGGTGCGACGCTTCGCCGACCAGATCACCGACCCGGTGCTCAAAAAACGGGTGGCCGGGTTCATCGGCCAGGAGGCCATGCACGGCCAACAGCACCGCGAACTCAACAGCCGACTCTCCGATCTCGGCTTCCTGGTGGACTGGTATGACTCCGAATCGGTGATCGCGCGGCAGAAGCGCTTCGAAGACCGAATCTCCGGGCACGTGCACCTGGCGATGACGGCGGCCGCCGAACACTACACCGCGGTGCTGGCCGAACGGGTGCTCTCCAGCGACGAGATCCAGGCCATCCCAGGCGAACCGGAGATGTGGAACCTGCTGAACTGGCACGCTTTCGAGGAACTCGAACACAAGTCGGTGGCGTTCGATGTCTACCGCGCGGTGGGCGGTTCCGAGCGGGTCCGGATCACGGTGATGGCCGCCCTGCTCGCTCTGACCGGGCCGGTGGTCTTGGGGACCCTGCTGGTGGCCCTGGCCCGTGACCCGATCGCCCGCCGCCAGCCGTTGCGGCTGGTGCGCGAAGCGTATGGGTTGTTCCGCGGACCGGTATTCCGCGGCCTGGGACGCGAACTCGCCAAGTACCTCAAGCCGGGCTTCCATCCCGACCACATCGACACCACCGCGTTGCTGGAGCGCTGGCAGACCGAGCTCTTCGGCGCCGACGGCGTCCTGCTGGACCGGTTGAAATGACCCAAAAAAGCCCTATCCAAATGTCGAAGGAGAGACTGCAATGGTAGCCAACCCAGTCGCGCCGGCAACGGCCAACGGCAAGGTGCCGGTGAGCGCGTACCCGAAGGTGCGCCGGATGCGCTTCCGCTTCGGGGATCCGCAACCGATGAACCATCACTTCGTGGAGGGCGATATCGTCTACAGCCATCTGGTGGCCGTGCTCTCCGCCGCATTCCCGCCCGGCGAAGAGTCGTTCATCCGATCGGTGCGGCGCTTCGCCGACCGGGTGACCGACCCGGTGCTGAAGAAGCGGGTCGCCGGCTTCATCGGCCAGGAGGCGGTACACGGCCAAGAGCACCGGCGGCTCAACGAGAAGCTCGTCGCGATGGGCTACCCGTTCGTCCGGCTGTTCATGTTCAGCCCGCAGAGTCGTCGCGAGCGGTGGGTGCGGCGTCTGGAGAACACCGTGCCCGCCTACGCGCATCTGGCAATGACCGCTGCCGCCGAGCATTACACCGCGACGCTCGCCGAGCGGGTCCTCACTCGCGAGGAGATTCAGCAGATCCCCGGCGACCCGGAGGTCATGCACTTGCTGAACTGGCACGCCACCGAAGAATTGGAGCACAAGTCGGTCGCCTTCGACGTCTACCGTGCCGTCGGTGGGCCTGAGTGGATCCGGATCGGGGTGATGGCGCTGATGTATGCCTTCACCATCCCGGTCGTCGTGATCGGCGTGCTGATGTCGATCGCCACCGACCCGCGCGGATGGCGCCCGTTCAAACTGATCCGGCAGACCTACGACATTTTCCGCGGTCCGCTGGTCAAAGGTTTGATGGGCGAGTTGGCGGTGTACATGAGGCGCGGATTCCACCCGGACGACATCGACACCGAGCAGATCGTCCAAACATGGCAGCAGGAACTTTTCGGCGCCGACGGCGCACTTCGCGAGCAAATGAAATAGGTGAGGGGCAGGACCGTTGACGACAACCATTGAGACCAAAGCGCAGCCGACCGCCGAGCGGATCGACCCCGACTACGAGGTGGTGGTCGTCGGTGCCGGATTCGGCGGCATCGGCACCGGGATCGCGCTGCAGCGCCAGGGCATCCACGACTTCATCATCATCGACAAATGGGACAACGTCGGAGGCACCTGGCACGCCAACACCTACCCGGGTGTGGCGGTCGATATCCCGTCGTTCGTCTACAGCTTCTCCTACGAGCAGCGTGGCGACTGGTCGCGGTTGTTCGCCCCCGGTGAGGAGCTTCGCGACTACGCCGATGGCATGGTCACCAAGTACGGGTTGCGGGACAAACTGCGCTTGAACACCACGATCATCTCCGCCGTGTTCGACGAGACCAACAACATGTGGCGACTGACCACCGACGGTGGCCAGGAGATCACCGGGCGTTACGCGGTCATGGCGGTCGGCGGGCTGGAGAGCCCGAAGATGCCGGACATCCCCGGGGTCGACGACTTCGGCGGCACGCTCATGCACACCGCGTTGTGGGATCACGATATAGCGCTCGAGGGCAAGCGAGTCGCGATCATCGGTACCGGCGCCACGGCGCTGCAGGTGGTTCCGGCGATCGTCGAGGAGACCGGTCATTTGACGGTCTTCCAGCGGACACCGATCTGGGTGTTCCCCAAGGTCGACATGGAGATGAAGACCCTCGGTCGGTGGGTGATGGGGCGCCGTCGGTTGCGCTCGGCGATCCGTGCGATGGGCACGATCGGCACCGAGATCGGGATGAGCGGCCAGTTGGTCGGCCCGCGCTGGTTGACCGACATCAGCCGGCGGATGGCCGAGATCCCGGTACGCCGGTGGATGCGCAGCCAGGTCGATGACCCGGTCCTGCGCGAAAAGCTGATGCCCCGTTACGGGTTGGGCTGCAAGCGTCCGTCGATGTCCAACGACTACCTCAAGACATTCAACCGCGACGACGTCAGCCTCATCACCGATTCCATCGAGTGCATCACCAAGAACGGGATACGCACCGTCGACGGGGTCGAACACGAGGTGGACGTGCTGATCTGTGCCACCGGCTTCCGGCTCTGGGACAACCGCGCGGTTCCACCGTTCCCGGTGATCGGGCGCGATCAGGTCGACCTCGGGAGGTTCTGGGATGAACGTCGCTACCAGGCCTACCAGGGTGTTTCGGTCCCCGGCTTCCCCAATATGTTCACCATCACCGGGCCGTACGGATTCGTCCTCGGCTCCTACCTGTGGATGATCGAGGCCACCTCGGCCCACCTCAGTCGGGCGATCGCGGAGAGCAAAAGCCGGGGCACTGAGGTGGTTGAGATCCGCCAGGAAGCCCACGACGAGTACTTCCGCAAATGCTTGAAACGTCAAGAACGAAATTTCTTGTTCACCCCCACCTGCGAGGGATCGAACACTTACTACATCGATGACAAGGGTGACTCGCCGTTCCGGCCCTCCACCCACGGTGAGATGTACTGGCAGAACCGTCATTACAACCTGGATGTCTACCGCTACAGCGCGGGATCCAAGACATCACAGCCGGACGTGGAGAAGGCTAAGGAGAACGCGTGAAAATCAACTCTTTGCAACCCCGACTCGTTGTCGTCACCGGTGCCGGAAGCGGCATCGGCCGGGCGACCGCCATCAAGTTCGCCAAGCGCGGCGCGCACGTGGTGGTCTCCGACATCGACCTCGATGCCGCGGAGGCGACCACCGCCATGATCCGCGGCCAGGGTAGAACGGCTTCGGCGGCGCGCCTGGATGTCACCGACCCACAGGCGTGGGACGCGTTCGCCCGCGATGTGCTGGCCGACCACGGTTACGCCGACGTGCTGGTCAACAACGCCGGCATGTTGGTGGGCGGGCCGTTCCTGGAGCTCACGCCCGCCGACTGGGAGCGCCAACTCAGCGTCAACCTGTTGGGGGTCGTGCACGGCTGTCGTGCCTTCGGTGCTCAGATGGTTGAGCGGGGCAGCGGTCACATCGTCAACATCGCATCAGCAGCGTCGTTCACCCCGACCCCGGTCATGGCGCCCTATTCGGTCTCCAAGGCCGGGGTGAAGATGCTGACTGAGTGCCTACGCCTGGAATTGGGATCGAAGGGCGTCGGCGTCAGCGCGATCTGTCCCGGGGTAATCAACACCAATATCGGCGACAACGCGATCACCGTCGGGGTGGACCAGGAACTGATGGACCGCGGCTTGCAGATCAGTCAGCGGATGCAGGAGATCGCCGAGAAGCTGCCGTGGGCCCCGATGAACCCCAATCTGGTGGCCCGAGCGGTAATACGAGCGGTCCGGTTCGACCTGGCGGTGGTTCCGGTACGCACTGAAGCCTGGCTCGGCTACTTCATGCTGCGGATCGCCCCGGGAGTCAACCGCCGGATGGCGCAACCGTTCTCGGTGGAGCGAATGCAGACGATCGGTGCCAAACTGTTGAATCGTTTCGGTGACTCCCGGCTGCTCGCTGGAACCGCCGCCCCCGCCGCGTCAGAGGCGCCTACTGCAGAGGTCGGTCGGTAACTGTGGCGGGCCGACGGATGCCGACGGTGCCGTACCGTGAGTTTCGATTGCCGATGGCCGACGGAGTCAATCTGCAGGTTGCTGAGTGGGGTGCGCCGACAGCCGAGTTGACGGTTGTTCTGGCCCACGGCTGGACCCTCTCCAACCGCATCTGGGAGGACGTCGCGCAGTCGGTGGTCGCTGCTGATCCCGCGGTGCGGGTGATCGCCTACGACCATCGAGGGCATGGCCTTTCAGATCGGGTACCGGGCGCCTCGATCGAAGAACTCGCTGACGACCTCGCCGCGGTGATCACCGCGTTGGTCCCGACCGGGCCGGTGGTCCTCGGCGGGCATTCACTGGGCGGGTTCACCCTGACAGCCCTGGCGGAACGGCATCCCGATCTGGTGGTCGAGCGTGTTGAGGGTGCGATGTTGGTGGCCACCAGCGCGGGTGAGTTGATGGGCGCGGTCCGTAGGGTTCCCGGGACCGAGGCGACCATGAAATTAGCGCTCCGCCTGGGTACGCGGGTCAAGATGCCCAGCCGGCCGTTGTTTCTGGTTCGCCAGGGAGCGCGCGGAGCCTTCGGCAAACACCCGCGGCGGCGCGACCTCAACCGGGTGGCGCGACAGGGCGCGCAAGCAGATCCTCGGGCTGTCGCGGCGATCGGCCGATCCATCCTGGAGCATCACCGGTACCGGACGCTGGAAACGTTCCGGGATCTCGAAGTCACAGTGCTGGCCGGAACGCGGGATTTCCTGACCTCGCCGACCCACGCGCAGCGGATCGGCGAGCGCCTACCCGGCAGCACCGTGGTGGTGTTCCGCGGTGCCGGACATTTCCTGCCCTACGAGCGCCGGGAGTCGGTCACCGCCCATTTTCTGGGCATGATCGGGCGAATCCGGCAGCGGGCGCTCTCGGCAGCGGAGGCCACCGGATGACCGATCGGACCCACGAATTGCGGGTCTTCGAAGTGATCAAGGAGACCGCTGACGCCGTCACGTTGGTCTTCGACGTTCCTGCTGAGGTGGCGTCTCGGTTCGACTACAAACCGGGACAGTTCCTGACGGTGTGCATCCCCAGTGAACGGACCGGTTCGGTGGCGCGCTGCTATTCGCTTTCCAGCAGCCCGCACCAGGACAGCCGGCCGGCGGTCACCGTCAAGCGGGTGACCGACGGGTTCGCCTCGAACTGGATTTGCGACAACATCGCCGTCGACTCGACGGTGACCGTGCTCGAGCCGTCCGGTGCGTTCACCCCGCGATCCTTCGATGACGACGTGATGTTGTGCGCGGCAGGCAGCGGGATCACGCCGATCCTGTCGATCGCCAAATCGTTGCTGCACACCGGAACCGGAAAGGTGACGTTGCTCTACGCCAACCGGGACCGCGACGCGGTGATCTTCGCCCGCCAGATCGATGATCTGGCCGAACAGTTTCCGCAACGGTTCGCGGTCACCCACTGGTTGGAGTCGGAGCGGGGATTGCCGCAGTCGGCAGCGGTGGCTGACCTGATCGAACCGCATGTCGGCGGCGATGTATTCCTGTGCGGGCCGGCCGGATTTGCCGACCAGGTCAGAGCCGCGTTGACGCGGCTGCAGGTTCCCGCCGAACGGTTGCACACCGAAAACTACAAATCGTTGGAGACCAATCCGTTCCTGACGGCCACCGCCCAGGCGCCCGAGCCGGCGCCGGTCGACGACGGCGGCGCACGGGTGCGTGTCGAACTGGACGGCGAGAGCCACATCTTCGACTGGCCGAAGGACACCCCTCTATTGGATGTCTTGTTGGCAGCAGGACTGGACCCGCCGCACGTCTGCCGCGAATCAGCGTGCGGCACCTGTGTGTGCTCGGTCAGAAGCGGACGCACCAGGATGCGGATGAACGAGTCGCTAATCGAGGAGGAGCTCTCCCGGGGGCTCACGTTGGCCTGCCAGACCTTGCCGGAGTCCGCCGAGATCGACATCGCCTTCGATCAGTAGTGGGCAGCGAAGTCCATCAGACGTCGCGTGCTCCTGAGTCCTGGAATCAGAGCCCGTGTTGACACGGGCGTTTACGAATACCGGTGGGCGCGATGGCCGGATCTCAATGGTGGCGGCCGGGGGAGCCTAACGCCACTCGGTGGGCGTCCGGCGCAGAAACGATCCGATCTCCGCGATCGCCTCTCGGGCCGCGGTCAGCACTATGGCGCCGGCCTGAAATACGTGAAACTGGCCGCTCCACGTCTGCAACTCGCACGGCACGCCGGCATCGGCGATCGCATCGGCAAGCTCCTCTGCGCCGGCGCGTAAGACTTCACGGGTGCCGACCTGCACCAGAGTGGGGGGCAACGTCGACAGATCATCAGCAGCGAGACGCCGATGCGGCAGCACAGCGGACGGAACGGCCGGTTTGGCGGCGAGCTTGCGGCTGAGCACAGCCACCACCGGCGCGGTGAGAAGCGGGTCGTCAGCAGGCGCCAGCGCCAAGTCGGGGTCAACGCCCGTCATCGGCGACATCAGCACCAACCCTCCGGCCCGGCCAAGACCCTGCCGCACCACCGCCAACGCGGTGGCAACCGCTAGATAGCCTCCCGCCGAGTCGCCGACGATTCCAATATCCTCGGACGAATACCCTCTGGCGAGCAGCGCGCGAAACCCCGCTACGGCGTCCTCGAGAGCTTCACCGAGTCCATGCTGAGGCATCTGCCGGTAGCCGACGGCGAGCGCCGGACAGCCGGCGGCGCGCGCGATGTCAGCGGTGAGCCGGCGATGGGTGTTCAAGCCACACACGATGAACCCGCCGCCGTGTAGGTACAGAATCGCCCGGCCGGCGGTGGCGTGGGCCGGAATGAGAAGCTCAGCCCGACAGTCCGGCAGCGATACCGGATGGCGGCGGACACCGTAGGGCCGCGGAATCAGCCACGCGGCCCAATCTGCCATCGCGAACGGCCAGCGCGCCTCCGGGAAGCGCACGAACAACGCGATCACCGGCCGGACGAAGACGCGCAACACGATCGCCACGACCTTCGACAAGGCACCCGGGCCCGGAAACTCGCGACGTATCGCCGGCTGGGGGAATGAGTTGTCCGCCGCAGCCTCGGAGGCGGTGGTCATCTAGATCCCCTTCCGTCGAAATAGGTAAGGCAAGTGATAACCGTTGTCGTCGACTCGGTCAGGCACCTGCGAGAGCGAGGAACTCATCAGCAGGCCGAACTCCCGCGTCATGTCCGGTAGCAATAGTCGTTGAGGTCGAAGTTCTTGGACGCGTGGGTCGACTGGTAGGCGGTGGTCGGCCGCAAAAAAGAGAAATCACCGTTCCGGTCGATGTAATAGCTGTTGGAATCGATGCAGGCACGTCCGTGCATCAAAGTATCGGACCCGCGCGCGTCGACGAACCGGTGGAACCGATCGTTTGCCTCGACGGAAATCTCCGCGGCGGTGGAACCGCGCCGCAAGGTCTCTTCGATCACCCGCACGGCATGCCGGGATGCGTTCTCGACCATGACGTGCCAGGAGCTTCCGGACCACGCATACGGACCGAAGACCATGAACGTATTCGGCAACCCGGGCATCGTTACACCTTCGTAGGCCGCGGCCCGATGGTTCTCGTAGAAATCGGCCAGGTCGAACCCGTTCCGGCCTTTGACGGGCCGATGGCGGTAAACCACCGGACTGTTGGACATCTCGAACCCGGTCGCTAGGACCAACACGTCGGCCGGCCGCTCCACCCCGTCCCGGGTGCGGATGCCGGTGGGGGTGATGCGCTCGATCGGGTCTGTGACCAGAGTGACGTGGCTCTGAGTGAACGTCTTGTAGTACACATTGGATACGCTGGGGCGTTTGCAGCCGAAGCCGTAAGTCGGCGTCAGTTGTCGACGTAACTCCCTATCGCGCACCTGGGTGAACAGGAACGCCCGGCAGGCCCAGGCCGGGATCTTTGCCAGCGGCGCGATCCGCTTGCCGTGCACGGTGATGGCGACCAGTCCGACCTCGGTGACGGCTGCCGCCACGGCCCGGATCAGGCTCTGCAGGAATGGAATCCTGCGGAATGCGGTCTGCACCAGGCGCGGAATCTCGAAGTCGGGTTTGGCGAACACCCAGATCGCGCGACGCTGGTAGACGTCGAGGGTGGCCACGGTCTTGGCCAACTGGGGGACCACCTGGATGGCGGTCGCGCCGGTTCCGATCACCGCGACTCGCTTTCCGGCGATCTGTACGTTGTCGTTCCAGGACTGGGTCTGGATCACCGAACCTTCGAACGCTTCCAGGCCCGCGATATCGGGGACGCGCGGTTCGACGAAGGCGCCGGTCGCGGTGATCACGAAGCGGGCTGTCAGCGTGGACTCATCGTTGAGGGTCAGTACCCACAGATGGTTATCCTCATCCCAATCCCGGCGCATCACTTCGGTGTTCAGTCGGATGCGGGAACGCAAGCGGTATTTATCGGCCAGCATGTTGATGTAGCCGCGGACCTCGGCGCCTTTGGGGAACGTGCGCGACCACCCGGGGTACTTCTCGAAGGAGAACTGGTAGACGATGCCTGGAATATCCACGGCGACATCGGGGTATCGGTTCGAATGCCAGGTTCCGCCGATGTCGTCGGCGCGTTCGAAAATAATGTAGTCGGAGTACCCGGCCCGTTGTAGGTGGATGGCCGCGCCCAGCCCGCCGACGCCCGCCCCGATGACGGCTACCAACACATCGGGATCGCGTCGCTGCGTCGTTGCGTCGTCCTGATCCGCTTGCCGTTGAACTACGGTCATGGTCGGGGCTCCTCAGCTGGGTGTGCCGCGTTGGCGGTGATGCGGGCGTCGTACTCGGCGCGGGCAACGCGGTCGATCGGGCCCAGCGTGCGATCGGCATTGACCAGTCGGCGCCCCGCGAGCCAGAGCCACTCGGGCACCAGATTGGCGAAGGTCAACAGCGGGACGAGGCCGTGCGGGGCTCCGGCCAGCGCGGGCCGACGCCGCACGGTCGATTCGATGCGGCGGGCAACGATACTCGGCGGCAGCACGCCGATCCGGACAACCCCGAGCGGGATCCCGTCCACCAGTTGGGTGTTGATCGCCGACGGCAGTACCGCCGACACCGACACGCCGTGCGGGCGCAGCTCTTCGCGCAGACTTCGGCTGAACGCGGTCGCGGCGTGTTTGGCGGCGGTGTAACCGGCCAACCCGGCCGAATGGATCTTCCCGGCTGCCGAGGTGACGTTGACGATGTGCCCGCGCCCCCGTGCGATCATCCGGGGTGCGATGATCCGTGCGGCGGTCATATGAGCGAAGACGTTGACCGCGAACGTCGCCCGGGTCACCTCCTCCGGCTCGGCCAAGAAGGCGCCGATCGGCATGATTCCGGCGTTGTTGATCAAGATCTCGACTGGGCCGATATCATCCTCGACTCGGTCCAGGAACGCCCGGAAGCTTTCCGTATCGCCGACGTCGACCTGGTAGCCACGAGCCGACTCGCCGAGGCTGGCGGCGGCGGTCTGCGCTGCGAGCTCGTCGAGATCGCCGATTGCCACTCGCGCGCCACGCGCAATGAATCTGGACGCGGTGGACAGGCCTATCCCGCGCGCACCTCCGGTGACGACGACGACCGCCCCAGCCATCGGGATCGCGGGGTAGGGCCGGCTCATCGGACCCCCTCCAGCCCGACGCCCGAAGGTGACTCGTCGACAGGCAAGGGAACCGTGCGCCAGGAATAATCGGAGAACGGGTAAGACGATGCCGCGCGGCGAGATTGCAGCGCAGTAGTGGGCCGGATGTAGGGCATGTCGCCCTGGGAGTTCACGTAGTAGGTCCGCAGGCCCTTGTTGCGCACCTGGAAGTAGTGCTGAATGTTGCGGCCCTGATGCTGGATCTTCGCGTGGTAGCGCTGTTGCGCTTCGGCGGTCACCTCCACCACGTCGCACCCGCGTAACGAGGCCTCGCAGATCGCCCGGACGGCGTGCCGTGCCGACGATTCGACCATGAAATGCCACCCGGTCCCGGTCCATGAGTACGGGCCGACCAGGATCCACCGGTTCGGCAACCCGTGCACCGCGACACTTTCGTAGGCCTGGAGTCGGTGGGTGTTGTAGAACTCGCCGAGGTCGAATCCGTCGACGCCGACGACGGTTCCGATCCGGTAGCTCTCCGGGTCGGAGAACAGTTCGTAGCCGACGGCGACCACCAGCGCGTCCAGTTCGCGTTCCCGGCCGTCGGCGGTGCGCACACCGTTGGCGGTGATCTCCTCGATCGCGCTGTCCACGAGTTCCACGTTGTCTCGGTTGAAGGCCTGAACGAAGGTGTTCGACAAAGTGGGGCGTTTGCCGAGCAGTCCGTAACGGGGGGTCAGCGCACGCCGAGCATCCCGGTCGCGCACCACCGTGCGCAAATAGCCGCGGTAGACCGCTCTGGCTCCGGAGTCCATCAGCGCTGTTGCCCGGTTGGCGATCGCCGGCGGGGTGTAGACCAGCAGCCGGGTCAGCGCTTCGACCAGGCCCAGTGCTATCCCCGATAACAGCGACTGAGTCGCGCCCCGGCCCAGCACCGTCCGAAGCACCGGCCCGATCGCAAAATCCGGTTTGGGCCAACACCACACCGGTGTGCGTTGGAATACCGCCAGAGACCCCACTTCGGGGGCGATGGCCGGGGTGATCTGCACGGAGCTGGCTCCGGTTCCGATGATTCCGACGCGCTTGCCGGTCAGGTCGTAGTCGTGGTCCCATTCGGTGGGCCGCAGGATCTTTCCGGCGAAGGTGTCGAATCCGGGGATTCCAGGGTCGTCTTTGGGGTTGATGAATGCCCCGACGGCGCTGAGGATGTAGCGCGCGGTCATCTCCTCGCCGGCCGCGGTGTGCAGCCGCCAGTAGCCGGTGGCATCGTCCCACTCCTCTTTGACAATTTCGACACCGAACCGCAGATGCGGGTACAGTCCGTGCTCTTCAGCGACCCGACAGTGGTAGGCCTTCACTTCCTCCCCCTTGGGGAAGATGCGGGACCAGTTGGAGTTCCGGGCGAACGAATACTGGTAGGTGAAATGGGGGACGTCGACCCCGATGCCGGGATAGTCGTTGTCGCGCCAGCTGCCTCCGGGCTCGTCTGCACGTTCCACGATGACGAAATCATCGATTCCGGCCTGTTTCAGGCGTACGGCTGCGCCGATCCCGGCGGGTCCCGCGCCGATGACGGCGACGGTGTGTTGTGGAATCACGTCGGTCCTTTTCGCGTCTCGATTGTTCTGGAGGGCACGGTGATGTCGAGATGGGCGGGGGGAAGCTCGCGTTCCAGACCGCCCAAGCCGAAGTAGAACACCGGTTGCAGCACCGCAGCGACCGGGCGCCGCCCCCATCGGATGCCGGGAATTCGGCGCAGATACCTTGGCGCGCAGGCCAGCGTCCAGTCGATCGTTGCGTGGGTTGTGCCCTCCGGTTCCACCCGGTAGTGCTCACACCACGAGCCGAACACCGGCAACGTGGCGTCCGTCGCCGTATAGCACATCGTCATCTGACCCGGATCGAACTCCAGCAGCCGTTCGCGTTGCGCGAAGATCAGCCATTTGAAGATATGCATCTGAAAATCACGTACTACGCCCGGTGCCGGCTCGGTCGCCGAGGGGTACCGGCAGCCCCACACTGTAGGCAGCCACGACCACATTCGGCTGCTTGCGACAACCTCCCAAACGTGCTCGGCTGGTGCGGCGAATCTCCGCCGAACATGGGTGATGAACGGTGCAGTGTGGAGGAACTCGTCGGAGTTCTCCGGAGTTAGCGCGATCGCGTCAAACCGCATGTGAAACCTCACGCACCGTAGTCGGCAGTCGCTGGAAGGTGTAGTCCGATTCTGGGAACCGGGTACTGCGCCGACGTGACTGCAACACCGTCCACGGCCGGACGTACGGTGTGTGTCCTTGGGAATTGATGAAATAGCTGTTGGAGCCCGCACAGTTGACCGTGAAGTAGCGATTGAGGTTGGCGCCACTTCTCCGCAGGCCGGTCTGGAACCGATTCAAGGCGTCCCACGTCACCTCGACGCGGCTGGCTTGGCGCTCGCGTGCGATCGTGATCACTGCTGCGATGTGACGCATGGCGTTCTCCAGGATGTAGTGGAAGCCGGTACCAGTCCACGAGTAGGGTCCGACCATCATGAATCGGTTCGGTAACTCCGGCACCGTGACGCTTTGGTACGCCTGTAGGCCTTCGCTGTGATAGAACTCGGCGAGGTCAAATCCATTGCTGCCCAACACCGTCCCAGGTCGGTAGGTCTCGGGGTCGGAAAACATTTCATAGCCGGTGGCGAGGATCAGAACATCGATCGGTCGGTGTATGCCGTTCACGTCGACGATGCCGTCGGACGTGATGTGGTCGATGCCGTCGCTGATGAGTTCGACGTTGCTCCGGTTGAATGTCGGCAGGTAGTCGCCGCCGAGAGTGCCTCTGGTGCATCCGGCGCCGAACCGGGGGCGCAACTGCCGTCGTACGGAGCGGTCTTTTACTTTGTAACGCAGCCATCCCCGGTAGAGGAGCAGCGCGACCCGGTCGAAGGCAGAGGCCGCCGCGGTGAACACCGGACGCGGTGTGTAAATGAGGACACGTAAGCCGATCTCGATGAACGCCAACACGACCGTGTGCAGCGTGGTGGCGAACCAACGTTTGGCCAGCAGGCGCCGCAGAAATGGGGGGTAGCCGAAGTCGGGTTTGGGAAAATACCACTGCGGGGTGCGCTGGTAGACGTCGAGGTGAGCGACCTGGCTGGCGATCGACGGCGCGATCTGCACGGTCGAACTGCCGACACCGACGATGCCGACCCGCTTGTTCGTCAAGTCGATCTCGTGTTGCCACCGGGATGGGATCAGCACCGGTCCGGTGAAGCTCGCCAGACCCGGAATGTCCGGTTCAGTCTTCGGGTTAATGTAGGCGCCGATCGCGGTGATGAGAAACCGCGCAGTGATCACTTGACCGCCGGCCAGGTAGATCGTCCACCAGTGGTTAGCGTCGTCGAACGCCTCGCGCTCGACGCAGGCATGGAACCGGGCGTGATCATAAAGTGCGTGCTCGTCGACGAGATCGAGCACATATTGCTGAATCTCGGCACCGCTGGCGAAGAAGCGGCGCCAGTGGCTGGCGGGTGCGAAGCCGAACTGGTAAGCGACCGAGGGGATGTCGGCCCCGACGCCCGGGTAGGTGTTGCGAAGCCAGGTCCCACCGAAGTCCTCGTCACGGTCGAGGATGAGGAAGTCCTCGACACCGATCTCGCGAAGTTTGATCGCGGCGCAAATACCCCCGAACCCGGCGCCGATGATGACCACCTCGTGATCGGGAGAGCGCCCCTCGGGGGACGGCCTGCCCACACCTTGTGGCAGGGCAGCGGAAGCCGTAGACATGTCAAAATAATCGGACTGATATGTCAATCTGTCAAGCGATCGGTGTTCGGCGTCGTGGATTCTCCGCTCGCCGCTCTGCGGCGCATGCAGGAGCCTTGCGCGGGCAGGGGTGGCGACGTAATGTGACAAAACACACAGTACTGAAGGTATTAGATACTAAAAGTCACTGGAGGTTGCCGTGGTCAACGACAGCGCTACGGCGCGATACCCGAAGACCCGCCGGGTGAGGTTCCCGTTCGGAACAGGCGGTCAGTACGGCAAGTACTTCGTCAACGACGACAGCGTGTTCAGCCACTTCGTGGCCAGCCTCTCCGGGGCGTTCCCGCCGGGGGAGGAGGCGTTCATCCGGTCGGTGCGCCACTATGCCGACCGCATCACCGACCCGGAGTTGAAGAAGCGGGTTGCCGGGTTTATCGGGCAGGAGTCGGTGCATGGTCAACAGCACCGCGCTCTCAACGACAAGCTCATCGCGATGGGCTACCGGATCGGTTGGTGGGATTCGAAGACGCTGGAGCGGCGACGTCGGCGCCTGGAGCGATGGATCGGTCCGCGCGCGCACTTGGCTATGACCGCCGCCGCCGAGCACTACACGGCAGTGTTGGCCCAGCGGGTGCTCGATACCCCCGAAGTGCAGGCCATCCCGGGCGACGCCGAGGTGTGGAACCTCCTCAATTGGCATGCGCTGGAGGAACTGGAGCACAAGTCGGTGGCCTTCGATGTCTACCGTGCCATGGGTGGCAGTGAACCGCTGCGCATCGGGGTGATGGCAACGATGATCGCGTTGGCCCTTCCCCTGGCGTTGACCACGCTGACCCTGTCGCTGATCGACGATCCGGTGACCAGGCGCCAGCCGCTGCGGCTGGTTTCGGAGGCACGTCGGCTGTTCGGCGGCCCGTTGTTCGACGGGTTGCTCACCGATCTCGCCGCTTACCTGCGCCCTGGCTTCCATCCCGACGACATCGATACCGTCGCGGTGCTCCGGCAGTGGCAAGAGGAGCTATTCGGGCCTGCTGGCACTCTCGTCGACCACCTGAAATAAGCATCGAAGCAGCGTCGGCACCGGCGTGTGAGGAGAAGATGACGATGAGTGTTCAACCGATCACCAAGGCCGATGGCGACGCCCGGTCGGGGGGCTACCCGAAAGTTCGACGCGTTCGCTTCCGTTACGGTCAGCCGACGCCGATGAAGCGCCACTACGTCGAGGGCGACATCGTGATGAGTCACCTGACGAGCCTGTTGTCGGCGGTGTTCCCACCGGGCGAGGAGTCGTTCATCCGGTCGGTGCGCCGGTTTGCCAACCGGATCGCTGACCCGGAATTGAAGAAGCGGGTGGCCGGGTTCATCGGTCAGGAGTCCGTCCACGGTCAGGAGCATCGCCGCCTCAACGACACGTTGGCCGCGATGGGTTACCCGATGGTGCGAGCGTTCACCTTCGACCACGACAGCCGGCGGCAGCGTGTGCTGGTGCGCTTCGAGGACCGGGTTCCCGCCTACATCCATCTGGCGTTCACCGCGGCCGCCGAGCACTACACCGCCACCCTGGCCGCCCGGGTCCTCGGCGACGAGATGCAGGCCATCCCCGGTGATCCGGAGGTCTGGAACCTGCTGAACTGGCATGCGATCGAGGAACTGGAACACAAGTCGGTCGCCTTCGACGTCTACCGCGCCGTCGACGGGCCCGAATGGATCCGCATCGCGGTTATGGCCGTTATGTACACCTCCACCATCCCCGTGGTTTCTGCTGGCGTGATGGCCTCGATGGCCACCGATCCCACCGCGTGGCGCCCGTTCAAGGCCCTGCGGCAGACCTGGGGTGTCTTCCGAGGCCCGCTGGTCAAGGGGCTGTTGGGGGAGCTGCGCCCCTACATGCGCCCCGGGTTCCACCCCGATGACATCGACACCACCGCCCTGCTGGACCGGTGGCGCCAGGAGCTCTTCGGGGACGACGGCGCCCTGGTCGGCTACCTGAAATAGGCCCCGCCCGAACTAGACCCGCCCGAAATAGGCCCCCGGGACGGCTACTGCGCGGCGCGGGTTGCCGGGTGCACCGCCAGCAGGCCCTGCTCGGCGCGCTGCGCGCAGATCGCGGCCAGCTCGGCGTAGGCCTTCTCGCCGAGCAGTTCGGTGAGTTCGGCGGCCAGTGACCGATACACCGGGCGCGATCCGATGTGGGCGGCCGGGTCGCTGGTGCAATACCAGTGCAGATCCGCGCCGCCGGAGCCCCAACCGCGGCGGTCGTACTCGGTGATCGTGGTCTTGAGGATCTGGGTGTCGTCGGGCCGGGTCACCCAGTCCTGGGTGCGCCGGATCGGCAGCTGCCAGCACACGTCGGGCTTCATCGTCAGCGGCTCGACGCCCAGCTTCATCGCCTTGATGTGCAACGCGCAGCCGGCGCCGCCGGAGAATCCGGGCCGATTCAAGAAAATGCAGGCGCCTTTGTGCCTACGGGTGCGCCAGGCCGGCTCGTCGTCGTACTCGTCGAGCTCGAGGTAGCCCTTTTTGCCCAGCCCCTTCTCGCGGAACTGCCAGTCGGCGTCGGTGAGGGTGGCGACCGCGTCGTCGAGGCGGGCGCGGTCGTCGTCGTCGGAGAGGAACGCCCCATGCGAACAACAGCCGTCGTCGGGGCGGTCGGCCACGGTGCCGCGGCACGACGGGGTGCCGAACACACACGTCCAGTTCGACAGCAGCCATGTCAGATCGGCGGCGATGAGGTGTTCCGGATCGTCGGGGTCGTAGAACTCCACCCATTCGCGGGTGAAGTCCAGCCCGACTTCGGGCGGATGATCGGAGGACTCGGGTGCCACGAAACTCCACCGTAGACCAAATCGCCGGACCGGGAGTTTCACCTGATCTCGCCGACCCACTAGGTTGGTATTCCGTGCGATTGGGCGTGCTCGACGTGGGCAGCAATACTGTTCACCTGTTGGTGGTCGACGCCCGCCGCGGCGGACATCCCACCCCGATGAGCTCGACTAAGGCCACCCTGCGCCTCGCCGAGGCCCTCGACAACTCCGGCAAGATCACCAAACGTGGCGCGGACAAGCTGATCTCCACCGTCGACGAGTTCGCCAAGATCGCCGCGAGTTCCGGGTGTGCGGAGTTGATGGCGTTCGCCACCTCCGCGGTGCGCGACGCGCAGAACTCCGACGATGTACTGGCACGGGTGCGTGACCAGACCGGAGTGGAGTTGCAGGTGCTCAGCGGCGTCAACGAGTCGCGGTTGACGTTTCTCGCGGTGCGCCGCTGGTATGGCTGGAGCGCCGGACGGATCGTCAACATCGACATCGGCGGCGGCTCGCTGGAGCTGTGCAGCGGCGTCGACGAGGCTCCTGACGTGGCGTTGTCGCTGCAGCTCGGCGCCGGTCGGCTGACCCGCGAGTGGCTGCCCGACGATCCCCCAGGGCGGCGTCGGGTGGCGATGCTGCGGGACTGGTTGCAAAGCGAACTGGCCGAAGCCAGCGCCGAAGTACTCGCCGCGGGCCCGCCGGATCTCACCGTCGCGAGCTCCAAAACGTTCCGCTCATTGGCCCGATTAACCGGAGCGGCCCCCTCCGGGGCGGGTCCGCGGGTAAAACGGACGTTGACGGCCAGTGGTCTCAGACAACTCATATCGTTCATCTCTAGGATGACCACCGCGGACCGTGCGGAACTGGAAGGGGTGAGCGCCGACCGGGCGCCACAGATCGTGGCGGGCGCCCTGGTGGCCGAGGCAAGCATGCGAGCGTTGTCAATCGAGACCGTCGACATCTGTCCGTGGGCGTTGCGTGAAGGTCTGATCTTGCGCAAACTCGACAGCGAGGCGGACGGAACCGCCCTGGTAGAGATTCCGATGGGAGATTCCGGGGGAGAGTCGACCAACCGCGCCAAAAGCGGCCGGTCGAAAGGCGGCGCACGATGAGTGACACACCCGAGGACCAGCCGACGCGGCCGATCTCGGTGGCCGAGCTGTTGGCCCGGCACGGCAACATCGGGTCCCCGCCGGTCACCGGCCGCAAGCGGCGCCGCCGCGGCAACGCCGACGCGGTGTCGGTCGCCGAGCTGACCGGGGAGATCCCGGTGATCCGCGACACCGACGAAGCGCCCGCAGAGCCTGGAGACACCGCTGAGGCCCCCGAGAAGGAGTCTCGGCACGCGTCGGACGCCGAGTCCCGCGAAACCGAAACCCCGGACCGTGACGAGGCCGACCGTGACCAGGCCGACCATGACCAGGTCGACCGCGACGACGCGGCCGCCGCGGCCCGCCCCGCGGCGACTGATCGGCGCGATGACCCGGTGCGGTTCTCCGAGCCGCAGCCGCGCTGGCCGCAGTCCGCGCCCCACACCCCGGCGAAGACCGGCCCGCAGCGCAGCCCGCACCCGTTGCCGGACCGCAAAGCCGATCAGCGCTTCGACGACGAAGAGGACGACGCGGTCGCGGACTCCGATGCCGAGCAGATGAGTCCCGACCCGGTCGACGTGTTCCCGGCGGTCTCGATGGCCGACCTGGGTCTCGGCGCCGACACCGACGAGGACCTGTCGGTCGATGACGAGCACACCGACACCGAGGAGGCAGAGGCGCCCGCCCGGCCGGCCAAACGCGGCCTGCTCGGAGGGCTTCGCAGCCGGTTCGCTCGCGGTGCCGGGCGCGACGCGGATTCCGACAACGCGACGCTCCGCGAGGACCCTGCGCCGACCGTCGACGACTCGGACGAGGACCCGGACACGCGCCACGCGGCGATCGCGGTGGACACCGACGAGGACCGCGACTTCGAGGACCTCAAGGACGCCGAGGACGCCGAGGACGCCGAGGACGCCGAGGACAGCGGGGACGCCGCCGACGCCGAGGACAGCGGGGACGTCGAGGACGGCCTCTGGGAGGACGAGCACCAGCCCGAGTCGCTGGTCACGCGGACCGTCCGCGGTATCTGGGTGGTGGTGCAGTCCCTGCTGGCGGTCGCCTTCGGGGCCGGGTTGTTCATCGCGTTCGATCAGCTCTGGCGGTGGAACAGTGTGGTGGCGTTGGTGTTGACCGCGCTGGTCACTCTCGGGCTGGTCGGCGCAGTCCAAGCGGTGCGCAAGACCGCCGACATCACCAGCACGCTGATCGCGGTGGCGGTCGGGCTGTTGGTGACGTTGGGCCCGCTCGTCTTGTGGCTGTCGGGCTAGTCGGCCCGCCGAGGCGACCGTGCGTCCTGCCATCAAAGTTGGCCTCTCGACGGCCTCGGTCTACCCGCTGAAGACCGAGGCCGCCTTCGAGTATGCGGCCCGGCTCGGCTACGACGGTGTCGAGTTGATGGTCTGGGCCGAGTCGGTCAGCCAGGACATCGCCGCGGTGGCCAAGCTCTCCCGTCGTTACCGGGTGCCGGTGCTGTCGGTGCACGCGCCGTGCCTGCTGATCTCCCAACGGGTCTGGGGCGCCAACCCGGTGCGCAAACTGGAGCGCAGCGTGCGCGCCGCCGAACAACTCGGCGCCCAAACCGTCGTGGTGCATCCCCCGTTCCGCTGGCAGCGGCGCTACGCGGACGGATTCAGCGACCAGGTGGCCGAGCTGGAGGAGCGCAGCGAGGTGATGGTCGCCGTGGAGAACATGTTCCCGTTCCGCGCCGACCGGCTGTTCGGGGCCGAGCAGTCCCTGGAACGGATGCGACGGCGCGGCGGCGGGCCGGGCGCGGCGATCTCGGCGTTCGCGCCGTCCTACAACCCGTTGGACGGCGACCACACCCACTACACACTCGACCTGTCGCACACCGCGACCGCCGGCACCGATGCGGTGGCGATGGCCGAGGCGATGGGATCGGGACTGGTGCACCTGCACCTGTGCGACGGCAACGGCCTGCCCGCTGATGAGCACCTGGTCCCCGGGCGCGGCACCCAGCCGACCGTGGAGGTTTGCCAGATGTTGGCGGCCAGCGACTTCACCGGCCATGTGGTGCTGGAGGTCACCACCTCCCAGGCCCGCACCAGCCAGGAGCGAGAGGCACTGCTGGTGGAATCGTTGGAGTTCGCCCGCACCCACCTGATGCGCTGATCGGCGCGGCCCGCCCGGAAAGGACACGATGGACCCCTCGGCACTGTTCAGCGACGCGATGCGGCTGATCCCGCTGAGCGAGGGCCCCGACCCGGCGGAGGCGTGGTTCGGCGGGGAACTCAACGAGCATTGGACGATCGGCCCGAAGGTGCACGGCGGCGCGATGCTGGCGTTGTGCGCCAACGCCGCGCGCACCGCCCTGGAGGCGTCCCCCGAGGGCCCCATTCAGCCGGTGGCGGTCTCCGGCAGCTTCCTGCGGGCCCCGGACCCCGGCGCGCTGCAGCTGCGCACCCTGGTGCGCAAACGCGGCCGACGGGTCAGCGTCGTCGACGTCGAACTCGGCCAGGACGGGCGCACCGCGGTGCATGCGGTGGTCACCCTCGGTGAACCCGAACACGACGCCCCGCCGCTGCTATCGGTCAACCCGATCCCGGCGTTGATGACACCGGAGCCGCCGCCGGGGCTGGCCCCGATCGGCCCCGGGCACCCGATGGCCGACATCGTCCACCTGGCCCACGGCTGCGACATCCGCCCGGCGCTGACCACCCTGGCGCCGCGGTCCGACGGTGGGCCGCCGGTGATCGAGATGTGGATGCGGCCCAAGGGGGCCGCCCCCGACGTGCTGTTCGCGCTGCTGTGCGGCGACGCCTCGGCTCCGGTGACGATGGCCCTGCAGCGGCCCGGCTGGGCGCCGACGGTGCAGCTCACCGCCTATCTGCGGGGCATGCCCGCCGACGGCTGGCTGCGGGTCATCTGCACCACCACCGAGGTGGGTGCGGACTGGTTCGACGAGGACCACCTGGTGGTCGACTGCCGTGGCCGCATCGTCGCCCAGACCCGCCAGCTGGCGATGGTGCCCGCCCCGCCCGTCTAGGCGCGGTCGCCCGTGCGCCCGTGCGGCTGCGAGCCAGCTAGCTTGCGGGCCAGCACGCCCGCGATCCCGTGCGCCCGCGAACGTGAAGCCAGGTTCACGCTCGGTGTCGAACGTGAACCTGGCTTCACGCTCGGCGGGGGGCCGCTGGGCGGGGTACCGCGGGGCGCGAATGGCGCCGCTCGGCGAGCACGGCCCGGCGGGGGCGCCGCTGGGCGCGAGTACGGGCGGTGTCCTGCCGCGCCCGCGGCGGGGATGTCTGCCATGCTTGCGGCCATGGCCAGAATTGCGATCATCGGCGTCGGGAACATGGGTGAAGCGCTGCTGTCGGGGCTGCTACGCAGCGGGCGGCAGGTCAAAGACCTGGTGGTCGTGGAGACCAGGCCCGAACGCGCGCAGTACCTCACCGAGACCTACGCGGTGCTGGTCGCCCCGCTCGCCGACGCGGTGGAGACCGCCGACTTCATCCTGGTCGCGGTCAAACCCCAGCACGTCGACGCGGTGATCGCCCAGGCGGCCGCCGCGATCACCGCCTCCGACCACAGCGGCGAACAGGTGATCGTCACCGTCGCCGCCGGCATCCCCAGCGCCCAACTGGAGACCAAGCTGCCCGCCGGCACCCCGGTGGTGCGGGTCATGCCCAACACTCCCGCACAGGTCGGCGCCGGGGTCAGCGTGCTCTGCGCGGGGCGGTTCGCCACCGCCGAGCAACTCGACGAGGTCGCCGCGCTGTTCAAGGCGGTGGGCCGGGTGCTGGTGGTGCCGGAGAACCAGATGGATGCGGTGACCGCGGTCTCCGGGTCGGGGCCCGCCTACTTTTTCTTGATGATCGAGGCGCTTGTCGACGCCGCGGTCGCCGCCGGTCTGACCCGGGCGGTGGCCACCGATCTGGCCGTGCAGACCATGGCCGGGGCCGCCGAGATGTTGCTCGACCGGTTGGAGAACCCCGACTCCGCCGCGGCGGCCGGCCTGGACACCAGCGCGGTGCAGCTGCGCGCCATGGTCACCTCGCCCGGCGGCACCACCGCGGTTGCGCTGCGCGAACTCGAGCGGGCGGGGCTGCGCAGTGCCGTCGACGCCGCCGTTCAGGCCGCAAAAACCCACTCTGAGCAGGTAAGAGTTACAAGCGAGTAATTCATAAGTTTTACTCTCAAATACCCCACACCCGTCGCAGTAACCCCATTGGTACCGCTATTCTCCTGGGGAGTATGTGTACGTGAGGCCCGCGGAGGGGAAGCCGTCGGGACTGCGTACGCCTGATTGGATTGGGTTGCGATGACGTCAATGAACGGGCCGTCGGCGCGGGATTCGGCTAGTGGCAAACCGGCACGGGATTCCGCAGCGCCGGAGGGCCAGCAGGGTCGGACACAGTTTCTGACGGTGGCCGAAGTGGCCGCACTAATGCGAGTTTCGAAGATGACCGTGTACCGCCTGGTGCACAACGGTGAGCTGCCCGCGGTGCGGGTCGGCCGGTCGTTCCGGGTGCACGCCAAGGCCGTGCACGATCTGTTGGAGAGCTCCTTCTTCGACGCCGGATAGCACAACCGGGTCGCGGGGCGTCACGCCACGCAGCTGGATCCCGGGGGCGGTTCGCCACACGGCGCCCCCGGGCGCTTTGGTGTGCGCGGGGCAGGCAGCGCGGTGTGCGGTTTTTCCTTCCGTGCATCCGCTTGGGTAAAGTGACCGGGTCCAAACTTCAAGCCGGTCACGGGCAGGATGTAGGTAGCAGGTCTTATGGGTTCAGTAGTCAAGAAGCGACGCAAGCGCATGTCGAAGAAGAAGCACCGCAAGCTGCTTCGTCGCACCCGGGTCCAGCGCAGAAAACTCGGCAAGTAGTCCGGCGACAGCCCCGCGGGTCCGCCGCGCGGGGCCCCCGGGGCATAACCGCCCCTCGGGCATAACCGTGCGGCAGGCATAACCGTGCGGCGGGCGCCCCATTAGGCTGACCGCGTGAGTTCGCCCGGGCCCCCGACCGACACCAGCGACACCCCGCACTACCCGAAGGTGGTGCTGGTCACCGGTGCCTGCCGGTTCCTGGGCGGGTATTTGACCGCCCGGCTGGCGCAGAACCCGCTGATCAACCGGATCATCGCGGTCGACGCGGTCGCCCCCAGCAAGGATCTGCTGCGACGGATGGGCCGTGCGGAGTTCGTGCGCGCCGACATCCGCAACCCGTTCATCGCCAAAGTCATCCGCAACGGCGAGGTCGACACCGTCGTGCACGCCGCCGCCGCGTCGTATGCGCCGCGGGCCGGTGCGGGCGCGGCGCTCAAAGAACTCAACGTGATGGGCGCGATGCAGCTGTTCGCCGCCTGCCAGAAGGCGCCCACGGTGCGGCGGGTGGTGCTGAAATCCACCTCGGAGATCTACGGCGCCAGCTCCCACGACCCGGTGATGTTCACCGAGGACAGCACCAGTCACCGTCCGCTGGGGGAGGGCTTCGGCCGCGACAGCCTCGACATCGAGCGCTATGCGCGCGGCCTGGGCCGGCGCCGTCCCGATATCGCGGTCACCATCTTGCGGCTGGCCAACATGATCGGCCCGGCCATGGACACCACCCTGTCGCGGTTTCTGGCCGGCCCCGTGGTGCCCACGGTGTTCGGTCGCGACGCCCGGCTGCAACTGCTGCACGAGCAGGACGCGCTCGGCGCCCTGGAGCACGCCACCATGGCCGGCAAAGCCGGCACGTTCAACATCGGGGCCGCCGGGATCATCATGATGACCCAGGCGATCCAACGGGCCGGTCGCGTCCCGCTTCCCGTACCGGAGATGGGGCTGCGAGTGATAGATTCGCTGCGACGAGCCAATCGCTACAGCGAGATCAGTCGCGAACAATTCGACTACCTGAGCTACGGCCGAGTGATGGACATCACCCGCATGCGGACCGAACTCGGCTTCGAGCCCAAGTGGACCACCGTCGAGGCGTTCGATGACTACGTCAACGGTCGCGGATTGGCCTCGATCATCGATCCGGAGTGGGTACGCTCAATGGAGAATCGCATCGTCGCGGTGGCGCAACGGTGGGGTCGTTGAACGGGGGCGTGGTCATCGCCATCGGTGAGAGCGGTTCGCACGGGCAACAACGGGCCAGACAGGCTGAACTGGGGAGGTATCCGCGTGGCGGGTGAACGGAAGGCGAAAGTCATTCCGCTGCGCGCAGATTCGGGCCGGTCGGCTGCGCAGCGCCGAGCCGCCCAGCGTGCCGACGCGGCCCGCCAGCACCCGTCGCTGCTGTCGCGAGCCGGGCAGTGGCCGCCACCGGACCAACTCGCCGAGGTGGTCGGGGAGATCGACCGGCACCGTGACGCCGAGGACGACGTGGCCGCCCCCACCGAGTTGGCGCAGCGGATCTCCACGGTCGCGGATTTTCTGCGGCGCCGGATGACCGGGGACTACCGGGTCGACGAGTTCGGCTTCGACCCGCACTTCAACGAGAACGTCATCCTGCCGCTGCTGCGGCCGTGGTTCCGGTCCTGGTTCCGCGTGGAGGTCTCCGGCGTGGAGAACCTGCCCGACAGCGGCGCCGCCCTGGTGGTCGCCAACCACGCCGGCGTGCTGCCGGTCGACGGGCTGATGGCGTCGGTCGCCGTCCACGACGAGCACCCGGCCCGGCGCAACCTGCGACTGCTCGCCGCCGACCTGGTGTTCGACCTGCCGGTGATCAGCCAGAGCGCCCGGATGGCCGGGCACACCATGGCGTGCACCGCCGACGCGCAGCGACTGCTGGAGGCCGGCGAACTGACCGCGGTGTTCCCGGAGGGCTACAAGGGGCTGGGCAAACGCTTCCAGGACCGCTACAAGCTGCAGCGGTTCGGCCGCGGCGGATTCGTCTCGGCGGCGCTGCGCACCAAGGCACCGATCGTGCCGTGTTCGATCGTCGGGTCCGAGGAGATCTACCCGATGGTCGCCGATTTGAAGCTGGTGGCCCGGCTGTTGGGGCTGCCGTATTTCCCGATCACCCCGCTGTTCCCGCTGGCCGGGGCCGCCGGGCTGCTGCCGCTACCGTCGAAGTGGCACATCACGTTCGGTGAGCCGATCCCGACCGCCGACTACGACGAGGGCGCGGCCGACGACCCGATGGTCACCTTCGAGCTGACCGACCACGTCCGCGAGACCATCCAGCAGACGCTGTACCGGCTGCTGGCCGGCCGGCGCAACGTGTTCTTCGGCTGAGGACCGATCGGCGAACCGACCCGGCGCGGACTATTTCTTGGCGCGCATCGCCGCGATCGCGGCGACGGTGGCCTCCGCGTCGGCGTCCTGACGTGACGATTCACCGATCATGGTGACCACGCTGGTGATGACCGGGTTGCCGTCGGCGTCACTGACCTCGCTGCGGATCTCGGTGATCACCGTGCCGTGCGATTCGAGCACCGAGTCCAGGTAGGTGTCGAAGTACAACCGGTCCCCGTCGACCAGCGGCCGGTGGAAGGTGAACTTCTGGTCGCGGTGGAACACCCGGGCGATGTTGATCGGGATGTCGAACTTGGTGAAGATCTCCAACTGCACTCGCCGACCGGCGACCGCCAGGAACGTCAGCGGGGCCACCACGGTGTCGTGGCCCGTCGCCTCGGCGTCCGCCTCGTTGAAGTGGCTCGGGTGGGTGTCTTTGACCGCCTCCGCGAACTCGCGGATCTTCTCCCGGCCCACCTCGAAGTAGTCGGGGTAGCGGTAGTGGGTGCCGATGATCCCATCGGCGGTTTCCAGCTGCGTTGCCATAGTCGGTGCCGTCATCTCTCGGGGTCTGTGCTGGTAGTCAGCGGGCGCAGCTTATCAACCCCGCCGCGCACCCACCCAGTTGCGACCGATCGTGTGCGGGCCGGCTCAGTGCCGTCGGGACGCGGCGGCGGCCAGCGCTCCGCCGGCCGCGCCCAGCGCCAACGCCGAGGGCACCCCGATGCGCGCCGCCTTGCGGGCGGTGCGGAAGTCGCGGATCTCCCAGCCGTGCTTTCGGGCCAGGTCGCGCAACCGCGCATCGGGGTTGATCGCCACCGCGGTACCCACCAGCGACAGCATCGGCAGGTCGTTGTGGCTGTCGGAGTAGGCGGTGCAGCGTTTGAGGTTCAGGCCCTCGCGGATGGCCAGCGAGCGCACCGCGTGCGCCTTGCCGGCGCCGTGCAGGATCTCACCGACCAGCCGGCCGGTGAACACCCCGTCGACCGATTCGGCGACGGTGCCCAGCGCGCCGGTCAGCCCCAGCCGACGGGCGATGGTGGCCGCCAACTCGTAGGGGGTCGCGGTCACCAGCCACACCTGCTGACCGGCGTCGAGATGCATCTGGGCGAGGTCGCGGGTACCGGGCCAGATCTTGTCGGCGATCTGCTCGTCGTAGATCTCCTCGCCGAGTTCGGCGAGCTCGGCGGTGGTGCGGCCCTCGATGAACGCCAGCGCTTTGCGCCGGCCGGCGGCCACGTCGCCGCTGTTCTCCCAGCCGGTGAGCTGGAACTTGGCGTGGGCATA
Organism: Mycolicibacillus koreensis; assembly: GCF_002104795.1. Classification (GTDB taxonomy): domain Bacteria; phylum Actinomycetota; class Actinomycetes; order Mycobacteriales; family Mycobacteriaceae; genus Mycobacterium; species Mycobacterium koreense. The sequence continues at coordinate 60,359 of NZ_NCXO01000017.1, forward strand.
CAGGAAACGCACCACGTCGCGGTAGGTGAAGAATTTCCGGGCCGCCAACCCGCGCCCGAAATGCACCATCGACGAGCCCTGCACCAGGGTGTTGTCGACGTCGAAGAAGGCGGCCGCGGTCAAATCAACCGGCGGCACGCCGCCGACGCCCTGTTCGTCGGGCTCCTCGGGGCCGGTGGTCAGGTCGACCAGCGCGCGTTCGGCGCTGGCGTTCCCGGCAGCGCTGTCGTGCTCGGGAGCGGCCATCACCAGCCTCCTTTCCTCGGTTGACGACGGTGCGCGCTCAACTTTATCCGGCGCGCGGTGTTGGCGGTGGGGACGAGACCGGTGCCACACTGGGGAGGTGAGCCGGCATCAGGTGCAGTTGTTGACCCGCGACGGGTGCGCGATGTGTGTGCGGGCCCAGAACCGGTTGGCCGAACTCGCCACCGAACTGGGGTTCGCGCTGGTCGCCACCGACGTCGACGCCGCGGCGGCGGCCGGTGATTCCGGTCTGCGCGCCGAGTACGGCGACCGGCTGCCGGTGATCCTGCTCGACGGCACCGAACACAGCTACTGGGAGATCGACGAACCGCGGTTGCGGGCCGACCTGCAGCGATAGCGGGAGGGTCGCGAAGTCGTCGGCAAATTTGGTGGGCTAACTGGTAAACCTTTACCGTGGAGGTCAGTTTTGTCACCGGTGAGTGCAAGGGAGCAGGCCAGGTGAAGCAGCCGTGAGTGTCCTGCTTTTCGGGGTGTCGCACCGCAGCGCGCCGGTTGCGGTGCTCGAACAGTTGAGCACCGACGAATCCGATCAGGTCAAAATCGTCGACCAGATGTTGCAGTCTCCGCTGGTCAGCGAGGCGATGGTGCTGTCGACCTGCAACCGGGTCGAGGTCTACGCGGTCGTCGACGCCTTCCACGGCGGGCTCGCGGCGATCGGCGAGGTGCTCGCCGAGCACTCCGGGATGGCGGTCGGGTCGCTGACCCAGTACGCCTACGTGCGCTACAGCGAAGCCGCCGTGCAGCACCTGTTCGCCGTCGCCAGCGGCCTGGATTCCGCGGTGGTCGGCGAACAGCAGGTGCTCGGGCAGGTCCGGCGCGCCTACGCGCTGGCCGAGGCCAACCGCACCGTCGGGCGGGTGTTGCACGAACTGGCCCAGCGAGCACTGGCGGTCGGCAAACGGGTGCATTCGGAGACCGCGATCGACTCCGCCGGCGCCTCGGTGGTCTCGGTGGCCCTCGGCATCGCCGACGAGGACCTCGGTGGGCTGGCCGGCAAGACCGCGGTGGTGATCGGCGCCGGATCGATGGGGGCGCTGGCCGCCGCGCACCTGACCCGGGCCGGTATCGGTCGGGTCCACGTGCTCAACCGGTCGGGGCAGCGCGCCCGGCACCTCGCCGACAAGATCGCCGAATCGGCGATCCCCACCGACATCGGTGATCTCGACGCGGTGGCCGCCGCGCTCGCCGACGCCGACGTCGTGGTCAGCTGCACCGGCTCGGTCGGCCCGGTGGTGTCGCTGGCCGACGTGCACCACGCGCTGGCCGACACCCACCGCGACGACGCCACCCGGCCGCTGGTCATCTGCGACCTGGGGATGCCGCGCGACGTCGATCCCGCGGTGGCCGGTCTGCCCGGCGTCGTCGTCATCGACATGGAGCGCGTCCAGCGCGAGCCGTCGGCGCGGGCGGCGGCCACCGACGCCGAGGCCGCGCGCCAGATCGTCGGCACCGAGGTGGCCACCTACCTGGCCGGCCAGCGGATGGCGGAGGTGACCCCGACGGTGACCGCGCTGCGCCAGCGCGCCGCCGAAGTCGTCGAGGCCGAGATGATGCGCCTGGAGCGCCGGTTGCCGGGCCTTGACAGCTCCCACCGCGACGAGGTCTCCCGCACCGTGCGCCGCGTCGTCGACAAGCTGCTGCACGCCCCGACGGTGCGGGTCAAACAACTGGCCAGCACCCCCGGCGGCGACAGTTACGCCGAGGCGCTGCGCGAACTGTTCGAGCTCAACCCGCAGGTCGCCGACGCGCTTGCCAGCGCAGGCGAGTTGCCCACTGTGCCAACTGAATTCGATGGCGGTACCGAAACACGGTTCGCTGAGTAACGCTGACCAACACTGAAATAGGGCGCAATGATCCGGTTAGGGACCCGGGGCAGCCTGCTGGCCACCACGCAGGCCGGCAGTGTCCGAGACGCACTGATCGCCAAGGGCCACGACGTGGAGCTGGTGATCATCAACACCAAGGGCGACCAGTCGATGCAGCCGGTCGGCACGATCGGGGTGGGGGTGTTCACCGCCGAGCTGCGCGAAGCCATCCTCGACGGCCGCGTCGACGCTGCGGTGCACTCCCACAAGGACCTGCCCACCGAGGTCGATCCGCGCTTCGCCCTCCCGGCGATCCCGCGCCGCGAAGACCCCCGCGACGTGCTCGTCGCCCGCGACGGGCTGGTGCTCGGCGAGCTGCCGGCCGGCTCGATGGTGGGCACGTCGGCCCCGCGACGGGCCGCACAGCTTAGAGCACTGGGTCTCGGTTTGGAAATCCACCCCCTACGAGGCAACCTAGTTACGAGGTTGAACAGGGTCAGCAGCGGTGAGCTCGACGCGATTGTGGTAGCCCGGGCGGGAATGGCCCGGATCGGGCGCCTCGATGAGGTCACCGAGACGCTGGAGCCGGTGCAGGTGCTGCCCGCGCCGGCTCAGGGTGCCCTCGCCGTGGAGTGCCGCGCCGAGGACACCGAGCTGACGGCGCTGTTGGCGACGCTTGACGACGCCGACACCCGCGCCGAGGTCACCGCCGAGCGGTCCCTGCTCGCCGAACTGGAGGCGGGTTGTTCCGCACCGGTGGGCGCGATCGCCGAAGTGGTCGAGTCCATCGATGAGGACGGCCGCGTCTTCGAAGAGCTGTCGCTGCGCAGCTGCGTGGCGGCGCTGGATGGATCCGACGTGATCCGTGCGTCCGGGGTCGGCACTCCGGAGCGGGCACGGGAGCTGGGGCTCTCGGTGGCCGCGGAGTTGTTCGAACTCGGGGCGCGCGAGGTCATGGCGGACGCGCGGTAAGGGCACCGCGCGCGAAGAGACATGGAGTTAGGAGATGGCTCGCCAAGTGAGTACGCGAGGCCGTAAACCCAAGCCGGGCCGGATCGTGTTCGTCGGCTCGGGTCCGGGGGACCCGGGGCTGCTGACCACGCGGGCCCGCGCGGCGCTGGCACGCGCCGCCGTGGTGTTCACCGACCCTGACGTGCCCGAGTCGATCCTGGCGCTGGTCGGCACCGACCTGCCGCCGGCGCCGATCGCGGACGCCAAAGACGGCGCCAAAGAGGCCGCCAAAGACGGCGCCACAACCGGCAAGGACGCGGCGAAGGCCGCCGAGGCCGCCGAGGGCAACGACACCGCCGCGGCCGTCAAGGACACCGCCAAGGGCAAGTCCGCTAGGGGCGCCAAGGACGTCGCGCCGATCCCCAACGCCGACATCCGTCCCGCGCTGGGCGGGGCCGCCGAGGTGGCCAAGACGCTGGTCGCCGCCGCCCGCGCCGGCGACGACGTGATCCGGCTGGTGGCCGGCGACCCGCTGTCGGTGGACTCGGTGGTCACCGAGGTCACCACGGTCGCGCGCACCAACCTGACCTTCGAGATCGTGCCGGGGCTGCCGCCGGCGATCGCGGTGCCCACCTACGCCGGGCTGCCGCTGGGGTCGTCGCACACCGTCGCCGACGTGCGCGGCGACGTGGACTGGGCGGCGCTGGCCGCCGCGCCGGGGCCGCTGATCCTGCAGGCCACCGCCTCGCACCTGCCCGACGCGGCGAGCACCCTGATCGACTACGGGCTCACCGAACAGACCCCGTGTGTGGTGACCGCGGTCGGCACCACCTGCTCGCAGCGGTCGGTGGAGTCCACCCTGCACGGGCTCACCGAGCAGAACGTCTTCGCCGGCACCGAGTTGGCCGAACAGGCGATGTCCGCCGGGTCGCCGCAGAACGGTCCGCTGGTGGTCACCATCGGCAAGACCGTCAACAACCGCACCAAGCTGAACTGGTGGGAGAGCCGGGCGCTGTACGGCTGGACCGTGCTGGTGCCGCGCACCAAGGACCAGGCCGGCGAGATGAGCGAACGGCTGATCACCTACGGCGCGCTGCCGATCGAGGTGCCCACCATCGCCGTCGAGCCACCGCGCAGCCCCGCCCAGATGGAGCGGGCCGTCAAGGGGCTGGTCGACGGGCGCTACCAGTGGGTGGTGTTCACCTCCACCAACGCGGTGCGCGCGGTGTGGGAGAAGTTCAGCGAATTCGGCCTGGACGCCCGGGCGTTCTCCGGGGTCAAGATCGCCTGCGTGGGCGAGGCGACCGCCGACCGGGTGCGGGCCTTCGGGATCGAACCGGAGATGGTCCCCTCCGGGGAGCAGTCCTCGCTGGGGCTGCTCGAGGAGTTCCCGCCGTATGACGACGTGTTCGACCCGGTGAACCGGGTGCTGCTGCCGCGCGCCGACATCGCCACCGAGACCCTCGCCGAGGGGCTGCGGGAGCGCGGCTGGGAGATCGAGGACGTCACCGCCTACCGCACGGTGCGCGCCGCGCCGCCGCCGGCGGCCACCCGCGAGATGATCAAGACCGGCGGGTTCGACGCGGTCTGCTTCACCTCGAGCTCCACGGTGCGCAACCTCGTCGGCATCGCCGGCAAACCGCACGCGCGCACCATCGTCAGCTGCATCGGGCCGAAGACCGCCGAGACCGCCGCCGAGTTCGGGCTGCGCGTCGACGTGCGTCCCGAGACCGCTGCGGTGGGCCCGCTGGTCGACGCGCTCGCCGAGCACGCTGCCCGGTTGCGCGCGGAGGGGGCGTTGCCGCCGCCACGCAAGAAGAGCCGGCGGCGCTAGCGGGTGCGATGAGCGGTTTCCCGCGGCAGCGTCCGCGCCGACTGCGCTCCACCCCGGCGCTGCGGCGCCTGGTCGCCCAGACGACGCTGCAACCGCGCCAGCTGGTGTTGCCGCTGTTCGTCGCCGACGGGATCGACGAACCCCGCCCGATCGCCTCGATGCCCGGGGTGGTGCAGCACACCCGCGACTCGCTGCGCCGCGCCGCCGCCGACGCGGTGGCCGCCGGGGTGGGCGGGCTGATGCTGTTCGGGGTGCCCTGTGAGGCCGACAAGGACGCGACCGGGTCGGTGGGCGCGCACCCGGACGGCATCCTCAACGCCGCGCTGGGTGATCTGGCCGCCGACCTCGGTGAGGCGACCGTGCTGATGGCCGACACCTGCCTGGACGAGTTCACCGATCACGGCCACTGCGGTGTGCTCGATGACCGCGGCCGCGTCGACAACGACGCCAGCCTGCGCGAATACGTGCGCCTGGCCGTCGCCCAGGCCGACGCCGGCGCCCACGTGGTCTCCCCGAGCGGGATGATGGACGGCCAGGTCGCCGCGATCCGCGACGGACTCGATGCCGTCGGGCACACCGACACGGTGATCCTGGCCTACGCGGCGAAGTTCGCCTCGGCGTTCTACGGGCCGTTCCGCGACGCGGTGGGCTGCAGCCTGCAGGGGGACCGGCGCACCTACCAGCAGGAGCCGGGCAACGCCCGCGAGGCGCTGCGCGAGGTGGCCCTCGACCTCGACGAGGGCGCGGACATGGTGATGATCAAACCGGCACTGGGCTACCTCGACGTCGTCGCCGCCGCCGCGGCGATCGCCACCGTGCCGGTCGCCGCCTACCAGGTGTCGGGGGAGTACGCGATGATCGCCGCCGCCGCCGCACAGGGCTGGATCGATCAGCGCGCCGCGGTGCTGGAATCGCTGACCAGCATCCGGCGGGCCGGCGCCGACCTGGTGTTGACCTACTGGGCCACCGACGCGGCCCGCTGGCTGGGCTGAGCGGCGGGTACATGCCCGTCGCCGCCGGGGCCACCGGCTACCCTGGCTGGCGATGACCACCGAACCTACCGCTGCCGGCTCTGAGGTGCTGTTCTACGAGAGCGGTGCCAGTTGGCTGTGGGTGCTGCTCGGGCCGCTGGCCGCCGCGGCGATGCTGTGGATCCAGGTCTCCAGCGGCTACGGCTACCAGCCGCTGGTGCCGCTGACGTTCCTGATCATGGTGACCGGGCTGCTGGCCGTGCAGGTCAAGGCCGCCCGGATCCACACCCGGGTCCAGCTCACCCCCGAACTGCTCTACCAGGGCACCGAGTCGTTCCCGGTCTCCGACATCGTCGGGCTCTACCCGCCGGCCCCGGCCACCGGCCGCGGCGCCAAAGAACCGCCGAAGTGGACCACCGCACGGACCCTCGGGGAGCTCACCGGGGTGCCGCGCGGGCGCACCGGGATCGGGTTGCGACTCAGCCACAACCGCAACGCTCAGGCCTGGGCCCGCAACCACCGCGGGCTGCGGGCCGCGCTGGCCGCGATGGCCCCGGAGTACACCGGGCCCTTCGACACCAGCCGCCCCGACGCCGACATCGACGGTGGTCCCGGGCCGGGGCGATGACTCCGCGGCAGCGGACCCTGATCGACCTCGGGGTGAGCGCTGTGGCCCTGGTGGGCGGGGTGCTGGCGTGGACGCAGGTGAGCACGGTGATCGCGGTGGCGCCGCTGATGGACGGCCAGCCGGTCACCGAGTCCACGGTGTATGACCCGCAACTGGTCATGGTGGCATTGCTGCTGGTGACCCTCGCTGCGGTGCTGGCGGTGACCGGGGTGGCGCGCTGGCGGCGCACCCGACGACCCCATACCCCCTAGGGTATGAAGGGTAGGCTGGTGTCATGACCACGACCGACTTGACGCTGCGCGGGATGACCTGTGCGTCGTGTGCCGCCCGCGTGGAGCGCGGACTCAACCGGATCGACGGGGTGCAGGCGACGGTGAACCTCGCGCTCGAACGCGCCCACGTCGACCACGACGTGGGCGTCACCGCCGATCAGCTCGTCGCGGCGGTGCAGGCCGCCGGCTACGACGCCGCGGTCGTCGGTGCCGACCCCGCCCCGGTCGACGCCGACGTGCCCGAGGACGCCCTGCGGCCCCGGCTGATCGTCGCCGCGGCGCTGGCCGTTCCGGTGGTGGCCATCTCGATGGTGACGGCCTGGCAGTTCCCCGGCTGGCAGTGGCTGATGCTGGCGTTGACCACCCCGATCGTGGCCTGGAGCGGGTACCCGTTTCACCGCGCGGCGCTGACCAGCGCGCGCCACGGCGCCTCCACCATGGACACCCTGGTGTCGTTGGGAACGCTCGCCGCCTACCTGTGGTCGACGGTGGTGCTGGTCACCGGCGGCACCGAGAGCGGCGGGCACGTCTACTTCGAGGTCGCGGCCGCGGTCACCGCGTTCCTGCTGGCCGGCCGCTACGCCGAGGCCCGGGCCAAACGCTCGGCGGGTGCGGCGCTGCGGGCGTTGCTGACCCTGGGGGCCAAGGACGCCGTCGTGCTGCGCGACGGCGACGAGGTGCGCATCCCGGTCGAGCACCTCGGCGTCGACGACCTCGTCGTGGTGCGCCCCGGCGAGCGGATCGCCACCGACGGGGTGATCACCGAGGGCACCTCCGCGCTGGACACCTCGGCGATGACCGGGGAGTCGGTGCCGGTCGACGTCGGCCCCGGCGCCGCGGTGCTCGGCGGGGCGCTCAACACCTACGGGCGGGTGGTGGTGCGCGCCACCCGGGTCGGCGCCGACACCCAGCTGGCCCGGATGGCGAGGCTGGTCAGCGACGCCCAGAGCGGCAAGGCGTCGGTGCAGCGGCTGGCCGACCGGGTGTCGGCGGTGTTCGTGCCGGCGGTGCTGGTGATCGCCGCGGCAACCCTGCTCGGGTGGCTGGCGGCGGGCGGATCGGTCGCGGCGGCGTTCACCGCCGCGGTCGCCGTGCTGATCATCGCCTGCCCGTGCGCACTGGGCCTGGCCACCCCCACCGCGATCCTGGTCGGCACCGGGCGCGGCGCCCAGCTGGGGATCCTGATCAAAGAGCCGCGGGTGTTGGAGAACGTCCGTCACATCGACACCGTCGTGCTGGACAAGACCGGCACGGTCACCACCGGGGAGATGACCGTGCACGACGTCACCGCGAGCCCCGGCGAGGACGCCGCGACCGTGCTGGCCCACGCCGCGGCGGTCGAGGCGGCCTCCGAGCATCCGCTGGCCGCGGCGATCGTGTCCGCCGCCCGCGAGCGTGGCCTGGACCCGGCCGCGGTCACCGAGTTCGTCAACGACCCCGGCACTGGGGTCAGCGGGCTCGTCGACGGGGCGCGGGTGAGCGTGACGCGCACCGGCACGCTGGCCGGGGTGGATCTGCTCAGCCCGGCCCGCTCCGGCACCGTCGTCGACGTCGCCTGGGGCGACCGGGTGCGCGGCACCATCACCCTCGGCGACACGATCAAACCCAGCAGTGCCGCCGCCATCGCCGAACTCACCGCGATGGGCATCACCCCGGTGTTGCTCACCGGTGATGCCGCGGCGGTGGCCCGCCGTGTCGCCGACGAGGTGGGCATCGCCCCGGCCCACGTCATCGCCGGGGTGCTGCCCACCGGCAAGGCCGACGCCATCAGCGCCCTGCAGGCCGACGGTGCGACCGTGGCGATGGTCGGCGACGGCGTCAACGACTCGGTGGCGCTGGCCACCGCCGACATCGGCATGGCGATGGGCACCGGCACCGACGTGGCCATCGAAGCCGGCGACCTCACCCTGGTGCGCGGGGACCTGCGCACCGTGCCCACCGCGCTGCGACTGTCGGCGCGCACGCTGCGCACCATCCGGGTGAACCTGTTCTGGGCGTTCGGCTACAACGTCGCCGCGATCCCGCTGGCGGCCCTCGGTCTGCTCAACCCGATGATCGCCGGGGCCGCGATGGCCTGCTCCTCGGTGCTGGTGGTGCTCAACAGTCTGCGACTGCGCCGCTTCCGCTGACTGTCACCTGATTCCCAGCTAGGCGGCGTAGCGTCGGCGGTGCGGTTGGCGGGAAGGGGTCGACGATGCGGGGCTTGACGGCGACGGTCGGTCGCGGGGTTGCCAGCGTGCTCATGGCGGGCGCACTGACATCATCGGCACTCCTGGCCGCCGGTGCGGCCGGCGCCGACCCCGCCGACCCCGACCCGTTCCCCAACCCGATCAGCCCGTCGGATTGCATGGCCAGCGCCAAAGTCAACTGCGACCTTTTCGGGCCGTACGGGCTGAACGACCACGACAAGCCCGACAACCCGCCCGGCCAGCCCTGAGCGGCGGCGGTGACGCTCATGGTCCTCCCAGCTAGGCGGCGTAGTGTCAAACACACGGTTAACGGAGAGGGGTCGACGATGAGGATCGTTACGGCGACGGTCGGTCGCGGGATTGCCGGCGTGATCATGGCGGGCGCACTGGCGTCATCGGCACTACTGGCGGCCGGTGCGGCCGGCGCCGACCCCGCCAACCCCGACCCGTTCAACCCGGGCGACTGCATGGCCAACGCCAACGCCGTCTGCAACGTCGGGCCGTACGGGCCGAACAGCCCCACCAACCCGGCGAACATCAACAGCCCGATGAACCCGGCCAACCCGAACAACCCGAACAACATCAACAACCCGAACAACCCGGCCAGCCCGCTGAGCCCGATGAACCCGGCCAACCCGCTGAGCCCGATGAACCCGGTCAACCTGCCCCACTGAGCAGGGTTCTAGCGGGGGACTAGCGGGGGATTGGTGAGGAATTAGCGGGGGGTCAGCCCGCTCGGGCCCAAGGGTTGTGCATCCAGGGCGGCCCCACGGGCCTCGGCGCCGCCGTGAGCGCACAACACTTCGCCGTGAGCGCACAATCCTCGGTCGGGGG
>NZ_NCXO01000018.1 GCF_002104795.1 Mycolicibacillus koreensis
GGGGCGGTTCGGCCGGTTCGGCGCGGCGCCGGCGCCCGCCGCCCGCGGAGGCACCGGCGGGGGCGCCGGCGTGGCGCGGCGCGGCAGCCGGTTCGGGCGGCGGCGTCTCGGCGGCCGGGGCGGCAGGAAAACCCCCGGTGGGCACCGCCACCTCGGGCACATCGATGATCGGGTTCTCCGCGGTGGGGCTGGTGTCGGCCCGGTCGGAGTCGACGCGGGTGGCGGTGGTGGCGCCCCAGTTGACGGTCTCGCCGGTGCCCCCGGCGCGGTCGCTGAAGGCATGCACGGTGGCGCGGTCGGTCTCCAGGGCCGGGCGGTGCGCCAGATCGGCGTCGAACAGGATCTCCAAGTTGGTGCGCAGCGCCACCAATTCGCTGCGCAGCGCGGCGATCTCGTCGGAGGACTCGGCGCGCAGCTCGGCGGTGAGTTCGGCGCGCAACTGCGATTCGACGCCGAGTTCGTATTCGCGGCGGGCCGCGATCTCACGGTCCAGCTGCAGGTCGTAGACGAGTTTCATGTCCCTCGCGCGCGCCTGGGCGACATCGCTTTGCCGACGGTAGATCACCGACACGAACGCCGCGACCACCGCGGCCCACAGGGCGAGCACGACCGCGAGTTTGAGCAATTCGACCCGGTTGGTGAACACCAACGCCGAACTGGCCCCCAACGCCAGCACGAGCAACGCGGTCAGCAACGTCCAGCCCGGCCTGCGGCCGCCGCGCCGGACCCGAGCGCCGCGGGACAGAACGGTCATGGCCTGACTGTACCCGTGCGAGGTCAATCAGCGTGTTGCCACGCTTGGGCGATTCTTACCGACCGTTCAGCACGCCTGGCTCTCGGCGTCCTCGCCGTGCTCCGGCGGCAACCCCGGTGAGCGACAGCAATACTGCAGCCACAGCGCAGCAACCACCAGGGCCAGAGCGCTGGCCGCGGCGACCACCGCGCCCCGGGTGTCCACGGCGGCCACATGCAGCCAACTGCGCCGCGGCACCAGATACGCCAGCACCGCCAGCCACCATCCCAGCACCGGCGCCCCCACCCACGCCGAGGCCTTGGCGATCACCAGGCTGCGGGCCACCGTCAGCGGATGCACCCGGTCGGAACCGGCGCCGATCTCGGCGGCGCCGATCTTGCTGCGCAGATACTGGCCCCAGCCCGCCTCGACCGCCGCGACCGCCAGCAGCGACAGCCCGGTCCAGACGGTGATCGGCGGGAACCACCGGTAGGCGACCATCACCAGCAGGTAGGCGCCGGCGGCGGTGATGGCGGTGACCGCGAGCAGGTCACGGGTGCGGGTGGGGCCCATCTAGTGCGCCGTCTTTGCGTCCGGGGGCGCCCCGAGGGACAGGTCGGTGCGCCGCACCGCGGCCCGCTCGGCCGGATCGAGTTCGGCGACCAGGGTACTCACCGGCCGGTCGTGGCCGGCGACCATCAGCTCGGCGTCCGGGTCGATGCCCAGCCACGGCACCAGCACGAACGCCCGCAGATGGGCCAACGGGTGCGGCAGCGTGAGCCCGTCGTCGCGGGAGATCACCAGGGTGTCGCCGGCCGGGGAGGTCTCGTAGCAGGTGACCAGGTCCACGTCGAGGGTGCGCGGCCCCCACCGCTCTCCGCGCACCCGGTGGGCGGCGTCTTCGAGTTCGTGGGCGCGGCGCAGCCAGGCGTGCCCGTCGCGGTCCGGGTCCTCGGCGATGAGCACCGCGTTGAGGAACTGGCCTTGATCCAGCCCGCCCCACGGATCGGTCTCATAGACCGCCGAGACCGCTCGCACCGTCGAGCCCAGCCCGTCGACGACCGACCGCAGCCGGGCCATCCGGTCGCCCAGGTTCGATCCGATCGACAACACCACACGGGTCATCGGTTGCGCTCCTTCCGGTTCGGCGGGCTCACAGGGCGGTGCCCGCCGGCAGCACCCGGGAGTGGCGACGGCGGGACCGCCGGGCCACCACCGCCACATCGGTGAACGTGTGCGGGATGGGGGCCTGCGGTTTGTGCACGCTGACCTCCACCGCGTCGACGCGGGCGTCGGCGATGACGTCGTCGGCGATCTCGGCGGCGACGGTCTCGATCAGGTTGCGTGCCGGGCCGGCGACGATCGTCACCGCCCGGTCGGCCAGCGCCCCGTAGTCGTAGGTGTCGGCGAGGTCGTCGCTGGCGGCCGCGGCGGCCTGGTCCAGCCAGACGGTGACGTCGACGACGAAGTCCTGTCCGTCGCGACGCTCGTGGTCGAACACGCCGTGGTGGCCGCGCACCCTCAGCCCGCGCAGTTCGATGCGGTCAGTCATCGTCGTCTCCTCCCGAGGCTCCGCGGCTCCAGGCGGCCGCCACTGCGAGGGCGTCGACGCTGGCGCGCACATCGTGGACGCGCACCCCCCAGGCGCCGTGCAGACCGGCCAGCGCCGAGATCACCGCGGTGGCGGTCTCGCGGCCGTCGGGGGGACGCGCCGCCCCGGCGGGGTCGGCGAGCAGGGCGCCGAGGAACCGTTTGCGTGACGCCCCCACCAGGACCGGCACCCCCGCGGCCACCAGCTGCGGCAGGGCGTGCAACAGCGCCCAGTTGTGCCGCGCGGTCTTGGCGAACCCGAGCCCGGGGTCGATCACCAGGTTGGCCGGGTCCACCCCAGCGGCCACCGCACGGTCCACCCCGGCGAGCAGCTCGGCGCGCACCTCGGCGACGACGTCGGTGTAGTGCGGCACCCGATGCGGCTGGTCGGCGGCGACGTCCCGCCAGTGCATCAGCACCCACCGCGCGCCGGTCTCGACCAGAAGCGGGGTCATCGCCGGGTCGGCCTGCCCCCCGGAGACGTCGTTGACCCAGCTGGCCCCGGCGGACAGGGCGGCACTGGCCACTGCCGCGTGCATGGTGTCGATGCTCACGGTGAGCCCGTGCTGCGCCAGCGCGGCGATCACCGGCAGCACCCGTGCGGCCTCCACCTGCGGGTCGATCCGGCGGGCGCCGGGGCGAGTGGATTCCCCGCCGACGTCGATGATCGCCGCGCCGTCGGCGGCCAGCGCCAGACCGTGTTCGACGGCACGGTCACACGCCAGATAGCGGCCGCCATCGGAGAACGAATCGTCGGTGACGTTGACCACGCCCATGACCTGCACCGGTGGAGAGTTCACTTGCGCAGCATCAGATCCAACGCTTCTGCCCGCGCCGCGGTGTCGGTTTTGAACTGGCCGCGCACCGCCGAGGTGGTGGTGATCGCGCCCGGTTTGCGGATGCCGCGCATCGACATGCACATGTGCTCGGCCTCCACCACCACGATCACGCCGCGCGGCTGCAGCCGGTTCATCATCGCGTCGGCGATCTGCCCGGTCAGCCGTTCCTGCACCTGCGGGCGGCGGGCGTACAGATCCACGACCCGGGCGATCTTCGACAGCCCGGTGACCCGGCCGTCGGCGCCGGGGATGTAGCCGACGTTGGCGACCCCGTGGAACGACACCAGGTGGTGTTCGCACATCGAGTACATCGGGATCTCTTTGACCAGCACCAGCTCGTTGTGCTGTTCGTCGAAGGTGGTGTCGAGCACTTCGTCGGGATCGGTGTAGAGCCCGGCGAACATCTCCCGGTAGGCGCGCGCCACCCGGGCGGGGGTGTCCTTCAGCCCGCAGCGCTCCGGGTCCTCCCCCACCGCGTAGAGCAGTTCGCGCACCGCCGCCTCCGCGCGGGCCTGGTCGAACACCGGCCCGTCGAGCGTGAGTGAATCAGCGCCCAGTTCAACGTCGACCATCTCCGAATCCGTCATCGAATCGGGGTGGGCCATGACACCTCCATCGCGTTTCAGCTGCGGGCCGGCGGGTTGGTCCGGCTCTCCTCACCGTGGCCACCCGTGTCCCCCGATCCTCGCTCAGCACCGGAGTCGCCGGGCGCACCGGGGGCCGGCGGCGGGTATCGGTGGCCCTGCGGCGGATAGGGCGGGTATCCCGGGTACGGCGCGTTCGGCTGCTGCGGGTGCGCCGGCGGGTACCAGTAGCCGCCCTGCTGCTGGGGCGGGGGCCAGCCGGGGGCGTGCCACCCGGCGGGGGCTCCGTAGTCGGGCTGGGTGCCGGCGGGCTGGGTGCCGGCCGGCGGTGCCCCGTTGCTGGGTGGGGGCGCGGCGCCCTCGGCGCGGGCCGCCTCGGCGCTGGCCCGGGCGATCGCGGCTTTGAACGCCGGTTCCGGAACCGGTTTGGGCCATTCCTCGCCGCGCTCGATCGCCAGTTCGCCGGGGGTCTTGATCGGCGGCTTGTCCGACGGGATGCGCCCGCCGAAGTCGTCGAAGAGGGTCAGCCGCGGGCGTTTGCCCACGTCGACGAAGATCGCCTCCAGGTCGGCGCGGTGCAGGGTCTCCTTCTCCAGCAGTTCGGCGGCAAGCCGGTCGAGGACGTCGCGATACTCGGTGAGGATCTCCCAGGCTTCGGTGTGGGCGGCCTCGATGAGTTTGCGGACCTCCTCGTCGATCTCGCGCGCCACCTCGTGGGAGTAGTCGGGGGCGGTTCCCATGGTGCGCCCCAAGAACGGGTCGCCGTGCTCGGTGCCGTAGCGCACCGCACCCAGCTTGGTGCTCATCCCGTATTCGGTGACCATGGCGCGGGCGATCTTGGTGGCCTGTTCGATGTCGGAGACGGCCCCGGTGGTCGGCTCGTGGAACACCAGCTCCTCCGCCGCGCGCCCGCCCATGGCGAACACCAGCTGCGAGATCATCTCCGAGCGGGTGCGCAGGCTCTTGTCCTCCTCGGGCACCGCCACCGCGTGCCCGCCGGTGCGCCCGCGCGCCAGGATCGTCACCTTGTAGATCGGGTCGATGTCGGGCATCGCCCACGCGGCCAGGGTGTGCCCGCCCTCGTGGTAGGCGGTGATCTTCTTCTCCTGCTCGCTGATGATCCGGCCTTTGCGCCGCGGCCCGCCGATGACCCGGTCGACGGCCTCCTCCAGCGCCGCGCCGGTGATCACGGTGCCGTTCTCCCGCGCGGTGAGCAGCGCGGCCTCGTTGATCACGTTCTCCAGGTCGGCCCCCGACATTCCGACGGTGCGTTTGGCCAGCCCGTCGAGGTCGGCGTCCGGGGCCATCGGCTTGCCCTTGGCGTGCACCCGCAGCACCGCGCGCCGGCCGGCGATGTCGGGGTTGGACACCGGGATCTGCCGGTCGAAGCGGCCCGGGCGCAGCAGCGCCGGGTCGAGGATGTCGGGCCGGTTGGTCGCCGCGATCAGGATCACGCCCTGCCGGTCGCCGAAACCGTCCATCTCCACCAGCAGCTGGTTGAGGGTCTGTTCCCGCTCGTCGTGGCCGCCGCCGAGACCGGCGCCGCGCTGGCGCCCGACCGCGTCGATCTCGTCGACGAAGATGATGCACGGCGCGTTCTGTTTGGCCTGCTCGAACAGGTCGCGCACCCGGGAGGCACCCACCCCGACGAACATCTCCACGAAATCCGAGCCGGAGATGGTGAAGAACGGCACCTCGGCCTCGCCGGCCACCGCGCGGGCCAGCAGCGTCTTGCCGGTGCCGGGCGGGCCGAACAGCAGCACGCCGCGGGGGATCTTCGCACCCAACGCCTGGTACCGCGACGGGTTCTGCAGGAAGTCCTTGATCTCGTAGAGCTCTTCGACGGCCTCGTCGACCCCGGCCACGTCGGCGAAGGTCGTCTTCGGCATGTCCTTGGTGAGCTGCTTGGCCCGGGATTTGCCGAACCCGAATCCCATCCGGGCGCCGCCCTGCATCCGGGTGAACAGCACGAACAGCGCCACCAGCAACAGCAGCGGCAGCATGTAGATCAGCAGCGTGCCCCAGATGCTGCCCTGGTTGACGGTGGTGTTGGTGGTGACGTGCTTGGCGGCCAGCGAGTCATACAGCGGCACCGCGTACCCGGTCGGGAACTTCGTGATGATCTGGTCGGCGTTCTCGGTGGCGTCGTTGCCGCTTTTCAGCGTCAACCGCAGTTGTTGTTCCCGGTCGTCGATTTGGGCGCTCTCGACGTTGTCCTCGGCGATCTGAGTGACGGCCACCGAGGTGTCGACCGGTTTGAATTTGCGGGTGTCGTCACTGAGATAGAAGATCGACCAGCCCAACACCACCAGCACACCGATCACGGTGAGGGTGCGGATCACGTTTTTGCGTTTCATCAACTTACGACCGGGCTCGGCCACGTCCTTCCCGTACAGGTAGTTGCAACAGCCCAGGCTACCGCGCCGCCGGCGCGGCCTCGTCGCGATGGCGGTGCCCACCGTGCCCACCGGTGCCCGCCGGTGCTTTCCCGGCACCGGCCGCTGTGCTTGGGTATGACGATGACGACGGGTGCGACGGCGGTCAGACAGCGGTTTGTCGACACCAACGGGGTGCGACTGCTGCTCACCGAGGCCGGTGAGCCGGGCGCGCCGGTGGTGGTGTTGGCCCACGGGTTCCCGGAGCTGGCGTTTTCGTGGCGCCACCAGATCCCGGCGCTGGCCGCCGCCGGCTACCACGTGCTCGCCCCCGACCAGCGCGGCTACGGCCGGTCGTCGGCGCCGGCCGCGGTCGACGCCTACGACATCCATCGCCTCACCGCCGACCTGGTGGGCCTGCTCGACGACGTCGGCGCCGACCGTGCCGTGTGGGTCGGCCACGACTGGGGCGCGCCGGTGGTGTGGAACGCGGCGCTGCTGCACCCCGAGCGGGTGGCCGCCGTGGCGGGGTTGAGTGTGCCGCCCACACCGCGGCCGCGGGAGAAGCCGACCGCGGTGTGGCGGCGGCTGTTCGGCGAGAACTTCTTCTACATCCTGTACTTCCAGCAGCCCGGTGTCGCCGACGCCGAACTCGGCGCCGACCCGGCGCGCACCCTGACCCGGATGTTCGGCGGGCTGCGCCCACCGGCCGACCGGGACGCGGCAGCCAGGATGCTCGCCCCCGGCCCGGCCGGGTTCATCGACCGGCTGCCCGAGCCCGACGGGCTGCCGGGGTGGCTGAACCAGGCCGAGCTGGACCACTACGTCGCCGAGTTCACCCGCACCGGGTTCACCGGCGCGCTGAACTGGTATCGCAACTTCGACCGCAACTGGGAGACCACCGCGCACCTCGCCGAGGCGACCACGGCCGCCCCGGCACTATTCATGGCCGGCTCCGCCGACCCGGTGCTGGGGTTCACCCGGCGCGACCGGGCCACCGACGTGGTGACCGGACCGTATCGGGAACTGGTGCTGGAGGGGGCCGGGCACTGGCTGCAGCAGGAACGTCCCGAGCAGGTCAACGCCGCGCTGCTGAAGTTCCTCGCCGAGCTGCGCTGACCGGCGTTCGCGCGCACGTCGTCGCACGCACGTCGACGCGCGCACGTCGACGCGTGCACGTTAAGGTGCCAACCATGCGCCACGCCACCTTCGACGCCCCGCCGTTCCGCAGACTGACCCGCCGGATGCTCGTCCCCGCGGCGGCCGTGTTGACCCTCATCGGGGTGGCCGGCTGCGACGCCGAATCCCCCGCCGACAGCGGCACCCGCGAGGTCACGGTGATCGGCGAGGGCCAGGTGCAGGGCAGCCCGGATCTGCTCACCGTCGACGTCGGTATCGAGTTCAGTGCCCCCGACGTGACCGCGGCGATGAACCAGACCAACGAGCGCCAGCAGGCGCTCATCGACGCGCTGATCGACGCCGGGGTCGACGAGAGCGACATCGCCACCACGTCGGTGAGCCTGCAGCCGCAGTACACCAGCGAGCCGGGCGCGCCGAGCACGATCACCAGTTACCGCGCCACCAACGCGATCAAGGTCAAGATCCGCGAGTTGGAGTCGGCCTCGGAGGCGCTGGCGCTGATCGTGAGCACCGGCGGGGACGCCACCCGGCTCAACGCGGTGAACTACTCGATCGAGAACGATTCGCAGTTGGTGCGCGACGCCCGGGCCCGGGCGTTCACCGACGCCAAGGACCGCGCCGAGCAGTACGCGCAGTTGTCGGGAATGAAGCTGGGCAAGGTGATCTCGGTGTCGGAGAGCCCCGGGGCCGAGCGGCCCAGTCCGCGCCCGGCGCAGCGGGCCCTGTCCGACGTTCCGGTGGAGCCCGGTGAGCAGACGGTGAGTTTCTCGGTGGAAGCGGTCTGGGAGCTGACTTAACTTCCCCGGCCCGCCCGGGGCTTCCGCTACTGGTAGATCCGCGGATCCAGGGTGCCGATGTAGGGCAGGTCGCGGTAGCGCTCGAGGTAGTCCAGCCCGTAGCCGACGACGAAATCGGTGGGGATGTCGAAGCCCACATAGGAGATGTCGACGCCGGTGCGCATCGCGTCGAGTTTGCGCAGCAGGGTGCAGATCCGCAGTGATCGGGGCCCGCGGGTGGCGAGGTTGCGCAGCAACCAGGACAGCGTCAGCCCGGAGTCGACGACGTCTTCGACGATGAGCACGTCGCGGCCGCTGATGTCGCGGTCGAGGTCTTTGAGGATGCGCACCACCCCCGACGACGACGTCGAGGACCCGTAGGAGCTGACCGCCATGAACTCGAACTGGGTGGGCAGCGGGATCGCCCGGGCCAGGTCGGTGACGAACAGCACCGCGCCCTTGAGCACGGTGACCAGCAGCAGATCCCGGCCGCCGGGAGGGGTGTGCGGGTCGGTGTCGGCGTCGGCGCCCAGGTGGGCGTAGTCGGCGCCGATCTGCGCGCCGAGTTCGGCGACACGGGCCTGAATCCGGTCCTGGGACAGCAGCACCGATTTGATGTCCCCGTTGTACGGCTGCGCTGTCACGCCCACAGCGTGCCATGCCCGGCGGTCAACGACCAACCGGTTCGCTGCGCAGCACCAGCACCGCGCCGTCGCGGGCGGCGACGAGGCGGCGCCGGGTCAGCGCCGAGCCGACCGCCACCCCGCCCTGACCGCGCCAGTCGGTGACGAGCGCGTCGATGCGGCGGATCTGGCGGTCGCTGAGCCCGCGGGCGCCGCCGTCGAGCAGCCAGCTGCGGATCACCCGGCGCCGCACCGGGCCGGGCAGCGGCGCCACCGCCGCCACCGCCAGCGCCCCGCCGTCGGCGTGGGCGCCCGCGGCCGCGGCCGCGGCGAGCGCGTCGAGCACCGCGGTGTCCTCGCGTAGCGCGGTCGCGGTGCGCGCCAACGCCTCGGCGACCCCGCCGCCGAGCACCTCCTCCAACAGCGGCAGCACCTCGGTGCGCAGCCGGGCGCGGGTGAAGCGGGGATCGGTGTTGTGTGGATCGGTCCAGGGGTCGACCCCCAGCACCGCGCAGGCGGCGTGGGTGAGCGCGCGGCGCACCCCCAGCAGCGGCCGGTACCAGGGCGGGTCGCACCGGGCCATCCCGGCCAGCGACCGCGCCCCCGAGCCGCGCCCCAACCCCAGCAACACCGTCTCGGCCTGGTCGTCGAGGGTGTGGCCGACCAGCACCGGCGCGCCGTCGCGGGCGGCCGCCAGCGCGGTGTAGCGGGCGCGCCGCGCGGCGGCCTCCGGGCCGCCGCCGGTGCCGACGGTCACGGTCAGCACCCGCGCGTCGACACAGCCCAGGGCCAGCGCCTGGGCCCGGGCGGCGGCCGCGACCTGCGCGGAGCCCGGCTGCAACCGGTGGTCGACGATGAGCGCGGTGGTCGGCAACAGCCCGGCGGCGACCGCGGTCAACGCCACCGAATCCGGCCCGCCGGACAGGGCGACACACCACCGGTCGGCCGTGGGGAGCCGGGCGTCGGCGAACCGGCTCAGTTCGGTCCGCAACGTCGCCAGCGGCGCCGCTAGAGCACCCGGTTGATCCATCGCTCGGGGGTGTCGATCTCGTCGGGCTGCGGCAGGGTCTGCGGGGAGGTCCACACGGTGTTGAACCGGGCCATGCCCACCCGCTCGACCACGGCGTCGACGAACGCCTTGCCGCGGGTGTACTGGCTGATTTTCGCGTCGATGCCCAGCAGTGCGCGCACCAGTCGCTGCAGCGGCGGCTGATGGCGGTTGCGGCGCTGGTCGAATCGCCGGCGGATGGTGGCCACCGACCGCACCGCCCGCGGTCCGACAGCGTCCATGACGTGATCGGCGTGGCCCTCCAGCAGGGTGCCGAGCACCAGCAACCGGTCGAGGGCGTGGCGCTGCGACTCCGATTGCAGCGCGCGCACCAGCCCGAGGATGCCGGTGGCGTTCGGGTCGGTTCCGTCGCGCCGGGCGCGGGTGAATTCGGCGAGGCGGCCCGCCACCGCGGTGAACTGGTCACCGCCGTCGGCGGTGAGCACCGCCAGCGCATCGGCCATGTGCTCGACCAGCCACGGGTTCGCGGTGAACTGCACCCGGTGGGTGACCTCGTGCAGACAGACCCAGAGCCGGAAATCGTGCGGGTCGACCCGCAGTTGGCGCTCCACGGCGATCACGTTGGGGTAGACCAGCAGCAGCCGGCCGGCCCCGTCGGCGGCCAGCGGGTCGTACTGGCCGAGGATGCCGGAGGCCACGAACGCCAGCACCGCCCCGGTCTGGGCCCCGGCCAGGTGCCCGGAGACGAACCCGCGGGCGGTGTCGGCGCCGCCGGTCATCACCCGCATCGAGTCGGCGGCCGAGGCGATCCAGCCGGGCCGGTCGACCACCGCGGTGTCCGGAGTGGCGGTGACCGGGGTCAGCCCGGTCACCTCGGCGACCAGTGGGCCGGCGGTGGTGGCGGCGTCGTCGAGTTCGGCGATGACCTGCCGGCGGGTGTAGCCGGTGCACGGCGGGCCGGGTCGGGCCAACCGGGTGCCCACGGTGACCGCGAAACGCCAGTCGACGGCGCGTCCCACGGTGAGGTCGGTCGGGCCGGTCACGTTCGGCAACCACACGACCGCAACGTGGCGGCGACGGTGTCGATCGCCGTGCGCCCGGTGGGGCCGGCGTCGTTGGAGATCAAGGTGAACGTCAACACCCGTCCGCCGCGGTCGGTGACCACCCCGGCGAGCGCGTTGGTCGCGGTCAGCGAGCCGGTTTTGGCGCGCAGCCACCCGGCGGCGTCACCGTCGCGATCCCGGTCCAAGAACCGGTCGGAGAGGGTGCCGCTGCCCCCGGCGATCGGCAGCAGGTCCAGCAGCGGGCGCAGCGCCAGGTGATCCGGGCCGGCGGCGGCCTGCACCACCTCGTCGAGGGTTTTCGGGGTCAACCGGTCATCGAGGGACAGGCCGCTGGAGTCGACCAGGGTCGCCTCGGCGGTGTCGATGCCGATACCGGCGAGTTGGTGCAGCACCGCGTCGACCCCGCCGGGGAACGAGTGCGGCCGGCCGGTCGCGGCGGCGATCTCACGGCCGATGCTCTCGGCCATCACGTTGTCCGACGCGTACATCATCTGCCGCAGCCGCAGCATCAGCGGCGCGGAGCGCACCGCGGCCACCTCCCGGCCGGGCACCGGGGCGCGCGCGATCGTCACCGCCGCCGGGTCCAGGCCGAGCGCGACGGCCAGGGCGCGACCCGCGTCGAGCCCGGGCGTGGTGGACCGTTTGGACTCCACCGTGGTCGGCTGGATGCGTCCGGCGTCGAGCATCACCGCCTCGATCGGGGCGATGTCGCCGCCGTCGATGTCCAGCGGGTCCCAGCCGGGCGCCATCGTGGCGCCGCTGAACGCCGAGAGGTCGACCTGCAGGGTGGTCGGGGTGACGCCGCTGGCACGCACCTGGGCGGCCAGGTCGGAGATCCGCGCCGCCCCGCCGTACCAGGTGTCCTCGTCGGGGCCGGCCGCCGAGAGCACCGGGTCACCGCCGCCGACGAGCACCAGCGCTCCGGGGGCGGTGTCGTCGGCCACCACCCGGGTGGTCAGCGTGGCGTCCCGGTCCAGGGTCAACAGCGCGGCCGCGGTGGTGAGCACCTTGTTGGTCGACGCCGGCAGCATCGGCATGTCGTCGTGCTGGGACCACAGTTCGGTGGCGCTGGCCGCGTCGGTGACCCGTCCGCCCAGGAAACCGAGGTCGGGGTCGGCGAGCGCGGCCGCCAGCGCCGCGGTGATCCCGGCGGCGGTGGGCATCGGGGCGCCGTCGGAGACCGGCACGACGCCGGGGTCGGCGGCCACCACCGCCGGCGGGGGCGCGACCTGCCGACTCGGATCGTGGGCGCCGGTGATCACCACCGCCACCGTCAATACCGCCACCACCAGCAGCAGCACGGACACACCGATGGTCACGTGGGTTGAGCGACGCCACTGCCTGGGACACATGGCCCTCCTGGTCCTCCCGCGTTCGGCCGGTGCTGCTGGCAGGCGCCGCGGCGGCGCCCCGGGGCAATTCTGCCGGATCGGCCGGTCGCCGCCGCGGGTGCGGTGGCCCTCCCCCGCTGGGCGGGTCTTAGACTCAGCCCGATCAACCCAAGACTTACCGCAGGCAAGGAGCCGGCACCGTGCAATTCGACGTAACCATCGAGATCCCGAAGGGTCAGCGCAACAAGTACGAGGTGGACCACGAGAGCGGCCGGGTCCGGCTGGACCGCTACCTGTACACGCCGATGGCCTACCCGGCCGACTACGGGTTCATCGAGGACAGCCTCGGCGAGGACGGCGACCCGCTCGATGTGCTGGTGTTGTTGCCGCAGTCGGTGTTTCCCGGGGTGCTGATCGAGGTCCGCCCGGTCGGAATGTTCCGGATGACCGACGAGGCCGGCGGCGACGACAAGGTGCTGTGCGTTCCGGCCGGCGATCACCGCTGGGATCACATCACCGACATCACCGACGTGCCGACCCACGAGCTCGACGCGATCAAACACTTCTTCCTGCACTACAAGGACCTGGAGCCGGGCAAGTTCGTCGAGGCCGCCGACTGGGTGGACCGCGCCGCCGCCGAAGCCGAGGTGCAGCGCTCGTTCGACCGGTTCCGCGCCGCCGGGCACTGAGCCCGCGCCGGGCGCCTCGGCCCGCCGGTCGCGCCCCGCCGGCCACGGCTAACTGCGCGGTGCGGCGCGGGCCAGCATCCGGGTGCGCACCAGGCTGGCCGCGGTGGTGACCACGATGGTCACGGCGATGACGACCAGGCTCACCCAGGTGCGGATCTCGGGCACCGGGATGGGCCGCCCGCCGTTCAGGAACGGCAGGTCGTTGTTGTGCAGCGCGTGCAGCAGCATCTTCACCGCGATGAAGGCGAGAATGAACGCCAGCCCGCGGGACAGATAGACCAGCCGGCCCAGCAGGTGGCCGAGCAGGAAGAACAGCTGGCGCAGTCCCATCAGCGCGAACACGTTGGCGGTGAACACCAGATACGGTTCACGGGTCAGCCCGTAGACCGCCGGGATCGAGTCCATCGCGAAGACCAGGTCGGTGGTGCCCAACGCGACGGCCACCAAGAACATCGGGGTGATCACCCGTTTGCCGCCCTCGACGACCATCAGCTTCATGCCCGCCCACTGATCGGTGGCCCGCAGGTGGGTGCGGGCGAAGCGCACCACCGCGTTGTCGACGTCCTCCTCGTGGACGGGGCCGCGGGCCATGCGGATGCCGGTGTAGAGCAAAAACACCCCGAACAGGTAGAACACCCAGCTCAATTGCTGGATCGCGAGCGCCCCCAGGCCGATGAAGATGCCGCGCAGGAACAGCGCCAGCGTGATCCCGATCAGCAGCGCTTCCTGCTGGTACTGCTTGGGCACCTTGAAGCTGGCCATGATCAGCAGGAAGACGAACAGGTTGTCCACCGACAGGCTGTACTCGGTGAGCCACCCGGCGAAGAACTGCATGCCGTAGCTCATGCCGTGTTGCGACCAGACCCACGCCCCGAACAGCACGGCCAGCCCGATGTAGGCCGCCAGGGCCAGCGCGCAGTTGCGGGGCTGCGGCACCCGGGGTCGCCGGCCGATCACCGCGATGTCCACGGCCAGCACGGTGAGCGTCACCGCGAGGGTGACGCACCACTCCAGCAGCGAGACGTTCAACGGCCGGGCCTCCGGTCATCGGGCGAACACCACGGGGAGCTGCGGTGCCAGCGGTGGGCGACGCGCACCGCGTCGCGGTTCAGTGTGGCAGGTCCGCCGCGGCCCGGCGAGTCGCCTCCCGCCGGTTCGTCCACCGTTCGCCGCGGGTTCCCCCGGTGGTTACCGCACCAGGTGCAGCGCCGGGGCCGTGGTCTGTGGGCGCCCGGTGCCCGCGGGGCGTCGGCGCGGGCGGGCCCGCCGCGCGGGTGGGGTGGCGACCGGTTCCGTGGCCCCCGGGTCGGGTTCGGGGGCGTCGGCGCGGGCACCGGGGCGGGCGGCGACGGCGACGGCCGCGGTGGCCGCGGCCGCCGAGCCCAGCGCCTGGGCCCACCCGAGCGGGCCGACCGGGGTGCAGCCGAGCAGTTGGCTGACCCCGGGGGTGCTGACCATCACGGTGAACGCCGCCATCGACCCGGCGGCGGTCACCAGCACCAGCGGTGCCCGCGAATCGACCACGGTCTGGCCGAGTTCCACGGCGACCAGCGCGATCAACGCCACGGTCGAGGCGCGCTGCGGCCGGCCGGTCAGCGCGGCCATCGCCCAGGCGGCGGTGCCGGCCGCGGCGGTGACCCCGCCGCGGAACACCACCGTGCGCCAGAGCTGGCGTTCGTCGACACCGAACGCGACCCGTTGCACCGGGCCGCGCGGGGTGCTGACCGCGACCGCGGTCGCCGGCAGCGCGTCGGTGAGGGTGTTCATCAGCAGCAGTTGGCGGGTGTTCAACGGGGAGTTGCCGGTCACGGCGGTGCCGATGATCGAGAACAGCACCTCCCCGGCGTTGCCGCCGAGCAGCCCGCCGACCGCGGCCTGCACCCCGCGCCACAGCCGCCGTCCCTCGTCGACGGCCTCGATCAGCGCCTCGATGCGCCCCTCGGTCAACACCACGTCGGCGGTGGCGTGGGCGGCGTCGCTGCCGCGGGCCACCACCCCGATGCCGACGGTGGCCGCCCGGATCGCGGCGGCGTCGTTGGCGCCGTCGCCGACCATCGCGCAGACCTTGCCGGCCCGTTCCAGGGTCTGGACGATCTGCACCTTGTTCTCCGGGGACATGCGAGCGAAGATCACCCGATCGGACACCGCCTGTTCCTGCTGTTTGCGGGTCAGCGCGGCCCACTGCGAACCGGTGATCACCTGCTCGGCGCCGACGGTCACGCCCAGGTCGGCGGCGATGGCGGTGGCGGTCACCGGGTGGTCGCCGGTGATCATCCGGATGGCGACGCCGCGGTCGGCCAGCGCGGCCAGCAGCCGCGGCGACTGCGGCCGGGCGGTGTCGGCGAGCCCGAGGAACCCGGTCAGCCGCAGCCCGGTGCCGCTGACCGCGCCGATCGCGTCGGGGTCGTCGCGGACCCGGCGGGCCTGCGCGGCGGTGAGTGCACGGCGGGCCACCGCGATGACCCGCAGGCCGTCGGCGGCCATGGCCAGCACCGCGTCGTGGGTGGCGGCGTCGGCGTCGTCGCAGGCGGCCAACACGACTTCGGGGGCGCCTTTGACGGTGAGCTCGCGGCCCACCAGCGACGCCGAGAACGCCCGACCGGACCGGAACGGCAGCTGTGCATCCGGCGGCGACCACGACGGTGTCGGCTCGAGGCCGGCGGCCGCGTCGATGATCGCCTGGTCGGTGGCGTGGGCGTGGGCGGCGGCCTGCGGGTCCGGCGCGGCCTGCGCGGCCACGCTGATCACCTCGTCGTGGTGGTGACCGGCGGCCGGGGTCACCCGGGTGACCCGCAACCGGTTCTCGCTGAGGGTGCCGGTTTTGTCGAAGCAGACCACGTCGAGCCGCCCGAGGGCCTCCACCGAGCGCGGCACCCGCACCAGGGCG
Organism: Mycolicibacillus koreensis; assembly: GCF_002104795.1. Taxonomy (GTDB): domain Bacteria; phylum Actinomycetota; class Actinomycetes; order Mycobacteriales; family Mycobacteriaceae; genus Mycobacterium; species Mycobacterium koreense. Next base: position 15,641 of record NZ_NCXO01000018.1, read on the forward strand.
CCGGAGCGGGCCAGCCGGCGCGACGAGGCGTGTTGGGCCAGCGTCGCCATCAGCGGCATCCCTTCGGGGACCGCGGCGATCGCCACCGCGATGGTGTTGCCCAGCGCCTGCCGCAGCCCGCCGCCGCGCAGCAGCCCCAGCGCACCGACCAGCACCCCGCCGCCGGCACTGACCGGGAACGCGCGGGTCATCAGTCGGCTGAGCTGGTATTGCAGGCCGACCTCGGGCAGCGGGCCCCCGGCGAGTTCGGTGGCGCGCCGCGCCTGGGTGTCCGGGCCGACCGCGGTCACCATCGCCGTCGCGGTACCGGTGACCACCGTGGTGCCGCCGTAGAGCATGCAGCGCCGTTCGGCGAGTTCGACACCGGGGGTGGCCTCGACCTGTTTGGTCACCGACAGCGACTCGCCGGTGAGGGCGGACTCGTCGACCTCCAGGTCGGTCTGGGCGATCACGCGGGCGTCGGCGGGCACCACCTCGTTGCTGTGCACCTCGATGATGTCGCCGGGCAGCAGCCGGTCCGCGTCGATCGCGCAGTGGCGGCCGGCGCCTTCGGCGGCATCGCACTCCCGGGGCCCCTCGGGCCCCTCGGAGCCATTGAGGACCAGCCGTGCCGGCGGGGTCTGCTGGGCCAGCAGCGCGGTGAGCCGCTTCTCCGCCTGGAGGCGCTGACCGGCGGCGAGCATCGCGTTGCCGGTGAGCACGGTGCCGACCATCAGCGCATCGATCGGGGAGCCGAGCACCGCGGTGGCCACCGAGCACAGCGCCAACACCGGGGTGAGCGGGTCGGCCAACTCCTCGCGCACCGCGTGGGCGAATTGCACCAGCATCGGGGGCTCCGGCGTCTCGGTGGCCTCGCGATCGGCGGGGGCGGGCCGGTCGGCGTCGTCGACGCCGAGCACCTCGGCGACCTGGCGCACCGACAGCGCGTGCCATTCGTGGTTCGGGGCGGGACGCGGGGTGGGGGCGCGCAGGCTGGCGCGCGCCAGCAGCGCCCCCGAGAGCAGCCCGGCGGCCGCCCCGGCGGTCACCGGCCCGGGTCCGCGGCCGCGGGGGCGTCGCACGCCGGGCACCATGAACAACGCCCCCAGCGACGACGCGCCGATCGAGATCGCGATGCCGCGGCGGGTGGCTTCCTGCGCCGCCGGCAGCGCGTGCAGCACCCGCCAGGCGGCCGCCAGATCCGGCAGCAGCACATCGGCGCTCCACGGCGGCGCGCTGTCGGCGGCGGGCAGCACCCCCAGGCCCAGATCCGCCGAGGACAGCGGCGCCGCGGCGCTCGTCGACAACACCGCCACGGTGCGCCCGTCGTGCTGCAACCGGGTCAACGCGCGCAGCAGCGCGGCGTCCAGGTCGCGGCCGGCGTCGGGGGGTTGGAGTTCGTCGAAGGCGGGGCGCATCTCGCCGAGCAGGTCGACGTCGACGGTGGCGACCACCAGTTCGGCGGTGCGCGCCGCGGTGAGCAGCGCGGTGCTCAGCCGGTGGTGGGCGGGCAGGATCAGGGCCTCCGGGACCTCGCGATTGCCTTCGCTGCTGCCGCCGCGGCCCGCCACCCCGGTCAGCGGGTGCCAGCCGGGAGCCAGGTCCGGCTCATCGAGCAGCCGTTGGGCCGCGGTCCAGGCCGCCGGCAGCCCCGGGGTGTCGGCGCCGCGCACCTGCACCACCCGCAACTGCGGTTCGCAGAGCACCCGCGGGTCGATGAGCAGCGCGTCGACGTCGCCGAGGCGGCGCAGTTTCTGCGGCTGCAGCGTCAGCACCTGCTGATCGGCGAGACCGGCGCCGAGTGTGGCGGCGAACGCCTCGGTGCTGGTGCGCATCGCCTTGGGGGCGGTGACCACGGCCGCGTTGGCGGCGGTGGTGGTGGTACGGCTCAGCGCGGCGAGCGCACCGGTGCTCAACGCCTGCACCCAGGCGACCCGACCGGTGTGGCGCTCGACGGCCCCCGGCGGTGCGGGCACCGGCCGCTGCGGCGCATGCGCCTGCTGCTCCTCGGCGTGTCGGGCCAGCGCCGGCTCGTGGCGGGCCCACGCCTTCACGCCGGCGCGGGTCTCGACGGCGCCCAGGGCGTGCATCATCAGGTCGACGGTGAGGGTGGCCGGGGAGAGTGTGACGACATGGGCCAACGTCTCGGCCAGCGACAGCATGGTGTCGGTCGTCTCGGCGCCGATGCGGTCCGCCAGCAGTCGGCGCACCCACGGCTGGTAGTTGGCGAGCGCGGCGGCGGCGTCGACGGCGACCGGAGCCTGTGGCCAGCGCAGCGCCCGGCCGGTGACCGCGACCGCCAGTCCGGCGGCGTTGGCGGCGACCAGCGCGCCGCGCACCGCCAGCATCAGGCCGTCGCCGGGCAGGCTGGCCTGGCGCGAGCCCGGCCGGGCGGTGCCGCCGCCGGTCGCGGGGATGGTGCGTTGTTCGGCGTCGGCGACCGCCGTGCACAGCTCGCTCAGCGACACCTGGTCGTCGTCGATCTCGACCACGACCCGCGACAGGGGACGGTTCAGGCGCACGGTCGACACACCGGGGCGCCCGGTCAGCGCGTCGACGACCGCCGCTGCACGCTCGGCGCCGTCGGGGCCGTCGAGGCCGCGGACCTCGATCCAGGCGCGGCCGGCACCGGCCCAGCACCGCCGGGTCAGGGTGGCCGCCGAGGCGTGCCCGGAGAGGATCCGGGCGCCGTCTCGCAGCGGGACGGCGGCGACCTCCACACTGGCCGACACCGCGGTCTGCACCGCCTCGACGGTCGCCGTCGCGGCGTGTCGGGTGGTGTCGAGCACCGCCGTTGTCGCGGCCATTCCCAGGGTGACGGCCTGCCGGGGAGACAAGATCTGCACGGTACGGACCTTCTTCGAGTCGTTGGACACAGATGTCAATGCCGGTGTGGCCGTGCGTCGTTGACGTTGACGCACGGCCGGTTCTCGGCGGCTACTTACGCGCGGTTGCCTTGCGGGCAGGGGCCTTGCGGGCAGGGGCCTTGCGCGCGGTTGCTTTGCCGGGCGGGGCCGTGCGGGCGACTGCCGGCCGCGGCGCGGGCGTCGGTGTGGCCGCCGGGGCGGGCAGCGAACCGGCCGGGCGGTTCAGCGTGCGCAGCACCAGGGCTCCGCCGCCGACCGCGGCGAGCACCGGCCACTCCACCAGGCCGCTGAGCCCGATCGCGCCGAGGGTCAACGCGGCCGCCGGGGTGGAGTGGCTGCCGGCCTCGGCACCCCGGCGGATGCCGGCGATCGCACCGCCGGCGGCGCCGACCGTGCCGGTGACCGCGGCGCCGCCGAGTGCCCCGGCTCCGGCCAGGGTGGCCGAGGCGGCCCGACCGACGGTGTGTGCTGTGGTACGCGCTGCCGCGCCGATGACGTTCATGATGACTCCTTGCGTGAGGGCACGAGGACTGCCACGAGGACTGCCACGAGGACAGCCAGGTCGACTGCCACGACGCGCCGCAGCCCGCGACGGGCTACGGATTCACCGGATTCATCTGTCGAACCGTGCATGGGGACTCTCCGGCCATCGTGACAAACCATCGTGACAATGCCGGAGGTCTCTCCCGCCGAAAGCGGCCCGCGATGCCGGTCACCCAATGGTGGGCGACGTGATGACGACACCGCCGCGAAGGAATACTCCCCTCCAGATGGTGCAGCCTACCAGAGCCGGCCGGTGTCCCGCGGGTTCGCGGCGGCCTGCCCGGGTGCCTGTCGCCTGCCCGGTTCGGCCAGGCGCTCGGTAGCTTCTACAGACGTGTCCAGTGCCCGCATTCGCCCCCGTCGCCGTGGCTGACACCGCGGCCGCCGGACCGGTCGCGGCGGGAAGCGTGGCGCGGGTGGGCGTGGCGACCGCGCTCTCCGCGCTCTGCGGCTATGCGGTGATGGCGCTGGCGGCCAGCGACCTCGACCCGGCCGGGTTCTCGGTGTTCGCCGTGTTCTGGGGGGCGTTCGGGCTGATCAACGGCGCCGCCAACGGGCTGCTGCAAGAGGCCACCCGGGAGGTGCGCGCCGCACCGGCGGTTTCGGCGAGCACCGGTGCGCGCACCCGGCCGCTGACGGTGGCCGCCGGGTGCGCGGTGGTCGCGGCGATCGGGGCGCTGGCCACCTCGCCGGTGTGGTCCGGGCGGGTCTTCGCCGAGCAGCGGGTGCTGTCGGTCGGGTTGCTGGCCGCGGGGCTGGCGGGGTTCTGTCTGCACGCGACCGTGCTGGGCATGCTGGCCGGGCGCAACCGGTGGGGCGCCTACGGCGCGCTGATGGTCACCGACGCCGCGACCCGGGTGCTGGTCGCCGTCGCCGCGTTCGTGATCGGGTGGGGACTGGCCGGCTATTTGTGGGCCACCGTGGCCGGGTCGACGGCGTGGCTGGTGCTGCTGGTGGTCTCGCCGGGCAGTCGGGAAGCCGCACGGCAGGCCACCCCGGGTACCACGGCGTCGTTCCTGCGCGGCGCCGCGCATTCGATCACCGCCGCCGGAGCCAGTGCGGTGCTGGTGATGGGGTTTCCGGTGCTGCTGAAAGCCACCGCCGGCGAGCTCGGCGCCCAGGGCGGGGTGATCATCCTGGCGGTGACGTTGACCCGCGCTCCGCTGCTGGTTCCGCTCACCGCGCTGCAGGGCAACCTGATCGCCCACTTCGTCGATGAGCGGGCCCGTCGGCTGCGGACCCTGGGGACCGCGGTGGCGGTGGTGGCGGCGATCGGCGCGGTCGGGGTGGCGGCCGCGGCGACGGTGGGACCGTGGCTGCTGGTCACCGCGTTCGGTGCCGACTATCACGCCGGCGGGGCGGCGCTGGCGTGGCTGACGGTCGCCGCGATCGGGATCGCGACGTTGACACTGACCGGTAACGCCGCGGTGGCCGCCGCGCTGCACCGCGCCTACGCGCTGGGCTGGGTCAGTGCGACCGTCGCCACGACCGGGGTGCTGCTGTTGCCGCTGGACCTGCAGACCCGCACGGTGGCGGGGCTGCTGTGCGGGGCCGCGGTGGGCATCGCGGTGCACCTGATGGCGCTGCGCCGCGCCGACCGTCTGCGTTAACGCTGGTCGCGGAAGAACGCCACGGTGCGCGCCAACCCGTCGGCCAGCGCCACCTGCGGGCGCCAGCCCAGCACCGATTCGGCCCGCCCGATCTCCAGACAGGAGCGTGCCAGATCACCGAGACGCGGCGGGTGGAACTGCGGGTCGTCGGGCGCACCGACCGCCGCGGCGACCGCGGTGTGCAGCGCCCGGTCGGAGGTCTCCACCCCGGTGCCGACGTTGAACCGCTGTCCGCCACCGGCCGGGCCCGCGGCCTTGACGAACGCGTCGACGACATCGTCGACGAAGACGTAGTCGCGGGTGTTGCTGCCGTCGCCGAACACCTTCGTCGGCGTACCGGACAGCAGCGCCTGGGCGAAGATCGCCACCACACCGGCCTCGCCGTGGGGGTCCTGGCGCGGACCGTAGACATTGGCGGGGGCGATGTGGGAGCACTCCATGCCGTAAAGGTGCCGGAAGGTGTTGAGGTAGATCTCGCCGGCCACCTTGCCCGCCGCGTACGGCGACGCCGGGTCGGTGGGGGTGTCCTCCCCGGTCGGGTAGGTCGGCGGGGTGCCGTAGATGGAGCCGCCGGAGGAGGTGTGCACGATCTTGCGCACCTCGGCGCGCCGCGCCGCCTCCGCCAGGCGGACCGTTCCGGTGACGTTGACCCCGGCGTCGAACTCGGGATCGGCCACCGAGTGACGCACGTCGATCTGGGCGGCGAGGTGGAACACCACCTGCGGGCGGTGCTCGGCGAGGATCGCCGTCAGGTCGGCGGTGACGATATCGGCCTCGACGAACGCGAACTCCGGGTTGTCGGTGAGATGTTCGAGGTTGGTGGCCCGCCCGGTCGCGAAGTTGTCCAGGCCCACCACTCGGTGCCCGTCGTCAAGCAGGCGGTCGACCAGTGTGGATCCGATGAAACCGGCGGCGCCGGTGACCAGTGCGTGCACCGGCCCACCATACCGGCGGGTAAGAAGGAGACCCATGATCGCCCGCACGACGCGTCTGCCGTGGGTCGCGGTGGTGGCCGTGGCGCTGCTGGCCGCACAGTTGGCGGTCCGGGCGGTGTTGGCTTTCGGCGGGTATTTCTACTGGGACGACCTGATCCTGGTCAGCCGCGCGGGCAGCGAGTCGCTGCTGGCGCCGGCGTTCCTGTTCGACGACCACGACGGGCACCTGATGCCGGCGGCGTTTCTGCTCGGCGGGGCGATCATCAAGGCGGCGCCGCTGAACTGGCTCGGCCCGGCGCTGAGCCTGGTGGTGCTGCAGGCGGTGGCGTCGGCGTCGCTGCTGCGCACCCTGCATCTCATCGTGGGGTGGCGCCCGGTGCTGCTGGCGGCGTGGACGTTTGCGTTGTTCACCCCGTTGGCGGTGCCCGGCTTCGCGTGGTGGGCGGCGGCGCTGAACTCGCTGCCGATGCTGGCGGCGCTGGCCTGGGTGTGCGGCGACGCGATCCTTCTGGTGCGCACCGGCGCTCGCCGCTACGCGGTCACCGGGACCTTCGCCTACCTCGGCGGGCTGGTGTTCTTCGAGAAGGCTGCGGTGATCCCGGTGGTGGCGCTCGTGATCACCGGCACCCTGGCGTACGTCCGCGGTGAGTCGGTGGTCGCGGTGTGGCGTCGCGGCCGGGCACTGTGGTACTCCACCGGTGCGCTCACCGTCGCCTGGGTGGTGCTGTATCTAACGGTGGTCAACCAGCGACGGTGGAGCACCGATTGGGCTATGACCGGAGAGTTGTTGTGGCGCTCCGTTACTCACGGAATCGTTCCCGGGCTGGTGGGTGGCCCCTGGCAGTGGCAGCGCTGGGCGCCCGCCTCGCCGTGGGCGGTGCCGGGCCCGGTGGTGATGACGCTGGGATGGCTGGCGGTGGTGGCGGTGGTGGCGGTGTCGCTGGCCCGCAAGCAGCGGCTGGCACCGGTATGGGCGACAGCGGTGGGATATGCGATCGCCTGCCAGATCCCGATCTATCTGATGCGGTCGTCGCGGTTCACCGCCTTGGAGTTGGCTCAGGCGCTGCGTTACCTGCCCGACCTGGTGGTGGTGTTGGCGTTGCTGGCCGCCGTCGGGTTCTGTGCGCCCAACCGCGCGGGGTCGGGCTGGCTGGATGCCGGACTCCGGCGCAGCGTGGTGACCGTCGCGCTGGCGGCGGCGTTCGTGGCCAGTTCCCTGTACTCCACGGCGACGTTCTACACGGTGTGGCGCGACAACCCCACCAAGTTCTATCTGCGCAACGCGGTACGCAGCCTGACGCTGGCGCACGCCGGTTCCGACGCCCCGGTGCTCGATCAGGAGGTCGACCCGATGGTGCTGCAGCGGATCATGGCCCCGAGCAACCGGGCCAGCCACCTGTTCGCGTTGCTGCGCGATCGGCCTGAATTCTCCTCGGCGACCACCGAATTGCGGATGTTCGACGCATCGGGGAATCTCGTCGACGCTCAGGTCACGTGGGTGCGCTCGATCATCCCGGGTCCGGTGGACGGCTGCGGGTATTTCGTTCAGCCCGACCTGCCGGCCCAGGTTGAACTCGACGGTCCGCTGCTGCCCGCGGATTGGACCGCCGAGATCAACTATCTGGCCAACGCCGACGGGTCGATGACCCTGGCGCTGTCGGAAGGGCCGGCGGTGAAGGTGCCGGTGCGCCCGGGTCTCAACCGGGTGTTCGTGCGCCTTCCCGGGGCCGGAGACGCCATCGCGGTGCACGCCGACACCGCGGCGCTGTCGCTGTGCATCGCGGCCGGGCCGGTGGGCTATCTGGCGCCGCGGTGATGCCGTCGTGGCGGGGCGCGGCCCACATCGTCGGCGAATGGCAGGATGCGGGTGTGGCACCCGGTTCACCGAGGCGGGGCCGGGGACGGCCGCCCGGTTCACACGTCCAGCGCGACCTTCGGCGCGATGAACTGCTCGACGCGGCCGAGCGCAGCCTCCGCAAGGGGGGCCCGGACCTGTCGCTCGTCGACGTCGCCCGGGAAGCGGGCCTGACCAGACCGGCCATCTATGCGGCCTTCCCGGACAAGGACAGCCTGGTGTTGGCCCTCGCCCAACGTCAGGCGCGCCGCATCATCGCCGAGATCGGCGTGGTCGTGCGATCGGTGGGCGATCCGCGCGACCAGACCCGTGCGGCCGTCGACTGCCTGTGCCGGTGGGTCGATGAGGAGCCGAACATCTCCGCGGCGCTGACCGGTCGGATCCGCTCGACCTCGGTCTCCGAAGAGCTGGCCCGGTGGCTGGAATCGGTTCTCACCGCGGGATTTCGCCAACTCGGCGCGGACGGCGCCGCCGCCGGGCCGTGGGCGCGAGCACTGGTCGGTGCGGTCTCGACCGCGGTGTCCTGGTGGGCGACCGATCGTACGATGAGCCGCGCCGAACTCGTCGACCATCTGACAGCACTGATCTGGTCGGGTTTCGCCGGCGCCGGCGGCGCCGCGTTGACGATGCCGATCGCGACCGGCGCCGACGATCGGCGCGCCCCCGGCTAGGCCGACACTGCCGCCCCGGCCTCGGTGTGCCGCTGGGCGAGGCGACGGCCGCGTTCGAAGGCGTCCAATCGTTTTTGGGGGATGTTGTAGTAGAACTCGCACATCAGCTGATACCGCAGTTCGGCCGGTAGCACCGCCTGCGCCAAGGGCGCCCATACCGGTTTGTACCGACGCGGCAGGGTACCGATCAACCGGTCCGACGCGAGGCGGAAAATCGCCGCCATCCGTAGGTAGTCGGCGCGGAAATAGGTGTAATCGCAGCGGTTCCGGAAATGGTCGATGTAGGTGGACGCCAGGGCACGGGGCAGATCGGCCTCGATATGGGCGGCGACACCGAGCAACAGCGCTTCGACGATGCCCTTGGGTGAGCCGGCCGCCGCGGCGCGTTCGGCCTGTCCCCACGCCCGGCGCCACGGCTCGACGACCGGTTCGCCGCGTTCGAAGGCGGTCAGGCTGGACAAATACAATTCGTGGAAGCACGGAATCAGCCGCAGGATCCACTCCGGGTTGTCGGCAAGGCCGGAGTGCAGGTGGGCCAACTGTTCCTCGGTCACGTACTGGTACACACGGGCGAACCACTGTTTCGGGTCGTCGGCCTGCGCCAACCGGTCGGCCACCGCCCGCTGCTCGACCAAGACCCGCTCGGCCGTGTCGCGCAGCGCCAGCAGATCGCCGTTCCCGAGCCGGCGCGGCGCCGGTGGGGCGGCAACGTCCGGGTGCGGGGCCAGCTCGGCGAGGCGGCGCAGCGAGCGTCGCAGCTCCCCCTCGATGAGACGGGCCGCCACGACCGCCATGCCCGGCGCCTCGAAACGCATCACCACTTCCCACCGGATCTCGGCCGCATCCGCGCCCGCGGGTGTCACGGTGATCCGGCCGGTGTGTTCACGCAGCAACGGGATCCCGCCGATCACCGTGTAGCCCAGATGGTTCGGGGGCTCCGAGGCGTGGATCACCTCGGTGAGCGGCAGACCGCTGTAGGGAAGGTAGACACGACGCATGGCGCCGACGCCGTCGGCGCGCTGGCGGTCGCCGAAGCCGACGAGCTCGATGCGCGCCGTCGACCACGCGTTCATCCGGCGCGGATCGGTCAGCGACTCCCACACCCGGGACGGCGGCGCCGCGACCGGCTGGCGCAACAGCATCGTGGTCATGACCGGATCGCCGTGAGGTCACCCATAAATGACATGATGTATATTCTGTGCACCGCTGTCAACCACCGTGGTTCACCCGTGTCGGCGCGCAGGGCCACAAGAAGACGGGTCCAGGAGGGGTGCGGGTGCCCCCTGGGCATACCGGATTCGTCGATCTCACCGGCGATCACGGCCTGTTGGGGCAGCGCAGGGCCGCACCAGCTCCGCGGTGATCGACTGGCTATCCCAATGCAGCGCCGAGTTCCGAGAGGGCGTCGAGCTTGTGGCGATCGACCCGACCGTGGTGTATGCGGCGGCCATCCGCACTCCTGGATTGTTTTCCAGTTTCCATTTCCAGTGGGGCATGTCCGGCCGTACGGCGGGGATCGAGGTGTTGCCTGCCCAGTGGTTCGGAGACGAAGAAACCCCTGACTAGCCGGGATTTTTGAGCCGCCTAGGAGAATCGAACTCCTGACCTATTCATTACGAGTGAATCGCTCTACCGACTGAGCTAAGGCGGCCTGCCCGTGGGCGGGGTCGAGTTTACAGGTCGGCCTCAGCGCCCCGGGCGCAGCGCCTGCCCGACGGTGGCAACCATCGCGTCGACGGCGAACTTGGGCTTGACGTTGCCCGCCAGCGCCTCGCGGCAGTGCAGCACCGCCTCGATGCATCGCAGCAGCGCAGCCGGGGTGGCGTGGCCGGCCAGCGCGGCGACCTGCTCGGCCATGTCGGGGTGGTTCGCCGCGATCGTGTCGGCGTCGGCGGCCACCAGCAGCGCGTCACGGAAATAGGTGGCCAGGTCGATCAACGCCCGATCCAACGCATCGCGTGAGGCCCGGGTCTGCCGGGATTTCTGCCGTTTCTCCAGGTCCTTGAGCGCCCCGGCGGACCCTCGCAGCGCCCCGGCGGAGCCCTTGCCGGTACCGCCGGCACCCAGCGCGGTGCGCAGTTCCTCGGTCTCGGTTTCGGCGCGCTCGGCGGTCAGGGCGACCGCCTCCGCTTCGGCGGCCGCCACCAATTCCTCGGCGGCGGCGTAGGCGCGTGACGGCGTGGCGGCGTCGCGGGCCAGGCCCAGCGCGCGGCGGCGCCGCTGTTGGGCCTGCGGGTCGGTCGCCAGTCGCCGCGCCCGACCGACGTGGCCACCGCTGATCGCCGCCGCCTGGGCGGCCTGCTCGGCCGAGAGCCCGTCGGCGTCGACGAGCACTTGGGCGATCGCGGCCACCGTCGGGGTGGCCAACGCCACGTGCCGGCACCGTGAGCGCAGCGTGACCGAGATGTCCTCGGGGTCCGTGGACGGGGCGCACAGCAGGAACACCGTGGCCGCGGGGGGCTCTTCGACCGCTTTGAGCAGGGCGTTGGCCGCTCCCTCGGTGAGCCGGTCGGCATCCTCGATGAGCACCACCTGCCAGCGCCCGGTGCTCGGCCGCCGGGCCGCCACCTGCACGATGTCGCGCATGTCGCGAACCCCGATCGACAGTCCCTCCGGTACCACGCGGCGCACATCGGCGTGGGTGCCGGCGACGGTGGTCGTGCAGGCCCGGCAGGTTCCGCAGCCGGGCATGTCGGGGTCGGTGCACTGCAGCGCCGCGGCGAAACACAGTGCCGCCACCGACCGTCCCGACCCGGGTGGGCCGGTGATCAACCAGGCATGGGTCATCGCGCCGGCCGCCTGCTCGGCGTCCCCGCGGGCCGCCCGTGCCGCAGCCACCAACTCGGCCTCCACCGCCTGCTGGCCGACCAGCCGCGCAAACACCCCGGACATCACCGCAACAGTACTGCCGGGCCCCGACACAGCGACACCACGGAGTGTCCCGGCGCACAGCCGGTCGGCGCCGCGGCGCGAACGCTACGGTGGGTTGGTGAACAGCACACCGAAACTCACCGATCGGGTGGGTGGTTTCGTTCGGTGGGTGGTGCGTACCCCGTGGCCGCTGTTCACCCTCACGATGCTGCAGGCCGACATCATCGGCGGGCTGTTCGTCCTGGGTTTCCTGCGGTTCGGGCTGCCGCTGGAGGACCGGCTGCAACTGCAGGACGCCCCGCGGTCCAACCTAGTGATCCTGGCCGCCGCGTTGGCGACGCTGTTCGTGCTGGAGTTGGCGTTGAGCATGCGGATGCTGCTGCCGGTGTTCCGCTGGCAGCGGCGCGACGGACTGCTCACCGACGCCGACCCGACGATCACCGAACTGGCCCGCGCACGGGCCCTGCGGATGCCGTTCTATCGGGCGCTGATCAGCCTGGCCAACTGGACGATCGGCGGGGTGGTGTTCATCCTGACCAGCTGGCCGGTGGCCAGCCGCACCGCCCCGGTGGTGGCGATCGCGATCGCGTTGGGCGCGGCGGCCACCGCGATCATCGGCTACCTGCAGTCCGAGCGGGTGCTGCGGCCGGTGGCGGTGGCCGCGCTGCGGGCCGGGGTGCCGGAGAATCTGCGCGCGCCCGGGGTGCTGCTACGCCAACTGTTGACCTGGATGCTGTCCACCGGGGTGCCGTTGCTGGCGATCGTGCTGTCGGTGATGGCCACCAAGTTCTCGTTCATGCACGCCCCGGCCGACCAGCTGTCGGACCCGATTCTGCTGATGGGGGTCTCGGCGCTGGTGATCGGGCTGGCCGGCACCATGCTGGTGGCGATGTCGATCGCCGACCCGCTGCGCCAGCTGCGCTGGGCGCTCGGGGAGGTGCAGCGCGGCAACTACAACGCCCACATGCAGATCTACGACGCCAGCGAGCTGGGCCTGCTGCAGGCCGGCTTCAACGACATGGTGCGTGACCTGGCTGAGCGGCAGCGGCTGCGCGACCTGTTCGGCCGCTACGTCGGGGAGGACGTGGCGCGCCGTGCCCTGGAGCGCGGCACCGAGCTCGGCGGCCAGGAACGCGAGGTCGCGGTGCTGTTCATCGACATGGTCGGCTCGACCCATCTGGCCGCCACCCGTCCGCCCACCGAGGTGGTGGCGCTGCTCAACGAGTTCTTCCGGGTGGTCGTCCACACCGTCGACCGGTACGGCGGGTTCGTCAACAAGTTTCAGGGGGATGCGGCGCTGGCGGTGTTCGGTGCTCCGCTGGAGCACCCCGCCGCCGCCGGGGCGGCCCTGGCGGCGGCGCGGGAATTGCACGACCGGCTGCTCACGGTGCTCGGCAGCACCGAGTTTGGGATCGGGGTGTCCGCCGGTCGGGCGCTGGCCGGTCACATCGGCGCGCAGGCCCGCTTCGAATACACCGTGATCGGCGACCCGGTCAACGAGGCGGCGCGGCTCACCGAGCTGGCGAAGCTGGAGGAGGGTCACGTGCTGGCCTCGGCGACCGCGGTCAGCGCCGCCCCCGACGACGAGGCGCTGCGCTGGGCCGTCGGGGAGGTGGTCGAGTTGCGGGGTCGTTTGGCCCCCACCCAGCTGGCACGCCCGCTCACGACCACGGTGGCCAAACCGGCGCCGGAGCCGGCGGGGAAGTCCGGTTAGACCACGCCGACCAGCACCGGGTGCGCCCGGCCGCTCAGGCGGGCGGAGCCGGCAGCAACGAATCGTCGATCGTCAGCGTCACCGGCGGCGTCGAGGTGCCGGTGTCCTCAAGCATCCCGCTGAGGTCGAGGTCGGTGAGTTCGTTGAGGCTCGGCGGCGGGGCGGTGTCCCCGGAGACGATCTGCCACCACTGCTGGTACTGCTCGCCGATCTTCGGTGTCGAATCCGACGACAGCTCCACCACCGGCACCTGCACGTTCGGCAGCGGCCGGGTCACCGGTGCGGCGGCCACGACCACCGCACCGGCCAGCACGACCGCGGCGGAGACACCGAAATAGACACCACGTCGCATGGCGCCTCCTTCCGCTCCGGTTTGCGGCAGCCGTGTGGCAGCAATCCTCAGCATACCTGAGAGCCGGCTAAGCAACAACACAATCTGTTGCGGTGGCCTCGGCCATGCCTCGCCAGAACCCCAGCATGGCGCTGAGAATACGGTAAACGCAGCGGTCAGCCGGTGCGGTGCAGTCAGGATTACTTAGTCGCCCGGCCGGTTTTCTTCGCCGCCGACTTGGTGGTTTTCTTCGCCGCCTTCTTGGCCGGGGCCTTCTTGGCCGCGGCCTTGCGGGTCCGTTTCGCCGGCCCCCGGGCGCGGCGCTCGGCGAGCAACTCCGCGGCCCGCTCGTCGGTGATCGTCGCCACGTCGTCGCCCTTGCGCAGGCTGGCGTTGGTCTCCCCGTCGGTGACGTACGGACCGAACCGGCCGTCTTTGACCACCATCGACTTGCCCGAGCCGGGGTCGGTGCCCAACTCGCGTAACGGTGGGGCCGCGGCCTGCCGTCCCCGCCGTTTCGGTTCGGCGTAGAGCTTCAGCGCCTCCTCGACGGTGATCGTGAACAGCTGTTCCTCGGTGGCCAGCGACCGGGAATCGGTGCCGCGCTTGAGATACGGGCCGTAGCGACCGTTCTGCGCGGTAATCTCCTCGCCGGAGTCGGGGTCGACCCCGACCACCCGCGGCAACGACAACAGCTTCAACGCGTCGTCGAGGGTGACCGTCTCCACCGACATGCTGCGCAGCAGCGACCCGGTGCGCGGCTTGGGCCCGGCGGCCTTTTTGCCCCGTCCCTTCTTGGCCGGGGTTTTGGCCCCCGGGCTCTCGGCGCCCTCGACACCCTCGGGTTCGGCGGGCTCGTCGGGTTTGGGCAGCACCTCGCTGACGTACGGGCCGTAGCGGCCGTCCTTGACGACGATCTCGTGGCCGGTCGCCGGGTCGACGCCGAGGACCCGACCCTCCTGCGGGGTGGCGAAGAGTTTCTCGGCCAACTCCAGGGTCAACTCATCGGGGGTGAGGGCGACGTTGAGGTTGGCCCGCTGCGGCGTCGGCTCACCGTCCTCCCCGGTGACCATCCGCTCCAGGTACGGGCCGTTCTTGCCGACCCGCACATAGATGTCGCGGCCCTGGTCGTCGGCGAACAACTTGATGGAGTTGATCTTGCGGGCGTCGATCTCCTCCAAGTTCACCCCGACCAGCGTCTTCAACCCGCCGGCGCGGGCGACCGACTGCTGCGAGCCGTGGTCACCGCCGAAGTAGAACTTGCTCAGCCAGTCGGTGCGCCGCTCGTGGCCGGCGGCGATCTCGTCGAGTTCGTCCTCCATCGCCGCGGTGAAGTCGTAGTCGACCAGCCGGGAGAAATGCTGCTCCAGCAGCCCGATCACCGCGAACGCCACCCAGGACGGCACCAGCGCGCTGCCCTTTTTGTGCACGTAGCCGCGGTCCTGGATGGTCTTGATGATCGAGGAGTAGGTCGAGGGCCGCCCGATCCCGAGCTCTTCGAGGGCCTTGACCAGCGACGCCTCGGTGTAGCGGGCCGGCGGGTTGGTGGCGTGCCCGTCCGGGGTCGCCTCGACGGCGTTGACCTGCTGGCCCTCGGTGAGGTTCGGCAACCGCCGCTCGGCGTCGTCGGCCTCCCCGCCGGCGAGTTCGTCGACGGTCTCCACGTACGCCTTGAGGAAGCCGGGGAAGGTGATGGTGCGCCCACTGGCGGCGAACATCACCTGCCGTTCGCCGGCCGCACCGCCGATGCGCAGGCTCAGCGTGGTGCCGCGGGCGTCGGCCATCTGGGAGGCGACGGTGCGCTGCCAGATCAGCTCGTAGAGCCGGAAGTCGTCGCTGTCGAGTTCGCCGCGCACCGCGTCGGGGGTGGCGAAGGTGTCCCCGGCCGGGCGGATCGCCTCGTGCGCCTCCTGGGCGTTTTTCACCTTGCGGGTGTACTGACGCGGCGAGGCGGCGACGAACTCGTCGCCGTAGAGCTGGCGGGCCTGGGTGCGCGCCGCCTCGATCGCCGACGCCGACAGCGTGGTGGAGTCGGTGCGCATGTAGGTGATGTAGCCGTTTTCGTAGAGCCGCTGGGCCACGCCCATGGTGCGCTCGGCGGAGAACCGCAGCTTGCGCCCGGCCTCCTGCTGCAGGGTGGAGGTCATAAACGGCGCATACGGCCGACGGGTGTAGGGCTTCTGTTCCACCGACGCGACCGACAGCGCCGCGCCCTGCAGCCCGGCGGCCACCGCGGTGGCCGCGCTCTCGTCGAGCACCACCACGTCGTCGGGTTTTTTCAGCGCCCCCAGCGAGTCGAAGTCGCGACCGGTCGCCACCCGGCGCTCATCGACGCTGACCAGCCGCGCGGTGAACGTGGGCGGGGTCGCCGCCGGATCGGAGACACTGGCGTCGAGGCTGGCCACCACGTCCCAGTAGGCCGCACTGCGAAACGCCATCCGGTCGCGTTCGCGGGCCACGATGATGCGGGTGGCCACCGACTGCACCCGCCCGGCGGACAGTTTCGGGGCGACCTTCTTCCACAGCACCGGGCTGACCTCATAGCCGTAGAGGCGATCGAGGATGCGCCGGGTCTCCTGGGCGTCGACGAGGTCGGTGTCCAGGTCGCGGGGGTGTTCGGCGGCCGCCCGGATCGCCGGCTCGGTGATCTCGTGGAACACCATCCGTTTGACCGGGATCTTCGGCTTCAACGTCTCGAGCAGATGCCAGGCGATGGCCTCGCCTTCCCGGTCACCATCGGTGGCCAGATACAACTCGTCGACGCCTTTGAGCAGATCCTTCAGCTCACGCACCGTGCTCTTCTTGTCCGGGCTGACGATGTAGAGCGGCTCGAATCCGCCGTCGACGTTCACCCCGAGCCGAGCCCACGGCTCGGTCTTGTACTTGGCGGGGATGTCGGCGGCGGTGCGGGGCAGATCCCGGATGTGCCCGCGGGAGGATTCCACGACATAGCCGCCGCCGAGGTACCCCGCGATTTTGCGTGCTTTGGTGGGCGACTCGACAATGACAAGTCGCCGAACCCCGGTTTTCGCGCCGTTGCCGCCGTCAGCCAACGCCTCCACGCTCCACTTCTCTCCGGTGTCGATGCAGGTTGAGCACCACTGCCGCCCGCCGACCAGAGACAATTTCGCACCCTCTGGCCGGACTGCGCAAACCGGGGTCCCCGCCGGACGCCGGAATCCGGCCGTCGGGAACCGCCGTTATGCGTGCGGCCATTGCGCCAACGCCTCCTGGTCGTCGGGATGTTCCCCGACATTCTCCACCAGCCGCGCGAGCCGGCGCCGCCCGCTGATCCGCAGCGCCGGATGCGCCCCACGGGTGCCGATGAGGGTGGGCGCGATCCCGACCCGCATCAGCGCCGACGCCAGCGGGGCGTGGGTGTCGGGGGCGTGCGGGTCCAGGCCCAGAAGGTAGCGGCCGTCCTCGCCGGTTCCGGCGGCCAGCACCCAGGCCCGCAGCTCACGCCCGCCCGGCGCCCACGACGGCGGCACCGTTTTGACGGCCCCGCGGGTCCAGGCCTCGGCAACAGGGCGCAGCCGCGCGTCCACGGCGGTGCGCACCAGCGGGGTGTCCTCGTCGGTGCGGCCGATCTCCGGGGTCAACCCGGCCGCGGCGATCATCTCGGCCAGCGCGGTCGCCCGCCACGGCCGGTCGACGACCACCGACAGGCGCGCGCCGGCGCCGACGACGACGATCTGACCCGGTGCGGCCAACAGCCCGGTGAGATCGGTGACCGCGGCGGGCACCGACTCGGCCGAGAAGAACGACAGTTGGCTCACGTCACCGACAGTAAGCCAGCACACCGGCGACCGGGCCGACCGACGCTGATACAGGCCGCTGACAACCCGCCGAAACGCAGATCCCCCGCCCGGAATCCGCACTCGGACCCGGACGGGGGACTGTCGTCAGACCTGCTGTGTTAGATGGAACGCACGCCCGTAGCCTGCGGCCCCTTGGGGCTCTGGCCGACCTCGAATTCGACCCGCTGGTTCTCTTCAAGGGTGCGGAAGCCTGATCCCTGGATCTCCGTGTAGTGGACAAACACATCGGCGGAGCCATCTTCAGGGGCGATGAAACCGAACCCCTTCTCCGCGTTGAACCACTTCACAGTTCCCTGTGGCATTTGTCGATCTTTCCTTCTCTACTAACCGGGTGCCGGTGCACCGTCGTTCGGTGCACCGAGTTTCGGTGCCCCGGGTCGGCTGCGGCCACGCCGCCTGCCGGCCCACACCGGAGGATTCTCCGGACGATGACCTCGCAGGAACGCAGCCGTAACGGAAGTCCTGCGAAGTTTTGACACGAACACAGAAGCTACGACCGTCCATCAGTCAACCACGTTCTGCACGTCGGCGACAGACGTGGGAGGTCAAATGCGCACAATTGGTCTCTATCGGGCTCATCTCGGCGTGCCCATCCCGGGGCCAGCCGACCGGCAGGAGGGAACCGATGACCAGTTTTGGCGCCGCGCTGCTGCACGCCGCCCGCGCCGGGGTGCCGGCCGGGGAGGACCCGGTGCGCCACGTCGCCGAACTGCCCGCACGCACCGCGCGGTTCAGCACCTGGCCGGACTGGGTGAGCCCCCCGGTGCGCCGGGCGTTCACCGAGCGCGGCATCGCCACCCCGTGGTCGCATCAGATCGACGCCGCCGATCGAGCCCACCGCGGCCAGCACGTCGTGCTGGCGACCGGAACCGCGTCGGGCAAGTCCCTGGCCTATCAGCTTCCCGCGCTCAACGCGGTCGCCACCGACGCGCGGGCCCGCGTGCTGTATCTGTCGCCGACCAAGGCGCTCGGCCACGACCAGCTGCGGGCCGCCCAGCAGTTGGTCGCCGCGGTGCCGGCGCTGGCCGACACGGTGGCACCGGTCGGTTACGACGGGGACAGCCCGCTCGAGGTACGCCGGTTCGCTCGCGAACATTCCCGGTGGCTGTTCTCCAACCCCGACATGGTGCACCTGACGCTGTTGCGCAACCATGCCCGCTGGTCGGTGTTCCTGCGACATCTCCGCTTCATCATCGTCGACGAATGCCATTACTATCGCGGAATTTTCGGCTCCCACGTGGCGCTGGTGCTGCGCCGGCTGCTTCGGCTGTGCGCCCGCTACGCCGGCACCGGCGCGCGAGTGCGGCCACCGACGGTCATCTTCGCCAGCGCCACCACCGCCGAGCCCGGCCGCACCGCCTCCGACCTGATCGGCGCGCCGGTCACCGAGGTCACCGACGACGGCTCCCCCCAGGGCGCGCGAACGGTCGCGTTGTGGGAGCCAGCCCTTTCCGCCGAGCCGGCCGGGGAGAACGGCGCCCCGGTGCGCCGCTCCGCCGGGGCCGAGGCGGCCCGGGTGATGGCGGATCTGATCGCCGAAGGTGCCGCCACCCTGACGTTCGTGCGGTCCCGGCGCGGCGCGGAGCTCACCGCGCTGGGCGCGCGCACCCGGTTGAGCGAGATCGCTCCGGCGCTGGCCACGACGGTCGCGTCGTATCGGGCCGGCTATCTCGCCGAGGACCGTCGGGAGCTGGAGCGCGCCCTCGCCGACGGCGAGTTGCGCGGACTGGCCGCCACCAATGCCCTGGAACTCGGCATCGACATCGCCGGCTTGGACGCGGTGGTGCTCGCCGGGTTCCCCGGCACCATCACCTCTTTCTGGCAGCAGGCCGGTCGCTCGGGCCGGCGCGGCCAGGGTGCGCTGATCGTGCTGGTGGCCCGTGACGATCCGCTGGACACCTACCTGGTGCACCATCCGGCGGCACTACTGGACAAGGCGATCGAACGTGTCGTCGTCGACCACACCAACCCGTACGTTCTTGCGCCTCAACTGCACTGCGCAGCAACCGAACTGCCCTTGGAGGACGCCGAGGTGCAAGCGTGGGGCGCGCAGGCCGCCGTGGCCCGGCTGGTCGACGACGGGGTGCTGCGCAAGCGGGCGGGCCGGTACTTCCCGGCCCCGGGCCCCGACCCGCATCCGGGGGTGAACATCCGCGGCGACACCGGTGGGGAGGTGCTGATCGTGGAGACCGACACCGGCCGCCTCCTCGGCGAGGTCGGCGCCGGCCAAGCAACGCTGAGCGTGCATCCCGGCGCGGTCTATCTACACCAGGGCGAGACCTACATCGTCGATGATCTGCAGCATCCCGGGCCGCACGGCGAGTCGGCGGGGATGGCGTTCGTCCACGCCGCCGACCCCGACTACACCACCCACGCCCGCCAGATCACCGAGATCAGCGTCACCGGGCCCGGCGATCGTTGCGAGTTCGGACCGGTCACCCTCGGACTGGTCCCGGTCGTGGTCACCGAGCAGGTGACCGGGTATCTGCGGCGCCGACACGGCGGAGATGTGATCGATTTCACAGAACTGGACATGCCGGCGCAGACCCTCGACACCGTCGCGGTGATGTACACGATCACCGAGGACGCTCTCGTGCAGGCTGGGCTCGATCCGCTGAGCGTGCCGGGTGCCCTGCACGCCGCCGAACACGCCGCGATCGGGTTGCTGCCGCTGGTGGCCAGTTGCGACCGCGGTGACATCGGCGGGCTGTCCACCGCCATCGGCCCCGATACCGGGTTGCCCACGGTCTTCGTCTACGACGGCCACCCCGGCGGCGCCGGCTTCGCCGAACAGGGCTTCCGCCGGGCCGCCACCTGGCTGTCGGCGACCGCGGACGCGATCACCGCATGCGAGTGCCCGCACGGATGCCCGTCGTGCGTGCAGTCCCCGAAATGCGGCAACGGCAACGAGCCGCTGGACAAGGCGGGTGCGGTGAGGGTGCTGCACCGGGTGCTCGCCGCGTTGGGCTCTATCGCGGGCCCGCGGCCCCACCGGTCGGTACAGTAACGGTCATGGGCCACGACTGGTTGCTCGTGGAGACACTGGGCGAGGAACCCACCGTGGTCGCAGAGGGTGCGACGCTGAAGGATCTGGTTCCGCTGGCGATATTTCTGCGGCGCAGCCCGTACCGCGCGGCCGTCCAGACCGCGATCACCGAGACCGTGCAAAACGGTGAGTCACTGGCCAGCATCACCCCCAAACACGCCCGGGTCATTCGGACCGAACCGGTGAAGATGCCCGACGGCCGGGTGCACGGGGTCCACGTCTGGCTGGGACCGGCATCAGCCGAACCCCCCGAGCGTCAGCGACCCGGGGCGCTGAAGTGGGATCTGACCTCCCACACCGCGATCGACACTGCCGAGTCGCTGGTCAACGCGGGCAAAGACCTGCACGCCGAGGGCATCCACGAACGTGCGTTCACCGACGACCTCCCGGCTCGTGAGCTGACCCACAATGAGGCACAGGTCGTGGCGCTGGCGATCAAAGCCGAACCGGGCCATGCATTGTGCAGCAGCTGGGATGTGACCGACTGGCAGGACAACCCGATCCGGGTGTCGTTCGTGGCGCGTATCTTCTTGGAGCCCACCGCCGACGGCGTGGACCATTTGGTGGCACGTGGGATGAACTGGCGCGGTCAACTCGACGAGGAGATCTTGGCGCCTGAACAATTGGCCCAGCGGGTGCTCGACGCACTGGCGCAGCCGGGGGTGCATCGCGCCCTGGTCGACCTGGACACCTGGACGCTGCTGCGCTGGCTCGATGAACCGTGCCCGTTTGACGACTGGCGCTCCGGAGAACTCGGCGAGCAGCGCGTGCACCCCGACGACACGCCCCTGATGGAGTCGATGCGCACCGAATTCGAGCACGGCCCCACCTCGCGGGTGCTGCGGCTGCGTCGCGCCGACGACGACTGGGTACCGTTGCACGTCACCGTGAACCGCGTCGAACTGGAGGACAACGAACCCATGGGTCTGGTGGCGCTGCGGCTGCCCAGCGACGCCGAACTCGCCGACGCGGGTCTGCACTGAGCCCCTGCACCCACCGGCCCGGCACGAGCGGCCGCCCGGGCTGCCCCGGGAACGCCGACACCGACCACCGACAGCGGCACCGTCACCACCACCACAACGTCGAGATCCTGGATGGCACAGTCGATGTCATCGAATCCCATAGCGTGCGCAAGTTCGCGAGCCCGGTCGCAGGCGCGGTCCCGACCGCCGGGTAGCCGCGCCGCCGCGGCCAGTGCGGCGAGGTCGGCGGCGGTCTGCGCCCGGTGGCGGGCCACCAGCACCGCACCGAACTGCACGCCGAATCCGGTCACGACCAGCATCAGCACCACCATGATCGCGCCGAGGACGGTGGCCGATCCGCGCTCGCCGTCAGGGTTCCGCTGCCGCGATCCCGGTCGCCGAGATCGACACCGCGGCAAGAATGGTCGGGTGAGCAGTAACCGTGGCGACATACACCGGTCCGTCGCGGCGCAGCTGCACGGTTGACCCCGAGGGTGCGATCTGCTGCGCCACCGCGACCGCTGCCGACTCGTCACCACGCGCGGCCAACCGCGCGGCCTCCCGGGCCGCATCGATGCACCGCAGGTGCAGACCGATCGCAGCCAGCCCGGCCACGCAGACCAGCAGCACCGAGACCAGGCTGGCGATGGCCAGTGCCGCTTCGACGGTGCTCGAGCCGGCCGTGTCACCGAGCAGCCCCCTCAGACGCGGGTGTTCAACGCCCGCCCGATGATCCGGGTGAGTGCCGCGACCACTGAGTCGCCGGTGACCACCGTGTAGAGGATGGCACCGAAGGCCGCTGCGGCTATCGTTCCGATGGCGTACTCGACGGTCGACATCCCGGTCTCGTCGGCCACGGCCATCAACAGCCGCGTCCGCAGGGTCTCGATCATGGTCATTGTTCGTTCCTTTCTTCGAAATCGCTTGACCCCGATGGGGCTTCATAACAACCCCGATCGCATTATGTTGCCCGCCAGCCCGGCGATGACCGGGACGATTCCCAGACAGACGAATGCCGGCAGGAAACACAGGCCCAGCGGTCCGGCGATGAGGACACCGGCTCGCTCGGCGGCGGCCGTCGCGGTGTCGCGGGTCTCCCGGCGGCACTCGGCGGCCAGATCGGCGACCCCACCGGCCAGTGCGGTGCCCGACTGCGCTGAGCGGCGCGCCATCCGCAGCAGGGCGTCCAGGTGTGGATCGTGTGGATCGGTGAGCGCCGGCGCCCAGGCCTTCGCCGGGTCGGCCCCGAGTGCCAGCAGGTCCGCCGCGCGTCGCAGCGGACGCGCCAACGTCTCGGGGCAGCCGTCGGCCGCGGCCCTGGCAGCGGCCGCCACCGGTAGGCCGGCCGCCAGGCACACTGCGAGCAGGTCGAGGCCGGCCGCCAGGGCATGAGGGTCCACAGCGCGGGCACGGCGGGTGGCCGCGGCCGGCGCGGCGGTAGGGCGGCTCAGCCGCGCACACGGACGCGGCCCGGCGATCAGCAGCGCGAGTGCTGTCAGTACCGCGGCGATCACGACAGCACTCCGGCGACGATCCGTTGTGACCACGCCACACCGACCAGGATCAAACACACCCCGGCCACAAGGACCGCACCGCCGCCGCCACCGCCGAGTAAGAACCGCAGCGGCTGCGCACCGATCAGTTCACCGAGCAGCACGCCGATCAACGGGAGCGCCGCCAGGATCGCGGCGGTGGCCCGGGTGCCGGCCAGTGCTGCACGCAGGTGCCCGGCGTGGCGTTGGCGCGCGGCGAGGTCGCGGTGGGCGGCCTGCAGCAGCGGGGCGATCCGCACTCCGTGTTCGTGGGCCACCTGCCAGCAGATGGCCATCCGCTCCCAGTACGGCACCAGCGCCGGCACGCTGGGCAGGCGCCGCAGCGCGCCGGGGACGTCGGCGCCGAGACGCGCTCCGGCTGCCACCGAGCGCAGGCCCTGGCGTACCGCGCCGGGTTCGGCGTCGTCGGCGGCGACGAGCAACCCGGCGACAGGATCCGCGCCGATGCGCAACTCACCGATGAGCACCTCCAGTGTCGCGTTCAGCGTGCGCCGTGCCGCGCGGTCGCGCCGCTCCCGCCGTGTGGCCCGCCACTGCAGTCCGCCGGCGCCTGTGAGCACTGCCAGCGCGACCACCACCGAGACGGGAACCGCTGCGGCGACACCGGCGACGGCCGATGCGGCGACGACCACCGCCGCGGCACGCCGAAGCCGGCGGGGAAACCGGCGGGGCGGCGCGGCCGCGAGCCGGTGATACGGGGCCGGCGTGATCACCGCGGCACCGGCGAGCGCCAGGGCGGACACCGTCACCGCGGTCACGACGCACTCCGGTCGAGGATGGCGCCCAGTTCCGGGGGCATGGCGGTCGGTGGGCGCCGGTCCACGTGCCACACGGTGTGCACACCGACCAGTCCCGAGGGTTCGCGGCGCAGCACCGCGATCTCCTGCAGTCGGCGTCGGCCCGACCGGTCGCGCCCCAGGTGCAGCAGCACCCGCACCGCAGCGGCCACCTGGCTGTGCAGCGCGGCGCGATCGAGTCCACCGAGAGCCCCCAGCGCCTCGAGCCGCGCCGGCACCTCCGTCGGGCTGTTGGCGTGCACCGTTCCCGCACCGCCGTCATGCCCGGTGTTCAATGCGGTCAGCAGGTCCACCACCTCCGCCCCGCGCACCTCGCCGACGACGATCCGGTCGGGGCGCATCCGCAACGCCTGGCGGACCAGTTGACGCACGGTGACTTCCCCGACGCCCTCCACGTTGGCGCAGCGCGCCACCAGATTGACCAGGTGCGGGTGCGCCGGCGCCAACTCGGGGGCGTCTTCGACACACACGATCCGTTCATTCGGGGCGACCGCACCCAACAGCGCCGCGAGCAGGGTGGTTTTCCCCGCTCCGGTACCGCCTGAGATCAAAAACGCCGCCCGCGCGGCGAGGATCGCCTCGACCAGCGGCACGGCCGTCGCGGCGATCGCCCCGGCGGCGATGAGCGCAGCCAGATCCTGGGTGGCCGCGCGCAGCACCCGTAGCGACAGGCACGTCCCACCGGCGACCACCGGCGGCAGAATCGCGTGCACGCGCACCCCGACGCCCGGCCCGGCCAGGCCGGCGAGTTGGCCGTCGACCCACGGCTGGGCGTCATCGAGGCGCCGGCCGGCCGCCAGGGCCAATCGCTGGGCCAGTCGGCGCACCGCCGCCTCGTCGGGGAAACACACCGCCGTGCGTCGCAGACCTGCACCGTCATCGATCCACACCTGGTCCGGTGCGGTCACCAAGACGTCGGAGACTCCGGGTGCCCGCAGGAGCGGATCCAAGACGCCGGCACCGCAAAGCTCGGTCTGCAGAGCTCGAAGACCGGCCAACGCCTCGGTATCACCCAACACCCCACCGGATTCGGCACGCAGTGCTGCCGCCACCGCAGCGGGGCGCAGAGGCACGCGTTGATGCGCCAACCGATCCCGAACCCGGTCGAGCAGGCCGTCGTTCACGCGGCCCGCCCACAGGTCGCGGTGTCGAGCACCGCCAGTACCCGCCGCGCCGCGACCGCCAGCCCCTCGTTGCGGCGCAGCCGTAATCGTCCGAGCTCCACCCGAGCGGCGAGTCGGGGCTCGGCACGCAGCGCAGCGAGCACGGGAGCCGCCGTGAGTTCGGCGATCTGGGCGGCCTGTAAACCTCCGGGAGCGGGACCGCGCACCACCAGACCGACGTTGGGGTTGCGGGCGGTCAGCACCGGAAGGAACGCTGCGGTGGCCGCCGCCGCCCGAACATCGCAACGGGTCAGTACCGCAACCAGATCGGCCGCAGACAAGGCGGTTTCGACTGCTTCGGTGAGTCGCCTGGGAAGATCGCACACCACCGTCGCGCCACCGCGTCGCGCCGCATCCAGCACGGCAGCGACAGCGCCCGGGTTGAGCTCGTGGCAGTGCCGTCCCGCGGAGAGAACCACCGCACCGCAATGGGTCGGCAACGCATCGCGCACCGTCGGCCACGGCAGCCGACCGCCTTGCAAATTCAAGTCCGGCCAACGCATCTCATCGCTCATGTCGTCGGCCATGAGTAAATCGATACCGCCGCTCCAGGGATCCAGATCGATGAGCGCCGCCTTCGGCGCCGTCTGGGTCAGTGCCGCACTGAACAGTGAGGCACCCGCCCCACCACAGCCGCCGATCACCGCCGCAACCCGCCCCTCACCACGGTCCTCGCCTTGGGGCTCGGCCGCTTCGGCCAACACCGAGGCCAGTACCGACTCATCCAGGGGGACTGTCAATACCTGATGGGCTCCGATGGTTACCGCGGCTTCCCAGGTCGTCGGCCGTACGTCGGAACCGGCCACAACCACCAGCACATGGTCGCGGCGCGGCAGCGCAACCGGAGCGCTCTCGGCGCAGAGTTTCACGGTGGGCTCGTCAATGATCACCGCAGCGGCGGCCGACCATTCCCGGCGCCCGGGAATGTCCTCGGTGTGCACGACGTGCACACCGACCGCGGCCGCGATGCGTTCGATCTCGTTACGCAGCACCGGATCGACCACTGCCGTCAACATCGCGGGGGTTGTCACCATGGGGCTCAGCCTGCGACCACGGCGCGACCGGCGCCAGTCACCCCGGCATCGACTGGGGATGGATCTCCGACTGTGCAGGGAACTGCGTGCTGGTGCCGGGAATAGAAAGGGGACGACCCCCGCCAGGGGGGGAGGAGGCGAGGGTCGTCGTGCATCAACCCCGGGGGGTCGGGCTGATACACCCTCGGACATAAGCCGAGTAATGGCTACTATACACGCGGCCACGCAGGTCGACGCAAGGTTTGCGACGAAGATCGGGGCGTGTCGGAGGGGCCCACCAAAGCCCTCCCGGAACCACTCCTGAAACCCACTGTGCGAGACCTCGCCGAGACGGCCGACGAGTCCCTTTATGCTGGGACGGTGACCGCCTCCGACCCGGCCACGGGGCCGCAACCGGCGCCGGACCTCGCCCCGACGGCGCGGGGGGTCCGCTCGGCCGCGTTTTTCGACCTGGACAAAACCGTCATCGCCAAATCCAGCGCGCTGGCGTTCAATAAGCCGTTCGCCGCCGAGGGGTTACTCGGCCGTAGGGCGGTATTGCGCTCCAGTTATGCGCAATTTCTCTTTCTGGTCTCCGGCGCCGACCACGATCAGGTCGACCGGCTGCGCGCACATCTGACCCAGATGTGCGCGGGATGGGATGTGGAGCAGGTCAAGGCGATCGTCGCCGAGACGTTGCACGACATCGTCACCCCGTTGATCTTCGCCGAGGCAGCCGATCTGATCACCGGACACAAGCTGTGCGGGCGCGACGTGGTGGTGGTCTCCGCCTCGGGCGCGGAGATCGTCGCGCCGATCGCGCGGGCGCTGGGCGCCACGCACGCGATGGCGACGCAGATGGTCGTCGAGGACGGCAAGTACACCGGCGAGATCGAGTTCTACTGCTTCGGAGAGGGCAAGGCCCAGGCCATCCGGGAGTTGGCCGCCCGCGAAGGTTACGCGCTCGAGCACTGTTACGCCTACTCCGATTCGATCACCGACCTACCGATGCTGCAGACCGTCGGCCATCCGACCGCGGTCCGCCCCGACCGGGCACTGCGCAAGGAGGCGACCGCCCGCGGCTGGCCGATACTGACGTTCTCGCGCCCGGTGGCGCTGCGGGATCGACTGCCCGCGCCGTCGGGCGCGGCGGTGGCGACATCTGCCGCGGTGGCGGTCACCGCGCTGGCTGCCGGCGCGTTGAGTTACACGCTGCTACGTCGTTTCGTGTTCTGACCCGTTCCGCGGTGCCGATCCGGTAACGACGGCAAGTTACTCGCGGTTAGGCCTTGCTGTGACCGAGACCACGTAGTAGAAATGAGGCACGGAAGTCCGGTGAGGCCAAGGTCGATTCAGAAGAGAAGGGTCGACCTCCCGAGCCGGGCGACCCAGCACGGGCCTCCGGTACCCACGGGGAGCTACAGCCGCGATAATGGCAGAAGTGTTGCGGGCCTGCGTTATTGCGAAAAGCGGACGGTCTCGACAGCCCTTTGGGTGGGGTTGCAACCGAGGCGCATCGCAAGACCGCCGAGGCCACCCACGCAACCCACGTGTCGCACGCCTGGTAACCGAGTTCCGTGCTAGCGGGCGGCGCTACGCGATCAGCGGGGTGCCGCCCGCTTCATTTGGTCCAGCACCCCGGCCGCGCCGTCGGAGGTCTTGTTGGCCGCCTCGGCAATCGACACCGCCTCCCCGGCGCCGGCTTGCAGCGCCTTGCAGCACAGCACCAGCCACCCCGCCACCCCGTCGGCGGTGCCGGCGGCGAAACCTTGCGCGGCCGCACGGTAATTGCCCGAACCGCGCATCCAGGTCAACTCCGGTACGCCGAGGCCGCGCGGGTCGAGTCCGCTGGCGATCGTGATCAGCCGGGACACCGCACGGGCCACCACCCCGTCGGCGGTGCCGAACGGCGCCAGGGCCAGCAGTTCGCCGTGGGCGACCGCGGCCAGCACCGGCGCGGGCGCACGGGTGCCCCCGGTGACCAGATCGGCCAGCAGCGCCAGCCGGCGCCCGACCTGCTCGTCGGATTCGCCGTGCCGCGGCCTGCCCAACCGGTCGTCGTCGTCGACCAGGTCGGCCGCGGCCAGCATGTGCAGCTTCGCGATCGCCTGCAGCGGGGCGCGCCGCCACACCTCGACCAAGGCGGTCTCCCCGCCCTCTAAGGCTTGGGAGACCCGCAGCGCCCCGGCGAAGATCGGGTTGGTGGTGGCCGACTCGTCGACCTGAACCGGCCCGCCGTCGAGCACCGAGGACGCCCGCGCGGCCCGCAGGGCGGCTTCGGCGGCGGTCACCGGCCAGCCACGCCGGTTGGTCTTGTGCTGGTGGGCCTTGCTCAAAGCCTGGCGCGCGAGGTCGGAGGCCTCGGTCACCCCGGGCAACTCCAGCAGCGGGGCCAGCGGGTCATCGGTCACGTCCGCTCACGTTACCGTCCGCCGGTCACGGCGAACCCAGCGATCCGCGCCGACCGGAGCCCCGGCGGTGACTACGCTCGGAACACGTGAGCGCTGCTTCGACATATCCGCCCCCGCCGGAGTTCGCCGCCGCGGCCAACGCCGGGCCCGAGCTGTATCGGCAGGCCGACGCCGATCGGCTGGCGTTCTGGGCCCGCCAGGCCGAGCGGGTGTCGTGGGCCTCCCCGTTCACCGACGTGCTGGACTGGTCGCAGGCCCCGTTCGCCAAATGGTTCGTCGGCGGCACCCTCAACGTCGCCTACAACTGCGTGGACCGCCACGTCGACGCCGGTCACGGCGACCGGGTGGCAATCCACTGGGAGGGCGAACCGGTCGGTGACCGGCGCAGCCTGACCTACGCCGAACTGCGGGACGAGGTGTGCCGGGCGGCCAACGCCCTGACCGGGCTGGGGCTGCGCGCCGGTGATCGGGTCGCGATCTATCTGCCGATGATCCCCGAAGCGGTGATCGCGATGCTGGCGTGCGCGCGCCTCGGGGTGCTGCACACCGTGGTGTTCGCCGGATACTCCGCCCACGCGCTGCGCGCCCGCATCCAGGACGCGCAGGCGTCGGTGGTGATCACCGCCGACGGGCAGTTCCGGCGCGGCGCACCGGCCGAGCTCAAACCCGCCGTCGACGAGGCGGTCGCCGACTGCCCCACCGTCGATCACGTCCTGGTGGTGCGGCGCACCGGGAGCGCGGTGGCCTGGACCGACGGGCGCGACCTGTGGTGGCACGACACCGTCGGGCAGGCCTCGCCCGTACACGCCCCGGACGCCTTCGACGCCGAACATCCGCTGTTTCTGCTGTACACCTCCGGCACCACCGGCACCCCGAAAGGCATCACCCACACCAGCGGCGGCTATCTGGTGCAGACCGCCTACACGCACTACTACACCTTCGACATCAAACCGGAGACCGACGTGTTCTGGTGCACCGCCGACATCGGCTGGGTCACCGGGCACACCTACGGGGTGTACGGCCCGCTGGCCAACGGCGTCACCGAGGTGCTCTACGAGGGCACCCCGGACTGCCCGGACCGCCACCGCCACTTCGACATCATCGCCCGGTACGGCGTGACCATCTACTACACCGCGCCGACACTGATCCGGACCTTCATGAAGTGGGGACGGGAGATCCCCGACGCCCACGACCTGTCCAGCCTGCGGCTGCTGGGATCGGTCGGTGAACCGATCAACCCGGAGGCCTGGCGCTGGTTCCGCAGCGTCGTCGGCGCCGACTCGACCCCGGTCATCGACACCTGGTGGCAGACCGAGACCGGAGCGACGATGATCTGCCCGCTGCCCGGGGTGGCCGCCGCCAAGCCCGGCGCGGCGATGCGCCCGCTGCCGGGCATCTCCGCCCGGATCGTCGACGACCACGGCAACCAGCTGCAGCCGGGCACCGACCACGGTGAGCAGCCCACCGGCTACCTGGTTCTCGACGAGCCGTGGCCAGCGATGCTGCGCGGCATCTGGGGCAACCCGGAGCGTTTCATCGAGGCCTACTGGTCCCGCTTCGCCGAGCAGGGCTGGTATTTCGCCGGGGACGGCGCCCGCTACGACGCCGACGGCGACATCTGGGTACTGGGCCGCATCGATGACGTCATGAACATCTCCGGGCACCGGATCTCCACCGCGGAGGTGGAATCGGCACTGGTCGCGCACGCCGAGGTCGCCGAGGCCGCTGTCGTGGGCGCCGCCGACGCCGATACCGGTCAGGCGATCTGCGCGTTCGTGGTGCTCACCGGCGTCACCACCGACGCCGGCGAGCAGACCGTCGCGGCGCTGCGTGAGCAGGTCGCGACCGAGATCTCCCCGATCGCCCGGCCGCGTGAAATCCACTTCGTGCCGGAGTTGCCCAAGACCCGCAGCGGCAAGATCATGCGCCGGTTGCTGCGCGACGTCGCTGACGGCCGCGAGCTCGGCGACACCTCCACCCTGGTCGACCCGGGGGTCTTCGAGGCGATCCGCGCCGCCAAATAGGCCGGGCTCAGACCGGGCGGGGCCCCTACACCGGGATCGGCACGAATCCCGATCCGGCACGGTTCTTGGCGTTGATGTCGTCGAGGACCGCGGTCATCGACACCACCACCGCCGGGGTGTGCAGCGGGATGTATTTGATGACGCAGTCGGGCAAGGCGTTGGAGAACGCGCCGTGGATCATTCCCACCAGCATGTTGTTGACCGTGACCGGCCCGCCGGAGTCGCCGTGCTGACCGCAGACCTGCATGACGATGGTGCCCGGATCCTGGCCCTGCCCCCAGGTGACCCCGCACGAGTTGCCGGTGGTGCGGCCCTGCTTGCAGGCCACCGTGCCGAATGCCGGGTCGGGGGCGATGCCGGCGATGACGAATCCGTCGACGTTGGCGACCGGGGCGACCTTCTCCGGGTCGAACTTGATCACCGCGTAGTCGAGGGCATCGTTGCCGGCGACCATCTCCCCGACGGTCCCGGCCCCCTCGGCGGCTTCGGCGGCGACCTGCGCGCCGGGCCCGCCGCAGTGCGCGGAGGTGAATCCGATCAGTGCGCCGGTGTTGTCGTGCCCGATCGTGGTCAGGGTGCACAGGGTGTCGCCGTCGACGACGATGCCGGAACCGCCGCCCATCGGCACCTTGTCGTCGGCGAGGGCGGCCGGGGCGCGCAGGACCGGGACGACCAGCGCGACCAGGACCGCGGTGACCACCGCGATACGTCCCATCGTGCCGTGGCGCTCGCCATGGATGATCCGCAAGGGATACTCCTGTCCGCCCGACCCGGGCCGTCAAAGTGCTGAGTCAGTCTAACGTGGCCGCCGCGGCGGCCCGGGTCCGCGCTGGCAGTTGGGTGCATCCGCCGACGTCGCTCATGGCACCATGAACCCGACGACAGCGAACCGGGAGGACCGTCTGTGAGCAAGACCGACCGCACCACCACGTCAAAACCGGGCCGCAAGGCCCCCGTGCCCTCCACCCTGACCGAGATCCCGCTGACCGACCCGCACGCGCTGCCCGCCGACCCGTCGATCGGAGCGTTGGTCAAAGACGCGACGTCGCATATGTCGACGCTGGTGCGGGCCGAGGTCGAGTTGGCCCGCGCGGAGATCACCCGCGACGTCAAGAAGGGCCTGACCGGCAGTGTCGCGTTCATCGCCGCGCTGGTGGTGCTGTTCTACTCGACGTTCTTCTTCTTCTTCTTCATCGCCGCCCTGCTCGACACCTGGCTGTACCGCTGGGCGGCCTACCTGATCGTGTTCGGGCTGATGATCGTCACCGCCACGCTGCTGGCCGTGATCGGCTATCTGAAGGTGCGGCGCATCCGCGGACCGCAGCAGACCTTGGAGACCGTGCGCGAGACCCGCACCGCGCTGACCCCCGGTCAGTCGCGCACCGCCACGCCGGCCCCCGCACCGACAGACCCGTCGGGCTGGTAGATGGCTCCCCCGGATCCGTCGATCACCCGGATCGACGGACCGTGGCGCCATCGGGACGTGCACGCCAACGGGATCCGGTTCCACCTCGTCGAGGCCGGCACCGCCGACGGTCCCGATGACGCGACCTCGGTGCCGCTGGTGCTGCTGTTGCACGGATTCGGTTCGTTCTGGTGGTCGTGGCGCCACCAGTTGCGCGGGCTCAGCGGGGCCCGGGTCGTCGCGGTCGACCTGCGCGGCTACGGCGGCAGCGACAAACCGCCACGCGGCTACGACGGCTGGACGCTCGCCGGGGATGTCACCGGGCTGATCCGCGCGCTCGGGCACTCCTCGGCGATCCTGGTCGGCCACGCCGACGGCGGGCTGATCTGCTGGGCGACCGCGGTGCTGCACCGGCGCCTGATCGCCGCGGTCGCGGTGATCAGCTCCCCGCACCCCGCGGCGCTGCGCCGCTCACTGCTCACCCACGCCGGGCAGCGCCGCGCGCTGCTGCCCACGCTGCTGGGCTACCAGTTGCCGCTGTGGCCCGAACGCCGTCTCACCCGCGACCACGGCGCGGAGATCGAACGGCTGGTGCGCTCCCGTGCCGGCGCGCGCTGGCTGGCCACCGACGACGCCGCGCAGACCCTGGCGCATCTGCGCCAGGCGATCCAGATCCCGGCCGCGGCGCACTCGGCACTGGAGTATCAGCGCTGGGCGGTGCGGACTCAGCTGCGCGACGAGGGGCGGCGGTTCATGGCCGCGATGGACGGCCAGATCACGGTGCCGATGCTGCACCTGCGCGGCGACACCGACCCCTATGTGCTCGCCGATCCGGTCGATCGCACCCTCCGCTACGCGCCGCACGGGCACTACGTCTCGGTCGCCGACGCCGGGCATTTCGCGCACGAGGAGGCCCCTGAGGCGGTCAACGACCACCTGCAGCGGTTCATCGGCGAGCGGCTCGGCCACCGCTGAGGGGGCCGGGGTGAATCAGCCCACGCAGGTCTCGGTGTTGACCGGCTGACTGTCGCCGATCTTGGCCAGTTGGCGCGACACCTCGTTGGCGGTCAACACGAACCCGGTGTCGTCGTCGTCGACCGCGGCGCCGAACACCACCCCGAGCACCCGTCCGCTCTGGTCGATCAGCGGCCCACCGGAATTGCCTTGGCGCACGGTGCCGCGGATCGTGTACACCTCGCGGTTGACGGTGGTGGTCTGGTAGATGTCCGGGCCGGACAGTTCGATGATCTCGCGGATGCGTGCCGGGGTCGCGGTGAACACCCCGCCGCCGGGGTATCCCAGCACGATGGCGTCGGTGCCCGACGGGGCAGGCTGGTCGACGAACGTCAACGGCTCCGAGGGCAGGTTGGGCACCGCGAGCAGCGAGACGTCGTGGTTGGGGTCGAACGACACGACGGTGGCGTCATACGGCGTGCCGTCGACCTCGACGGTGACCCCGGTGGAGCCGGCCACCACGTGGGCGTTGGTCATCACCCGCTGCGGGGCGACGACGAAACCGGTGCCCTCGAGCACCTTTTGGCAGCTGGTGGCCACCGCGCGGATCTTCAGCACGCTCGGCTGGGTGGCCGCCACCACGGGGCTGGTGGCCAGCGCCGAATCGGGGGCGTCGACGTTGGCGATCGGGGTGCGGCTGAACGGTTCGAGCACGGTGGGCAGCCCGGAGGTGTCCAGCAGCGCTGACAGTCGTTTCGGCACGGCCCGAAGCCAATTCGGGGCGGCGTCGTTGACGTGGCCGAGCACCCGCGAGCCGTTGATCGCCGCAGCCAGGTTCGGCTGGTCCGAGGAGGTCAACGGGGTCGCCAGGAGCCAGGCGGCCACCAGCACCACCATCAGTTGCACCCCGACGCCGATGATCGAGTCGATCCCGCGGATCACCGGGTTGCGGATCGCGCCGCGCACCGCCCGGCCCAGCACCACCCCGGCGACCTCGCCGATCACCACCAGCGACAGGATCAGAAACAGCGCGGCGAACAGCTTCGGACGTGACCCGCTGATGTGGCTGACGATGTGCGGGGCCATCAACACCCCGGCCACCCCGCCGAGCAGCACCCCGACGAACGACAACAGCGACCCCAGCGCCCCGGAGCGCCACCCCGAGATCGCGGCGATGAACGCGATCGCCACGATCGCGATATCGAGCCACTGCGACGAACTCATCGCGTCACCGTCTTCCTCGCCCCTCGCCCACCAACGTCATCGCCTCGTCCAAGGCGCGCACATCGGCGGTGTCCCACGGTCGCGCCCACCCGGCGACGTCGAGCATCGCCGAGATCACCTGCCCGGTGAATCCCCAGACCAGCATCTCGTTGAGCAGAAACGCCGGCCCGGCCCACCGGCGGGTGCGCGCATCACGGTAGACCATCAGCCGGTTCTCCGGGTTGAGGAACGCGCTCAGCGGCACCCGCGAGACGATCGCTGTCTCGGCGGTGTCGATGACACCGACCGGCCCCGGGTCCGGCGAGTACGCCAGCACCGGCACCACGTGAAATCCCGACGGCGCGATGTAGAGCCGCTCCACGGTGGCCAGCGGACGCAGCCGCTGCGGGTCGACGCCGGTCTCCTCCTGGGCCTCCCGCAGCGCGGTGGCCACCGGGCCGGCGTCGGTGTCGTCGGTGGCGCCGCCGGGGAACGCCGCCTGCCCGGCGTGGTGGCGCAGGCTGTCGGCGCGCACCGTCACCAGCAGGTCGACATCGGCCGGCGGTTCGGCAGGCGGGGCCCCGGCGGGTCCGGTGTCCGGGCCGGAGAACAACATCAGCACCGCGGCGTCGCGGCTCGCGCCGCGCAGCCGGGCCCGCGCGCCGGCGGCGGTCATCAACGCCAGTGCGTCGGCCGGCAAGCGGCTGCGGAACGCCGCCGGCACCCGATCCAGGTTGTCGACGAGCGGGCGCAGCCACGGCGGGCTGGCCTCGGGGCTGATCGCCACCCCGGAATGCGCATCGGCGCCCTCCCCGGCACTCACCGACACACCCCGATTCGCTCACGGCCGGGACCGTCGGTCGGCCGGCTCCTCACACCAACTCCCCGACCGCGGCGGCGATCTCGTCGGCGTCGGCGAACGGCCGCGGCAGGATCTGTGCCACGCTACCGTCCGCGGCCAACACCACCGTCGCAGGCATCACGTTGGGCACCGACAGCGCCGCGGCGATGCTGCGGGTGCCGTCCTGCAGCGTCGGAAGGTGCACCCCGAGGTCGGCCAACAGGTGCAACGCCGCGGCCTCGTTCTCGTCCTGATGGACGGTGACCACCTGCACCCGGGGGCCGACGCGGCGTTGATACTCCGCCATCGCCGGCAGCTCCGCGCGGCACGGCCCGCACCAGTAGGCCCACAGGTTCAGCACACTCGGCCGCCCGGCCAGCGCCGCGGCGACGGCCACCGGCCGCCCGTCGGCGGCGCACTCCACCACCACCGCGTGCAGCGGCGAGTCCCCGGCGGCCGGCGCCGCCGCGGAATCCGCGCCCGGGCACGGTTGCAGGTCGGCGCGGCGGCGCGGTTCGACCAGTGCCGCGGCGGTGTCGGCGTCACGGTGGTCGCGCGCGACGGGCGGGCCCGGTGACCGCGCCGACTCCCCCGGGGTGTCGTCACGCAACTCCAGCGCCAACGCGACGATCAGTGCGGTCACCACCGCCAGCACCGCCACCGTCCACCGCATCGCTGTGCTCACCGCCGGGTTACAACCCGACCATGGCCAGCAGGTGCTCGGCTTCGGGTCCTTTGACCAGTGCCGCCGCCGTCAGCGGGTCGACCGGCCCGGTCCCGTAGGACGGACAGTCCTTGGCGAGCACGCAGGCGCCGCAGGCGGGTTTGCGGGCGTGGCAGACCCGCCTGCCGTGGAAGATGACGCGGTGGCTCAGCAGCGTCCAGTCGGCGCGCTCGAACAGCGCGCCGACTGCGTGCTCGACCTTCACCGGGTCCTGCTCGGTGGTCCAGTTCCACCGCCGCACCAGCCTCCCGAAGTGGGTGTCGACGGTGATGCCGGGGACCGCAAAGGCGTTCCCCAAGATCACGTTCGCGGTTTTGCGCCCCACCCCCGGTAGGGTCACCAGGTCCTCGATGCGGTCGGGCACCGCACCGTCGAACCGTTCCACCAGCGCCTGCCCCAGCCGGATCAACGAATCGGTCTTGTTGCGGTAGAACCCGGTCGGGCGCACGATCTGCTCCAGCTCGCCGCGGTCGGCCCGGGCGTAGTCCCAGGCGGTGCGGTAGCGGGCGAACAGCGCCGGGGTGGTCAGGTTGACCCTCTTGTCGGTGCTCTGCGCGGACAAGATGGTGGCCACCGCCAACTCCAGCGGCGTGGTGAAGTCCAGTTCGCAGTGCGCGTCGGGGAAGGCCAGGGCCAACGTCCGGTTCATCCGCCGGGCCCGACGCACCAGTCCCAGGCGCGTCTCCGCGCTCCAGTCCTTCGGCCTCGACGCCGGCCGATCACGGTTGGCCACGCTCACGCTCATAGGGTACTGATTCGTGATCACGACGAGCCCGTCACCGTGACCTGACCGGGGTTTACTTGCTCTCCATGTCCTGGATGCTGCCGGCGCTGGTGCCCGGGCTGCTGATCGCAGCGACGTTCGGCCTGGACCGCGTGGAGACGCGGCTACGCATGCCCCGCACCATCGCGGATTCGCAGGTTCGGCCACCTCGACACGACGATCGTGTGTAGCGTTGGCAAGTCGAATACTGACGTAGTTCTAGACTCATCACACCAGCTGAATACATGATGGTCTGCGCGTGTCGATCATCCGAGTTTCGAAGGGGCAACGTGGACGAGATCCTGGCGCGGGCCGGAATCTTCCAGGGCGTGCAACCCAGCGCCGTCGCCGCACTGACAAAGCAACTGCAGCCGGTCGATTTTCCGCGCGGACACACCGTGTTCGCCGAGGGGGAGCCCGGCGATCGGCTGTACATCATCTTGTCCGGCAAGGTGAAGATCGGGCGCCGTTCACCGGATGGCCGGGAGAACTTGCTGACGATCATGGGCCCGTCGGACATGTTCGGTGAGCTGTCGATCTTCGACCCGGGCCCGCGGACCTCCAGCGCGACCACGATCACCGAAGTGCGCGCGGTCTCGATGGACCGTGACGCGTTGAAAGCCTGGATCGCCGATCGCCCCGAGATCGCCGAGCAGTTGCTGCGGGTGCTCGCCCGCCGGTTGCGTCGCACCAACAACAACCTCGCCGACCTGATCTTCACCGACGTGCCCGGCCGGGTGGCCAAGCAGCTTTTGCAGCTGGCCCAGCGGTTCGGCACCCAGGAGGGCGGCGCGCTGCGCGTCACCCACGACCTGACCCAGGAAGAGATCGCGCAACTGGTGGGGGCCTCCCGGGAGACGGTGAACAAGGCACTGGCCGATTTCGCCCACCGCGGCTGGATCCGGCTGGAGGGCAAGAGCGTGTTGATCTGCGACTCCGAGCGCCTGGCGCGCCGCGCCCGCTAGACGATCCGCGCGCGGCCTCAGCAGCGCAGATAGTCCAGCTGGGCCTGCACCGACCATTCGGCGACATCCCAGAGTTTCTCGTCGACGTCGACGTAGACGTGTTCGACCACCTGCCGGGTGGTGGCGTCCTCGCCGAGGGTGCGCAGCGCCGCACGGATCTGGTCGAGCCGTTCCTCGCGGTGGGCCAGGTATTGCCCGGCGACGGTGTCCACCCGCGGTAGATCCGGGCCGTGCCCGGGCAGCACCCGACGTTCCCCGAGTCCGCGCAGTCGCCGCAGCGACTCCAGATAGGCCCCCAGGTCCCCGTCCTCGGGGTCGATGACGGTGGTGCCGCGCCCGAGCACGGTGTCGGCGGTGAGCACCGCGTCGTCGAGCACGAACGACAGCGAGTCCCCGGTGTGTCCCGGGGTGGCCAGCACGGTGATCGACAACCCCGCCGCGTCGATGACCTCACCGTCGACGAGCGGTCCACCCAACCCGCGAAGAAAGCCGCTGGCCACCGAGCGCACCACCGCACCGGTGCGCTCGACCAACTGGTCGACGCCGTCATTGTGGTCGCCGTGGCGGTGGCTGATCAACACCAGCGCGATCTTGCCGATCCCGGCGATCCGGTCGATGTGCTCGACATCGTCGGGACCGGGGTCGACCACGACGATCTCGTCGCTGCGCGGGGCGCGCAGCACCCAGGTGTTGGTGCCCTCCAGGGTCATCATCCCGGGGTTGTCGGCCAACAGCACCGAAGCGGTCTCGGTGACCGGCCGCAGCAGCCCATAGGCGGGATGCTGCGGGGCGGTCACGGCACTCATCGGGCTACCCGACCTCGACGATCACTTCGATTTCGACGGGGGCGTCCAGCGGCAGCTCGGCCACCCCCACCGCGGAGCGGGCGTGGGCCCCCTGCTCACCGAAGATCTCCCCGAGGATCTCCGATGCGCCGTTGACCACGCCGGGCTGACCGGTAAAGCCCGGTGCGGAGGCGACGAAACCAACCACCTTCACCACCCGGGTGATCGCGTCGACACCGACGAGGGCGTCGACCGCGGCGAGGGCGTTGAGCGCGCAGATACGTGCCAGCCGGTAGCCGTCTTCGGGGCTGACCTGTGCGCCCACCTTGCCCACACCGGCGAGTTGACCGTCCTGCATCGGCAGCTGACCGGAGGTGTAGACCAGGGTGCCCGACCGTACCGCCGGGACGTAGGCGGCCAGCGGGGCGCTCACCGCGGGCAGCCCGATCCCGAGCTCGGCGAGGCGAGCCGCCCACGATGCGGTCATTTCGGGCGTTTCATGTACGCGACGAGTTGCTCCCCGGTCGGCCCGGGCAGCACCGCCACCAGCTCCCAACCGTCCTCACCCCATTGGTCGAGGATCTGTTTGGTGGCGTGGGTGATCAGCGGAACGGTCACGTACTCCCATTTGGTCGGCTCGCTCATACCGCCGAGCTTATCGCTGCGCACCGGTGACGCCACCGGCCGGGCGGCGGACGCGTTGGTTAGCATGCACTGGTGTCGACACCATCACTCGGTTGGCCCTCCCGGCTGTCAAAAGCCCGACTGCACTTCGTCACCGGCAAGGGCGGAACCGGAAAAACCACGGTCGCTGCGGCGCTGGCACTGGCGCTCGCCGCCGGCGGACGCAATGTCTTGTTGGTCGAAGTCGAAGGGCGCCAAGGCATTGCGCAGCTCTTCGATGTCCCTCCGTTGCCCTATGAGGAGGTGAAGATCGCGACCGCTGAGGGCGGCGGGCAGGTCAACGCGCTGGCGATCGATATCGAGGAAGCATTCCTGGAATACCTCGACCTGTTCTACAACCTCGGGCTGGCCGGAAAGGCGATGCGCCGGGTCGGCGCGGTCGACTTCGTCACCACGATCGCACCGGGGCTGCGCGACGTCATCCTCACCGGCAAGATCAAATACACCGTCGGCGGGGAGGGCAAGGACAACCGCGCCCACTACGACGCGCTGGTCGTCGACGCCCCGCCGACCGGACGCATCGCCCGGTTCCTCGACGTCACCAAGGCGGTGTCGGATCTGGCCAAGGGCGGCCCGGTGCACTCCCAGTCCGACGGCGTGGTCAAGCTGCTGCACTCCGATCAGACCGCGATCCATCTGGTCACGCTGCTGGAATCGCTGCCGATGCAAGAGACCATCGAGGCGATCGACGAGTTGCGGGAACTGGAGCTGCCGATCGGCAGCGTGATCGTCAACCGGACCATCCCGCCGTACCTGGGGGCCGAGGACCTGGCCAAAGCCGCCGACGGCGTCGTCGACGTCGATGCGGTGCACGCCGGGCTGGCCAAGGCCGGCATCACCCTCGACGACGACGACCTCGCCGGGCTGCTGACCGAGACGATTCAGCACGCCACCCGGATCACCGCCCGCGCTGAGACCGCCGAACGGCTCACCGAGCTGGAGGTGCCGCGGTTGGAGCTGCCGACCGTCGGTGACGGAATCGACCTGGGCAGCCTGTACGAACTCTCCGAAATTCTCGCCGAGCAGGGGGTCCGATGAGTCCCAACCCGTCCAAGAAGCCGCCGCGGTTGGACACGGCCACGGTGCTCTCCGACACCAGCAACCGGGTGGTGGTGTGCTGCGGCGCCGGCGGTGTCGGCAAGACCACCACCGCCGCGGCGATGGCGGTGCGCGCCGCCGAGTACGGCCGCACCGTGGTGGTGTTGACCATCGACCCGGCCAAACGTCTCGCCCAGGCGCTGGGGATCGAGGACCTGGGCAACACGCCGCAGCGGGTGCCGCTGCCGGATGAGGTGCCCGGTGAACTGCACGCGATGATGCTCGACATGCGTCGCACGTTCGACGAGATGGTCGTCCAGTACTCCGGGCCCGACCGGGCCCAGGCGATCCTGGACAACACCTTCTACCAGACCGTGGCCACCTCCCTGGCCGGCACGCAGGAGTACATGGCGATGGAGAAGCTCGGCCAACTGCTGGCCGAGGACCGATGGGATTTGGTCGTCGTCGACACCCCGCCGTCGCGCAACGCGCTGGACTTCCTCGATGCGCCCAAACGCCTCGGCACGTTCATGGACAGCCGGCTGTGGAAGCTGCTGCTGGGCCCGGGGCGCGGTATCGGCCGACTGGTCACCGGGGTGGTCGGGCTCGCGATGAAGGCGATGTCGACGATCCTGGGCTCGCAGATGCTCTCCGACGCCGCCAGTTTCGTCCAGTCGCTGGACTCCACGTTCGGCGGCTTCCGCGAGAAGGCCGACCGCACCTATGAGCTGCTCAAGCGTCGCG
Organism: Mycolicibacillus koreensis; assembly: GCF_002104795.1. Taxonomy (GTDB): domain Bacteria; phylum Actinomycetota; class Actinomycetes; order Mycobacteriales; family Mycobacteriaceae; genus Mycobacterium; species Mycobacterium koreense. The sequence continues at coordinate 55,913 of NZ_NCXO01000018.1, forward strand.
GCACCCAGTTCGTGGTGGTCTCCGCCGCCGAACCGGACGCGCTGCGGGAGGCCTCGTTCTTCGTCGACCGGCTCTCCTCGGAGAATATGCCGCTGGCCGGGCTGATCCTCAACCGCACCAACCCGATGCTGTGTTCACTGCCGGTCGACCGGGCCACCGACGCGGTCGCCACCTTGAGCGAGCAGGCCGAGCCCGACCCCGGCGATGCGCTGGCGATCGCGGTGCTGCAGATCCACGCCAACCGGGCACGCACCTCGCAGCGGGAACTGCGGCTGCTGTCGCGGTTCACCGGCGCGAATCCGGCGGTGCCGATCGTCGGGGTGCCCTCGCTGCCGTTCGACGTCTCCGACCTCGACGCGCTGCGGGCCATCGCCGACCAGCTGACCGGGTCGGCTACCGAAAAAAGTTAGCCAGCGCTGCGGCGCTTACGCTGCGCAGCGAAGAAATCAGCCCACGAGGTGACCTCGGGGTGCTGCTTGAGCAGGGCGCGGCGTTGACGTTCGGTCATCCCGCCCCACACGCCGAACTCGACCCGGTTGTCCAGCGCGTCGGCGGCACACTCGAGCACCACCGGACAGTGTCGGCAGATCACCGCGGCCTTGCGCTGCGCGGCGCCGCGCACGAACAGCTCATCGGGGTCGACGGTGCGGCAGGCGGCCTTGGCCACCCACGCCAACCGGTCCTCGGCGGCGGCGCCGTGCACCGCGCTGTAGGCCGGTGGAGTGTTGGTAATGCGCGGTCCTGGCCGAATACCTGACACCTGCGTTCCCTTCGTTCCGGCCGCCGGGACGGCGGCACTGCCCTCCGGTGCAGACCCCCACTTGCGAACGCTGAGATCCACGCCACATTGCGTCGTTCAGTGTTACCTGAATCGCACTCTGGTTATAAGTTAGGTGGTCAGGTCGCATTTACGCAACAGTTGGATTCCGGTTTTTTGGCACGACCGTGCCGTCCTTGCATTTCTGGACGGTTCTTCCGGTGATTTCGGCAGCCGCGAGCGCGGCCGGCAACGCGGGCGGATCGCTCCCCGGTGGGGAGCGGTAGGCGGCCCGGGGAGCCCGGCCCTACAGTCGCGCACCGCGACGCCGCTAGTGTAGTACCCATGTCCGAGCGCCCCGCAGTCGGTGTCACCATCGCCAAGCTCGCCGGCTGCTGCCTGCTGGCCAGTGCGATCGTCGCCGCCCTGCTCTTCCCGATCGTGGGGGGCGTCGGTCTGCTGTCCAACCGGGCCTCCGACGTCGTCGCCAACGGCTCCGCGCAGGTGCTGGAGGGCGACGTGCCCGAGGTGACGACGATGCTCGACGCCGAGGGCACCCCGATCGCCTGGCTGTACTCCCAGCGCCGGTTCGAGGTGCCCAGCGATCAGATCGCCAACACGATGAAGCTGGCAATCGTCTCGATCGAGGACCGCAGGTTTGCCGAGCACAACGGTGTGGACTGGAAGGGGACGTTGACCGGGCTGGCCGGTTACGCCTCCGGTGACCTGGACACCCGCGGCGGGTCGACCATCGAGCAGCAGTACGTCAAGAACTACCAGCTTCTGGTGCTCGCCCAGACCGACGCGGAGAAGCGGGCGGCGGTGGAGACCACCCCCGCGCGCAAGCTGCGCGAGATCCGGATGGCGCTGACCCTGGACAAGACGTTCTCCAAAACGGAGATCCTCACCCGCTACCTGAACTTGGTGTCGTTCGGCAACAACGCGTTCGGGGTGCAAGACGCCGCGCAGACCTATTTCGGGGTCGACGCCGCCGACCTGAACTGGCAGCAGGCCGCGCTGCTGGCGGGCCTGGTGCAGTCGACGAGCTCGCTGAACCCCTACACCAACCCCGATGGGGCACTCGCGCGCCGCAACGTCGTGCTCGACACCATGATCGAGAACGGTGCGGCCGACCCGGAGGTGCTGCGCGCCGCCAAGGCCGAGCCGCTCGGGGTGCTGCCGCAACCCAACGAGCTGCCGCGCGGCTGCATCGCGGCCGGTGACCGGGCGTTCTTCTGCGACTACGTCCAGGAGTATCTGACCAAGTCGGGGATCAGCCCGGAGAAGCTGGCCCGCGGCGGCTACCAGATCCACACCACGCTGGACCCCAAGACCCAGGAGCACGTCAAGTCGGCGATCAACGAGTTCGCCAGCCCGGATCTGCCCGGGGTGGCCAGCGTGATGAGTGTGGTGCGCCCCGGCAAGGACACCCACCCGGTGCTGGCGATGGCGTCCAACCGCACCTACGGACTCAACACCGAGGCCGGAGAGACCATGCGCCCGCAGCCGTTTTCGCTGGTCGGCGACGGCGCCGGGTCGGTGTTCAAGATCTTCACCACCGCGGCCGCCCTCGACATGGGATTGGGCATCGACGCCGAACTCGACGTTCCCAACCGGTTCGATGCCAAGGGGCTGGGCAGCGGGGGCGCCAAGGGCTGCCCGAAGGACACCTGGTGTGTGGAGAACGTCGCACCGTACCGCTCCCCGATGACGGTGACCGAGGCGCTGGCAACCTCCCCGAACACCGCGTTCGCGAAGCTGATCTCGCAGGTCGGCGTCGCGCGCACCGTCGACATGGCGGTGCGGCTGGGGCTGCGCTCCTACGCCGACCCAGGCACCGCGCGCGCCTACGACCCGGCGAGCAACGAGAGCCTCGCCGATTTCGTCAAACGCCAGAACCTGGGATCGTTCACGCTGGGGCCGATCGAGGTGAACGCGCTGGAGTTGTCCAACGTCGCGGCCACCTTGGCCTCCGGGGGCACCTGGTGCCCGCCCAACCCGATCGACAAGCTCATCGATCGGGACGGCAACGAGGTGGCGGTCACCGTCGCGCCGTGCGAGCAAGCCGTCCCGGAGGGCTTGGCCAACACCTTGGCCAACGCGATGAGCAAGGACGCCGCCGGCGGCGGTACCGCGGCCGGCTCGGCGGGGGCCGCCGGCTGGGATCTGCCGATGTCGGGCAAGACCGGAACCACCGAGGCGCACCGCTCCGCCGGGTTCTTGGGCTTCACCAACCAGTACGCCGCGGCGAACTACATCTTCGATGACTCGGCCACCCCCACCGACCTGTGCTCGTTCCCGCTGCGGCACTGCGGCGAGGGCGACCTCTACGGCGGCAACGAGCCGTCGCGCACCTGGTTCACCGCGCTGCAACCGATCGCCAACGACTTCGGCGAGATTCACCTGCCGCCCACCGACCCGCGGTTCGTGGAGGGTGCGCCCGGCTCGAAGGTGCCCAACGTGTCGGGCCTGGAGGTCAGCGACGCCCGCAAGCGGATCCGCGAGGCCGGGTTCCAGGTGGCCGACGAGACCAACTCGGTGTTCAGCAGCTCCAAGTACGGCACCGTGGTGGGCACCTCCCCGGACGGCCAGACCCTGCCCGGGTCGGTGATCACGATCCTGATCAGCAACGGCTCCCCACCACCGCCACCGCCGCCGCCGGCCGCACCGCCGGGCGCCCCGCCGCCACCGGGGGCACCGCCGGAGATGACGGTGGTGGAGATCCCCGGGCTGCCGCCGATCACGATCCCGGTCGCCCCGCCGCCGTAGCCGGCCCCGCAGCCGGCCCCGGCGCGCCCCGGCGCGGTCCGGCCATTCGGACCCTCCGACGCCGGTGCCGGGAAGTAAGCTGCCTACATGCCTGCCGCCCAGCCCCTGACCGTTTTGAAACGCGCGACCGCTGTCGGGCTCGGCACCACGGCTGCCGGGATCGGCTATGCCGCGCTGATCGAACGCAACGCGTTCACACTGCGGGATCTGACCATGCCGGTGCTGGCGCCGGGTTCCTCGCCGCTGCGGGTGCTGCACCTGAGCGATCTGCACATGCGCCCCGGTCAGCGGCGCAAGCAGGCCTGGTTGCGGGAGTTGGCCGGACTCAACCCGGATCTGGTGGTCAACACCGGGGACAACCTCGCCCACCCGAAGGCGGTGCCCGCGGTGGTGCAGGCACTCGGTGACTTGCTGGGGGTGCCGGGGGTGTTCGTCTTCGGCAGCAACGACTACTTCGGCCCGCGGATGAAGAACCCGGCGCACTACCTGGTCAAACCCGGGCACCGCATCTACGGGGAGCCGTTGCCGTGGCAGGATCTGCGGGCCGCCTTCACCGAGCGTGGGTGGCTGGACCTGACCCACACCCGCACCGAACTCGACGTCGCCGGACTGCGGATCGCCGCCGCCGGGGTCGACGACCCCCACATCGGGCGGGACCGCTACGACACGATCGCCGGGCCGGCCAGCGCGGCCGCGGATCTGCGGCTGGGGCTGACCCACTCGCCGGAGCCGCGCGTGTTGGACCGGTTCGCCGCCGACGGCTACCAGCTGGTGCTGGCCGGCCACACCCACGGCGGGCAGCTGTGCCTGCCGTTCTACGGCGCGATCGTGACCAACTGCGGGCTGGACCGGTCGCGGGCGAAGGGACCGTCGCACTGGGGTTCCACGATGCGGCTGCACGTCTCCGCCGGATTGGGCACCTCGCCCTACGCGCCGGTGCGGTTCTGCTGCCGCCCGGAGGCGACGCTGCTGACGCTGATCGCCGCACCGACCGGCGACGCCGACGTGGCGGCCACCCGGGGGCGCTCGCAGCCCACCGTCTCGGCGCGGTGAGCGCGGCGGCGTCGGGCACCGCCGCCCACAGCCACCCCCGCCGCTGGGTCGACAACGCGATCCGGCTGATCGAGGCCGACACCCGCCGCTCGGCCGACACCCACCTGCTGCGCTATCCCCTGCCGTCGGCGTGGGCCCTCGAGGCCGATGTGGCGCTGTACCTCAAGGACGAGACCACCCACATCACCGGCAGCCTCAAACACCGGCTGGCGCGATCGCTGTTCCTCTACGGACTGTGCAACGGCTGGATCGGTGAGCACACCACGGTGGTGGAGGCGTCGTCGGGCTCCACGGCGGTCTCCGAGGCGTACTTCGCCCAGCTGCTCGGTCTGCCGTTCGTGGCGGTGATGCCGGAGTCGACCAGTGCGTCGAAGGTGGCGCTGATCGAGGCTCAGGGCGGGCGCTGCCATTTCGTGCAGGAGTCCGGCGAGGTCTACGCGGAGGCCGAACGTGTCGCCGCCGAGACCGGCGGGCACTACCTGGATCAGTTCACCAACGCCGAGCGGGCCACCGACTGGCGAGGCAACAACAACATCGCCGAGTCGATCTTCGAGCAGATGCGCGAGGAGCGGCATCCGGTGCCGGAGTGGATCGTGGTGGGAGCCGGCACCGGCGGCACCAGCGCCACCATCGGCCGCTACATCCGCTACCGGCGCTACGGCACCCGCCTGTGTGTGGTGGACCCGGAGAACTCCGCGTTCTTCCCCGCCTACGCGCAGGGCCGCTACGACCTGGTGGTCGACGCGTCCTCACGCATCGAGGGGATCGGGCGTCCACGGGTGGAGCCGTCGTTTCTGCCCGGTGTGGTCGACCGCATGGTGTTGGTGCCCGACGGGGCGTCGGTGGCCGCGGCGCGCCACGCCAGCACGGTGCTGGGTCGGCGGGTGGGAGCGTCGACGGGGACCAACCTGTGGGGAGCGTTCGGGCTGCTCGCCGAGATGGTCGCGCAGGGGCGCGGCGGGTCGGTGGTGACGTTGCTCGCCGACGGCGGCGAACGCTACGCCGACACCTACTTCAGCGACGACTGGCTGGCTCAGCAGGGCATCGATCCGCGGGAGGCGGCCGAGGCTCTCACGTCGTTCGAACGGTCCGCCGCCTGGGGCTGACCGCCACCGTCCTGCACTGTCGGCTCGTCACGCTCACCGGTCCAGGCCAGCCACACGGCCGCCAACCCGAAGAATCCGGCGTAGAGGGCACCACCCAACAGGGTCATGATCGTCTCACTCCTTCCGGCTCAGTTAGTTAGTCTGCATAACCGGGCGGGAAACCGCATCTCTTCCCAGTGTGAGTTACACCCGGTGGTTTCGCCGGTGTGATCCATCCGGCGAGTCGCGGCCGAAGGGGTAACGGTTTGGCTGCAGACGGTGGCGGTGCGATAGGCTGTCGTGGCTTCACACGGGGTGTGGCGCAGCTTGGTAGCGTGCTTCGTTCGGGACGAAGAGGTCGTGGGTTCGAATCCCGCCACCCCGACAGTGGAAAACCCGCTCTGACCTGGTAAAACAGGACAGGGCGGGTTTCTTCGTTTTGGCTGCTGGCGCGGCCGGTAGGCAGTGGGTAGGCAGGAGATCAGACCGAGGTCGATTTCCCCAGGTCGGCGACCACCCTGTCGAGGTGCGCCGCGACTTGCTCCAAGTCCTCGGGGAAGAGGTCGCTGTAGGTGTCCAAGGTCAGCGTCGCGCTCTTATGGCCGAGCATGATCTGGAGCACCTTCACGTTGGCCCCCGCCTGGACCGCCAGGCTCGCCGCCGTGTGACGGAGGTCGTGGGGTGTGGCGGCGGGGAAGTCCGTGTGCGGTGTCCCCGCATCGTCGAGCTGGCGCAGGGTGTCGACGGCGGATTTCCATGTGCGATCCCGCCACGAGTTGAGGCGCAGCACCCCACCCTTCGGGGCGGTGAACACGAGGTCTTCCCGTTTCTTGTTCTGACACTGCACCGACAACGGTTCAATGAGGAACTTCGGCAACGGAACGTGCCGCGCCTGCTTACCCTTCGTCGGGGTCCAGGTCAGCCGTCCGCCGACCTCGGTCACCTGCTGACGTACGTGGACCTGCCGCCGTAGGAGATTCAGGTCATGTACCTCCAGCGCCGCCGCCTCCCCGAACCGCAAACCCGTGTATGCCAGGAACAGGACGAGAGTCCGATACCGAGGGTCTATGGTGTCCGCCAACGCCCAGGTCTGGTCGTGACTCAGGTACACCTTCGGGGGCTCGGTGCGGGCGGGCAGGGTGTGCCCTGACGCTGGGTTCGCGGACAGGCGTTTGTCCTCTACCGCCACGCTGAGAATCCCGCGCAGCACCTCCATTGCATTCTCAACGGTGGTGGGCGTCGCGCCCTGCTCCCCCATCTCGACAATCCACGACTTGACTGCTGACCGCTGTACGTCCTTGACCAGGACGCTTCCCCAGCGCGGCCCCACCCACTTGTTCCACCCTGAGACTCGGCGTTCCCGTGTCCCACCTGGTTTCTGGTGAGAGAGGTAGACCTGCCACACGTCCTCGACCGTGACCAGACCCGCCTTCTCGGTCACGTAGGTGCCCGTGGTGAGCCTCGTGGTGGCCGCATCCCGATAGGTCTCAGCATCCGCCTTGCGGGCGAAGCTCTCCGTCTCTCTGGTGCCGTCGAGTCCAATCACGGTGACCCGCCAGCGTTTCCCCCGCCCGTGCCGCGCGGACTTTGATCCGTCCCGTTTCGTCCACAGGTCTTCGGGACCGTAAGCCCCCGCCTTCCGCCGTTGAGGCTCCCCCGCCGAGCTGGTCATCCCCGCTCCCCCTCCCCAGGAGGCACCTTGCGGTACACGAGGTCCAACAGGAGCTCCCGCACCAGGGGCACCAGGTCCTCGTCGAGCTTCTCCCCACGACCTCGCGGCTCACGCATCAGGTAGTCCCGAACGTCGTCGGCGTCATCCAGGAAAACGTCGCCGTCCATCGGCACGCCGAGTTCTGATTTCCGTACGGCGGCAACGGAATCCACGAACGCTTGGATGTATTGGTGTAGGTGCGACTGGCACATGTCGCGCAGGGAGTCGGCCCGCCCGACGACCCACGACGGGTCAACAGGAGTCAGCACCCTCAGGAGATCAGCGGCGGAGACCCCGAGCGCGGAGGCGATGGCATGCAGCTCCGTAGCCCGCGCTGGCCGTGTCCCCAGCTCGACGCGCCCGAGCACGACGGGGGCCATGCCGATCCGCCGCGCAAGCTCCTGCTGCGAGATGCCCACCATCTCGCGACGAAGGCGGACAGCCGCTCCGAGCTGCTGGTCTTCGGTTTCAGTCACGAACAACAGCCTATCTGATTCATATAGGTATTCCAATCCCGACAATCTGTGCTACTGTCTAAATCAGAAGTCATACACGTTACGTGTACATCAGGAGGACGACATGGCACGCACCGCCGCCCCCGACGTGGGGGCCGACACCGACCTGATGGGTGGGGAGTACCTGACCCCGACCCAGGTCACCCAGCGGCTCAACGTCTCGCCGCAGACCCTCTCGTATTGGCGGTCACGGAACACAGGGCCGCTGAGTATCAAGATCGGGAACGGGGTCCGTTACCCCCGCGAGCAGTTCGAGGAGTGGCTGGCCGAGCAGGTCTCTACCTCGGCACGGGGCGACGCGGTGGCTCGGGAGTCCAAGCCGACGCGCGGCGGGTCGCGTACCCGCTCGGGGTCACCGTTTGGCGGCACCTCGACGGACGTGACCAAGGGCCGTCGGGCATGAACCCCGACGAGGCTTGGGACTCCGCGTACACCCCCGCCTGCCGAGCCCGCCACCACCTCAGCGGGCTCATGGGTGCGTTCGCCGAGGACAACGGGATGGTCGGTCCCGATCCCGAGGTTTGTCGCGCCGCTGAGTATCCCGAACCCTACGAGGTGCTGGTGCGGGGCTGGCGGCGGTGCCTGGACGCAGCCCGAACGATCAACGCGCGGTACCGAGCCGACTGGGAGCAGGGCGGTGGGCCGCTGACCGTGATCGCCCCCGCCGTGCGGGAGACAGCTCTGGACGAGCTGGTCTCGGTGTGGGAAGTGCTGTCCCGCAGGTACATCTCAGTGACCCTGGACGCCAACCGAAATCAGTGGGACTGCCCATACTGCGGGGCGTTCGTCGACCCTGCGGAGTGGAGCCTGGGCGGCGTCGTCGACGACGACCGTTGCCCCGAGTGCTACTGCATCCTCTGGATGAATGACGGGGAGACGGACTGGAAGGTCGGATAGGTGTGGTGTCCCGTACCGGAAACGGCGGGCGGGCACGGGGTTCGAGTCCTCGGCACCAGCGGGGACGACGAGAGTCGTTGTCCTACAGGAGAAAGGGAGATTGATATGACGACCGACACGGTGACGTTCCCGAAGGTCCGATGGGGCCGTCTGGGTGCGAAACGGCAGTGGGTGATCGACAGCGCCGAGCTGCTCGCGGGGCAAGGTCCCGACGAGACGACCCCAGCGATGGAGAAGGCGGCGGTGGAGCAATCCCGAGACATCCGTCGTCGGGTCCTGGACGTGGTGGAAGCCGCACTCGACGGCCTGATGCCTCACGACCTGCTGCTGGTCGAGAAATCCGAGGATGACCTGCGCGCCATCGTGTCGTGGGTGCTGGCGGTAGTAGGGGACACCCTGGTCGACAAATCCGTGACCTACGTGTCGGACATCGACAAGGACGACGAGGACGAGGATTCCGACGCGGCCTGATCCGAGAAACCCCCAGGCGGATGACGCCTCACGCCGCCTGGGGGCTGGGTCGGGACCGACCCGTACCTCAACCTCAGAGAAAGGTAGGACCAGTATGTCACACGACTCGGCCCGTCAGGGGCGTCACGAGCCTGTCCAGGCTGTCGAAACGTCCAGCGCCGCAACGGGGGACGTGACTCACGATCCTCGGTGCTGCGAGGGGTGCGTGGGCAGGGCGCGGCTGGATGTGGTGGTGAGTCGGATGGGGGTGGGGGTTGGGTAGGTAGGTAGGTAGGTCGGTAGGTCAGGAGGGCCAGGAGGGGCCCAGGAGGGCCGTCGTCTCAGCCGAGGCGGTGGGGGCTACCTGGTTTCTAGGGTGAGGTCAGGACGCATCGGGCTGGCGCGGAGTTCGCGTCCCCGTTGCCAGTTACGGGAGCGGCAGGGGATTCGCATTGGCGAACTTCTTACCCAGATGGTTCGGTCCTTCTTCGAAAACCTTCGGGTCATGCTCCAGGTCGTGACAGTGGTTCTCGACCGTGTAACGCAGCAACTCGCGGGCGATCCACCTGCCGCGCCATTCGGGGTTCAGATAGATCATTGCTATCTGCGGTGGCGATGTGTAGCTCTTCCAGGTGAGGTGGCCAATCGAACCTTCACCGATCGGTTCTCCCCGCTCGTCGACTTGGTATATCTCAACCCGAGGATTAGAGGCGTCTTCCGTGAACTCATATTTCAATCTGTCTCCCACGGAGCCAGCCTAGCGATACGGGTGGGTCTCACATCTAAAGAACTGAGACCCCGTGATTCCCTACGTGTTGTGCTCACGACAACGCAGGTCACCGAGTCTCGCATCCTGGTGTCACCGAGCGGGTCTCACATCCTGTCGGTGCTCGGTGAGACTCTGCTGGCATGAGCACAACAACGACGACTACGACCGCCACGGCGGCGTATCTCCGAGTTTCCACGGGGCACCAGTCAGTCGAGCAGCAGCACGACCGACTGGCGGCTGCGGGGGTCGAGCCCGACCGTACGTTCACGGACACGGCATCGGGGCGTGCGGGCTCCGAGCGGCCTGGGCTGGCCTCTGCGCTGGGATGGCTGCGGGCTGGGGATCGTCTGGTCGTCGTAGCCCTCGACCGCCTGGGGCGCTCTGTAGTCGAGGTGACTTCGACGGTTGCCGACCTGGCAGCTCGGGGGATCGTGGTGCAGGCGCTGCGCGAGGGAGTCGACACCTCGACCCCGACGGGGCGGGCGGTGGCGGGGATCATGGCGAGCCTGGCGGAGCTGGAGTTGGAGCTTGGTCGGGAGCGGCGGCAGGCAAGTCGGGAGGCTCGGGTGTCTCGGGGGCTGCCCGCTACCAGGCCATCGAAGCTGAACTCGGATCAGCGGGCTCGGTTGGTGCGGTTGTACCGCCAGGGTGAGCCCGTCGGCGAGCTGATGGGACTGTTCGGGGTGTCCAGGGCGACGGTGTTTCGGGTGGTGAGGCGGCACCGGGCGGAGGTGGCGTGATGGTGACGGACATTGGGGTGCTGCGGGATCGGATGCGTCGTGCCGCTGAGGTACGTAAGTTGATGGGGCAGCTCTGGAATGAGTATCTAACTCGGAACCCACGGCAGTTTGACTTGATCCCCCACCCTGATTCGGACACCCAATGGACTTTGGTGATCCGTACGGTCGAGCCCTTACCTGTGCGGATCAGCACCCTGTTCGGAGAGTGGCTGTACCTGCTCCGTGCTGCGCTCGACGGCACCATCCATTACGCCGCCGTCCGCGACAGCGGGCAGAACCCACCGCCCAACGAGAGAAACCTCTACTTCCCGATCAAAGATGATCCAGCGAAATTTGACAGCTCGGACCATCGGCGCAAGCTAGCCGCACTTTCGGATGTCACGTTTACCTCCCTCCGATGTGTTCAGCCCTTCAATGCCGAGCCCGACCACAAGGCGAATCCGTTGTGGTGGATCGACGAGCTCGCGCGCATTGACCGTCACCGATGTGGGCACGCACTGGCAGCCCACATCGTGAAAGCGCGAATCGGGATACAACCGCCAGTCGTCCTGGTGGCGCGTCACCTGCCCGAGTCGGCGACACGCCGCATCCCGATTGACGAGACCGCTCCGATGCCGCTCCTCGACCTAGAAGCCCCCGCTGAGTTCGACGAGCAGACCCTCCGCGACCACATCGACATCAGCGACGCAGCCGAGAATGCGCTGGACGTGACGGAGTGGGTGAGGGAGGCGTCGCCGCCCATGTCCAGGACCGACCTGGACAAACGCATGGCGTTCTGCGAGCAGTTCGTCGGGGATGAGATCATCGCGCCGATCCTTGATGGTGAGGTGTAGTCCCGCTCGCGTGTAGTGGAGCAATGATCAGAACCTGTGGATGAGCCTCGGTGAGGTGGCGTAGGAAAGGGCGCACCTTCCCGAGGATGATCTTCAAGTCGAAGTGGTTCTGATCAAGACCGGCGTTGGCGCGCTGGTCGGGAAGGCACGCCCATGCTCACCGTAGTTCACGACGCCGATTCAGCCAACGACAACACCGGTGGCCCCGGCCGGTCGCTGCTCGATGAGATCGTCCGCGACGGCGCCCGGCAGATGCTGGCCGCCGCACTGCAGGCCGAGGTCGCCGCCTACGTGGCCCAGTTCGCCGACCAACTCGACGAGGCCGGCCACCGACTGGTGGTGCGCAACGGCTACCACCACGGCCGCGAGGTGCTGACCGCCGCCGGCGCAGTCGAGGTCAAAGCGCCGCGGGTCAACGACCGCCGCGTCGATCCCGACACTGGGCAACGCAAGCGGTTCTCCTCGGCGATCCTGCCGGCCTGGGCTCGCAAATCTCCACAGATGA
>NZ_NCXO01000019.1 GCF_002104795.1 Mycolicibacillus koreensis
CAACCACGGCCGGATACTCCACAATCAACAACCATCACGGATCAGAACCCGCAGACCCAGGTTGGTGGCGTAGAGCCCGATTGCCAATCCGATTACCAGGTCGGGACTCACAAATATCGGCAAACACTGAGCCTCACCACCGAACTGGGGGGCTGGCGTGCTCCGATCCGGTCCGGCGCGAGGAGTCAGTCGCTGTAGCGTGCCCGCAGATCACCTTTGACCAGCTTGCCGGTCGGGGTGCGGGGCAACGCATCGACGAAATCCACCGAGCGCGGCGCCTTGTAGTGGGCGATGCGTTCGCGCACATAGTCGATGAGCGCGTCGGCCAGCGCGGCGTCGGCGCTCACACCGTCGCGCACCTGCACCACCGCCTTGACCTGTTCGCCCATCTCGGGGTCGGGCACGCCGATCACGGCGACGTCGAAGACGGCCGGGTGCAGTGCGAGCACGTTTTCGATCTCCTGCGGGTAGATGTTGACCCCACCGGAGATGATCATGAACGACTTGCGGTCGGTGAGGAACAGATACCCGTCGTCGTCGACGTAACCCAGGTCGCCGACCGTCGTCCAGGTCGGATGGTCGCGGTGTTGAGCGGCACGGGTTTTCTGCGGATCGTTGTGGTAGGTGAACGGCATCGCCTCGCGTTCGAAGAACACCGTGCCGACCTCCCCGATCGGAAGCTCGCGGCCGTCGTCATCGCAGATGTGGATCGTGCCGAGCACCGAGCGCCCCACCGAGCCGCGTTTGCGTTCCCACTCCGGCGCGGTCATGAACGTCAGCCCGTGCGCCTCGGTGGAGCTGTAGTACTCGACGAGAATCGGCCCCCACCAAGCGATCATGGCGTCTTTGACTTCGGGAGGACATGGTGCGGCAGCATGCACCACCGCCTGCAGCGAGCTGTGGTCGTAGCGGGTTTTGACGTCTTCGGGCAGCTGCAGCAGGCGTACGAACATGGTCGGCACCATCTGGGTGACGGTGACCCGGTGGCGTTCGATGGTCGCCAGTGTCGCCTCCGGGTCGAATTTCTCCATCAGGATGACGGTGCCGCCCAGAGCCTGCACGCCGGCACACCACCGCAGCGGCGCCGCGTGATAGATCGGCGCCGGAGACAGATAGACGGTCTCTGCGGTGATCCCGAACAAACCCTGCATCAAGGTGATCAGCGCTTCGCCCGGCTCGTCGACCTGGGCGTCGGGCAGCGGCGGTTTGATGCCTTTCGGGCGGCCGGTGGTGCCCGAGGAATACAGCATGTCCGCGCCGCGGGGCTGGTCGTCGAGCGGCGGTACCGACGCGTCGAGCAGCTCCTGATACGACGGATAGCCGACCATCGCAGCGCCGAAGCCGTAGCGCTGCACCGTATCGGGCAGCTCATCGAGCAGTCGCTGGCCCAGATCGGCGAGCCCGCCGGAGACGAACAGCACCCGGGTGTCGCTGTCGGTCACGATATGGGCGACTTCGGCCGGGCTCAGATGCCGGTTGATCGCGGTGATGTAGAGCCCGGAGCGCATGGCGGCCCAGTAGATGACGAACACCTCCGGGGTGTTATCGGCGAGCACGGCAATCACGTCCCCGCGGACCAGCCCTTGGGCGCGCAGCGCGGCGGCCAGCTGCGCCGAACGCTCCTCGAGCTCCCCGTAGGTCAAGACCTGGCGCGAGCCGGCCATGAGCACCGCGGGGCGGTGCGGGTCAGTGGCTGCGTGGGTTCCCGGAAACACGTGTCCTCCTCATCGGTGACGGTCTCATCGGTGACGCGCGTAGTGCGCGTCGGGCGGCAGCGGTCAGCGCACGAACTGCGTTGCCGCGTTCACCAGATCGAAAAGGGGCTGGGGCAGAACCCCCAACAGCACGGTAACCGCTGCGCACACCGCGATCGCGGCCTTGCCCAACGCTCCGGGCACCGCGACGTCGGGAGTGTCGTCGGTGGGTTCGGTGAAGAACATCAGCAAGATCACCCGCACGTAGAAGTAGGCGGCCACCCCACTGGCGATCACCCCGACGATCACCAGCGGAACCGCGCCCCCTTCGGCGGCGGCGGCGAACACGGCGAACTTACTGGTGAACCCGCTGGTCAACGGGATACCGGCAAACGCCAACAGGAACAGCGAAAACATCACCCCGACCAGCGGCGAGCGTCGGCCCAGCCCGGCCCAGTGCGCCATGCCGGCGTCCTCGACGCCGTCGGCGCCGCGCACCAGCGCCAGGATCGCGAACGCTCCGACGGTGGAGAAGCTGTAGGCGATCAGATAGAAGATCGTCGAGGACACCGCGGCGGGGACGGCGGCCAGAACACCGGTGAGGATGAAACCGACGTGGGAGACCGACGAATAGGCCAGCATCCGTTTGACGTCGCTCTGGCTGACCGCCGCGACCGTCGCGACCGCCATGGTCAGAATCGCCACCAGCCACAACACCGGGCGCCACTGGGCCTGCAGTGGCGGCAGGGCGACATAGACGAACCGCAGCAGCGCACCGAACGCGGCGACCTTGGTCGCCGAGGCCATGAACCCGGTGATCGGGGTGGGCGCACCGACGTAGACATCCGGGATCCAGGAATGGAACGGCACCGCGCCGACCTTGAACAACAACCCCATCGCGACCAGTGCGGCACCCACCAGCGCCAGGGAGCCGACGCGGTGGGTGCCCAGGTGATCGGCGATGCCGGCCAGCGACAGGGTGCCGGTGGCCCCGTAGAGCAGGGCGGCGCCGTAGAGGAAGAACGCCGAGGAGAACGCGCCGAGCAGAAAGTATTTCATCGCCGCCTCCTGGGAGAGCAGGCGACGGTGCCGGGCCAGGCCGCACAGCAGATACAGCGGCAGCGAGAGCACCTCAAGACCGATGAACATCGTCAGCAGGTCGTTGGCGGCGGGGAACACCAGCATGCCGCCCACCGCGAGCAACGTCAGCGGGAACACCTCGGTCTGCATGGCGCCGGCGCGCAACGCCTGGCGTTCGACCGCGCCGTCGGGAATGGCCGAGCCCTGTGGGGTGAACGAGTCAAGTCCGGCGGCCACGCTCGCCAACCGCGTCTGCGCCTCGGCGCGTGGTGCGGCCAGGGTGCGTTCGGCGATGAACATCACCGCCATCAGCGCCACCAACAGCACCGTTCCCTGCACCAGCAGCACAGGACGATCCACGGCGAGGGCTCCGACCACTGCGGTGCGCCCTTGGGGCCCAGTGTGATTGGCTACCACGACGACACCGACAAACGCGGCCGCCAAGGCGCTCAGCGTCAAGCCGACCTGCACGCGGTAGCGCCACGCCCGCGACACGAAGGCCTCGACCACGATGCCGGCCACCGCGGCGCCGAAGACGATCAGCAGCGGAAACACCAGGGTGTATTCGATGCTCGGAGTGGGCATAGCGGTCACGGCACCGGTCCCTCCGCGTTGTGCGGCGCCGGATCGTGCTGACCGATCGTGGTCATGGTGTGTCCGACGGCCGGGTTGATGATGTCGAGAACCGGTTTGGGATAGAAACCCAAAAACAGCAGCAGCGCGATCAGGGGGGCGACGACGACGACCTCGCGCGGTACCAGGTCGCGCAGGCGGTCGTTGCCGTGGGCCACCGGTCCGGTCATCACCCGCTGATACAGCCAGAGCATGTAGATCGAGGAGAGCACCAGTGCGGTCGTGCCGATCACCGCGGCCAGCCAATACCGGTTGAATGTGCCGATCAACACCAGGAATTCACTGATGAACGGTGCCAGCCCGGGCAGCGACAGGGTGGCCATCGCGGCGACCAGGAAGGTGCCGGCGAGCACCGGGGCGACCTTCTGCACGCCGCCGTAGTCGGCGATCCGGCGGCTGCCGTGCTGGGCGATGAGGAAGCCGGCGATGAGGAACACCGCCGCGGTCGACAGCCCGTGGTTGAACATGTACAGCGTCGACCCGCTCTGACCCTGGGAGGTCATCACGAAGATCCCCAGGATGATGAATCCGAAGTGCGAGATCGAGGTGTAGGCGATCAACCGCATGATGTCGGTCTGACCGATCGCGACCATCGCGCCGTAGACGACCCCGACGACCGCCAACACGATGATCGCGGGACGGAAGTAGGTGGACGCGTCGGGGAAGAGCTGCAGACAGTAGCGCAGCATCCCGAAGGTCCCGACCTTGTCCATCACCGCCATCATCAGCACCGCGCTGGCCGGGGTGGCCTCCACCGCCGCGTCGGGCAGCCACCGGTGAAACGGCCACAGGGGGGCCTTGATCGCGAACGCGAACATGAATCCCAAGAACAGCGCCTTGAGCACCCCCGGGTCGACGACACCGGAGTCGGGGGAGAACAACGCCACCGCCGCCCGGAAATCGAAGGTGCCGGTGCCGTGCTGCGCGGTCACCACGTACACCCCGATGACCGCGGCCAGCATGATCAACCCGCCGAACAGGTTGTACAGCAGGAATTTCAACGCCGCCTGCGAGCGGTTGCGCCCGTGACCGAATCCTCCGATGAGGAAGTACATCGGGATCAGCATCGCTTCGAAGAACACGTAGAACAGCAGCACGTCGAGGGAGACCAGCGAGATCAGCACCATCGACTCGACGGTCAACGTCAGCGCGACGTAGGCGTGCACACCGCGGCTTCGGGTTCCCCCGTCGTTCCATCCGGCGAGAATCAGAATCGGGACCAGCAGTGCGGTCAGCAACACCAGCACCACCGCGATGCCGTCGACCCCGAGGGTGTATCCAGCGCCGAACGCCGGGATCCAGGAATGGGATTCGACGAACTGGTAGGGCGCCGCGGAGCCGGAGGTGTCGAACCCGACGGTGATCACCACCGCGAGAGCCAGCACCGCCAGACTCACACCCAGCCCGACCACCTTCGCCGGCTTCGGTGCGGCGGCCGGCAAAAGGATCACCACCACCGCGCCGGCGACCGGAAGGAGCCACAGTGCGGACAGCCACGGAATCCCCATCATCGTTGCACCACCAAGACCACCGCGACCAGCAGCACCGCTCCGGCCAACATCATCAGTGCGTAGCTGCGGGCGAACCCGGTCTGCACCGCGCGCAGCGCCCCGGAAGCACGACGCACCCCGGCGGCCAGCGCATCGACCGAGCCGTCCACGCCGACGTCGTCGACGTAGGCCAGGGCGCGCGCCGTCCGGTCACCGGGACGCATGAACAGCCCCTCGTTGACCGCGTCGCCGTACAGGTCGCGGCGGGCCGCCGCCGTCAACGCCGACACGTCGGTGGGGGCGGTGGCCGGCACCGGGCGACGGGCATACATCGCGTAGGCCACAGCGACACCGACGAGCACCACCGCGAAGGTCACCGATGCGCTCACCCACGCGGGCACAGCGTGGGTCGACTCGAGGTGGCCGGGGCCGACGACCGGGGCCAGCCACCGCTCCAGCCTCCCGAACGCCAAGACGACCCCGGCGAACAGCGCCCCGCCGGCCAGCACGATCATCGGCCCGGTCATCACCGCCGGCGCCTCGTGCGGATGCTGCACCGCGCGCTGCGCGGTCACCTCGGATTCGTCGGCTGCCCACCGGCGCTCTCCGAAGAACGTCATCACCATCACCCGGGTCATGTAGAACGCGGTGATCCCGGCGCCGAGAACCGCGACGGCGGCCAACGTCATCCCGCGCACCCCACCGGATCCCAGCGCGGCCTCGATGATGGCGTCCTTGGAGAAGAACCCGGCGAACGGCGGCACCCCGATGATCGCCAGGTAACACATGCCGAACGTGAGGTAGGTGATCGGCATAAAGGCGCGCAGCGCGCCGTAGCGGCGCATGTCCTGCTCGTCGTTCATGCCGTGCATCACCGCCCCCGAGCCGAGGAACAGTCCGGCCTTGAAGAAGCCGTGGGTCAGCAGGTGCAGGATCGCGAACGCGTAGCCGGCGGCGCCCAGCCCGGCGGCGAGCACCATGTAGCCGATCTGGCTGATCGTGGAGGCGGCCAGGGCCCGTTTGATGTCGTCTTTGGCGCAGCCGATCACCGCCCCGAACAGCAGGGTGGCCGCACCGACGATCACCACCGCCGATCGCGCGTCGGCGGACAGGTCGAACAGCGGGCCGGAGCGCACGATCAGATACACCCCGGCGGTGACCATGGTGGCGGCGTGGATCAGCGCCGACACCGGTGTGGGGCCCTCCATCGCGTCGAACAACCAGGCCTGCACCGGTATCTGCGCTGATTTGGCGCACGCGCCGAGCAGCAGCAGCAATCCGATCGCGGTGAGCATGCCCTGCGAGGCGGTGTCGGCGGCGGTGAACACACCCTCGTAGGAGAGCGTGCCGAAACTGGCGAACATCGCGAACATCGCCAGCGACAGCCCGAAGTCGCCGACCCGGTTGGACACGAACGCCTTCTTCCCGGCGGCCGCGGCGGTGGGACGTTGATACCAGAAACCGATCAGCAGGTAGGAGGCCAGCCCGACGCCCTCCCACCCGAGGTAGAGCACCAGATAGTTGTCGGCGACCACCAGCAGCAACATCGCGGCGACGAACAGGTTCAGGTAGGCGAAGAACCGTCGCCGGTCCGGGTCGTCGGCCATGTACCCGATGGAATAGATGTGGATCAGCGCCCCGACCCCGGTGATCAACAGCACGAAGCAGATCGACAGCGGGTCGACGAGCACACCGAAGTCGACCTGCAGGTCGGCGACCGGGACCCAGGAGAACAGGTGCGGATGGATCTGCCGGTCCCCGGCGGGGCGGCCAGCCAGCTCGATCAACAGCGCCACCGCGAGGCCGAACGAACCGAGCACGGTGGCACAGCCGGCCAGGTGCCCCCACCGGTCGGTGCGGCGGCCACCGACCAGCAGGCCGAACGCCCCCGCGGTGGGCAGCGCCACCAGCAGCCAACTCAGATGTGTCATATGCGCGGTCAGCCCTTGAGTAGGTTCACGTCATCGACCGAAGCCGATCTGCGGGCACGGAAGATCGTCATGATGATCGCCAACCCGACCACCACCTCACAGGCAGCCACCACCATCGTGAAGAACGCCACCATCTGGCCGTCGAGCTGGCCGTGGGTGCGCGAGAATGTCACCAACGCCAGGTTGGCGGCGTTGAGCATCAGCTCGATGCACATGAACATGACGATCGCGTTGCGTCTCAACAAGACCCCGGCTGCGCCGATGGTGAACAGCAGCGCCGAGAGGTACAGGTAGTTGTCGGGATTCACTGCTGGGCCCCCTGCTGGTCGCTGCGGGTGGCGTTTCCGGTGTGGCCGACGGTGCGTTGATGCAGCAACCGCGGCACCGACAGCTCCGAGAACGATCCGTCGGGCAGCAGCGCAGCGACGTCGACGGCGTTGTGGCGGGCATAGACCCCCGGTGTCGGCATCGGGGTGGGGTGGCCACCGTGGGCGAAGCGACGGATCGACAGCTCCCGTTGGGTGGGGCGCGCGGTGAGCCGCTCCCGGTGGGCCAGCACCATCGCGGCGAGCACCGCGGTGACCAACAGTGCCCCGGTCAATTCGAACGCCCACAGGTAGCGGGTGAAGATCAAGGCCGCGAGCCCTTCGACGTTGCCGTCGGTTCCCGGTGCCGGACCGGCGGTCGCGGTGACCGACGCCGGTGCGGCGGCGGCAGCACCGATCGCCCCGATCAGCAGCACCCCGAACCCGAGCCCGGCGGCGAGTCCGGCGATTCGTTGCCCGCGCAGAGTCTCCACCAGCGATTCGCGGGAATCCACCCCGATCAGCATCATCACGAACAGGAACAGCATCATCACCGCCCCGGTGTAGACCACGATCTGCACCACGCCGAGGAACATGGCGTCCTGCAGGAAATAGAACACCGCCAGCGACAGCATCGTCATCGCCAGGAACAATGCCGAGTACACCGCTTTGTTGGCCATCACCACCCCGAGTGCGCCGATCACCGCGACGACGCCGAGCAGCCAGAACACCACCGCCTCACCGGTGCTGGTGCGCGCCAGCGTGTCGGCGACCGGCCCGGCCGAGCCGGTGATCAACGTGGGGACCGTCATGCTTTGCCCTGTTTCGCTCGATCCAGCAGCGCGAACAGATCCGGGTTGTCGCGCAGCCCGTCGGCGGTGACATTGCCCAGGTAGTAGTCCTTGTCGGTGGCCCCTGGCGGCATCGCATGCGGCGGAGCGGTCATCCCCGGTTCCAGCGGCGCCAGCAGTTGGTCACGTTCCCAGATCATGTCGGCGCGGTTGTCCGCGGCGATCTCGTAGTCGTTGGTCATCGTCAGTGCCCGCGTCGGGCACGCCTCGATGCAGTAACCGCAGCCGATGCAGCGCAGATAGTTGATCTGGTAGACCCGGCCGTAGCGTTCGCCGGGGGAGTAGCGCTCCTCGTCGGTGTTGTCGGCGGCCTCCACATAGATGGCGTCGGCCGGGCAGGCCCAGGCGCACAGTTCGCAGCCGATGCACTTCTCCAACCCGTCCGGGTGACGGTTGAGCCGGTGGCGTCCGTGGAAGCGTTGCGCGGTAGGTTTTTTGGTTTCCGGGTAGCCGTCGTTGATCGGCTTTTTGAACATCGTCCTCAGCGTGACCCCGAACCCGGCCAGGGCGTTGAGAGCACCTTTGACACTAGCCATGGATCTCCTCCTTGCTGGCCTGCCGGCCGGCGGCGTCGTGCGCCGGCAGCGGCGGGATGGGGTAGGCGCCGGCGGTGGTGCCCGGTGCCGGCGGCGAAGCGGTGGGATAGCCGCGCGCGGTGGCGAACCGGTGGTGCAAGAACCCCAGCAGACCCGCCGCGGTGACCGCGCTGATCACCACCAAGGTGAGCTCCCAGTGCGCGAAGCCGTCGTTGCGCAGGCTGCGGATGGCCGCGGCGACCAGCACCCACAGCAGTGCCTGCGGGATGAGGATTTTCCAGCCCAGGGCCATGAACTGGTCGTAGCGCAGTCGCGGCAGGGTGGCGCGCAGCCAGATGTAGAGGAACAGAAATCCCCACACCTTGGCGGTGAACCACAGCACCGGCCACCAGCCGGTGTTGGCGCCGTCGATCATGTTGAACGGCCACGGGGCATGCCAGCCGCCCATGAACAACGTGACCGCCAGCGCCGAGACCGTGGTCATGTTGATGTACTCGCCGAGGAAGAACATGGCGAACTTCAGCGAGGAGTACTCGGTGTGGAAACCGCCGACGAGTTCGCCCTCGGCCTCGGGCAGGTCGAACGGAGCGCGGTTGGTCTCGCCGACCACCGCGGTGACGTAGACGAAGAACGACGGCAACAGCAGAAACGCGAACCACATCCGGTCCTGGGCGGCAACGATTCCCGAGGTGGACATGGTCCCGGCGTAGAGGAACACCGCGGCGAACGCCAGGCCCATCGCCACCTCGTAGGAGATCACCTGTGCGGTCGAACGGATCCCGCCGAGCAGCGGATAGGTCGAACCCGACGACCAGCCGGCCAGGATGATCCCGTACACCCCGATCGAGGACATCGCGAGGATGAACAGCACCGCGATCGGCAGGTCGGTCAGCTGCAGCGCCGTGCGGTGGCCGAACACGCTCACCTCCGGCCCGAACGGGATCACCGCGAACGCGGTGATCGCCGGGACCACCGTGATGCACGGCGCCAGGGTGTAGATCACCTTGTCGACGTCGGTGGGGATGATGCCCTCCTTGAGGGCGAGTTTGATGCCGTCGGCGAGGCTCTGCAGCCAGCCTTTCGGTCCGACACGGTTGGGCCCGGGTCGCATCTGCATGTGGCCGAGAACTTTTCGTTCGATGACGATGGCGAACAGCACCGTCAGCAGCAGATAGACGAAGACGGCCACCGCTTTGGCGACGATCAGCCACCACACGTCGTTGCCGAACCCGGTCATGGCTGTGCCCCCCGCTCGATGCGCACCACCGCGCCGGTGGTGACCCCGAGACGGTCATGCATCGGTGAGCCGGCGGAGTTCATCGGCAGCCACACCACTCGCGGCGGCATGGCGGTGACACACAGTGGCAACGTGATCGCTCCGCGCTCGGTGGCCACGGTGACCTGCTCGCCGTCGGCGGCGCCGATCTCGGCTGCGGTCTGTTGATCGAGGCGCACCACCGGGGCACGCGCCGTGCCCGCAAGGTGCGGTTCGCCGTCCTGCATGCGCCCGGCGTCGAGCAGCATCCGCCACCCGGCGAGCACGGCCTCGCCGCGGCCCGGTTCGGGTGCCGGGGCGGCGGGCTCGGTCGGACCGGCCCCGCGTGTCCCGGTCCACGCGTTGAGCTGGTCGAGTTCGCCGCGCGCCGCGGCGACTCCGGGAAGCCCCAGTTCCACCCCCATCTCGGCGGCCAAAGCGTCGAGCACCCGCAGGTCGGAGAGGGCGCCGGTGTCGCGCAACGTGACGTCGAAGCGCCGGTGGCGGCCCTCCCAGTTGATAAAGGTTCCGGCCTTCTCCGCGGCAGCGGCCACCGGGAACACCACGTCGGCGCGCTCGGTGACCGCGCTGTGCCGCAGTTCGACGCTGACCAGGAAATCCACCGCGTCCAGGGCCGCGAGGGCCGCGGCCGGATCGGGCAGGTCGGCGGGTTCCACGCCGGCGACCAGCAGGGCGCTCAGCGTGGCGTCGGTGGCGCCCGCCAGGATCGCCGCCGTGTCGCGACCGGGTGCGGTGGGCAGGTCGGCGAGGCGCCACAGCCGGCACAGCTCGGCGCGGGCGTCGGGGTCGGTGAGCGGACGTCCCCCGGGGAGCAAACCGGCCAGCGCCCCGGCGTCGAGGGCCGCCCGCTCGCCGGCGCGCCGGGGCACCCACGCCACCCGTGCGCCGGTGGCGTCGGCAAGGGCAGCCGCGGCCGTCAGGGCCCCGGGGGCGGTGGCCAACCGTTCCCCGACCAGGATCACCGCCCCGGGCCGGCTCAGCAGCTCGGCGAGCTCACCGTGGTGCCCGCCGGTGCGGATCGCGGTGAGAACGGCCGCCTCGGCGCCGGGCGCGGTCGGCAGGCACGTGGCGAACATCTTGTCGGTCCCGCGGTCGGCGAACGGCGCGAGAGAGAAAACGCGGGTGTGGTGTTTGCGGGCCGCTTTACGCAGTCGCAGAAAGACGATCGGTGATTCTTCCTCCGGTTCGAAACCGGCCAGCAGCACCACCGGCGCTGCCTCCAGGTCGTGGTAGGTGACCCCCACCGCAGTGCCGGCGACGTGGGCGGCCAGGAACGCGGCCTCTTCCGCCGAGTGCGGCCGGGCCCGGAAGTCGATGTCGTCGCTGCGAAGCGCCGTGCGGGCGAACTTCGCGTAGCCGTAGGCGTCTTCGACGGTGAGGCGTCCCCCGACCAGCACACCGGCGGCGCCGCGGGCCGCGGCCAAAGCGCGGGCGGTCACCGCCAGCGCATTGGGCCACGACGTCGGGATCAGCGCGCCGTCGTCGTCGCGGATCAGTGGGGTGGTGATCCGGTCACGCTGGGTGGCGTAGGTGAATGCCCACCGGCCCTTGTCGCAGTTCCACTCCTCGTTGACCTCCGGGTCGTCCCCGGCCATCCGGCGCATCACCTTGCCGCGGCGGTGATCGGTGCGCTGGGCGCATCCTGACGCGCAGTGCTCACAGATGCTCGGGGTGGACACCAGGTCGAACGGGCGGGCGCGGAACCGGTACGACGACCCGGTCAGCGCCCCCACCGGGCAGATCTGCACCGTGTTGCCGGAGAAGTACGAGTCGAACGGCTCGTCCTCGTAGATGCCGACCTGTTGCAGCGCACCGCGGTTCATCATCTCGATGAACACATCGCCGGCGATCTCGTTGGCGAATCGGGTGCATCGTGCGCACAGGATGCAGCGGTCGCGGTCCAACAGCACCTGCGAGGAGATGTTGATCGGTTTGGGGTAGACCCGTTTCGCCTCCTCGAACCGGGTTTCGGTGCGCCCGTGGGTCATCGCCTGGTTCTGCAGGGGGCATTCCCCACCTTTGTCGCAGGTGGGGCAGTCCAGCGGGTGGTTGATCAGCAGCAGTTCCATCACCAGGTTCTGGGCGCGGTCGGCCTCCGGTGAGGTGCGCTGAGTGCGCACCACCATCCCGTCGGCGCCGGCCACCGCGCACGACGGTTGCGGTTTGCGTTGACCCTCGACCTCGACGAGGCACTGACGACACCAGGCCACCGGGTCCAGCAGCGGATGGTCGCAGAAGCGGGGGATCTCGATGCCGATCTGCTCGGCGGCGCGGATGATCAGCGTGCCCTTGGGCACGGTCACCTTCTGGTCGTCGATGGTGAACGTCACCATCTCCGGTTTCTCCGACCGTGTCACGGCGGGCCTCCTTGCGCTCCGTGCTCGGGTACGAACATGCTCGCCGCCGGGTCGAAGGGGCAGCCGCCCTGCTCGACGTGGGCGATGTATTCGTCACGGAAGTACCGGATCGAGGACTGCACCGGCATGGCCGCGCCGTCACCCAACGCGCAGAACGACTTTCCGAACAGCACGTCGGCGATGTCGAGCAGGGTGTCGAGGTCTTCGCGGGTGCCGCGGCCGGTCTCCAGTCGTTCATAGATCGGCACCAGCCAGTAGGTGCCCTCTCGGCAGGGAGTGCATTTGCCGCACGATTCGTGCTTGTAGAACTGCGACCAGCGCCGCGCCGCGCGTACCACGCAGGTGGTCTCGTCGAAGATCTGAAGAGCCTTGGTGCCCAGCATCGACCCGGCCGAAGCCATGCCCTCGTAGTCCAGCGGCACATCGAGGTGCTCCTCGGTGAGCAGTGGGGTCGACGACCCGCCCGGGGTCCAGAATTTCAATCGGTGCCCGTTGCGGACCCCGCCGGCGTATTCGAGCAACTCGCGCAGCGTGATACCCAACGGTGCCTCGTACTGGCCGGGCCGGGTGACGTGCCCGGAGAGTGAATACAGCGTGAAACCCGGGGATTTGTCGCTGCCCATCGACCGGAACCAGTCGACGCCGTTGAGCATGATCGCCGGCACGCTGGCGATCGACTCCACGTTGTTGACCACAGTGGGGCAGCCGTAGAGGCCGGCGACCGCGGGGAACGGCGGACGCAGACGGGGCTGACCGCGGTTGCCCTCCAGCGAGTCGATCAGGGCGGTCTCCTCACCGCAGATGTAGGCGCCTGCCCCGGCGTGCACGGTGACGTCCAGGCTGAACCCGGAGCCGCCGATGTTCTCGCCGAGATACCCGGCGTCGTAGGCCTCGGCCACCGCAGCGTGCACCCGGCGCAGGATCGGCAGCACCTCGCCGCGCACATAGATGAAGGCGCGCCGCGCCCGGATCGCGTAGCAGCACACGATGATCCCCTCGATCAGCGTGTGCGGGCTGGCCAGCAGCAGCGGCATGTCCTTGCAGGTGCCCGGCTCGGATTCGTCGGCGTTGACCAGCAGATAGTGCGGTTTGGCGCCGGGGCCGTCGGCGTCTTGCGGGACGAACGACCACTTGGTTCCGGTGGAGAAGCCGGCCCCGCCGCGTCCACGCAGCCCGGATTGCTTGATCATCTCGATGACGGCGTCGGGCTCCATCGCGAGCGCGGCGGTCAGCCCGCGGTAGCCGTCGTGGCGCCGGTAGGTTTCCAGCGTCCACGACTCGGGTTCATCCCAGTACCGGCTGAGTACGGGGGTCAGCGGGGTCAGGTACGCCATCGCCGCTCCTCCGGGGAGATCGCCGAGGATGGCGGTGCGGCCATGTCGCGGCGGCGTGCCTCGGCCAGCCCGGCCACGGTCGCCGCCCCGGCGCCGCCCTGCCCGTGGTCGGGGCGTTCGTCGGGGAAGCCGGCGAGTTGGCGCTGGGTGTCGCGGAACCGGCACAGCGGCTGGCCGCGGGTGGGGTTGACCGGCTGACCGCTGCGCAGTGCGTCGACGAGGTCGCGCGCCGACTGTGGGGTCTGGTTGTCGAAGAACTCCCAGTTGACCATCACCACCGGGGCGTAGTCGCAGGCCGCGTTGCATTCGACCGGGCACAGCGTGACCGCGCCGTCGGCGGTGGTCTCCTCGTCGTCGATGTCGAGGTGCTCTTTGAGGGCCTGCAGGATCGCGTCACCGCCCATCACGGCGCAGAGGGTGTTGGTGCAGACCCCGACCAGGTAGTCCCCGGTGGGGGCGCGCCGGTACATCGAGTAGAACGATGCGACCGCGGCGACCTCGGCACCGGTCAGGTTCAGCACCTCGGCGACGAACCCCAGGCCCGCGGGGGTCAGGTAGGTGTCCTCGCCCTGGACCAGGTGCAGCAGCGACAGGATCGCCGATTTGGGTTTCGGGTAGCGGGCGATGATCTCGGCGGCGTCGGCCGCGAGTCGCTCCCGCACCTGCGGCGGATAGGTTTTCGGGGCGTCGGGATAATTGAACTGGTTCGGCTCGCTCGGTGGGGGGCCGAGTTGCACGAAGACGCGCTCGCCGCCGGTGCCCGCAGTCGGTGGCATCAGCCGACCGCGGCCGGTCTTGTTCGTGGGGGTGCCGTCGGTGGTGCTCACCGGTCCACACCACCCATGACCGGGTCGATGCTGGCGACCGCGGCGATCACGTCGGCGACCAGCCCGCCCTCACACATCGCGGCCACCGCCTGCAGGTTGGTGAACGACGGGTCGCGGTAGTGCACCCGGTACGGCCGGGTGCCGCCGGCGGAGACCATGTGCACGCCGAGTTCGCCGCGCGGGGATTCCACCGAGGTGTAGCACTGCCCCGGCGGGACCCACAGGTCCTCGGTGACCCGTTTGAAATGGTGGATCAGCCCCTCCATCGAGTGACCCATGATCCATCCGATGTGCTCGGGGGAGTTGCCCAGACCGTCGGGACCGAGTTTGAGGTCCGCGGGCCAGGCGATCTTGCGGTCCTCGACCATCACCGGCCCGGGCCCCATGGTCTGCAGTTTGTCCAGGCACTGTTCGACGATCTTGAGTGATTCGGTCATCTCCTTGATCCGGATCAGGTAGCGGCCGTAGGCGTCACAGCCGTCGTCGGTGATCACATCGAACTCGTAATCGTCGTAACCGCAGTACGGTTCGTCGCGGCGCAGATCGTGTGGCAGCCCGGTGGAGCGCAGCACCGGACCGGTGATACCCAGCGCCATGCACCCGGTCAGGTCGAGGTAGCCGACCCCCTTGGTGCGGGCTTTCCAGATGTAGTTCTCGGTCAGCAGGTCGTCGATGTCGTTGAGTCGCTGGGGCATCAGGGTGAGGAAATCTCGGATCTGCGGATAGGCCTCCTCGGGCAGATCCTGGGCGACCCCGCCGGGCCGGACGTATTGATGATTCATCCGCAGCCCGGTGATGGTCTCGAAGATGTCGAGGACGAGCTCGCGTTCCCGGAAGCCGTAGAGCATCGCGCTGAGGGCACCCAGCTCCATGCCGCCGGTCGCGATCGCCACCAGATGCGACGAGATCCGGTTGAGCTCCATCATCAGCACCCGGATCACGTTGACTCTCGGGGGGATCTCCTCGGTGATGCCGAGCAGCTTCTCCACCCCCAGGCAGAACGCCACCTCGTTGAAGAACGGCGACAGATAGTCCATGCGGGTCACGAACGTGACCCCCTGGGTCCAGTAGCGGTACTCGAGGTTCTTCTCGATCCCGGTGTGCAGATAGCCGATCCCGCAGCGGGCCTCGGTGACCGTTTCGCCTTCCAGTTCCAGGATCAGCCGCAGCACCCCGTGGGTGGAGGGATGCTGCGGCCCCATGTTGACCACGAGGCGCTCACCGGGGTCGGCGGACTGGGCGATCTCAACGATCTCGTCCCAGTCCTGCCCGCCGACGCTGAGCACGGTCTCGCCGGTGGGCTGGGGGGAGCCGGTGGTGGGACGGGTCGTCACGTGTAGGCCCTCCGCTGGTCGGGCGGCGGGATCTGCGCGCCCTTGTACTCCACCGGGATCCCGCCGAGCGGGTAGTCCTTGCGCTGCGGGTGGCCCTGCCAGTCGTCGGGCATCTCGATACGCGTCAGCGACGGGTGGCCGTCGAAGACGATGCCGAAGAAGTCATAGGTCTCCCGCTCGTGCCAGTCGCAGGTCGGGTAGATCGAGAACAGCGACGGGATGTGAGGATCGTTGTCGGGGGCAACGACTTCCAAGCGGATACGCCGATTGTGGGTGATCGACTTCAGCGGATACACCGCGTGCAGCTCCCGGTCGGGATCCTCCGGGTAGTGCACCCCGGAGACCCCCAGGCTCAACTCGAACCGCAGGTCCGGTTCGTCGCGCAGCAGCCGGGCCACCGTCACCAGGTGTTCCCGGAAGACGTAGAGGGTGAGCTCACCGCGGTAGACCACGACCATCTCGACGGCGTCATCGAGGTGGACGTCGTTGCGCTGCAGGGCGTCTGCCAGGCCATCGACCACCTCGTCGAAGTAGCCGCCGTAGGGCCGCGGGCTTCGCCCGGGGAATTCGATCTCGCGGACCAGTTTGCCGTAGCCGGACGTGTCAGGAGTGTCGGCGACACCGAACATGCCGCGACGCACCCCGATCACCTCGCCGCTCTCCGCGCCGCGGGTCGCGTCCGTGTCGATGCCGGGCTCGTCGGGGCGACTCACCGCAACAATCCCTTCATCTGCCATGTGGACGGGGCGGACAGTGCCGCTTGCTCGGTTTCGGCGATCGCGCGTTCCCGGTTGACCCCCAACGGCGTCTCCCGGATCTTTTCGTGCAGCTTGAGGATGGCGTACATCAGCATCTCCGGGCGCGGCGGACAGCCCGGCAGATAGATGTCGACCGGGACGACATGGTCCACACCCTGCACGATCGCGTAGTTGTTGAACATCCCGCCCGAGGAGGCGCACACCCCCATCGACAGCACCCACTTCGGCTCGACCATCTGGTCGTAGATCTGACGCAGCACCGGGGCCATCTTCTGGCTGACCCGGCCGGCCACGATCATCAGGTCTGCTTGACGCGGCGAGGCACGGAAGACCTCCATGCCGAAGCGCGACAGGTCGTAGTCGGGCGCCATCGTCGACATCATCTCGATCGCGCAACACGCCAAGCCGAACGTCGCCGGCCACAGCGAACCGGTGCGGAAATAGCCCGCCAACGATTCGACGGTGGACAGCAGCAGACCGCTGGGCAGTTGTTCCTCCAGACCCATCTGCGTCCTCCTCGTTCTTTCCCCGGCCCCGGTTTCAGTCCCAACTCAATCCGCCGCGACGCCACACGTAGGCGTAGGCGGCGAACACCACCGCGACGAACAGCGCCATCTCGACCAACGCGAACACCCCCAAGCGGTCGTAGGCGACCGCCCAGGGATAGAGAAAGACGATCTCGATGTCGAAGACGATGAACAACATCGCGGTCAGGTAGTACTTGATCGGAAAACGCTGCCCCGCTGCGGCGTGCGGCCCGCTCACCGGCTGGTCGACCGGTTCGATACCGCATTCGTAGGCCTCGAGTTTCGCGCGGTTGTACCGCGACGGCCCCACCAACCGTGCCGCGACCACAGACACCACCGCGAACGCCGCGGCGAGCGCCGCAAGAATCAGGATCGGGGTGTAGAGGGTCATCCGGCAGCAGCACTCCTCCAGGCATCGTGGGTGAGCTCAGGCCGAGCCTAGGAGTTTGTGGACTGGGACACCCAGGGATCGGATTGTGAACTCCACCACAGCCTAACCACGGTGGTGGTCGGACTGAGCGATTTCGCCGTAGATCGTCGGCGTGGTGGCGGCTGTGCCGTTCACCGCGCGCGCAGCAACTCCAACACCGCGTGACTCAGCGCGATCGGGTCGATCGGGTGGGGAATGGCGAGCTCTGCGCGCGACCATTTCGCCAGCCACGCGTCGTCGGCCCGGCCGGTGAGCACCACGATCGGGGGACACGGGTCGACCTCGTCTTTGAGCTGCTTGGCGATGCCCATCCCGCCGGCCGGGGCGGCCTCTCCGTCGAGGACGGCCAGGTCGATGCCGCCGGCGTCGACCTCGCGGATCACCACCGGTTCGGTGGCCACCTCGGTGAACTGCAACGGCGGCAGGTCCGGGTGCAATCGGGTGCCGAGCGCCGTCATCACCTGGGCGCGGGTGCGTGCGTCGTCGCTGTAGACCAGGACGCGCAACGGCGCGGTGTCGGAGGGGGGCACGAGGGCGATGGTACTGCTCCGGGGTCGATCGTGGCCGCTGTTCGCCGGCCACGGCCGGCTCAGTCGCCGGCGTAGCCGGGGTGGGCCACCGCCAGTCGGTGGCGCACCAGCGTTTCCAGGGCTGCGGTGAGTTCGTCGCCGCGCTCGTCGAAGTCCCCGGCACGCACCGCGGCGGCCACTGCGGCCTCGTCGTCGAATCCCAGGCCGTTAAGCGCCGCGGCGGCGGCGTCGGCGCCGGTCGCGCCCTCGTGCAATTCGCGCTGCACGATGCGCAGGGCGTTGGCGGCAACCTTGGTGTGGAAGGCGACCGCTCCGGTGGTGGCTGCGGCCACCTCGGTGGTCAGGAATTCGATGACCGCCTCCACCAGTTCGGCGGCGGTCGGACGACCGTACAGTCCCGCGCTCATTGCTGTGCCTTTCGAAGCAGGGTCAAAAGATCCCATTCGGTTTCGGCGACCCGCCGCCCGATCGTCGCCAACTCGACCGAGCGGGCACGCCCACTCAAGTGGCGGTGGGCCTGGTAGCGGCAGATGATGCCCCACCGCAGCGTGGCCAGCACCAGCCACCAGTGGAACGCGGTGCGGTCCACCGGGGCCCCGCCGGCGCCCTCGTAGGCGCCCAGGAACTCGTCGATGCCGCCGAGACCGCCCGCACTCTGTTCGACCGGGGCACCGAACCGCCAGGCCCGGATGCAGAACCAGGCCAGATCGTCCATCGGTTGCCCCAGATGCACCAGTTCCCAGTCCAATACGGCGGTCAACCGGTCCTCGTCGACGATGAGGTTGCCCATCCGGAAATCCCCGTGCACCAGCCGCGGGGGGCCGTCCGGCGGGCGGTGGGCGGCCAGCCAGCGAAACGCCCACTCGAACGGTGCGGTCGCCTCGTCGGTGGGGGTCACCGCGTCGCACTCCGCACGCCACAGTGCGAGCTGATCGGGAGCCTCGGTGCCCAGCGCAGCGGTGTCGGCGCGGTGGATCGCCGCGAGCGCCTCGGCGCACTGGGTCAGCAGTCGCTGCCGGCCGGTGCGGCCGTTCCCGTGCGGTGCGGCGTCGAGTTGACGGAAGATCCGGCGCACGATGGTCTCACCGGGCACCGCCTCACAGATCAGATACGGATCCCCCAGAGTGCTCGGGGAGTCGTCGGCGGCCAGGATCCGCGGGACCGGTGCCCCGGCGGCACCTGCCGCGGTCTGCACGGCGGCCTCCAACTCCATCGAGGCGTGCAGATCATCACCGGCGCCGCAGCGCAGGATCAGCGCACGCTGCCCGTCGGGACCGTCCGCATCGAACGCCCAGGTGCTGCGGCTGGCCCCGCCTGAGAGCGCACGCAGGTTGCTCACCTCGACCGTGCCGAGGGCCGGAGCGAGCACCGTCGGCAGCGCCGCACGCAGGTGGTCGGGATTCATCGGCGCCGCTTGTCGAAACCGAACAACCGCTGGGCGACCCGGCGGATCTGAATCTCCTCGGTGCCCTCGGTGATGCGGTAGCGGCGGTGGTGGCGGTAGATGTGCTCGAACGGTTCGTGCCGGCTGTAGCCGAGACCGCCGAAGGTCTGCATCGCCTGGTCGGCGGCGTTGCACACCAGCCGGTTGGCCCGGTAGTTGGCCATCGCCACCTTGTCGGAGACCTCCAGGTGGTGGTCGCGGTCGAGGTGCCAGGCCGCGTAGTACACCAACAGACGCACCATCTGGGCCTCGGTGGCCAACTCGGCCAGCGGCCACTGCACCGCCTGGTTCCGCGCGAGTGGTTTGCCGAACACGACCCGTTCACGGGCGTACTGGGCGGCTCGGTCGATGCAGTACTGCGCGGCCCCGAGGCTGGACGCGGCCTGCCGGATCCGGTTCTCGTGCAGGAAAGTCTGGGCAACCTCCAAGCCGCGATCGACCTCGCCGAGCACTGCATCGGCAGGTACGGTCACGTCGCGCAACTCGACCTCGCCGTGATCGCTGGGCATGTTGAACGTCCACCAGTAGAACGGCACGCTGAAGCCGGGGGCGTCGGTGGGCACCAACAAGGCGGTGATCCCGGTCGCCGATCCGGCCTCGCCCGAGGTGCGTGCGAAGACGAGATCGTGGCTGGCCCGGTGCACCCCGGTGTTCCACCGTTTGGTGCCGTTGATCACCCAGCTATCACCGTCGCGCACGGCCGTCGTCTCCAACCAGGTGGCATCGGAGCCGTGGTCGGGTTCGCTGAGCCCGAACGCCATCGAGCGTTCCCCGGTGATCAGCGCCTCGGACCACTCGGCGCGCTGCGCGGCGGTGCCGAAGCGCTCCATCATGATCACCTGTGGGAAGTTGCCCACGATCGACGACTCGTCCTGCAGGTCGTTGTGCAGGCCTAACCCCTTGTGCGCCAGATGCTCGCGTATGACGGCCATGTCGAGGTTGGTGCCGTCGCGTCCACCCAGCGATGACGGCAGGCTATAGCGCAACCACCCCGCCCGGTCCGCGCGTCGTCGCATCTCGTCGAGCAGATCCTCCCAGGCGCGGGCCGGGATACCTCCGTTGTCGAGGTCGGTGCGCGCGAACTCCCGACGGTGGTCGAAATACTGCATATGGTCGGCCTGCAGCGGGGCGATCTCGGCGTCGATGAACGCGTCGATCTCGTCCAGCAGCGCGGGCAGATGGTCGGGCAGGGTGAAATCCACGGGCACTCGGTTCCTCTCGGGTCAGCCGCCGTACAGGGTCTTCTTCCAAATGGTGGCCAGTGTCGCCACCGCATCGCTGTCGCTGATGGTCACGCCCAGGCTCGATGAGCCGGCGAAGACGGTGGTGAAATTCTCGAACAGCAGGGCGATCGCGGCGGCTGTCGGTTCGGGGTCGAGATCATGGCCGTAGCCCTGCTGTTGCGCGTGGCGCACCGAGGCGGCCACGATCTCCATGCCGAATCGGCGGAACTCGTTTTGCACCGCCGCGAACCGTTGCTGGGTGGCCGCCAATTGCGCCACCGCGATCATGATCCCGATGTGACTTTTGAAGGTGTTCCAGTAGGCGGCGACGGTGGCGGTGAAGAACTCGGTGTCGTCGGGGGATTCCGGTAGCGCGACGGTCATGCCGGAAGGCGCGACGACGTCGTGTAGAAACGACTCGGCGAGCGCGGCCAGGAGATCTTCTTTGTCGGTGAAATAGCGATAGAACACCGCGGGGGAGCGACCCGCCGCCGAGGTGATGTCCGCCAGCGTGGTGCCGTGAAAACCCCGCTCGGCGAAGAGCTTGCGGGCCGCCTGCTCCAGGGCCGACCGGGTCTGGCGGCCCTTGGTGCTCAAGGTGGGGGCGGGCATCGACGGGACTACTTCCGGAGCCGATCCCCGGCTCGCAGCAGCGAGCTGGGCAGGTCGTGGCCCACGACCTGGCGGGCGACGTCCGCGGCGTGAATCGCGGCATCGAGGTCGATTCCGGTATCGATTCCGCTGTCGCGAAGCAGATATGCCAGATCCTCGGTGGCGATGTTGCCGGTGGCTCCCGGGGCGAACGGGCACCCGCCCAGCCCGCCGATCGAGGCGTCCAGTCGGGTGACCCCGGCACCGACCGCGGCGTAGGCACTGGCCAGACCGGTGCCGCGGGTGTTGTGGAAGTGCGCCCCCAGCGGCAGGTCGGCGATGACCGGGCGCAGCGCGTCGATCAGGGTGGTCACTCGCCGCGGGGTGGTGGTACCGATGGTGTCGGCGATTGCCAGTCGGTCGGCACCGGCGTCACGGGCCGCCGCGGCGATGTCGACCACACGGCCGGTGGGGGTGGGGCCCTCGAACGGGCAGTCCCAGGAGGTCGCGATGATCACCTCGACGGTGGTGTCGGCGTCGTGGGCGATCGCGGTGATCTCGGCGATCTGGGCGACCGCCTCGTCGCTGGAGCGCCCCACGTTCGCGCGGCTGAACTCGTCGGTGGCCGCCACCACGAACTGCACGTCGGTCAGTCCTGCGGCGATGGCCCGACGCGCCCCGTTGGGGCTGGCGACCAGCGCGGAGAACGCGATGTCGGGGAAGCCGGAGAGCGCCTCAGCCATCTGCGGGGCGTCAGCCATCGCGGGGACCTTCGACGGGGAGACGAACGCGGTGGCCTCCACTTCGGTCACCCCGGTGGCCGCGATCGCCGCCAGCAGGTCCAGTTTGGCCTGCAGGCTGACCGGCTTCTCGTTCTGCAGGCCGTCACGCAGGGAGACCTCACGGATCGTGACGTGGCCGGGCAGAGTCGTCGCCGGGGTGGTCGCCGGCGTGGTCGCTGGCGTGGTCGCTGGCGTGGTCATAGCACTCCCTCGGTGCGTAGCGATTCCAGCTCCTCGGCGGTCACACCCAGAAGGCCGGTGAACACCTCGGTGTTGTCCTGGCCCGGCCGGGCGGATCCGGCGCGGTGGATCGCACCCGGGGATTCGGAGAGCAGCGGCATGATCCCGGGGCCCTTCACGTTACGCCCGATGCGCTCATCGAAGTGGTCGGCGATCATGCCGCGGTCCTGAAGTTGCGGGTCGGCGACGACCTCGGCGACGGTGTTGATCGGCCCGGCGATCACTCCGGCGTCGCTGAGCGTGGCGATGATGTCGGCCGGGGCGCGTTCGGCGGCCCAGGCGCCGATGATCTCGTCGAGCTCGTCTTGGTGGCGCCCGCGGGCACCGTGGTCGACGAATCGGGGATCATCGGCGAGTTCCGGTTGGCTCATGGCGGCGCAGAGCCGAACGAACACACTGTCCTGATTGGCGGCGATCACCACCCAACTCCCGTCGGCGGAGCGGTAGATGTTCGACGGCGCGATGCCCTCCAAACGGGTCCCCGACGGTCCGCGGACGACCCCGCCCACGTCGTAGTCGGGGATGGTGGATTCTTGGATCGCCAAACAGGATTCGGTCAAGGCGACATCGACCACCTGGCCCTCTCCGGTGACGGTGCGCCGGTACAGTGCCGCCAGGGCGCCTTGAGCGGCGAACATGCCTGCGAGGCTGTCACCGAGTGAGAGCGCCAACCGCGGCGGCGGGCCGCCGGGGAAACCGTTCATGTGGCGCAGTCCGCTGGCTGCTTCGGCGACCGAGGCGTAGCCGGCTTTCCCGGCGTCGGGCCCGGTCTGCCCGTAGCCGGAGACCCGCACCACGACGATGCCGCGGTTGTGTTCGCGCAGCACGTCGTAGCCGAGGTCCCAGCGCTCCAGGGTGCCGGGGCGGAAGTTCTCCACGATCACGTCGGATTCTGCGACGAGCTGCAAAAACAGCTCACGGCCGCGCGGGTGGCGCAGATCCAGGGTGGCGGCCTTCTTGTTGCGTGCGTGCACGGTCCAGAAGAAGTGGTGACCGTCGAGTTCGGCTTGGCCCCAGGTGCGCAGGGGATCCGGTTTGCCCGGCAATTCGATCTTGATCACCTCGGCGCCCATGTCGCCGAGCAGCCGGCCGGCGAACG
The DNA here is from genome assembly GCF_002104795.1 of Mycolicibacillus koreensis. Classification (GTDB taxonomy): domain Bacteria; phylum Actinomycetota; class Actinomycetes; order Mycobacteriales; family Mycobacteriaceae; genus Mycobacterium; species Mycobacterium koreense. The sequence goes on from NZ_NCXO01000019.1 coordinate 23,273, forward strand.
GCCCGGAGATCAACGTGCCCAGTTCGAGTACTCGGATCCCGTCGAGGGCGCCGGCGGCACTCACGTCGAGCCCTGCCCGTCGGTGCCGGTGAACCCGTGGCGGTCGAGCCAGTCGGTGACGGTGCCCACTGCCTGGCGCAGCGTGTCGCGTTGGTCGGGACCGGCGTAGTAGTGGTTGGCCCCCGGGATCTCGTGGATCTCCTTGTCGGGGTGAGCGATCCCCTCGTAGAGCCGGCGGGTGTGGCTGGGGGTGCATGCGTCGTCGGCGAGGTTGCCGATGACCAGGGCCGGCACCTCGATGTCCTTGCCGCATTCGATGCCGTCGCCGTTGGCATCGTCGTAGCTCCACTGGGACAGCCAGCTGCGCAGTGAACAGAACCGGCCCAGCCCGATCGGGCTCATGTTGACCACCCGTGGGTCGCCGAGATAGCAGGTTCCCGGCTTGCGTTCGTTGGGGTCGACGGACGGGTCGAGCCAGCGGGGGTCGGCCATGGTTCCGTGCACGACGAAACCGAACTCCTCGTCGCCGCGGCCTGCCGAGTCCAGCTCGGCGAGTTTGTCTTTCACCCACGCGGTGATGCGTCGGTTACGGGCGATTTGGGCCGCTCGGTAGCGGGTGAGGAACTCTTCGCTGTACGGCGGCTGGTTGGGGTTGTCCGGGTTGTACAGGTCCAGTTCCGGGTCGCGTTTGGTCGGATCGGTTTCGTCGAGGATGGAGGCGTCGAGCCATTCAGTGAGGGTGCCGTGGCGGCTGATGTGGGCGGCCAGCAGCATGATGCCGTCGGCGGGGATCAGACCCAATTGGGTCAGATCCGGACCGTCGCCTGAGGGGCTGGCGGTCACTGTCGGGTTGTGAGCCTGCTGCTGGTAGAACATCGACAGCGACCCACCGCCGCTCCAACCCGCGAGCACCACCTTGGTGTAGCCGAGCCGGTTCTTGGCGTCCTTGATGGCCTCACCGAGGTCTTGGACGACCTTCTCCATCTGCAGGGCCGAGTCCGTGCCACGAAATCGACTGTTGCAGTAGATGACATGGTGCCCTGCGCGGGCCAAACCATTCATCATGGGCAGATACGCCCCGCCGCCGATCGGGTGCATGAACATCAAGACGGTGTCGCTGGGGTTGTCCTTGGGTTTGAGTAGATAGCTCTCCAGGACCACCAACTCGGCGATACCGCCGTAGACGTCGCGTACCCCGGAGGTGTTCTGGTAGGCGACCAGATACGGGATGCGGTCGTAGTCGTGTTTTACCGGTGTGCTCATGCGTGCTGTCCCAGGTCGTTGGTGAGGATGTCGGGGGAGGGGGTGAGGCGTCGGCGGGCGTCGACGGCGATCACCTGCCAGTCGATGTGGTCGTACTCGTCGAACTTGCGGCGGGAACGCTCGCGGGCGGCTTCGGGTGCACCGTGGTGGACCCCTTGCGGGGCGTGACTGATCAGGCCGGGCGGCATCGGGATTCCGTTGAGCGATCCGCCGTGGAAGAACGCGATCTCGTCGTAGTCGACGTTGCGGTGATACCACGGGGTGCGTTCGGTGCCGGGCACGTTCTCGGCGCGTTTCGGGAGGAAGTTCATCACGTACACGCCGGTGGCCTGCATGAACAGGTGAACCGTCGGCGGCAGGTGCACCGAGTCGGAGGTGATCACGTTGTAGTCGGCGATGTTGAAGGTGAACGCGAAATTGTCGCCGCGCCAGCCTTCGACATCCAGCGGGTGGTGCTGGTAGTACAGCGTGGTCGGCCCGCCCTCGTGGATCAGTCGGACCGGATAGTCGTCGCGGTCCGGTGCGATCGGCTCGTCGTCGAACGGGGCCGGTTCGGGGATCGACACCTGGGACGGATCGAACGGGAAATGCCGGCCCAGCGGCCCGGCGGGGGGAACCCGGAATTCGTCGGTGGCCTGGATCATCAGCAGTGTTGTCGCGGATTCGGGCACCTGGCGCCAGGTGGTGGCCTTCGGCAGGTAGACCCAGTCGCCGGTGCGATAGGGCAGTAGACCGAACTCGGTCTGCAGCACCCCGGCACCGGCGTGGACGAAGCACAGCAGGTCACCGTCGACGTAGCGGATGAAAAACGGCATCGTCGCGGTGCGCCGCGACAGCGATATCCGACAGTCGTCGTTGTGGAACAGCAGCAGCGGTCCACCGGCCGGGTCGTCGGCATCGGTGGGGCTGAGCTGGTCGGTGAGGACATCGACCGGGCGAAGGGGGCCCTCCGCGCGGTAGGCGGTGGGGTCGTGGCGGCGGTACAGGTTGGCGGTGCGCCCGACGAAGCCGCCACGGCCCAGTTCGTCGTCTTTGAGCCCGTCGAGGTCGGCGTGCAGGCGCCGGGGTGTGGTGCCTTTACGCAGGTGGACGAAGGATTCCATGGGATCTCCCGGGTCGGTGAAGCAACGGAACTGAAAGTGACATTACTTTTTGTTTTGATCGGGCACAAGCCCCGGCGACGGCCGCACTGCGGTGCGGGTTAGCGATAGTCGGCGCGGCCGCGCAGGGGTGGGATCAGCCGCGCAGGGCGGAAGCGAAGATGCCCGGCAACTTCAACCAGCCGGGGTCTCCGGCGAACTCGGTGAGCAAGCGCCCCGTGGTCGCCGCGGTGCGGTTGGTCACGAACCACGGCGGCTTGGGGGACAGCGACATCTCGCCGGCCAACAGTGAGCGGGGAGAGGGCCGGAACGGCCCGTGTACCACGGTGCGTTGAGGGTCGGCGATGAGAAAACCGTTGTGTACCACACCGATTCCGCTCTGCACGTCGTCGGGGGTGTGCCCGGGGAACGCCCCCCATGTCGCGTGTGGGGTCAGATATCCCACGCCGGTCCAGGCGTTGATCGCCACGGTCCCGTAGTGCAGGCTTTCCACCAGTGTGTCGAATGCGGTGCCGAGTTCGCCGATGGTGTGCGGGTGGGCGATGATGTTCACCCCCAGGGTCCCGACGAAATCGGTGTTTGCCAGTCGGGCCGCCTCGATGGCGAATTGCTCACCGTCGCTGTCGAGTTCGATAACGCCGAGCACAGGGGCGAAATACTCGGTCTGCAACAGTGCGTCCCGGTCGGCGGGGTCGGTGATCAGGACGCGACCGCTGTCGGGGCCCAGTCGGACGCTGGTGGGGTAGTGGTGCTGGGCACTCGCGACCCGGTCGTCGGAACCGGGATAGTAGGCCGGCCGGCCGGGGGCGGCGTCGAGCAGGCGGCGCACCGCCGTGAGGAACTGCTCACGCTGGGGCCAGCGTGCCGAAACCACGATCGCCTGCGCGGCAACACAGTTGTAGCCGTTGTTGTGCAGCCGCTGGGTGACCACGTGCTGGGCCTGGAAATCGATGTCGGCGTCACTCCACTGCCCGGGCAGCACGATCGTCGGCGACACCCCGCCCAGCTCGCTGGTCATCGGTGTGGTCAGCTGGGGCCGGTTGGCGGCCTTGCGCTCGGCGCCGTCGGCGCCGGTGCCGAAGACGATCGCGTCGTGGGTGGCGGCGCTGCCGGTCATGTGGACGTGGCTCACCGACGGGTGGCGCACCAGATAGTCGCCGACGTCGGCGCCGCCGGTGAGGATGCGCACCGCCCCGAGGTCGATCAGTGGCGCGAGCACGTCGGTGAGCACGGGACGCAACGGATCGGTGATCGGGTTGAGTTTGAGTGCGACCACCCGGTTGTGGGCGATGAGCTCATAGAGGGTGTCCAGCGGCGCGATCGAGAAGATGTTGCCCGCGCCGAGCACCACTCCGATGCCCTGCGTGCGGCCCGGGTCGCGCTGGGCAAGTCCGGCCGCTGCGACCGCCCGGTCACGGTCGACGCCCGGCTGTAGCCAGACCTGCGCGGAGAACCCCGAGAGCAGCAGGTGATCGAAGACACTGGCCGGCAGCACCGTGACGGCCGTCTGGCCGCCCGGTGTGGTGGTGATATCGACACCGTCGAGGGGGCTTTTGCCGTCGGCGAGCTTGGCAAGGCTCTCGGCGTAGGCGCCGGCGGCGGCGGCCAGCGCATACGGCCCGGAAAGCCACTCCTCGCCGACCAGCGGTGAGTCCGCCGCCAGGCCTTTGATGGCGCCGGCCGCCTCGATCCACGCGGCTCCGTGCTCAACGGTGCGTCGGCGCACCTGATCAAGCAGGTCACGCCGCCCGCTCAGCGACTGGGCGGCCCAGGCGCGTTCCCCAGCGCCCAGCTCGTCGAGCGCCTGGTCGATCCGGTGCTGGACGGCTGGGTCGAGCATGGGGGCCTCGCTGTCGTTGCTACTTCAGTTCAGCCGAGGATAGTTCCAGCAGCCGACGCGCCACCACCAGTTGCTGAATCTGCTGGGTGCCCTCGAAGATGTCGAGGATCTTGGAGTCGCGCGCCCACTTCTCCAACAACAGCTGTTCGGAGTACCCGCTGGTCCCGGCCATCTCGACCGCTTTGAGGGTGATGTCGGTGCCCACCCGAGCGGCCTTGGCCTTGCCCATCGACGCCTCTTTGGAGTTGGGGATGTTGTTGTCGGCCTGCCACGCCGAGCGCAAGGTCAGCAGGTAGCCGGCCTCCCAGTCGGCCTCCATCCGCAAGAATTCCGCCGCCGGGGCGCTCTGCGCGTGCGACGGCTTGTCGTAGCTGATCTCCACACCGGCCTCGGTGAGCAGGGTGCGCAGCTCCTCCAGAGCCGCGCGGCCGACCCCGACGGCCATCGCCGCGACGATCGGGCGGGTGTTGTCGAAGGTCTCCATCACCCCGGAGAAGCTCTTCTCGGTGTTGATCTCAGGGCTGCCCAGCAGGTTGTCCTTGGGGATGCGGGCGTTGTCGAACCGGATCACCGCGGTGTCGGAGGCCTTGATGCCGAGCTTCTTCTCCAGTCGCTCCACCGTGACACCGGGGTGCTCGCGCGGCACGATGAACGACTTGATGGCGGCGCGGCCCTTGGAGCGGTCCAGCGACGCCCACACCACGATGTGGCTGGCGCGCGAGCCGGCGGTGACGAAGATCTTCTCGCCGTTGATGACGTATTCGTCGCCGTCGAGGGTGGCGGTGGTGGTCACCGCCGCCGAATCCGAGCCGAAGCCGGGCTCGGTGATGGCCATCGCCGCCCAGACCTTGCCGAGGCGCTCGAGTTGCTCGTCGGTGGCGACCCCGGAGATCGCCGCGTTGCCCAGCCCCTGGTAGGGCACCGAGAGCAGCAGGCCGACGTCGCCCCAACTGATCTCCAGGGCGTTGACCAGCGCGGACATGTTCGCACCGTTGCGGTTTTTGCCGGTGTCCTCGGTGTCGCGGAAGGCCTCGGCGCCGGCCATCGCGAACGCGCCGGCCTCCGACACCCCCTCGAACAGGTCAGCGAGGGTGTCCAGCTCGACCGGGTAGGCGTGTTCGGCGAGGTCGTATTTGCGGGAGATCGGACGCAACATCTCCGCTGCGCCCTGGTGCGCCTTCTCGATGACGCTCTGCAGCTTGCGGGGCATTTCCAAATTGATTGCCATGACAGTTCTTTCAGCTCGATACAGCAGGTACGGGGATACGGATCAGGGCTTGACCGGCATTCAGATCAACACCACGCCTTCGGCGACACCGATGGCACGCAGGTCGCGGTACCACCGCTCCACCGGGTGTTCCTTGATGTAGCCGTGCCCGCCGAGCAGCTGCACGCCGTCGAGGCCGATCTGCATGCCCTTGTCGGTGCCGAGTCGTTTGGCCAGCGCGGCCTCGCGGGCGAACGACAGCCCCGCGTCGGCGCGCGACGCGCCGCGCCAGGTGATCAACCGCAGACCGTCGAGCTCGATGGCGATGTTGGCGCACATGAACGCCACCGCCTGCCGGTTGGCGATCGGCTCACCGAAGGCCTCACGCTCCTTGACGTAGGGGACCACGTAGTCGAGCACGGCGTGGCTGGTGCCCACCGCCAGTGCCGCCCAGCCCAGCCGGGACAGCGCGAGCGCCTCGGAGAAGTCCTCGTCGGTGGCCTCCTCCTCGCCGAGTCGGGCCGACAGCGGCACCCGCACCCCGTTGAGTTCGAGCTGACCGAGGGCGGCGGCGCGCAACCCCATCGACGGGTCGGCCTTGACCGACACGCCCTCGCTCGACGACTCGACGAGGAACAGGGCCGGCTTGCCGTTGAGCTGGGCGCCGACGATGAACAGCTCCGCTTCGGTCGCCGCCGGGACCAGTGACTTCACCCCGTCGAGGCGGTAACCGCTGGGTGTGCGGGTGGCGGTGGTCTTCAGGTTGGTCGGATCGAACAGCGGCTGCGGTTCGGCGATCGCCACGCACGCCTGCGGCACGTTCTCCCCGGCGAACTCGCCGAGGTAGGTGCCCTGCTGGTCGGCGCTGCCCCAGTGGGTCAGCGCGGCGGCCACCCCGCCGGGGGCCAGGATCGGCAGCGCCAGGCCCATGTCGCCGTAGGCCAGTGCCTCGGCCACCAGCACGTTGGTGACACTCGAGCGCTGCTCGGCGATGCCGTCGAAGTTCTCCGGGATGCTGACCGCGGTGATGCCGAGTTCGGCCGCCTTGCCGATCAGCTCCGGCGGGTAGGTGGCCGCCTCGTCGGCGTCGAGGGCGGCCGGACGCAGCACCTCTTCGGCGAACTCGTTGACGGTGTCGAGGATGAGCTGCTGGTCCTCGTCGGGGGTGAGATCGAAGTAGTCGCGGCCGCTGCCGGTCTTGAGCCGCGTCGGGCCGCCGGTGAAGCCCTGGACCCGTTTGAACTGGCGGCTGGTGGCCCCGGCGACCGAGAAGGACTGTTTGATGCCGTAGCGCAGCGTCCGGTTGAGCGGGTCGCGCAGCTTGTACTTATCGAGGAACTCCTGCCCGACGATCGGGGTGATCAGCGCCAGGCCGATATCGGTGGCGGTGCGCTTGTGCTTCTGCATTCCCACCGCGCTCTCGTGGCCGGCCTTACGGCGGCGCTGGCGGGAGCCGGTGGTCTGCGGTGCGGTGTTGGTCATCGACAGCCTCACGTAACGAACTGGAAGGGGATGGTGCGCTAAACCGTATCTTACTCCGGAGTAAGGTACGAGGTTTGTAACGCACCTCACAGTGAGCGCATGGCGCGCGGGGACAGTGGTTCGGTTCGCCCACGCCGCGGAGCGGACCGCTATTCCATCAGTTGTTGGGACGGGTTCTTATTCCGTGTTGTGGTGTTCTCGATGTGGGGGCGGTGCCGGATTTCCCCACGCCCGCTCCAGTCGTAGTGGCCAGCGCCGGCCCAGGCGGTGTGCGCAGAGGTAGAAAAAAGGAAATATGCCCACGGTGATGATCGTGACGACACCGAATTGTATCCATTGAGCCCGGGCGATCGACTGGCCCCAACTTCCGTCGTGGTATCCGAACACGAATGCGATAATGGCGAGTACGCCTACGGTGATCGCATTGAGCGGCGTGATACGCGGGTAGAGTGAAACCACACTGATCACGGTCACCACGACCAGGAGCCACCATGTTTTCCCGGCTGCGATGAGCCCGGCGTAGGCGTTGGGTGCCACTTCCTGGGCAAGGGTTTCCGTACTCCCACTCGTCGATTCGACGCCCTCGTCCGAGGGGTCGTCGATCACACGAAGCGCATAGACTTTCCCATTGATTTTGATGAAAGGCGTGTAGAAGTAGGCCCGCCCCAGCATGGTCCCAGCGACGAGCAAGGCGATGACGGATCCTGATTTCCAGTCCGTTGGATAGGCGATGAAGAATCCGGAGACGGTCGCCAACAGCGAGCCGAGCCAATAAATGCGCCGTCTGGTGCGTCGAGTACGGCCGGGGTGTACGGCGGCTAAAAGAATTCCGATGAGTGCGGGGACAATGAACCCCAGATGCATTACTCCGTCACCCAATGGAGTGCCTTCTCCCCGGCCTCTTGACCTTTGATCGAGCCGTAAGTCCCGAGCAACAGTGCGCCGATGAACGCCCCTGGTGGGCCGGCGATGAATCCTCCGGCCGTCATGCCGAGGGTGCCGTAGCTCCACGCTCCCAACATTCCACCGCCGGTCTTCGCGGCGACCTCGGCCGGTGAGACCCCGTGGGTCAAGTCATAAACGGCGTTACCGAGGTCGATGACATTCCCAACGAACCCGACCCGCCCGCCGAGTCTTCCCAACGCTTTGATGTCGTCTGCCGAGAATGCGGTGCCAGGGCCCCAGTGCCGGCCGGTGGGGACTAGTTCGGAGAATTTCTTGATGGCATCCTCACCGGCGCCGAAGGCACTTCCTGCCGCAGACGCCGCGTCGACGTATTCCTGCGGCACGGTCCCCTGTGCAATGCCATCGACAACTTTGGCGGCGCCTTCGGGGGTCATGCCGGCTTGCTGGAGTTGCAGCTGCAGGCCTCGCAGCGCGTTGACCCGGGCCTTGGCCTCCACCTGGTCGAGGAGTTTTGTGGCTTCGTCGGCGGTCATGGCCTTGTAACCCGGAGCGAACTCGCCCGCCTCGAGTTGGCGTTGCAAAGCGAGACGCGTTCGTGCGGTGCTCCGAGCATCGCCACCCAGCACGGTGTCTTGGGGTAGCGGTCCGATGAAGGTGGCGTTGTTGTAGTCATCGAGGCGTTCGCCGGCGAGTCTGCGGGCCTCGGCGGGGGCGTCGGGGTCGGCGACGGTGGCGCTGTCGCGGAGTCGGGCGGCGGCGGCGCGGGCGTCGTCGGTCCATTCGCCGGTTTGTTGGGCGTGATCGACGAGGGCCTGATCGGCGTCGCGGTGGGTCTGGTCGTAGCGTTGGGCTGCGGGGGTGGGGTCGTCGTCGGCGGCGCCGTCGAAGTCATCGATGACCTGGGGGTGATAGCCGGTGGAGGCTGTCATGACCGCTTCCTGGGTGCTCAAAACGGTGGTGTAGGTGGCGCGGATGCCGGTGATTTCGTCGAGCGCTTCGCGCACCACGGTGACCGCGGAGTTGTAGTAGGCGGTGGTGTCTTGGCCGTCGGCTTCGGCGGCGGAGATGGCTTCGTCGAGAAAGTGCAGTGCGACATTCGGCCAGGCCAGCGCGGCCTCGCTATCGGTTTGTGCGGTGGCCAGTGCGGTGGCGATGGTCTCCAACCCGACGGCGATCTGTTCGACCTGGCCGCGTTGCAGGTGGAGTTGTTCGGTGGTGGCGATGACTTCGGCGGATTCGTTGATCGGATGGCGGCTGCCACCGTCGTGCTGGTAGGCCTGCTGGAATCGCTGTTTGGCTTGGACCCAGTTGGCGTCGGTCTCCTCGATGCAGGCCAGACTGTTGTGGAAGGCGTCGGCGAGGTTGTTGATCTCGGCGGGGTCGCCGGCCTGCACCTCGTCGTTGAGCTTCCAGGGATCCCCGCCGGCCTGGGCGCACAGTTGCGCGATGTCGAGGTTGACCAGAACGGGTGGTTCCACCAGGTCAGGCCAGCCCAGCGGTCGTGTCGGTGATCGCTGCGGCGTTGCGCCGATCGGTGCCGGTGAACACCTGGGCGGTCTCGTTGGCCCGGGCCACGTAGGCGGTCAACGCCCGCTGGTGTTCAGCCAACCGGTTGTGGTGGTCGTCGCGGGCGGCGGTGACGGCACCGTGAAATTGTCGCGCCTCGGCGAAATCACCGAAGACCGTCGTCGCGGCGCTGAGGCCACCGAGCCGTTCGGCGCCCATCTGCGCGGCCCCGGCCGCATGCCCACATGCCGCGCCGCCCCCGACCAACAACGGGGCGCTGGCAGCCATATCCCCGACGTTCACCGGCCAAGAATAACCCGAGTCGGTACTCGTGGATCACGCTAATTCGGGGCGGTGCCCGATTCGGGACGCAACGGTCTGAGCTGGTCCAGCACCCGTTCGTGCAGCAGCCCGTTGGTCGCGACCGCGCTGCCGCCGTGCGGACCGGGCTCACCGGCAAGATCGGTGAACGTGCCGCCGGCTTCGCGGACCAGGATGTCGAGGGCGGCCAGGTCCCACAGCGACACCTCCGGCTCGGCGGCGATGTCGACCGCGCCCTCGGCCAGCAGGCAGTAGGACCAGAAGTCGCCGTAGCCGCGCACCCGCCACACCGCGTCGGTCAACGCGACGAACCGGTCCCGGATTCCGCGGTCGGCCCAGCCGGAGAGGCTGGAGAACGCCAGGCTGGCCGCCGACAACTCGGCGATAGCCGAGACCGCCAGACGCCGCGGTGGCCCCGCGTCGACGGCGGTGAATGCGCCCAGTCCGCGTCCGGCCCACCACCGGCGCCCCAGCGCGGGGGCGCTGACCACCCCGACGACCGGCACCCCGTCATCGAGCAGGGCGATCAGGCTGGCCCACACCGGCACGCCGCGCACGAAGTTCTTGGTGCCGTCGATCGGGTCGATGACCCATTGGCGCCCGGTCAGGCGGGCCCGCCCGCCGAACTCCTCACCGAGCACGGCGTCGTCGGGCCGGTGGCGGGCCAACGCCTCGCGCAGCGCAGTCTCCACCGCCCGGTCGGCGTCGGTGACCGGAGTCAGATCGGGTTTGGTGTCGACCCGCAGATCCTGGGCGCCGAAGCGATCCACGGTCAGCGCGTCGGCACCGTCGGCCAGCGTCAACGCCAGCGCCACGTCCGCGTCCAGGGTGGGACTCACCGGTGCCGCTCCTCACTGTGGTGCCGTGACCCGCATCGGACGCTGGCTTCGGGTGGTCGCCGCAGGTCGTGGCTGCAGTCTTACCACGAACGTCCCGGCGGCTGCGCAGAGGACCTCTTAGGATGGGCGGCGTGTGGGACTTCTGGGTGCTGCTGCTGATCATCGCCACCATCGCGGTGCTGGCCGCCCCACTGCTCAAAAAGTGGCGCCGGCCCTCCGACGCCCAGGAGGGCACGCTGTTGATCACCGGGGTGAGCCCGCGCCCGGATGACGTCACCGGTGAGCAGTACGTCACCATCGCCGGGGTGATCAACGGGCCCACGGTCAGTGAGTACTCGGTGTATCGACGCACCGCGGTCGACGTCGTGGACTGGCCGAAGATGGGCGAGCTGCGCCCGGTGGTGTACTCGCAGCGCAACCCGGACAACTGGCAGTTCACCGCAGCGGCGGGCGGGCCGCTCGATGGAGGCGACCGCCCGCAATGACGGCGTGGCCGCAACCCACTGCGCCCGATCGCCAAACCGGCCTGCCGCGACCGCCTCGGGCGCCGCGCGTTTACGAGGGGACGGCCGCAACGGTGCGACCGTTGGGAAAGCCCCGGTATGCCCTTCCCCCACAGGAGCTGTGGGGCCCGCCGCTGGAGTGGGTGACCACCTCGCGGCGGCTATTCTGGCGTGACCTCGCGATCGCGCTGTCGCTCGCGGGGGTTGTCGCCGCACTGATCTGGTGGGGCAGCGGTTTGTCGGTCCGTGAGCATCCCGTGACGTTGGCCATCACCGTCGGCGCGCTCGCCACGCTGTGCTGGTGGTTGATCGGGTCCCGGGAGTGGCTGCTGGCCGGTGCTCGGTGGCTGCAGCAGGGCAAGTCCTGGGTGAGCCTGTATGAACTCAGCGACGTCACCGTCAACGGCGGCGACATCTCATTCATCGATTCGGCGGGCCGTTCCGTCCACCGCCTGGATCTGGCTCTGGCCCAACGGAACCAACGGTTGTGGGATCTGGTGTACAACGGTATCGCGGCAAGCGTGCACACCGGTATCCTGGTCCCCGACCGCACCGCCGCGCTCCTTCTGGTCCTGCCGACCCCGACGGCGCCGACGGCAGGCGACGAGGTCGGCGCCGCCGCCTTGGCGGAACCGGTGGCCCACCCGATCAACCCGATGCCGTGGCGGATCGGAGCCGGCCTGGGCGCGCTGGCCGCCGGCATTTTCGGCGTGATCGCGGTCAGCGCATTCGTGGCCCCGAACCCGGAGTTGCCGACCCGGATGGGGTTCTTCTTCGCGGCCCTAGCGGTCATTCTCGCCATGATGGCGGCGGGGGCATGGCGGGTGCTGCGTCTGCGCCGCAGCGACCCCACCGTGCTGGCGGGGCCGTTGAGTCCCGAACGGTGGTGGAGCACCCCCGTGCTCGTGGTGAACGGCCTATTGATCGCTGTCGCCGGCGTCGCGGTGCTCGACAGCGCCCCGCCGATCGGGGTGATAATGACGTTCTGCGGTGTGGTGGCGCCGGTCTGGCATGTGCTCCTGTCGCGCCGAAGCCGACGCGACAGCAGTCTCCCCGGCAGCCACGCCCACGGGGCCGGCACCGAGACCTCGCCTCCTCAGTAACGCACCCCGATCTTGCGCCACCGCCGCCCGCCGGTACCCGGCTCCTGTGGCAAACGCGGCGCGCTGTGGCGCACCACGATGTAGGGCCGCCACAGATACCACAGCGGATAGCTCCACGCGTGGACCAACCGGCTGAATGGCCAGACGAGGAAGATCGCCCACGCCGCGATCGCATGCACCCTGTACATCAGCGGCGCATCCATGATCACCGCGACATTGGGGTGCAGGGCGAACAGGCTGCGGAACCACACCCCGACGGTGTCCCGATACTCGTAGTGGGCGGTGTCCTGGATGCCCAGAGTCAGCCAGATGCCCAGTAGCACGATGACCCCCAGCAGGATCAATGCCAGGTAGTCCACCGGGCTGGTCGTCGCGCGCACCCGCGGCACCGCGGTACGCCGGAAGGTGAGTAAGGCCCCTCCGGCGAGCACGCCGACCGCTGCGGCGGACCCGGCGATCGCCGAGACGTCCTGGTAGAGCGTCTCGGGGATACCGATCCAGTCGGTGAACGACTTCGGGACCAAAATCCCCATCGCGTGCCCGGCGATCGCGGCCAACGCCGAATAATGGAAAAGGGGCGCCCCCCATTTGAGGATCCGTTGCTCCTGCAGCTGGGTGGAGCGGCTGGTCCAGCCGAACTGGTCATAGCGCCACCGCCAGATGTGGCCGACGATGAACACCGCGATCGAGATGTAGGGCAGGATCACCCACCACCACAGGTGCCAGGTGGTTATGTTCGGCACTGCTCTGCTCCCAACGAGGAGGTCGGTGCAGCGCCGTAGCCGGCCAGATAGTCCGGCGGGGCGAACGGTTCGAGCCCGACGTCTTCTTGTGGTGGCCCGGAAGCCCAGGCGCTGCGCACCTGGTTGAGTTCGTAGCGGCCCAGTTTGGGCAGCGCAGCGATCACCGCGGCCGCCACGTCGGCGTAGGGGGACTCGGCGGCCGCCAGCCCGCGGCGCAGAAGTTCCAGATCGGTGCGGTGGCCGGTGAGAAGCCGGGCGCCTCGTGGGCAGAGCGCGGCGAAGTCGAGCATCATCGGCAGATAGTCGGGCAGCTCCTCCTCGTCGGGAACGAACCCCGCGTCGCGGTAGGCGGTTTTGACGATCACCATCGCCATTCCCCGTTTGCGGGTGTCGCCGTAGCGGTAGTAGGTCAGATACAGCGTGCAGCGCCGCCGTAGATCGAACGTCTGGACATAGTGCTGGGCCACCGCGTCCGGCGGGGTGCATCCCAGCCAGTCGAGGAAACGGCCGAAATGGCGCCGGGCCGGTTTCGGGCCGGTCTCGGCGGCGAACGCGGTCAGCTCCGCGAGCCCGTCGAAGAGCGCGGTGGTCGGGTATTGCAGCAGCACCGAGGCGAGTTTCGCGGTGGCGGTGTTCATGCCGGCCCCGGCTCCGGGAACATGCCCGAGGCGGTGCTGCGGCCGTCCCAGTTGAGCAGGTTGAATCCCGACGTCGGGATCGCGGGGTTGCCGGCGTCGGGTTTTACCTGCCCGGGTTGATAGGAGCTGACCCCGTGTGGGCCGGGTGGGCCCATCCCGCCCATGCCGGGGCCGCCGTCGGTGTCCAGGCTGCAGAACAACTGTTCGTGCTGCCCCATGAGCCGTCCCGCCTCCTCCTGGTGAGCGGGCGGGATGACGTAGCGTTCTTCGTATTTCGCGATCGCCAGCAGCCGGTAGAGATCGTCGAGTTCCTCGGAGGTGGCGCCGACCGACGCCGGCAGGTTCTCATCGATCTCCAAACCGAGTTGTGCGGCGCGCTGGATGGTGCGCACCACGGTCAGTTTGCGCAGCACGGTGCGGATCAGCTCGGAGTCGCCGGCGGTGAACAGGTTCGCCAGGTAGTCGATCGGAATCCGCAGCGCATCGATGGTGGCGAACACGTTGTCGGGGGTGGCGGCGTCGTAGCCGGCGGCGTTGACCACGTCGGCCACCGGGGACAACGGTGGGATGTACCAAACCATCGGCAGGGTGCGGTATTCCGGATGCAGCGGCAGCGCCACCTTGTGCCGGACCGCCAACTCGTAACACGGGGAGCGCTGGGCCGCTTCGACCCAGTCGTGGGGGATACCGGACCGTTCGGCTTCGGCCTGGACCTGCGGGTCGTGGGGGTCCAAGAACACGTCCAGCTGCGCCTGATAGAGGTCCTGCACGTCGGGGGTGGCGGCGGCGTCGAGCACCTTGTCCGCGTCGTAGAGGAACAGGCCCAGATACCGCAGCCGCCCGACGCAGGTCTCGCTGCAGATGGTCGGCAACCCCTGCTCGATGCGCGGGAAGCAGAACGTGCACTTCTCGGCCTTGCCGGTGCGGTGGTTGAAATACACCTTCTTGTAAGGACATCCGGAAACACAGAACCGCCAGCCGCGACAGCGGTCCTGGTCGACGAGCACGATCCCGTCCTCGGCGCGTTTGTACATCGCCCCCGACGGACACGACGCCACACACGACGGGTTGAGGCAGTGCTCGCAGATTCGCGGCAGGTAGAACATGAAGACTTCTTCGAACTCCATCTTCACCTTCTCCTCGAGCCCGGCGAGGTTCGGGTCGTGGATGGCGTGTTCGGGAGCACCGGCGAGGTCGTCGTCGAAGTTCGAGCCCCACGACACGTTCATGTCCTTGCCGGTCAGCGCCGAGATCGAATGGGCGGTGGGGTTCGGGGTGCCCAGCGGGGCGTCGATGACGCTCTGGTAGTCGTAGGTCCACGGGTCGCCGTAGTCGTCGATGGACGGCAGGTCGGGGTTGTAGAAGATCGACAGCAGTTTGCGCAGCCGCCCACCGGCTTTCAGTTTCAGCCTGCCCTTCTTGTCCAGCGTCCAGCCGCCGTGCCAGTAGTCCTGGTCCTCGTAACGTTTGGGATAGCCGACCCCGGGCTTGGTCTCCACGTTGTTGAAGTAGACGTATTCGGTGCCCGGCCGGTTGGTCCACACCTGCTTGCAGGTGACGGTGCAGGTATGGCAGCCGATGCACTTGTCCAGGTTCATCACCATGGCCACGTTGGCCATCACCCTCATCGGTATCTCACCTCCTGGGAACGTCGCCGGATGACGGTGATCTCGTCACGCTGGCTTCCGGTGGGCCCGTAGTAGTTGAACCCGAACGACAACTGCGCATAGCCCCCGATCAGGTGAGTGGGTTTGATCACCAGCCGGGTCAGCGCGTTGTCCCCGCCGCCGTGCAGTTTGGAGACCTCGGTGATCGGGGTCATCAGATGCCGGTCCATGGTGTGGTACATGAACACCGTTCCCTTGGGCATCCGGTGGGTGACCACCGCCCGGCACCCCACCACCCCGTTGCGGTTGTAGGCCTCGATCCAGTCGTTGTCGGCCACCCCGATCGTCGCCGCGTCCGCTGGGCTCATCCAGATCACCGGCCCACCGCGGAACAGCCGCAACATGTGCAGGTTGTCCTGGTACTCGGAGTGGATCGACCACTTCGAATGCGGGGTCAGATAGCGCACCGTGATCTCGGGGCGACGCTCCTCGGGCAGGCCTTGCTCGCCGAAGTGGCTGATGTAGTTCAACGGCGGGCGATAGCACGGCAACCATTCGCCGTACTCGGCGATCCAGTCATGGTCGAGGAAGAAGTGCATCCGCCCGGTCAGCGTGTGCCACGGTTTGAGGCGCTCGACGTTGACCACGAACGGGGAGTAGCGCCGCCCACCGGTCTCACTGCCCGACCACTCCGCGGAGGTGATCACCGCCCGCGGCTGAACCTGGGTGTCGGCGAACGTGATCTGGTCGCCGGCACGCTCCTCGGCCAGATCCACCAGCCGCATCCCGGTGCGCTCCTCCATCGCCTCCCAGCCCTGCAGGGCCACCTCCCCGTTGGTGGTGCCCGACAGCGCCAGGATCGCCTCCGCCATGTGGATATCGCGGGCCAGCGACGGTCGGCCGGCCGCGACGCCGCCGCGCACCACCCCGTTCGTGCGGCGCAGGTACTCCACCGCGTTCGTCGGTTTCCACTGGATGCCCTTGACACCGGTCCCCACCGTTTCCACCAGCGGACCCAGGGCGGCCATCTTGTCGGCGACCGCGGTGAAGTCCCGTTCGACGGTGACCAGCTTCGGCATGGTCACCCCCGGCACCGGGTCGCACTGCCCGTAGCGCCAGTCGCGGACCACGCCACCGGGCTGGGCCAGTTCGTCGGCGGAGTCGTGCATCAGCGGCACCGCCAACACGTCGGTGCGGGAGCCCAGGTGTCGCGCCGCGAGCCGGGAGAACTGCTCGGCGATGGTCGCGAACGCGTCGAAGTCGGTGCGCGCCTCCCACGGCGGGGCGATCGCCGGGTTGAACGAGTGCACGAACGGGTGCATGTCGGTGGTGGACAGGTCGTGCTTCTCGTACCAGGTGGCCGCGGGCAGCACGATATCGGAGTAGCTGCAGGTGGAGGTCATCCGAAAGTCGACGGTGGTGACCAGGTCGAGCTTGCCGCGCGGCGCGTCGTCGTGCCAGGCCACCTCGGTGGGGCGTACCTGCGGCGGAGATTCGGTGGCGCGCACCGCATTATCGGCGCCGAGCAGATGGCGCATGAAATACTCCATGCCCTTGCCCGAGGAGCCGAGCAGGTTCGCCCGCCACACCGTCAGCACCCGCGGAAAATTCACCGGATTGTCCGGGTCCTCCCCGGCGAAACCCAGCCGGCCCGACTTGATCTCGTCGACGACGTAGTCGGCGACGGGCTTGCCGGCCGCCGCGGCGGCATCGGCGATGTCCAGCGGGTTGCGGTCGAACGCCGGATGCGACGGTGTCCAGCCCAGTCGGCTGGCCTGCGCGATCGTGTCGGCCATCGCCTTGTCGGCGAACAGGCCGCGTGCCAGGGGACTGGCGAGTTCCTCGGCGCCGAACCTCTCGTAGCGCCACTGGTCGCTGTGCAGGTAGAAGAACGATGTGCCGGTCATGTGCCGGGTGGGGCGCTGCCAGTCGAAGGCGAACGCCACCTGCTGCCAGCCGGTCAGCGGACGCACCTTCTCCTGCCCGACGTAGTGCGCCCAGCCGCCGCCGTTGACGCCCTGGCAGCCGCAGAGCATGGTCAGGGTGAAAAACGTGCGGTAGATCTGATCGGAGTGGTACCAGTGGTTGGTTCCCGCGCCCATCGTGATCATCGCCCGGCCGTTGGAGAGTTCGGCGGTGCGGGCGAATTCCCGCGCCACCCGCGCCGTGGCTTCGGCGGGTACAGCGGTGATCCGTTCCTGCCAGGCCGGCGTGTGCGGTTGGCTCGCATCGTCGTAGCCGGTCGGCCATTCCCCGGGTAGGCCGTCGCGGCCGACCGCGTAGTGCGCCATCAGCAGGTCGAACACGGTGCACACCAGGCGGTCACCGATCCGGCGCACCGGTAGGCCGCGACGCACGGTGGCCCCGCCCTCGGTGGCTCCGATGTCGAAGCGGGGCAGATCGACGGTGACGGCGTCGACGGCGGAGTCGGTGGAGCTATAGACGCTGAGTAGCGGGTCGCGCCCACCGAGGTCAAGGTTCCAGCGGCCCTTGCCGGATTCAGAGAAATGGTCAGCAAGGGTGCCGTTGGGGAAGAACGGTTCGTCGGTGGCGCTGTCGATCAGCACGGTGCGGTGCGGTGCGCCCTCGTCGGTCTCGCCGAGGTCGGCGGCGGTGAGGAACCGATCGGGCACGTAGGTGGGAGACGCCCCCGACTCGGTGTCGCGGGGCCGCAGGGTCACCAGGAACGGCAGGTCGGTGTAGGTCTTGACGTAGGTCTGGAAGTAGGGGACCTGCCGGTCGCGGAAGAACTCGGTCAACACGACGTGGCCCATCGCCATCGCCAGCGCCCCGTCGGTTCCGGGGTTACAGGCCAGCCAGTCGTCGGCGAACTTGGTGTGATCGGAGAAGTCAGGGCTGACCACCACCACCTTTTGGCCGCGGTAGCGGGCCTCGGTCATGAAGTGCGCGTCGGGGGTGCGGGTGATCGGCAGGTTCGTGCCCCAGATGATCAGGTAGGCGGCGTTCCACCAGTCCCCGGACTCCGGGACGTCGGTCTGATCGCCGTACACCTGCGGTGAGGACGGTGGCAGATCGGCGTACCAGTCGTAGAACGACAAGATGGTGCCGCCGATCATCGACAGGAACCGGGTACCGGCGGCGTAGGAGACCTGCGACATCGCCGGGATGGGGGAGAAGCCGACCACGCGGTCGGGACCGAACTCCTTGATCGTGTGGACGTGGGCGGCCGCGATCAGTTCGCTGACCTCCGCCCAGCTGGAGCGTAGGAACCCGCCTTTGCCGCGGGTGTTCTTGTAGGCGGCGGTGCGCACCGGGTCGGCGACGATGTCGGCCCAGGCCGCGACCGGATCGCCGAGCCGGGTCCGGGCCTCGCGCCACACCTCCAGCAGAGGCTGGCGCACATAGGGGTAGCGCAGTCGCGATGGGGAATAGGTGTACCAGGAGAACGAGGCGCCACGCGGGCAGCCGCGCGGTTCGTATTCGGGCATGTCCGGCCCGACCGAGGGGTAGTCGGTCTGCTGGGTCTCCCAGGTGATGATGCCCTCTTTGACGTAGACCTTCCACGAGCACGAGCCGGTGCAGTTCACCCCGTGGGTGGAGCGCACCACCTTGCCGTGGCGCCAGCGCTCGCGGTAGAACTCCTCGGCGTGCCGGCCGTCGCGACGGTGCAACTCGCGGAAGTCCGGGCTCGGGGTGCCGGGGCTGAAGAACTGCGCCCTGCGCAGCAGGGACTCCACCGGCTCGCCCCCGGGCAACAGCGGTGCCATCCCCCGGCGGGTGTCGGTCATCTCCTCACCTCGGCTCGGTCGACGTCGGTGCGGTGGCGCGATGTGTCGTCTGCGTCTCGTATTACCACTGCCGTCGACGATTTGGGTGAGAATGGTTTATACAACCCACTGTAGGGAAATTGCCGGCGGTGTGGCCGCACCCCGGCGGCGGTGCGAGGAGTGATCATGACCGACGGATTCCGGCTGGGCATCTACGTGTTCACCGACGCCGAGGTGGTCGACTTCGCCGCCCCCTATGGGGTGTTCTCGGTGGCACGCCGGTTCGATCCGACGCTGGAGGTGTTCTTCGTCGCCGAGGCGTTGCGGCCGGTGCAGACCCAGGCCGGGTTCACCGTGTTGCCCAGCTACGGGTTCGCCGACCGCCCGTCGATGGATGCCTTTTTGATTCCCGGCGGGGCCGGTACCCGCACCCAGACCTACAATCGTCGCCTCCACGAATACATCGAGGAGCTGCCGTCGAACACCCTGTTGACCAGTGTGTGCACCGGCTCCTGGATCTACGCCCAGATGGGGCTCCTCGACGGGATCGCCGCAACCAGCCGCAAAGAAGGTGACCGCGCCGAGACGACGCCACCGGGTCGGGTGCCGATCGACCGACTCGCTGAATTGGCGCCGGCGTGCCGGGTCAGCCGCGCCCGGGTGGTCGACGCCGGCCGGGTCATCACCGCCGGCGGGATCAGTTCGGGTATGGAGATGGGGTTTCAGCTGCTGCGCCGCGCCGGCCACGACGAGGGGTTCGTCGCCGAGGTGGCGCGGGTGATGGAGTACACCGCTGCCTATGAGATCTACCGCGACGACCGCGAGCAGCTTTAGGCGTCCGCGTCGCGATCGGGCAGACGCTGGTGGGTCGCGATCGCCAACCGGTTCCAGACGTTGATCGTGGCGATCGCCATCAGCAGATTCACCACGTCGGCTTCGGAGAACTCGTCGGTGACCTGCTCCCACACGTCGTCGGGGACCCCGGCCACCCCGATCAGGGTGACCTTCTCGGTGAGGGCGAGTGCGGCACGCTCGGCGTCGGTGAACAGCTGCGACGCCTCCCGCCAGGCCGACACGACGTCGAGGCGGCGCTGGTCTTCGCCGTGGGCGCGGGCATCCCGGTGGTGCATGTCCAGGCAGAACGCACAGCCGTTGATCTGGGAGGCGCGGATCTTCACCAGTTCGCCCAGTCGTGGGTCCAGTCCGCTTTGGCGCACAAAGGATTCCATCGCCAACACCGCACGGGTGGCGTCGGGGTGGGTGCCGTGGATGTCGAGTCGTTGCTCGGTCATGAACCCAGTCTAAGCGCGTGAGCCGCCGTCGGCGGCCGACGACGTCGAGCGCACCACCTCGCGGTGCGCGGCGTCGACGCGGCGGGTCCAGCCGCGCCCGTCGAGGTGAGTCAACAGTGGCAGCACCACCCGGCGGGTGGTGCCCAACGCTTGGCGGGCATCGCTGACGGTGAACGGCTGGCGGAGCCGGCTCACCGTGCGCATCGCCAGCGCGGGGGCGCTCGGCAACACCACCACCGTGTCGGCGAGGCGCAGCAGCCGCCCGGCGCGTTCGGCGGCGGCGAGCTCCCGCGGACCCAGGTGCAGGGCGGCCAGCTCGTGAGCCTCCGGTGCGGCGAACGGGGCGTCGGCCAGGCGGGTCTCCACCGCGGTGATGCCCGCGTCGGCCGCGCCGAGGTCGCGGTCGTGTCCCGGGGTCCACAGCCGGCCGTCGCGCTGCGTCAGCCCGGTCTCGGCGATGAGCGCGTCCAGCAGCGCCGGCTCGGGCAGGCCGACCAGGTCGACCGCGGCGCCGCGGGAGAGCCCGGCGCCCACCGGATCTCGTCGGTGGTGGCGCTCGACGGCCTCGACGAGCATCCGGCACCACCGCCGGTAGTCGCTGTCGGCCACCCACCAGTGGCCCGCCGCGCGCACCCCGGCCGGAGGGCTGGAGTCGACGGGAAAGCCGAGGCGACGCAGGTGGTCGGGGGCGACCGCGCCGCGGCGGATGACCTCGACGGCGATGTCACCGTCGGGGGGCTGTTGCGCCAGTGCGCCCGCCCGGCTGCGGGCCGCGCCGCGCCGGCGCAACGGCGGCGGTTCGACGTCGAGGGTGCGGGCACCGCCGAGCAACCGGGGGCTTCCCGGGTGGCGCAGCACCATCGGGTCGCCGACGATCAGCGGCAGGTGCCGGGCGAGGGTGAGCCGGGCGTGGTCGTCGTCGAGGGGGCGCAGCCGCGCCGGTACGGCCGCGGTCCCGACGTGGACCATCAGGTGCTGGGGCACCGACCGGTAGGGCTCGCCGCTGGTGCGACGCACGTCGAGCACGTCGGTCACCGGCCAGGCCTCCGCGGTGAGCAGGGCGTCGCCGCGGTGCACCGCCACCACGTCGACGCCGCGCAGGTTCACTCCCACCCGCGACACCGGCCCCAGCCGGCGCTGTGGTTGTCCGCAGCTGTGCAGCGCGCGGACCGCCACCGGTCGGGCTGCGGCGGCGCCGTGCAGCCACAGTTCGCCGCCGTGGCGCAGTTCGCCGGCCGTGAGCGTGCCGGTCACCACGGTGCCCGCCCCGCTGAGGGTGAACGCTCGGTCGAGCCACAGCCGCACCCGGTCGACCGGGGGTGGCGGCGGGACCGGCGCGAGCACCTGCTGCAGGGTGTGCCGCAGGGTGTCCAGCCCCGCCCCGGTGGGGGCGCAGACCGCGACGGCGGGGGCCTGCGCCAGGCCGGTGCCGGCCAACTCGGTGCGAGCCTGCGCAACCACGTCCTCGACCCGGTCGGGGGCGCGGTCGGTGCGGGTGATCACCAGCACCCCGCAGGTGATGCCCAGCGCGGCGATCGCGTCGCGGTGGTCGTCGGACTGAGCCTGCCAGCCCTCGTCGGCGGCGACCACGAAACACACCACCGGGGCCGGGCCGAGCCCGGCCAGCGTGTTGGCCAGGAATCGTTGATGACCGGGCACGTCGACGAACGCCACGGTTGTCTCGTCGGACAGGGTGCTCCACGCGAAGCCCAGATCGATGGTGAGCCCTCGGCGGTGTTCCTCGGCCCACCGGTCGGGCTGCATCCCGGTGAGCGCGGCGATCAGGGTGGTTTTGCCGTGGTCGACGTGGCCGGCGGTGGCCACCACATGGCGGGCGGGCAGCGGGCTCACCGGGCCCGGCCGTCGGGACCGTCGCCGAGGGCCTCCAGCGCGGCCGTCACCGCCGCCGCCACCCGGGCGTCCTCGGACTCGGGGACACACCGCAGGTCGACCAGGCACCGGCCGTGGTGCACTCGTGGCAACACCGCCGGGGTGCCGGTGCGCAGCAGCGGGGCGAGCGCCTCCGGCAACACCACCGCCCAGCCCGGCAGCGGCACCCCGGGTGCTCCGCCGCCGCCGACGCGGCCGTCGTGGGCGCACATCGTCGCGCCGACCGCCTCGGCCAGTTGCTCGGCGCGCCGGCGCAGCCGGTCCGGGTCGGCGTGCAGGGCCGCGGTGACGGGGGTGACGCCGCCGCTCAGGGTCGCCTCCAGCGCGGCGAGGGTGAGCTTGTCGGCCCGCAACGCCCGGGCGAGCGGATGGCGCGCCAACGTCGCGATCAGCTCAGCGCGGCCGAGCAGCAACCCGGCCTGCGGACCGCCGAGCAGTTTGTCCCCGCTGGCGGTGACCAGATCCGCCCCGGCGCTCAGGGCGGTGGCCGCGTCGGGTTCGTCGGGCAGCACCGGGTCGGGGGCCAGCAGTCCGCTGCCCAGGTCGGCCACAAGTGCCACCCCATGGCTGCCGGCGAGGCGGGCCAACTCCGCCAGCCCCACCGCGCTGGTGAACCCCTCGATGCGGAAATTGCTGGTGTGCACCTTGAGCACGCACCCGGTGGCCGGGCCGATCGCCGCGGCGTAGTCGTCGAGGTGGGTGCGGTTGGTGGCGCCCACCTCGCGCAGCCGGGCCCCGGTCGCCGCGATCAGCTCCGGCAGCCGGAAACCGGCGCCGATCTCGATCAGCTCGCCGCGGCTGACCACCACCTCGCGGCCGGCCGCCAATGCGGTGGTGGCCAGCACCAGCGCGGCGGCTCCGTTGTTGACCACCAGGGCGTCGCCGGCCGGCGGGCAGGCCTCGCGTAGTGCCGCACGGGTGGCCAGCCCGCGCCCCGAGCGGACCCCGCCGGTCAGATCCATCTCTACGTCCACGTAGCCGCTGGCGGTGTGCAGTGCCGCGACCGCCGCCGGCGCCAACGGTGCGCGACCCAGGTTGGTGTGCACCACCACCCCGGTGGCGTTGAGCACCGGGCGCAACGTGGTGGCGGTGCGATCGGCCAGCGCCGCGGCCACCGCGTCGGGCACCGCCTCGGGAGCCAGCCGACCGGCGCGGGCGCGTTCCTGCATCTCGCGTACGACACTGCGCACCACCTGTTCGCCGAGACGCGCGCGGGCCGCGGTCACCGCCGGCAGTGCCAGCAGCGCATCGGTGCGCGGGATCGCACGCCGCGGATCGGTGTGGCTCACAACCGTTGCCGTTGAGTGTGTTTTGGTTGCACTGTCATGCGGCGTCCCCTTGCGGGGTTTGGGTTTTGGCCTCGCCGCGTCGGGCCCTGCTGGTGCGGGGTCTTACCGATACTCCGCCGGCACCGCCTTGTGCAGTGTCGGCGCCATGGCCTGTACCAACTGTGATGGTTGGCCCGGGTACCGATGGGGCCGCACGCATCACCCGGCTACCCGCACCGCGACGCCCATACAGCCGGGCGCACATCGACGTCAACACCTCGGTCATGTCGCGCACCAGGTCATCGGTGGTCTCACCCGGGTCGGCGACCACGATACGGCGGCCCTGCGCCGACAGCGCCGCCTCCAGGTGTTCCACCCCGAAGCGCGCCAGCCGGTCACGATGCTCCACGACGATCACTCTGACATCAGGGTCTGACAAGATCCGGCGCAGTTTGGGCCGTTTGCCGTTCAACCCTGAACCGACCTCGCACACCACCTGACCCACACCTAGACCTCGGCCAGTAGCCCATTCGGTCAGCCGGGCCACCTGCCGATCCAAATCCAAGCGCTGATCATGACTGCAAACCCGCGCGTACACCACCGTTGCCGATGAACCCGCTGACCAACCGCCAGCCGTCTTGACCAGGATCAGCCGGCCCACCCGCTCCGCGGGCACCGGCAACGCCCCCTCACGAAACCAGCGATAAGCCCTATGGCGATTCACACCAACCGATTGCCCAATCCGCCAGGTTCACGACATCAAGTAGAACACACTTACGCACACCAAAACCCACTCAACACGCAACAGCTCACAACCCTCCTCGAGCGGGGTGGCGGAGGCGGACGGGAATCGAACCCGCCAGACCGAGCTGCTCGGCCTCACCGGTTTTGAAGACCGGGGGGACCACCAGGAACCCAAACGCCTCCGCGGCCAACCTAACTGACCGGCCCTCCTGCGGAACCGGCAGACCGCCCGACACGGCGCCGGATACAGTGCAGGCAAGGTGCACAGCCAACCCGATGTGAGGAGCGCCGATGACCACTCCCGATGAGGCCCCGCCGTTGGTTCCGGGCGGAACCCTGATCACCGCCACCCCCGAAGAGGGCCGGGCGCTGGCGTTTCAGATCGCCCGCCGTTCGATCAAGAACATCCAGCCCAACGTCGAGGTGCTCAAGGGCGGACGCCCGGAGTACGCCGACGACGCCGAGGGGCTGATCGCCGCCGCGCAGGTCGTCGCGCTGGAGTTCCAGACGATCGCGGCGGCGAACGACTACTGGCGCCGTTGAGCGCCCCGAGCACCCCGGGCAGGCTGACCGGATACGCCCACGGCGGCGGCTGCGCCTGCAAGATCCCGCCCGGTGAGCTCGAAGAGGCGGTGCGCGGGCTGACCGGGCAGGCCGGTGAGGACATCCTCGTCGGCCTCGACGACGGCGATGACGCCGCCGCGGTCCGCGTCGGCGACGACCTGGCGGTGCTGGCGACCGCGGACTTCTTCACCCCGGTGGTCGACGATCCCTACGACTGGGGGCGGATCGCGGCCGCCAACGCGCTGTCGGACATCTATGCGATGGGTGGACGCCCGGTGGTCGCGGTCAACCTGGTCGGCTGGCCGCGCGAGGTGCTGCCGCTGGAGATGCTCACCGAGGTGCTGCGCGGCGGGCAGGCGGTCGCCGCGCAGGCCGGCTGCCCGGTGATCGGCGGGCACACTGTCGACGACCCCGAACCCAAGTACGGGATGGCGGTGACCGGGGTGGCCGACCCGGCCCGGCTGCTGCGCAACGACGCCGCCCGCCCCGGTGCGGCGCTGACGTTGACCAAACCGATCGGGGTGGGGTTGCTCAACAACCGGCACAAGCAGACCGGGCAGGTGTTCGCCGAGGCGGTGGCCTCCATGGTCGAACTCAACGCCGGAGCCGCTGCGGCCGCCGTCGCCGCCGGGGCGACCGCGGCCACCGACGTGACCGGATTCGGTCTTCTGGGCCATCTCTACAAGATGTGTCGCGCCTCCGGGGTGGCCGCGGTGGTCGACGCGGCGGCGGTACCGGTGCTCGCCGGGGCCCGCGAGGCGCTGCGCGACGGCTACATCTCCGGGGGCACCCGCCGTAACCTGGAGTGGGTACGGCCGCACCTGCGGGTCGGCGCCGGTGTCGGTGAGGACGATCTGCTTCTGCTGGCCGATGCGCAAACCTCCGGCGGCCTGCTGGTCGCGGGGGAGGTGCCCGGCTACCCGGTGATCGGAGAGCTGGTGGCCGGCAACGGAATCGAGGTGCGATCATGAGCGAGTTCAAGGTCGGTGACCACGTGTCGTGGAACTCCGAGGCCGGTCATGTCAGCGGAACCATCACCGCGGTGCACACCCGCGATGTGGAGTACAAGGGGCACATGCGCCGCTGCAGCCCCGACGACCCGCAGTATGAGATCAAAAGCGACAAAACCGATCACGTCGCCATGCACAAGGGTTCAGCGTTGCACAAGACCCGCTGAGCGACGGTCCCGGCGAACCGCTCAGTGCACCGGGCAGCCGTCGGCGGTCGCGTCGTGATGACGATAGCCGGTGTGGCCGACTCCGGAGCGGCGCGCCAACACCTGGGCGATCTGCACATTCAGCGCCCACCAGGGGTCGCTGTGGCGGGCCCGCAGTGAGCGGCGCAGCGCGGCGCCCGGAACCTTGTCGAGCACCATCCGGTACTTGACGGCGGCATGCACGGCCAGCCCGGTCAACGTCGTCCACGGCTGCAGCGGCACATCCCGATACGGTGTGGCCGAGACCAGGGCGCGCGCCAGTGGCGCGCCGCTGTAGTACGCGACCGCGCCGAGGACCGGGGCGACCGCCGCGCGGGCGAGGAAGCCGGCCGTTCCGGGCAGTCCCGCGAGGTTGTCGGCGGCCGCCTGGGTCATCACCGTGGTGCCCGCGGTCGGCCCGCCCGCGGTGGCCACCATGTAGTCGGCCAGCAGGACACCGTCGGCGGCGGTGGTGGGGATGATCTCGGGGGCGACGCCGAAGACGTAGGCGATATAGGCCCAATACCGCATCACCGCGTCCATGTCCGCGGTGCTGGCCCGACGGCCGTGATTGTGGTCGGTGAGCATCGGCAGCAGAGCGAAGGTCACCGCAGCCCCGAGCGTGGTGCTGGTGGAGATCGGGTTGCCGTGCCGGGCGAAATGCTCATCGCCCCAGGACCGTCGCAAGCCGAGTCGCACCTGGGAGTGCATCAGCCGCACCCGCACGGTGTCTTTGAACTCCGTGCTGTGGCGGTCGAGGAATCCCGGTTTGGTGGCGGCGTGGAACCATTTCGCGGTCTCGAGGTTGCGCACCAGAGGAGCGTTGACGAACCGTTTGGTCGCCCCGGTCGCCGAGGACACCTCTTCGCCGACGAAGGTGCCGATGGCGTCTTGGATGCCCATGCCGATCTTGCCGGCCAGCGAACAGTCGATCCACAGCTGGCGGCCCCGCTCCCAGATCACCGGGTCGTGCCAGCGCGGTGCGCGGTCCAGGCTGGCGAACAGCTCCACCAGTTCGACCGGCGGGTCCGCCAGGCTCTCGATGCCCTCGTCGAGGGCCTGCTCGAGCAGTTGTCGTCCGCGTTTCATGCCGATTGCGCGGAAGCGTTCCACGACCGCGTCCATCAGCGCATCGCCCTGCCAGTAGTGGTCGATGAACAGCTCCAGCAACCCACGTTGTCGCGGTGAGGGATTGCTCGGTCGGAACGCGTCGAACACCGACAGCGCCGACCAGGCCGGGTCGCGGCGCAACCGCGGGGGCGGCGGTCGCAGCGGCATCCCTTCCCGGTAGTAGTAGTCGTAGGCATGGGTCGTGGTCGGCGCGACGAGGGTCTCGGTCATGAGGCGGCCTTGTCGGAGACCACGCGCAGGCGGGGCGACCCGGAGACGCGGCGGCGGGCGGCTTCGACTTCACGGATCTCCCCGAGCAGCCGCGGCGCGTTCAGCAGGGCCCGTGCGGTGTGCCGATATGCCTGGCGGACCAGAAGATTGGGTTGGCGGAAGTCGACCGCTGTCTGGACCGGTTCGGGCATCATGTCCATGATCACCCAGTAGGCGAAGTCGTAGATCGGACGCAGCGGGTTCAGCCCCGGGGGGTTGAGCAGCTGCAGATACTTGACGTTGTCGTCGTTGAGCCCGACCTCCTTCGCCGACGGTGATTCGGTGAGCACACGACGGCATTCAGCCCTGGTCTGCGGCAGGTCGGTGCCGCCGAGGGCCTCCCCGATCCGGGAGTACTCGCGGTAGAACTGGTCGAGATCGCTGCCCCGCAACGGATTCGGATGATAACGCCGATGCGCGCCGGCAAGCCCGTCGACCACAGTGGCGTAGGTCCAGCGAAAGAACTCCGGTTCATCGGCGTCGTAGGCTTTGCCGTCGGGTCGGGTGCCCTTGACGCGGTGGTGCATGGCCTTGACGGTCTGGCACAGCGATTCGGCGGTCTCGGTGGAGCCGTAGACAACCCCGGTGAAGAAGGAGAACGTATGGCCGGCCCGCACCATGAGGCCATCTTTGGAGAATGTGCCCGAGCGAACAGTGCCGTTGGGACATCGGCCGACCAGCTTGGAGTGGTCGTAGACGGCGTACTGGATGTCCTGGTGCAGGATGTCGATGATCGCGGTGTTGACCATGCCCACCACCACCGACGGGGTGTGGGTGTGGACGTACCAGGCCGCGCTGTCGGGGCCGAACCAGCCCGGATCGCCCAGGGGGCCGTCGAAGCGCGCCTTCTTGAAGTACTCCGGTCGCTGGATTTCGAAGAACAGATCCATCGGATTGAGCAGCGCGGTGGGCCGCCGAGAAAGCTCGGCCCAGATCGGTGAGAGATCGAGCGGCGATCCGTCGTCGAGGGGGAGCACGATCCGGACCACTTCGTCGATGGGATTGAACGAGGGGAGGAGACCGTCGAACGGGGCCATCGTGAGCCTTTCTGTCGGGCAACTGGGTGTGCTACCTCACAATTCAGGTTAGAGTTGAAACAGACTCGACTTCCACTCACTTTTTATCGGACCGACACCACGCCAAAGGTGATGTAAATGCCCAGGTCAACTCGGAGTGTTCCGCGTCAGATCAGGGCGCAGCGCACAATCGAGGGAATTCTTGACGGTTCTGCTCAACTTTTGGACCGTGATGGTTACCGGGGTCTGTCGACGAATCGGATCGCCGAGGAAGCCCATCTGAGCATCGGCACCGTCTACCGCTACTTCACCGACAAGGACGCGATCGTTCTCGCCCTGCGTGCCCGCGCCGAAGAGGACATCATGCGCAGGCTGGTCGCCGCGCTCGCCGAGGCATTGGCGATGGAGGTGACCGCCGGCGCCCGCCATGTGCTTGCCGTGCTCGTCGATGCCCTGGAAGAACATCGCGGGGTGATGGGCGCGGTCATCAACGATCTACCGATGGGCAACCAGAGCAACGTGCTGCCCGACATCGAAGAGCACCTGCACCATTTGGCCCGATTGACGTTGCTGCAGCACTACCCGCAGCTGGGCTCGGCCGACGCCGACGAGATCCTCTATCTGGGCATGGGCACGGTGCTCCAACTGGCGCTGCGTATCGCGATCGACCGGCCACCGGAGATGAGCAAGGAGTCGCTGCTGGACCGCGCCGCGGCACTGTTGGTGGGGGCGAACCAGATCCTTGCGGCACAGACTGCGGGCTAACGCGATCAGTCGACCGCGGGCTATGCGGCCGTGGGCTACTCGACCGTCGTGATCGCGTCGTCGGTGATCCCGGCCGCCCGCCGCGCCGCCAGCCGACGCTTCTGCGGTTCGATCGTGTAGCGCGGATCGCGTGCCGAGGCGATGCCGGCTTCGAAGATGCCCCACCGGGTCAGCGCCGAACCGGCCAGCAGCGCCAGCCCCGAGCCCACCGCCACCGGCCGTGACCGCCCGGAGACGGCGGCGCCGATCCCCCCGGCGATCAGGCAGCGTCGCGCCCAGCGAAGCGACCGTCCGGGCCGGCCCCGGTGCAGCGGCTCGGCGACGATCGGGTCGATGCGGGCCTCCATCGCCGCGGTGGCCACCAGGTCGGCGAGCACGCCGGCGACGGCGAGCCGACGGGCCGGGCCGGCCTCGGCGACCGGTGTGGTGACCATGCCCAACCCGCCGGCGGCCAGCCCGGCCGACCCGGCGAACACGAACGGCAGATCGCGGTGGACGGCGTTCCAGGTCGGGGTGGCGGTGTCGGAGAGCAGGATCGCGGTGTAGACCGCCAGCGGGGGGCCCAGTGCCCCGGCGTGCAGCCCGGCCGGTCCCTCCGCGGCGTGCAGCAGCCGCCGCAGCGGGCCCAGCGGCAGCCGCCGCCGGGTCATCCGGTCGACCTCGGCGGCGGCGGCCACCGCCGCTCCGGCACCGAACGCGGAGAGGATCCAGGACCCCAGGTTCATCGGCGAGGTCAGCTTCACCGTGCGCAGCATGTTGAGGAACCGTTCCGGACGGCCCAGATCGGCCACCAGCGCCAGCGCCCCCAACCCCGTCGCCGCCAGCGCCGCCAGCCGGGAGTTGCGCCGCAACGTCGGGCGCCCGGTCAGCTGCGCACCGGCGCCCAGCAGCGCCGAGCCGCCGGCCACCCCGCCGAGGAACAGGTAGGCCGCGATCTTCGCGTCCCACGGCGGCGGTTTGACCACCGGCCGGCCGTAGTAGGAGCTGAACGCCACGTCGGGCACCATCGGCTGCTCACGACGACCACCGCCGCGGCGCCGCTTGCCGCCGCGGCGCGGCGCGGCCGGACCGGTCGAGCTCACCGCGCGTCCCGCAGAAACGCCCACGCCGCCGCCGCGAGCATCCCGGCGACGGCCATCCCGGAGCGGCGGAACATCTGCGGCAGGTCGGCGGTGCCCACCCGCGGGTCCGGCGGTAGCCCGTAGACCTCCGGCTCGTCGAGCAGCAGAAAGACCGATCCGGTGCCGCCGACCCCGTCGCGCTCATTGGCCCCGTACAGCCGGGCCTCGGTGAGCCCCTGCGCGTGCAGCTCGGCCACCCGGGAGCGGGCCCGGTCCACCATGTCGGCATGGTCGCCGAAGCGGATCGACTCCGTCGGGCAGGTCTGCGCGCAGGCGGGCTGCGCGTCGCCGACCAGACGGTCGTAGCACATCGTGCACTTCTGCGCTATGCCGGATTCCGCTATGCCGGATTCGCGGCCCTGCGGCCCCCGGTCGGTCTTGGGGGCGGCGGTGCCGTCGGCGCGCCGCTCGATCACCCCGAACGGGCAGGCGGCCACACACGATCCGCAGCCGTTGCAGACGTCGTCTTGGACCACCACGGTGCCGAACTCGGTGCGAAACAGCGACCCGGTGGGGCAGACGTCCAGACAGCCGGCGTGCGTGCAGTGTTTGCAGACGTCCGAGGCCATCAGCCAGCGGAACTCCGGGGTGTCCGGCGGTGCGGTGTCGGGGGGCGTGGCGTCGGCAGGAGTGCCGGGGGTCGCGCCGACCCGCGGCATGCCCAGATCCACCAGCGCGCGCCCGGACTCGCGGGCCGCAGCGATGCGGTCGCGGTCCTGCTCGACGAAGGCGACGTGGCGCCACGTGTTGGCCCCGAGCGCCCCGGTGTTGTCGTAGGAGGAGCCGAGCAGTTCCAGCTCACCGTCGGGCGGGATGTGGTTCCACTCCTTGCAGGCCACCTCGCAGGCCTTGCAGCCGATACAGATCGACGTGTCGGTGAAAAAGCCCTTGCGCGCCGCGGTGTGCCGCCAGCGCGCATCCCGGCTCGGATCGGTCGGTCCGCTCAGCTGACCCATCAGCCCTCCTTCGCCGGATCGCTGCGATGACGGTTGCCGGTCTCGATCGTCGCACCCGCGCGCACCTGATACTCCGCGACCAGGGCCAGCAACGCCGGACCGCGGGGACGTCGCCCGGGGCGGATGTCGCAGGACCCGGTCTTCGACGACTGGATCTGCACGTTGGGGTCCAAGGTGATGCCGAGCAGGTCGTTGGCGGCGTCCCCGCTGACCACCGCCGAGGAGCCCACCCCCCAGTGGTAGGGCAGCCCGATCTGGTGCACGGTGCGACCGGCCACGCGCAGCGGCGTCATCCGTTCGGTGACGAGCACCCGCGCCTCGATCGCGGTGCGCGGTGAGATGATCGTCGCCCACCCGTAGGGCTCCAGACCGCGCTGCGCTGCCAACTCCGGGGAGACCTCGCAGAACATCTCCGGTTGCAGCTCCGAGAGATACGGCAGCCAGCGGCTCATCCCGCCGGCGGTGTGGTGCTCGGTGAGCCGGTAGGTGGTGAACACGTACGGGTACACCTCGGCGCCGGGTGTGCCGGCGCTGGGCGCCGACAAGTTGTCGGCACGCGGGAACAGCACCCGTGCCGGGTTCTGCTGCTGGGGGTACAGCGGATTGGCGACGGGGGATTCCTGCGGTTCGTAGTGGGTGGGCAGCGGACCGTCGACCACCCCGGTCGGGGCGAACAGCCAGCCTTTGCCGTCGGCCTGCATCACGAACGGGTCGTCCCCGGCAAGCCCGTCGGGCCCGCCGACACCGGGTGCGGGGCGGGCGTCGGGGGCGCGGTCGACGATGAAGTCGGGAACGTCGTGGCCGACCCAGCGGCGCTGATCGGCGTCCCACCAGATGTAGCGTTTGCGTTCACTCCACGGCCGGCCCGCCGGATCCGCCGAGGCCCGGTTGTACAGGATTCGTCGATCGGCCGGCCACGCCCAGCCCCAGGCGGATTGGGTGGGGCCCTCGCCGCCGTGCGGGGTGCGCCGGGCCGCCTGGTTGACCCCGTCGGCGAAGACGCCGGTGTAGATCCAGCATCCGGCCGCGGTGGAGCCGTCGGCGCGCAGCTCGGTGAACGACGCCAGCGGCGCCCCGGCATCCGGGCCGGTGAGCCGGTGGCCGTTGATCTCGGCGAGCACCGCCTGCGGGTCCGGCTCACCGTCGGTGTCGGTGGGGTAGTCCCACGCCAGATCCAGCAGCGGGCGATCCCGTGGATCGGTGGAGGCGGCCAGTTTCGCCCGGATCCGCGCACCGAGCTCGACGAAGAACTGCAGTTCGCTCTGGCAGTCCCCGGGCGGGGTGACCGCCTGATGGCGCCACTGCAGCAGCCGCTGGGTCTGGGTGAAGGTGCCGGACTTCTCCACGTGGGTGGCTGCCGGCAGGAAGAACACCTCGGTGTCGATGTCGGCGGCGCGCAGCTCCCCGGAGGCGATCTCCGGGCCGTCGCGCCACCAGGTGGCGGATTCGATCAGGTTCAAATCACGCACCACCAGCCATTTCAGCTGCGCCATCCCGAGCCGTTGCATGCGACCGTTGGCGGAACCGACCGCCGGGTTCTGGCCGAGCAGGAAGTAGCCCTCGACGTCGCCGTCGAGCATCCCGGTGACCGTCTGATAGGTGCCGTGCGCCCCGGTCAGCCGCGGCAGGTAACCGTAGGCGAAATCGTTGTCGGGGTGGGCAGCATCGCCCCACCACGCCTTGAGCAGGCTGATCAGATAGGCATCGGCGTTGGCCCAGAAGCCTTTCCGGTCCTTTGGTCCCACCGCGGCCACATAGTCGCCGAGGGTGTCGTGGTTGCCGGCACGTGGCATCGGTAGGTAGCCGGGTAGCAGGTCGTAGAGGGTGGGGATGTCGGTGGATCCCTGGATGGACGCGTGCCCGCGCAGCGCCATGATGCCTCCGCCGGGGCGGCCGACGTTGCCGAGCAGCAACTGCAGGATCGTTGCGGTGCGGATGTATTGGGCACCGAAGGTGTGCTGGGTCCAGCCGACCGCGTAGGCGAAGCAGGTGGTGCGGTCCCGCCCGGAGTTGGCGGTCATCGCGGCCGCCAGATACTCGAAGTCGCCGACGGTGATCCCGCAGACCTCGGCGACCATCTGTGGGGTGTAGCGGGCGTAGTGGCGTTTGAGGATCTGGAACACCGTGCGGGGGTCGCGCAGCGTCTCGTCGCGCAGCGGCGCCCCGTCAGCGGTTCCGTCTTGGCGCGCGTACGCCCAACTGGACCGGTCGTAGGTCCCGGTTTCTGCGTCGAAGCCGGAGAACAGCCCACCGAGATCTTCGGTGTCCCGGTAGTTTTCGGCGATCAGGTTGGCCGCGTTGGTGTAGGCCAGGACGTACTCGTGAAACCACAGGTCATGGGTGAGCACGTAGTTGATCAACGCCCCCAGCAGCGCCACGTCCGAGCCGGCCCGGATCGGGATGTGCTTGTCGCAGACCGCCGAGGTGCGGGTGAACCGCGGGTCGACGTGGATGACGGTGGCGCCGCGGGCCCGGGCTTCCTCCACCCACTGGAACCCGACCGGGTGGCATTCGGCCATGTTGGAGCCCTGGATGACGATGCAGTCGGCGTTGGCCATGTCTTGCAGGCTCTGGGTGGCGCCGCCTCGCCCGAACGAGGTTCCCAGACCGGGAACCGTGGCGGAGTGTCAAATACGGGCCTGGTTCTCGATCTGGATCGCACCGGCGGCGGTGAACAACTTCTTGATCAGATAGTTCTCTTCGTTGTCCAGCGTCGCCCCGCCGAGCGCGGCGATCCCCAGCGTGCGGTACACCGGCCGGCCCCGCTCGTCGACGTCCTGCCAGGTGCGCCGCCGGGTGTCGATGAACCGGTCGGCGATCATGTCGATTGCGGTGTGCAACTCCAGTGGCTGCCACTCGGTGCCGCCCGGCGGCCGGTAGAGGACCCGGGTCTGGCGCCCGGGGGCGTTGACCAACTGCTCGCTGGCCGCGCCCTTCGGGCAGAGTCGGCCCCGTGAGATCGGCGAATCCGGGTCACCTTCGATGCCGATGACGGTGTCGTCCTTGACGAAAACCCGCTGGCCGCACCCGACGGCGCAGTAGGGGCAGACGCTCTGGACGACCTTGTCGGCGGTGGCGGTGCGCGGCGTGGTCGCGCGGGTGCGGGCCGACGTCACGGCCGGTCCGCGGCCCAACAGGTCCCCGGAGCGCAGTTGCCGCAACACCGGCCACTCCAGCAGAAACTTGCGTGCGGCCATGGCCATCAGGCTAGCCCATCACGGCGTTACCGCCGGCGCGGATGGCGGCTCAGTGCGCCAGTTTGTTCAGCTCGGTGAGCGCCAGGGTCGAGTGGGCGTAGGCGCCGCCCGCGCGCATCTCGGCGGCCACCCAGATCGCCTCCATGATCTCGGTGTCGCTGGCACCCTTGCGGTGTGCCAGCTTGGTGTGGCCCTGGATGCAGTAGGGGCACTGGGTGGTGTGGGCGACCGCCACCGCGATCAGCTGTTTAGTCTTCTCGTCGAGCTCCCCGGCGGCGAACACCGCCTTGGAGAACGCCTCGAACGCGTCGTGGGTGTGCGGGGTGAGCTGCTTGCGCTGGTTGTAGATGTCGGCGGTGGCGGCAGGGTACAAACCGTCGGCCATGGGTGCCTCCGTTTCGGTGTCGAAGTGGTCAGTTCAAGAGCTGCCGCAGCACGTACTGCATGATCCCGCCGTGGCGGTAGTAGTCGGCCTCCCCGGGGGTGTCGATGCGGACCACCGCGTCGAATTCGGTGTCGCCGGCGGTGACGTGCACCGTGTCGGGGATCCCGTCGGCCAGGGCGGTCACCCCGGTGATGTCGAAGGTCTCCTCGCCGGTCAGCCCCAGGGATTCGGCGTTCTGCCCCTCGGGGAACTGCAGCGGCAGCACCCCCATGCCGATGAGGTTGGAGCGGTGGATGCGCTCGTAGGATTCGGCGATCACGGCCTTGACCCCCAACAGGATGGTGCCCTTGGCCGCCCAGTCCCGTGAGGACCCCGATCCGTACTCCTTGCCAGCCAGGATCACCAGGGGAGTGCCGGCGTCCAGGTAGTTCACCGATGCGTCGTAGATGGTGGTCACCGGTGCGTCGGCGGCGTTGTCGGCCTGGGTGAAGTCGCGGGTGAACCCGCCCTCGGTGTCCGGGGCCAATTGGTTGCGCAACCGGATGTTGGCGAACGTGCCGCGGATCATCACCTCGTGGTTGCCGCGCCGCGAGCCGTAGGAGTTGAAGTCCTTGCGCTCGATGCCGTGCTCGGAGAGGTATTTTCCGGCCGGTGAGTCCGCCCGGATCGACCCGGCCGGGCTGATGTGGTCGGTGGTGACCGAATCACCCAGCTTGGCCAGCACCCGCGCCCCGCTGATGTCGGTCAACTCCTGTGGCTCCCGGGTCATCCCGTCGAAGTACGGGGGCTGGCGCACGTAGGTGGAGTCCGCGTCCCACTGGAACGTGGCGCTGTCGGGCACGTCGAGGTTGCGCCAGTGCTGGTCGCCGGTGAACACGTCGCCGTAGCTCTTGGTGAACATCTCCGCCTGGACGTTGTCGTCGATCACCTCCGCGATCTGGGCCTCGGTGGGCCAGATGTCGCGCAAATAGACCGGCTCACCGTTGGGGTCGGTGCCCAGCGGATCGCTGAGCAGGTTGGTGTGCAGGGTTCCGGCCAGCGCGTAGGCGACGACCAGCGGCGGCGAGGCCAGGAAGTTCATCCGGGTCTCCGGGTGGATGCGTCCCTCGAAGTTGCGGTTGCCCGACAGCAGCGAGCACACCGTCAGGTCGTTGTCGACGACGGCCTTGCTCACCTCCGGGATCAGCGGCCCGGAGTTACCGATGCAGGTGGTGCACCCGTAGCCGACCAGGTTGAACCCGAGTTTATCCAAATAGGCTGTCAGACCGGACTTCTCGTAGTAATCGGTGACGACACGCGAGCCCGGGGCCAGCGTGGTCTTCACCCACGGTTTGCGGGTCAGCCCCTTGTCGACGGCGTTTTTGGCCAGCAGTGCCGCACCCACCATCACCGACGGGTTGGAGGTGTTGGTGCATGAGGTGATCGCGGCGATCACCACGTGGCCGTTGTCCAACTCGAATTCGGTGCCGTCGGCGAGTTTGACCGGCGTCTTCGCCGAGTTCCAAGCGTGCTCCTTGCCGTCGCTGTACGGCGTGCGCGGCTTGCCGGCGGCCTGACTGACGTCGCCGAACGCGATCGGGTCGCTGGCCGGGAACGAGTCGGCGGAGGCCTCGTCGAGCTCGGAGAGCGCCTGGGCGGTGGTCTCCGCGCCGTTGAGCAGCTGAGCCACCGCGTGGGGGGCCGCGCGCAGCGGGATGCGGTCCTGGGGACGCTTGGGTCCGGCGATCGAGGGCTCGACGCTGGAGAGGTCCAACTCGATGGTCTGGGAGTAGACCGGCTCGTGGTCGGGGTCGTGCCACATGCCCTGCGCCTTGGTGTAGGCCTCCACCAGCTTGATCTGGTGTTCGGAGCGACCGGTCAACCGCAGGTAGTCCAAGGTGACCTGGTCGACCGGGAAGATGGCACAGGTCGCGCCGTACTCGGGGCTCATGTTGCCGATGGTGGCGCGGTTGGCCAGCGGCACGTTGGCCACCCCGGGGCCGAACAACTCGACGAATTTGCCGACCACCCCGGTGCGGCGCAGCAGTTCGGCGACGGTGAGCACCAGGTCGGTGGCGGTGGTGCCCGGCTGCAACTCGCCGGTGAGCTTCAACCCGACCACCGGCGGGATCAGCATCGAAAGCGGCTGGCCGAGCATGGCGGCTTCGGCCTCGATGCCGCCCACACCCCAGCCGAGCACGCCGAGACCGTTGACCATCGGGGTGTGGCTGTCGGTGCCGACGAGGGTGTCGGGGTAGGCCTGCGGGGTGCCACCGGAGCCGGCGTCGCGGGTGAACACCACCCGGGCCAGGTACTCCAGGTTCACCTGGTGGCAGATGCCGGTGCCCGGCGGTACCACCGAGAAGTCCCGGAACGCCTGCTGGCCCCAGCGCAGCAGCTGGTAGCGCTCGGAGTTGCGCTCGTACTCCAGGTCGACGTTGATCTTGAACGCATCCGCGCGGCCGAACACGTCGGCGATCACCGAGTGGTCGATGACCAGCTCGGTGGGGCACAGCGGGTTGATGCGGTCGGTGTCACCGCCGAGTTCGGTGATCGCGTCGCGCATGGCGACCAGGTCGACCACACACGGCACGCCGGTGAAGTCCTGCATGAGCACCCGTGCCGGGGTGAACGCGACCTCGCGGCCGTGTGCGGCCTGCGGGTCCCAGTCGGCCAGTGCGCGGATCTGCTCCTCGGTGACCATCCGGCCGTCCTCGTTGCGCAGCAGGTTCTCCAGCAACACCTTCAGGCTGTAGGGCAGCCGGGACGAGCCCTCGATGCGGTCCAGGCGGTGGATCTCGTAGGTGGTGTCTTCGACCGTGAGCTGGTCGCGCGTCCCAAAACTGTTCGAGCTCTGTGAAACCATGATGACTTCCTCGACGACGGTGGGCTGGTCACTATCCAACCTAGTCCCCTTGCTCGCGCCGGTGTCACTGTCTGAGGGAAGCGACTGCAGCCGGGACGAATTCGGGCCCCCGGCGGCGTTGCCGGGGGCCCGAAGTGTGTGCGTGCGGCTACATGCCGAACATCGCCAGCAGCGGTCCGATGAACATCATCGGGTCGAGCGTCGTGAACAGATCGGTCAGCCCGGCGAGGTCCCCGGCGTCGAGCAGGCCGGTGAGCCCGTCGGTGATCGAACCGGCGTCGAAGATGTCAGTGAGGCTGCCGACGTCGAAGATGTTGCCCAGGGTTCCGGTGAGCGTGTTGATCAGTTGCTCGGGCAATTCCATTGCTTGCTGCAGCAGGCCGTCGAAGCTGTCCGCGATGCTGCCGCCGCCGAGGGCGTTGCCGATCGCCTGGGGCATCGCCACTAAAAGCCCACCGAGCAGGCCGGTCCCAAAATACCCTTCGGGGTCGAACGTGAGCAGCCCGGGGAAGGGGACGGGCGGTGTGGCAAGGCTCGATTGGAAGCCATTGAGCAGCCCGCCGAGGACCATCGCCGGCATATTGATCAGCGCACTCAGTGCCTCCAGCGGATTCCCGCCGGTCAGCGCATCGGCGAAGATCTGAGTGGAATCGCCCAATGCCTGGGCCGGGGCCAGGAGTGCAGGGATGGTCGATAGTGCAACACCGGCACCACCGACCAGAGCCGTCTCAGTCACGGTGGCCAGGTTCTCCGTAATTCCCATGAGTGGATTCGCGATGCCCAGTACCGGCGCTACCAGAGGTGCCAGGCTGAGGAATCCCTGCTGTGTGAGGACCGCCATCGCCTGGGCGATGTTGCCGGAGGCGAGTTCGCCGAACGAGGTCTGGAGTGTCTCCGGGAGCGCCGTGACGAGGTTGGCTAAGCCCTCGCCCGCAATACCCAGCGTGGTGCCAAACTCCGTGCCGTACCCAAGCCAGTTGCTGCCGAGGGCTGACAGCGCCGGCAGAGGATCGGCGAGCATCGCCGCGCCGATCTTGCTCACGTTGTCGAAAGCGCCTTCGAACAAGTCGACCCAGGGCGTCACGTCGAGGCCGTCGACGATCCCGGCCGTCAGCTGAATATCGGGGACATGAACCTCAGGAAGCGGGGTGACGACGGGGGCGGCGGCAATGAGGCTGGCGCCGACCAGGGCTGCGCCGGCGGCGGCATAAGGGCGCAGAGCGGGGCGCATAACGGGGTGGGGGCGGTGGTCACGGCGTGGCATCTCCTTGGTTTTCACTGAGATAAGGCTGAGGGAACAGCTCTAGACGGTACGGACCGTCTCGAGCTAACGTCAATACCCGCGAGTAACTTATTTTTTCGGCGCTGATGACGGCAGACGAAACCGGCAGCGCCGTTAGAATGTGCCCGTGACGTGGGGGAATCAGTACCAGCGCAGCGATGACGCACGACGCGCCATTCTGTCGTCGGCGCTGGAACTCTGTCGGGAGACCGGCTACGGGCGATTGGGAATCGAGGCGATCGCCCGGCGGGCCGGGGTGGGCAAGCAGACGATCTACCGATGGTGGCCGTCCAAGGGCGCCCTTCTGTTGGAGGCGCTGGAAGATGTGTCGTCGCCGGCGGCGTTCTACCCCGACACCGGCGACCTCATCGCCGACCTGGGCGCCCAGATGGCGGTGGCCGTGGAATACATGTTCTCCACCGAGCGCGGTCCGGCGCTGCTCGGGGTCTTCGACGCCGCCCACCACGACCCGGAACTAGCCGAGCGGCTGCTCACCGGCGTCATCGCGCCCCGTGAGGAGGCGGGCAAAAGCCGTCTGCGTGCCGGTGTCGCCACCGGTGAGTTGCCCGCCGACACCGACGTCGAGTTGCTGCTCGAACAGCTCTACGCGCCGCTGTACTACCGCATGCTGGTCACCCGTCAGGCCCCCGACGAGGAGTACCTGCACCGGCACCTGACCGCGCTGCTGGGCGACCACGCCCCGCGGGGGTGCGCCGCCTGAGCGACGTGCGGCGCCGACTCAGCCGTGCGCGATTTTGAGCATGTCGGCGACGTTGACCAGTTTCACCCGCGGCCGGCCGTGCGGCTCACCGCTGGTGCGCTCGTGGGTGTCGATGAGCTTCCAGTGCTCGTCGGTCACCAACTGCGGCTGCCGTGACAAAAGCCAGCTCACCAGTTCGTCGGCACGGCCGGCGGGCGCTTCGGCGGCCCCGGCGGCGGCCAGGTCGGCGATGAGGGTCTCGACGGTGGCCGCCGAATCGCTCTTGTTCGACCCGATCACCCCGGACGGGCCGCGCTTGATCCACCCCACGACGTACTGGTTGCGGGTGCCCTCGATGCGGCCGTCGGTGTGCGGGATGGTGCCGCTGCGCTCATCGAACGGCAATCCCGGGGTGGCAACGCCGCGGTAGCCGACCGAGCGCACCACCATCTGGGCGGGCAGCACCTCGCGCT
Organism: Mycolicibacillus koreensis; assembly: GCF_002104795.1. Taxonomy (GTDB): domain Bacteria; phylum Actinomycetota; class Actinomycetes; order Mycobacteriales; family Mycobacteriaceae; genus Mycobacterium; species Mycobacterium koreense. Next base: position 63,132 of record NZ_NCXO01000019.1, read on the forward strand.
CCCCGGTGTCGCGGGCGCTCACCCGGCCGTTGTCGTCGGTGACCAACTCGTTGCGTCCCAACACGATCTCCTCGACCCGGTCGGTGCCGCGGATCTCGATCGGGGAGGTGCGGAAGCGAAACACGATGCGCCGGTTGCCCGGATGTTGCTCGGCGCCGACGTAGCGGCGCAACACCTTCGCGTTCTGTTTCGGATGCTTGTCGGCGGCCTCGATGTCGGCATCGGTGATCCCGTCGAATTCGGACTCGTCGATAACGATGTCGACGTTGGCCAGTCCTTTGAGCGTGCCGAGTTCCCGCAGCTCGGGGCTGGTGAACGTTGCCTGTAGCGGCCCGCGGCGCCCGATGATCATCACCTCCTCCACCCCGCACGGGTCGAGCAGCTCCAGCGCGTGGTCGGCGATGTCGGTGGTGCGCAGCTCGGTGGGATCGGTGACCAAGATGCGGGCCACGTCCAACGCGACGTTGCCGTTGCCCACGACGATGGCGCGCCGGCACGTCAGCTCCGGGCGGTGGTCACAGAAGTGCGGGTGGGCGTTGTACCAGCCGACGAAGTCGACGGCGGCCACCGAGCCGGGCAGATCCTCACCTGGAATCCCGAGGTGGCGGTCGGCCTGTGCGCCGACGGCGTAGACCACCGCGTCGTAGCGCTCGGCGAGCTCGGCGGCGTGCACATGCTCACCGACCCGGATGTTGCCGAAGAACCGGAACCGCGGGTCGGCGGCGGTCTTCTCGAATTGGGCGGAGATCGACTTGATCTTCGGGTGATCGGGGGCCACCCCCGAGCGCACCAGACCCCACGGTGTCGGCAACATCTCCAACATGTCGACGTGGATGTCGTGGGTGTCGAGCTTCAACAGGGAAGCGGCGGCGAAGAACCCGGAAGGACCCGCGCCGACGATGGCCACGTGGTAGGGGCGCATACTCCAGCCTTCTGGTCAGGCGCGACCACGGACGAACGCGGGCTGTTGCGTCGTCGACATCGTGGTCGGGCAGTGCGTCTAACTGGCTACCCCGTCGATGCTAGTCCCGACCGCGCGCGGCGTCGCCGAATCCGCCGGTAACGTGATGACCCGTGGAACCCGATCGGCAGGCTGACATCGCCGCACTTGACGCCACCTTGACCACCGTCGAAGGGGTCCTCGACGTGGAGGGACTGCGGGCCCGCATCGCCGAGCTCGAGGAGCAGGCCTCCGACCCGAGCCTCTGGGACGACCAGGCCAACGCCCAGCGGGTCACCAGCGAACTGTCCCGGGCGCAGGGCGAGCTGCGTCGCGCCGAGGAGCTGCGCTCCCGGCTGGAGGATCTGCCGGTGCTCTACGAGCTGGCCGCGGAGGAGACCGGTGAGGCGGCCGCCGCCGCACGCACCGAGGCCGACGAGGAGTTGACCGCCCTGCGCGCCGACATCGAGGCGATGGAGGTGCGCACCCTGCTGTCGGGGGAGTACGACGAGCGGGAGGCGCTGGTGACGATCCGCTCCGGGGCCGGCGGGGTCGACGCGGCGGACTGGGCGGAGATGTTGATGCGGATGTACGTCCGCTGGGCGGAGGGCCACCAGTACCCGGTGGAGGTGTTCGACACGTCCTACGCCGAGGAGGCCGGCATCAAAAGTGCCACGTTCGCCGTGCACGCGCCGTTCGCCTACGGCACCCTCTCGGTCGAGCAGGGCACCCATCGGCTGGTGCGGATCAGCCCGTTCGACAACCAGAGCCGCCGCCAGACGTCGTTCGCCGAGGTCGAGGTGCTTCCGGTGGTGGAGACCACCGACCACATCGACATCCCCGAAAGTGACGTCCGCGTCGACGTGTACCGATCCAGTGGCCCCGGCGGCCAGTCGGTGAACACCACCGACTCGGCGGTGCGGCTGACCCACGTGCCGACCGGCATCGTCGTCACCTGCCAGAACGAGAAATCGCAGCTGCAGAACAAGGTGGCCGCGATGCGGGTTCTGCAGGCAAAGCTGTTGGAGCGCAAGCGGTCCGAGGAGCGCGCCGAACTCGACGCACTGCGCGGTGACGGTGGCAGCTCCTGGGGAAACCAGATGCGCTCCTACGTGCTGCACCCCTATCAGATGGTCAAGGACCTGCGCACCGAACACGAGGTCGGCAACCCCGCAGCGGTGCTCGACGGCGACATCGACGGGTTCTTGGAGGCCGGCATCCGCTGGCGCAACCGTCCCGCCGATGGCTAGCTTCGTCGCCGCGGCGCCGGGCTGGCATGGTTTCTGGCACGGCGAGATCGGCGTCTGGATTCTCGACAAGGGGCTGCGGATCACGCTGCTGGTCTTGGGTGCGGTGCTGGCGTCGCGGATGATCAACTGGACCGCCCGGACCATCGCCCGCCGCTATGAGGCGGAGTTCAAAGCCGGTGACGCCCTGGTCCGTTCGGAGGCCTCCAAACATCGCCAGGCGGTGGCCGCGGTCATCTCCTGGGGCGCGATCGTGCTGCTGTCGGTCGTGGTCGCGGTGCAGATCACCAACATCATCGACGTGCCGGTGGGGTCGCTGGCCGCCCCCGCCGCCGTGCTCGGCGGTGCGCTGGGCTTCGGTGCCCAAAAGCTCGTCCAGGATCTGCTCAGCGGGTTCTTTTTGATCCTGGAGAAGCAGTACGGCTTCGGTGATTTGGTGCGGCTGGAGTTGACGTCCACGGCGACCGCCGAAGGCACCGTCGAGGATGTCACCCTGCGGGTGACCAAGCTGCGCACCGCCGACGGCGAGGTGTACACGGTGCCCAACGGCCAGATCGTCGAGTCGTTGAACCTGTCGAAGGATTGGGCACGCGCGGTGGTCGACGTCCCGGTGCCCACCACCGCCGACCTCAACCGGGTCAACGAGGTGCTGCACGAAGTGTGCGAACGCGCCATGGACAGCGATGCCCCGCTGCGGGAGTTGCTGCTGGACAAGCCCGCCCTGATGGGCGTGGAGTCGATTCAGGTCGACACCGTCAACCTGCGCATGGTGGCCCGCACACTGCCCGGCAAGCAGTTCGAGGTGGGGCGGCGGCTGCGGGCCCAGGTGCTGCGCGCGCTGCGACGTGCCGGGGTGGTCACCGCCGGGACGGCGCCACGGGTCGGCGGGATCGCGCCGTCGGCGCGTCGCGACACCGAACCCGACCCCGGCCCCGACCACCATGGGGACGACGGCTCCGATGACGACGATTTCGATGAGGAGCCCAACCGATGAGGCAGCACAGCGCCGAGCGTGGCTGGCCCGGCTACCTGCTGGGTGGTCGCGTCCGCACCTCCACGGTGGTGCTGCTCATCGCGTTCGTGCTCACCTGGTGGGTCTACGACACCTACAAACCCGAGCAGCCCGGCCACCAGGTGCCGGCCCGCGAAGTCGTCCCCCCGGGGTTCGTGCCCGACCCCGCCTACACCTGGGTGCCGCGCACTCAGTTGCAGACACCGGAGCCTCCGCCGCCGAGCACCCCCGAACCCACCCCGACGGAGACAACCACCCCGACCACGAC
>NZ_NCXO01000001.1 GCF_002104795.1 Mycolicibacillus koreensis
GGGGGGTGGGGGGGGGGGGGGGTGGGGGGGGGGGGATTGGGGGGGGGTGGGCGCGCCGTGCGGCCCTGCCTTCGTCAGTCGCCGACGATCTCGGCGATCTTCGCCCGCAGCGCCGCGGGGGTGCGTGGGGCGTAATCCTCACCGTTGATCCGCACCGTCGGGGTGCCGCGCAGGCCCGCGGCACTGGCGGCGTCCTTCACCGCGCCACGGTAGGTGCCGGTGTCGATGCACTCGCCGACGGCTTCAGAGGCGCCGGCCTCGTGGGCCCACCGGGTCAGCTGCGCATCGTCGGGCTGGTCTGAGCTGGCCTCGTCGGGCTGGGTCGCCGGGTCGAACAGCAGCGCATGGAAGCGCCGAAACGCCGGCACCGACTCGTCGGCCACGCAGTAGGCGGCGGCGCCGGCGCGCGAGGAGTAGGTGCGCGTCCCGGAGTCGAGGATCGCGACCGGGTAGTAGTCGGCGGCCACCGTGCCGCTGTCGATCAGGTCGTCGATGGTCTCGCCGAACGTCTGCTCGAAGTGGCCGCACCCCGGGCAGAGGAAGTCTTCGTAGAGAGCGACGACCGCCTTCGGCTCCCCACTGTCGGGGTCGACCTGCAGATTGTCCGCGGCGACGCGTACCGGATGCAGGGCCTCGGTCGGTGGGCTCGCGGTGGGGTGAGCGCCCGGGGTGGCGGCGGTGCCGCGCAGCAGCAGAAACGCCGCGATCACCCCGATCACCACAACCAGCGCCGCGACGATCACCACGACCGGGGCCAGTGAACGGGATGGAGGGTTGGTGGGGTCTGATGGATCAGTGGGGGGCACCGGGGCCGATCTCCTCCCTGTGCGGCGACCGCGACCCTCTGACACTACCGTGCCGGTGCTGCGGTGATCGCGCCGGTCAGCGCCGTGTCCGACACACCGCGACACGCTCGACACGCGGAAAAACCCGCGAAATCCTGCCCGCGGGGCCGCCGCGGCGTCCACACCCACCCGCCGGCACGGCATCCGTAGCGCCGTCTTCGATGTTTCGTCATCAATCATGGTGCATGGCAACGGATTTGAATTCTCGACGACGGCAGGTCGCGATTTTGCGTCGGTGTGTGAGGGGCGCGCGAACGGGCCCGCGACGTCGGCCTCGCCCCGGATAGGTGGCCTCGGTGCGTGCCCGCCAGGCGGGGGTGGGGTTAGATTTCGTCAGACGGCGTGGGTACGGTCGTCGTCGCTAGCGGGTGTACCCCGGCTGAGACAACAGAAATCGGTGGCCAACGGGGTCGCCGGTGAGGAGACGGAGGAATCGTGGCCCTTCCCCAGTTGACCGACGAGCAGCGCGCGGCAGCGTTGGAGAAGGCCGCCGCCGCACGCCGGGCGCGTGCCGAGCTCAAAGACCGGCTCAAGCGCGGCGGCACCAACCTCAAGCAGGTTCTCAAGGATGCCGAGACCAATGAAGTGCTGGGCAAGATGAAGGTTTCCGCCCTGCTCGAGGCGCTGCCGAAGGTGGGCAAGGTCAAGGCCCAGGAGATCATGACCGAGCTGGAGATCGCCCCCACGCGCCGGCTGCGCGGGCTGGGCGACCGGCAGCGCAAGGCGCTGCTGGAGAAGTTCGACTTCTCCTAAGGCGCGGCCCTGAACGCCGACGGGGGACCGGGCGGCGACCCCCACCGCGGCCCCGAGCGGGCCGGACGGGTGGTGGTGCTGTCCGGTCCGTCCGCGGTCGGGAAATCCAGCGTGGTCGGATGTCTGCGCCAACAGATCCCCGACCTGCATTTCAGTGTGTCGGCCACCACCCGGGCCCCGCGTCCCGGCGAGGTCGACGGCCTCGACTACCGGTTCGTCACCCCGGCGGCCTTCCAGCAGCTCATCGATGACGGTGCGCTGCTGGAATGGGCCGAGATCCACGGCGGGCTGCACCGCTCGGGCACCCCGGCCGCGCCGGTACGTGCTGCAGCGGCCGCCGGGCATCCGGTGCTCATCGAGGTCGATCTGGCCGGTGCGCGCGCGGTGAAAGCCGCGCTGCCCGCCGCTCTGACCGTGTTTTTGGCCCCGCCGGACTGGGCGACGCTGGAGCGCCGGCTGGCCGGTCGCGGCACCGAGACACCGCAGGCGATGACGCGTCGACTGGCGACCGCCCGCGCCGAACTGGCCGCCCAGGGCGACTTCGATGTGGTCGTTGTCAACGACCGATTGGAGAACGCCTGCGCAAAATTGGTATCGTTGCTGGTGGGAACCGCGCCGGAGCCGGCCGACTAACCCGCCGCAGACCCCCGACCCCAACTTCCGGGAGACTATCCACGTGAGCACCACCCAAGCCGACAGCCCGTCGGTCGACAGTTACGAGACCTACGACACGCCGCTGGGGATCACCAACCCGCCCATCGACGAGCTGCTGGAGCGCGCGTCGAGCAAGTACGCGCTGGTCATCTACGCCGCCAAGCGGGCACGGCAGATCAACGACTACTACAACCAGCTCGGGGACGGCATCTTGGAGTACGTCGGCCCGCTGGTCGAGCCGGGGCTGCACGAAAAGCCGCTGTCGATCGCGCTGCGCGAGATCCACGCCGACCTGCTCGAGCACACCGAAGGCGAGTAGCCGGGTCGAACCGATGGACCCCAAGCGGACCCCCAAACGGATCATCGTCGGCGTCGCCGGGGGGATCGCCGCCTACAAGTCCTGCACCGTGGTGCGCCAGCTGGTCGAGGCCGGTCACCACGTCCGGGTGGTGCCGACCGAGTCCGCACTGCGGTTCGTCGGCGCCGCCACCTTCGAGGCGCTGTCCGGGGAACCGGTGAACACCGGGGTCTTCGAGGATGTCCCGCAGGTCCCGCACGTGGCGATCGGCCAGGGTGCGGATTTGGTGATCGTCGCGCCGGCGACCGCGGACCTGATGGCGCGCGCCGTCGCCGGTCGCGCCGACGACCTGCTCACCGCCACCTTGCTCACCGCGCACTGCCCGGTGCTGTTCGCCCCGGCGATGCACACCGAGATGTGGCTGCATCCGGCCACCGTCGACAACGTCGCCACCTTGCGCCGCCGCGGCGCGGTGGTCCTCGAACCGGCCTCCGGCCGGCTCACCGGCGCCGACAGCGGCGCGGGCCGGCTGCCGGAGGCCGAGGAGATCACCACGTTCGCCGAGCTGCTGCTGGAGCGCGCCGATGCGCTGCCCTACGACCTGGCCGGGCGGCGGGTGGTGGTCACCGCCGGGGGCACCCGCGAGCCGGTCGACCCGGTGCGGTTCATCGGCAACCGCAGCTCCGGCAAGCAGGGCTACGCCGTGGCGCGGGTGGCCGCACAACGCGGTGCCCGGGTGACGCTGATCGCCGGGCACACCGCCGGACTGATCGACCCGGCCGGGGTGGAGGTGGTGCGGGTCAGCTCCGCCCAGCAGCTCGGTGAGGCGGTCGCCAAACACGTTCCCGACGCCGACGTGCTGGTGATGGCCGCCGCCGTCGCCGACTTCCGGCCCGCGCAGGTCGCCGCCGCCAAGATCAAAAAGGGCGACAACGCCCCGCCGGTCATCGACCTGGTCCGCAACGACGACGTGCTGGCCGGGACGGTACGGGCCCGCGCCGACGGCCAGTTGCCGAACCTGCAGGCCGTCGTCGGATTCGCCGCCGAGACCGGCGACGACCACGGCGACGTGCTGTTCCACGCCCGGGCCAAGCTGGCGCGCAAGGGGTGCGACCTGCTGGTGGTCAACGCCGTCGGTGAGGGTCGCGCGTTCGAGGTCGACCACAACGACGGGTGGTTGCTGGCCGCCGACGGCACCGAATCGGCGCTGCAGCCCGGATCCAAAACACTGATGGCGAGCCGTATCGTGGACGCGGTCGTCGCGTTTCTGCACGGTCACGCCCGGTAGCGGCCACCGCCGCCCGGCGCCGATCGCCACGGCGATACGATTTGGCTAGCTAACTTTTACGAGGCCCGGGGAAGGATGCCATTGTGAGTGAGATGGGGCGGTTGTTCACCAGCGAGTCGGTGACCGAGGGGCATCCGGACAAAATCTGTGACGCCGTCAGCGACTCGGTGCTCGACGCGCTGCTGGCCGAGGACCCCGCCTCCCGTGTCGCGGTGGAGACACTGGTCACCACCGGGCAGGTCCACGTGGCCGGTGAGGTCACCACCGCGGCCAAGGCGGCGTTCGCCGACATCACCGACACGGTGCGCAACCGCATCCTCGAGATCGGCTACGACGACTCCGCCAAGGGGTTCGACGGCGCCACCTGCGGGGTGAACATCGCGATCGGCAAGCAGTCGCCCGACATCGCTCAGGGCGTCGACACCGCCCACGAGACCCGGGTGGAGGCGGCCACCGACCCGCTGGACGCGCAGGGCGCCGGCGACCAGGGGCTGATGTTCGGCTACGCGATCTCCGACACCCCGGAGTTGATGCCGCTGCCGATCGCGCTGGCGCACCGGCTGTCGCGCCGGCTGACCGAGGTCCGCAAGTCCGGGGCGCTGGACTATCTGCGCCCGGACGGCAAGACGCAGGTCACCGTGGCCTACGACGGCGCCACCCCGGTGCGGTTGGACACCGTGGTGCTGTCCACCCAGCATGCCGACGGTGTCGACCTGGACAACACCCTCGCCCCCGACATCCGCGACCAGGTGGTCAACACCGTGCTCGCCGAGTTGGGTCACTCCACCCTGGACACCTCCGACTACCGGCTGCTGATCAACCCGACCGGCAAGTTCGTGCTCGGCGGCCCGATGGGCGACGCCGGGCTGACCGGCCGCAAGATCATCGTCGACACCTACGGCGGTTGGGCGCGGCACGGCGGGGGAGCGTTCTCCGGCAAGGACCCGTCGAAGGTGGATCGCTCCGCGGCCTACGCGATGCGCTGGGTGGCCAAAAACGTCGTCGCCGCCGGATTGGCCGAGCGCATCGAGGTGCAGGTCGCCTACGCCATCGGCAAGGCCGCGCCGGTCGGGTTGTTCGTCGAGACGTTCGGCACCGAGACCGTCGACCCGGTCAAGATCGAGAAGGCCATCGGCGAGGTGTTCGACCTGCGCCCCGGGGCGATCATCCGGGACCTGGACCTGCTGCGGCCCATCTACGCCCAGACCGCTGCCTACGGACACTTCGGGCGCACCGACGTCGACCTGCCCTGGGAGCAGACCAACAAGGTCGACGACCTCAAACGCGCGATTTAGCCGTCGGCGGGGAGGCCGAACCCGCGCAAACCCGGATCGTCGGCGGTGGTGAAGCGGTGTACCGCGATCCCGCCCTCGTTGCCGCCGACGGTGGTGAGAACCCCGTCGGTGACGGCGACGACGAAGTTGGTGTGCTGACCGAACGGGCTGGGCTCGTCGTAGATGACCACGTCGGCGACCTGCGGGCGATACCCGCCGTCGGCGGGCCGGAACCGCTCGGCCTGTCGAAAGGCCTGCTCCAGGGTGGCCACGCCGGGGATCCGCCACGACCCCGAATTCGGGTTGGTCACCGGGGCGCCGGCGGCACGCAGCACCCAGCTGACGAAATCGGCGCACCACGGCTCATCGAGCCCGTCGGCGTAGGTCGGCCCCGGCGGCTGGTGGGCGTACTGCTCGGCGAGCACGTCGACCACCGCGGCCCGCACCGGGGACAGCCCGGCGGTGTCGACCACCGGGAACGCCACCTCGGGCGGCCGCTGCTGGCAGCCGGCCAGCGTGATGACCAGCGCCGCGAGCGCCGCAACCAGGCGGTGCGGTCGGTGCAGTGCCATGCGATTGAGCGTAACCGGGGCCCCGGTGCGCCCGTTACGCTCACAGGGCGCGCGGAGCGACAGGGAGGCGGCCCCGATGATGATCATGATCGGTCAGGTGACGTTGCTGACGTTCCTGGCGCTCGCGCTGGGCGTGATCGCGGTGGTGTTCGTGCGCGGAGTGCGCCGCAACGGGTTTCCGGACCCGCCGGCCGACCCGTCGGCGGCGGCGCTGCACCGAGCCATCTACGGGCCGCGCCCGCCCACGCCGTTGCCGGAGTGGGCCTACGGCGACGAGATCGGGGATCGGGCCGACGAGGCGCCCTCCGACGAGGCGTCCTGAGCGACGCGCCCCTGACGAGCAACCCTGAGCGCCCCGAGTAGCCCCGAGGGCATCACCGGGTCACAAGGTGCCGAGTACGGCCGTCACCAGGTTCTCGATCGCCAGCGGGATCTGCGTGACGGCGAACATCTGCGGTAGCTCCGCAGTCGCCGAGGCCCACGGCTGCCAGCCCAGTGCCGTGGCGACGGCCATCGGGACCGTCGACGTGAGGACCGAGAGCAGGCCGTTGTCGATCGGGAACGAACCGATCGACAGCAGCCCCGGCCAGAAGTGCCCGCCGCCGGCGTCGGCGACACCGCCATTGAGCAGCGCGCCGGTGACCGCGGCGGGCAGGTTGACCAGACCGCCCAGTGCGGTGAGCGGGTCGCCCTGCCCGACCGCATCGGCCACCGTGTGGGCGGTGTCGCCCAACGCCGCGGCAACACTGTGCACCGGGCCGAGAGCGGCGACCGTGACATACGGATCGGTCAGGTCGGCGAGCGCCGCCACCACGTTCGCCAGATTCTGCGCCATGGTGGCCGGAATCGCCATCACCGGATCCAGGTGCGCGACGGGATCGGTGACCGTCCCGACCAGCAGATCGGCCAGTGCGGTGAACCCCTGATCGAGGTGCCCGGACGTGAGATCGCCGACGATGTCGGTCAGCCCGGCCGGCCACCGCTGGGTCAGGTACCCGAGCAGTTCCCCGGTGCCGCCCTGCAACGCGGTGGCGGTCGTGGCGGCGTAGCCGCCCAGATTGTCGAGGAACTGCGTCAGCGCCGGCAGCCGGCGCGCCATCAGAGATGAGGCCAGGGCCCCCAGATTGTCCGCGGAGGTCGCCAAGACGTCCATCCACGCCGTGACGGGGTCGGCGGCGGCCGCCAGTGCGACCGAGAGCCGCTCCGGATTCGTCGGAACCGGTTCCACCGGCGCGGCGGCGACCAGGGCCGCGGTCAGCGCGACGCTGCCGAACACTGAGCGGTGGCGGGTTGGGTGCACGGCGGTTCCCTTCGCCTGCCCCCGGATCGGTATCGCAAAGACTATAAGCGGGCTTACGGACGCATCGGGGGACAACGGCGAAAATCGTTGCGCACCAGGAGGCGCACCAGGAGGCGCACCCCGTTGCGCACCACGAGGGTCCGGCGGCGATGCGCCGGTTTCAGGCGCGCAGCCCGGCGTGCAGCGCGGCCAGCCCCCGCTCGGTCGCCGCGGTGGCCGCCGGGACCACGCCGGAGTAGCCGAGATAGCCGTGCACCAGGGTCGCGGCGTTGTCGGTCTGCACCGCCACCCCGGCCGCGGTGAGCAGGTCGGCGTAGTGCAGGCCGTCGTCGCGCAGCGGGTCGTATCCGGCCACCGCGATGTAGGCCGGCGGCAGCCCGTGCAGGTCCGCGGTGCGGGCCGGGGCCATCGTCGGCGGCGGGTTCCGCGGATCGACCCCGTCCCCGGCGTACCAGCGGGTGAACGCCGCCAGCGCCGCGCGGTCCATCACCGGGGCGTCGGCGTTCTCGGTGAACGACGGCAGCGACGTGTCGTAGGTGGTGCCCGGGTACCACAGCAACTGGAACACGATCGCGGGCCCGCCCTGATCGCGGGCCAACTGGGCGACCACCGCCGACAGCGTGCCCCCGGCGGAGTCACCGGCCACCGCCAGCCGCGCCGCATCGGCGCCGAATTCGGCGCCGTGAGCAGCCACCCACTCGGTCGCCGCCAACGCGTCCTCGACCGCCGCCGGATGCGGATGTTCCGGCGCCAGCCGGTAATCGACCGACACCACCACCGCGTCGGCGCCGACGGCGTGGTCGCGCGCCGTGCCGTCATGGGTGTCCAGATCGCCGATCGCGAACCCGCCGCCGTGGAAGAACACCACCACCGGGTGCGGCCCGGGGCCCGGCGGCCAGTAGATCCGCACCGGCAGGTCACCGGCCGGCCCGGGGATCACCCGGTCTTCGGTGCGCACCTGGGGATGCACCGGGCGGCGCTTGAGATCACGGAAACGCTTGCGGGCGGCCTGCACCCCGCCGTCGGCGGTCAACCGGAACGGCACCGCGTCCAGTACCTTCTGCAAGATGGGGTCGATGGGCGGTGAATCTGCGGACATGACGACACCTTATGCGCGGCCCGCCACGTCGTGGCGAGCGCGGCTGTGGGGCGCCGCGGCCGTCGCCGGTATCGGCTACGGCGCGGCGTTGATCGTCATCGCGCTGCAGGTGCCGGGCGCTGCGGAACTGACCGGCCGGTTCCCGGCCCAACCGGCGGCCAAAGCGGCGATGGCGGTGCTGTTGGCTGCGGCGGCGTGGACCCACCCGCCGATCCGGGAGCGGCGGTGGCTGGTGGGCGCTCTGGGGTTCTCCGCACTGGGCGACGTGCTGCTGGCCGTACCGGGGTGGCCGCCGTCGTTCGTCGGCGGACTGGGAGCGTTCCTGGTGGCGCACCTGTGTTTCCTGGCGGCGCTGGTCCCGCTGGCCGCCCCGACCCGGGCGCGCTGGGTGGGGGTCGGACTCATGGTGTGCGCCTCAGCCGGGCTGCTGGTGTGGTTCTGGCCGCGGCTGCTCACCGAGGGCCTGGCGCTGCCGGTCACCGGCTACATCGGGGTGCTCGCCGCGATGGTCGCCGCGGCGTTGCTGGCCGGCCTGCCCACGGCGTGGACGGCGGGCGGCGCGGTGTGTTTCGCGGTCTCCGACGCGATGATCGGTATCGACCGGTTCGTGTTGGACTCCGAGACGCTGGCCGTGTCGATCTGGTGGTGCTATGCGGCGGCGCAGCTGTTGATCACCGCCGGACTGTTCTTCCGGCGGGGCCTGTCGGGGCCGGCTGCTAGACCGGCGAGGTGAGCCCCGCCGCCCGGCAGCCCGCCGAACACGAGCCGATCGCCCGGGTACTGCCGATGCTCTCGGTGCCGCACCTGGACCGGGAGTTCGACTACCTGGTCACCGCCGAGCAGTCCGACGACGCCCAACCCGGGGTGCGGGTGCGGGTGCGTTTCCACGGCCGCCTGGTCGACGCGTTCCTTTTGGAGCGGCGCACCGACACCGACCATGTCGGCCGGCTGGCCCGGCTGGAACGCGTCGTCTCCCCGGAGGCGGTGCTCACCCCGCAGGTGCGCCGACTGGTCGACGCGGTCGCCGCGCGCTACGCCGGCACCCGCGCCGACGTGCTGCGCCTGGCGGTGCCGCCGCGGCACGCGCGGGTCGAGCGCGACACCGCCCCGCCGCTGGTGTTGCCGATCGTGGCGGCCCCCGACCCCGACGCGTGGAACGCCTACGGCGGTGGCGGGCAGTTCCTCGCCGCGCTCGGCGAGTCCCGGGCGGCCCGCGCCGTGTGGCAGGCCCTGCCCGGGGAGAGCTGGGCGCAGCGGTTCGCCGAGGCGGCCGCACAGACCGTGCGCGCCGGACGTTCGGTGCTGGCGGTCGTTCCCGACCAGCGTGACGTCGACGCCCTCGCCGCGGCCGCCGCGCAGTACTTCGACGCCAGCACGGTGGCCACCCTGTCGGCGGGGCTGGGCCCGGCCGCGCGCTACCGCCGCTGGCTGACGGTGCTGCGGGGCGGGGCCCGGCTGGTGATCGGCACCCGCAGCGCCGTGTTCGCCCCGGTGCGCGATCTGGGGCTGGTCATGATCTGGGACGACGGCGACGACACCCTCGCCGAGCCGCGCGCGCCGTACCCGCACGCCCGCGAAGTCGGCATGCTGCGCGCCCACCAGCTGCGCTGCGCGGCCCTGATCGGCGGCTATGCCCGCACCGCCGAGGCGCAGGCCCTCGTCGAGAGCGGCTGGGCCCACGACCTGGTGGCCGAACGCTCGACGCTGCGGGCCCGCGCCCCGCGGGTGGTGGCCTCCGACGACGGCGGGTACTCCGGGTCCACCGAGGCCGCCGACCCCGCGGCGCGCACGGCACGGCTGCCGCTGGTGGCGTTGCGGGCCGCGCGAACCGCCCTGGCGGCCGGTGCCTCGGTGCTGGTGCAGGTGCCGCGGCGCGGCTACCTGCCGGCGCTGGCCTGTGCGCGCTGCCGCAGCGTGGTGCGGTGCCGGCACTGCACCGGGCCGCTGGCGCTGCCCGCCCGCTCGGCCAGCCCGGTCTGCCGCTGGTGCGGACGCGCCGACCCGGCCCTGCGCTGCGGGCACTGCGGCTCCGACGCGGTACGCGCGGTGGTGGTCGGGGCGCGGCGCACCGCCGAGGAGCTCGGCCGGGCGTTCCCGGGCACCACGGTGGTCACCTCCACCGGGGACACCGTCGTCACCGATCTCGCCGAGCACGCGCACGCCCCGGTGCTGGCGATCGCCACCCCCGGCGCCGAGCCGAGCGCGCCGGGCGGCTACGGCGCGGCGCTTCTGCTCGACAGCTGGGCGCTGCTGGGCCGCCAGGACCTGCGCGCCGCCGAGGACACCCTGCGGCGCTGGCTGGCCGCGGCGACGCTGGTGCGCGCACACCGTGACGGGGGGACCGTGGTCGTCGTCGCCGAATCCACGATCCCGACGGTGCAGGCGCTGATCCGCTGGGACCCGGTCGGCCACGCCGCGGGCGAGTTGGCGGCGCGCACCGAGGTCGGGCTGCCCCCGGCGGTGCATCTGGCCGCCGTCGACGGCGCCCCCGACGCGGTGGCCGCGGTGATCGCCGAGGCGGCGCTGCCCGGCGGCGCCGAACTGCTCGGACCGGTGGAGCTGCCGGTGGGCGCGCGTCGGCCCGCCGGCACCGACGGGCCGGTCGAACGGATGCTGGTGCGGGTGCCCCGCCACGACGGGCTGGCGCTGGCCGCGGCGCTGCGCCGCGCGGTCGCGGTGTTGTCGGCGCGGCACGGCACCCAGCCCACCCGGGTGCAGATCGACCCGTTGCACGTCGGCTGAGTCCGACCGGCGCGGTCCCGAGGCGCGGTGTGGTGCGGCCTAGACTGGCGCGGTGCGTCTCGTCTTCGCCGGCACCCCCGAACCCGCGCTGCCCGCCCTGCAACGCCTGATCGACGCCCCCGACCACGAGGTGGTCGCCGTGCTCACCCGCCCGGACGCCGCCGCCGGGCGCCGCGGCCGGTTGCAGCCCTCGCCGGTGGCGCAGCGGGCCCTCGACCACGCCATCCCGGTGCTGCGCCCTGCCAGCCCCAACACCGCGGAGTTCGCCGCCGAACTCGCCGAGCTGGCCCCGGACTGCTGCCCGGTCGTCGCCTACGGGGCGCTGCTGGGGCAGCGGCTGTTGGCGATCCCCGCTCACGGCTGGATCAATCTGCATTTCTCGCTGCTGCCGGCCTGGCGCGGTGCGGCCCCGGTGCAGGCGGCACTGGCCGCCGGTGACGAGGTCACCGGGGCCAGCACCTTCCGCATCGAACCGGCCCTGGACTCCGGACCGGTCTACGGCGTGGTCACCGAGACGATCCGCCCCACCGACACCGCCGGTGACCTGCTGGCCCGGCTGGCCGACTCGGGTGCGGCGCTGTTGGCCGCCACCCTCGACGGTGTCGCCGCCGGGACGCTGCAGGCGGTGCCGCAGCCGGCCGAGGGGGTGAGCTACGCGCCGAAGATCACCGTCGACGACGCCCGGGTGCGCTGGAGCCGGCCCGCCCAGGCCGTCGACCGGCAGATCCGGGCGCTCACCCCGCATCCCGGTGCCTGGACGATGCTGGGGCAGGCGCGGCTCAAGCTCGGCCCGGTGAGCGTCGACCCGGATGCACCGGCACCGCTGGCCCCCGGCCAGCTGCACGCCGGGCGCACCGCGGTGTGGATCGGCACCGGCTCCGACCCGGTGCGGCTGAACCGAATTCAGCCGCCCGGCAAGAAGTTCATGCCCGCCGCGGACTGGGCGCGCGGCGCCCATCCCGATCCCGCGGTGTTCGCCTCGTGACCCGGCCGCACCGCCGCCCGCCGCGGCGGACCCGCACCCCGTTGGACCCGGCGCGGCGTGCCGCCTTCGATGTGCTGCGCGCGGTCACCGACCGCGACGCCTACGCCAACCTGGCGTTGCCGCCGA
Organism: Mycolicibacillus koreensis; assembly: GCF_002104795.1. Classification (GTDB taxonomy): domain Bacteria; phylum Actinomycetota; class Actinomycetes; order Mycobacteriales; family Mycobacteriaceae; genus Mycobacterium; species Mycobacterium koreense. The sequence continues at coordinate 11,937 of NZ_NCXO01000001.1, forward strand.
TCCTGCGGGAACGCGGCATCGTCGGGCGCGACGCGGCGTTCGCCACCGAACTGACCTACGGCACCTGCCGCACCCGCGGGCTGCTCGACGCGGTGATCGGCGCGGCCGCCGGACGCGACTCCACGGCGATCAATCCGGTGCTGCTGGACCTGCTGCGGCTGGGCACCTACCAACTGTTGCGCACCCGGGTGGAGTCTCACGCCGCGGTCTCCACCACCGTCGAGCAGGCCGGAATCGAATTCGATTCGGCCCGTGCTGGTTTCGTCAACGCGGTGTTGCGCACGATCAGCGCCCGCGACGAGGCCTCCTGGGTGGCCGAGTTGGCGCCGGACGCCGCCGCCGACCCGATCGGGCACGCCGCGTTCACCCATGCCCATCCGCGGTGGATCGCCCAGGCCTTCACCGATGCGCTCGGCGCCGACGCCGCGGAACTGGCCGCGGTGCTCGCCGCCGACGACGAACGGCCCCAGGTGCACCTGGCGGTGCGCCCGGGGGTGCTCGACGCCGCCGAACTGGCCGACGCGGTCGGGGGCCATCCCGGTCGCTATTCGCCGTACGCGGTGTACCTGCCGTCCGGGGACCCCGGGCAACTCGACGCGGTCCGTGACGGGAGCGCGCTGGTCCAAGACGAGGGCAGCCAGCTGGTGGCCCGCGCGCTCACCCTGGCCGAACTCGACGGCCCCGACGGGGGGCGCTGGCTGGACCTGTGCGCCGGACCCGGCGGCAAGACCGCGCTGCTGGGCGGGCTGGCGGCCGTCGCCGGGGCCACCGTCACCGCCGTGGAGCCGTCGGTGCGCCGCGCCGGGCTCGTCACCGAGAACACCGCCGGGCTGCCGGTGCGGGTGCACACCGTCGACGGCCGCGACAGCGGACTGGAACCCGGCTTCGACCGGGTGCTCGTCGACGCCCCGTGCACCGGGCTGGGGGCGCTGCGGCGGCGCCCGGAGGCCCGCTGGCGGCGGCGCCCCGCCGACATCCCGGAGCTGACCCGGCTGCAGCGCGAGCTGCTGGCCGCCGCGATCGCGCTGACCCGCCCCGGCGGGATGGTGCTCTACGCGACCTGTTCGCCGCACCTGGCCGAGACCACCGGGGTGGTCGCCGATGCGCTGCGCCGCCACCGGGTGCGCGCACTGGACACCACCGCCCTGTTCGCCCCGGCCGAGCGACTCGGCGCCGGACCGCACGTGCAGCTGTGGCCGCACCGGCACGGCACCGACGCCATGTTCGCCGCGGCGCTGCAAGTACTCTGAGCGCCATGTCCGACACCGCGGATCGACCGCTGATCGCCCCTTCGATCCTCTCCGCCGACTTCGCCCGACTCGCCGACGAGGTCGCCGCGGTCAAGGGCGCCGACTGGCTGCACGTCGACGTGATGGACAACCATTTCGTGCCGAACCTGACCCTCGGGTTGCCGGTGGTGCAGAGCCTGCTCGGCGTCACCGACATCCCGATGGACTGCCATCTGATGATCGAGGATCCCGGCCGCTGGGCCCCGCCGTACGCCGAGGCCGGTGCACACAACGTCACCTTCCACGCCGAGGCCACCGACGACCCGGTGGCGGTGGCCCGCGACATCCGCGCCGCCGGCGCCAAGGCCGGCCTCGGGATCAAACCGGGCACCCCGCTGGATCCCTACCTGGAGATCCTGCGCTCCTTCGACACCCTGCTGGTGATGTCGGTGGAGCCGGGCTTCGGCGGGCAGGCGTTCATCCCCGAGGTGCTCGACAAGGTCCGCGCCATGCGGCGTCTCGTCGACGCCGGTGAGCTGCGGATCCTCATCGAGATCGACGGCGGCATCAACGCCGACACCATCGAGGCGGCCGCCGAGGCCGGCGTGGACTGCTTCGTCGCCGGCTCCGCGGTGTACGGCACCGCCGACCCCGCCGCCACCGTGACCGCGCTGCGCGAGCGGGCCGCCGCGGTCTCCCCGCACCTGCATCTGCCCCGATGAGTGCGATGCTGACCCCCGAGGCGGCGATGAGCCTGGCGATCGAGCAGGCCGACGCGGTCAAGGGCGCCACCTACCCCAACCCGCCGTGCGGGGCGGTCATCCTCGACGCCGACGGCCGGGTCGCCGGGGTGGGTGCGACCGAACCGGTCGGCGGGGCCCACGCCGAGGTGCGCGCTCTGCGCCGCGCCGGACAGCGGGCCGCCGGCGGCACCGCAGTGGTCACCCTGGAGCCCTGCAACCACCACGGCCGCACCCCGCCGTGCGTGGACGCCCTGCTGGCCGCCGGGGTGGCGACGGTCATCTACGCGGTGCGCGACCCCAACCCGGTCGCCGCCGGTGGCGCCGACCGGTTGGCTGCGGCCGGGATCGCGGTGCACACCGGGGTGGGTGCGGACGCGGTCACCGCCGGGCCGCTGCGCGAGTGGCTGCACAAACAGCGCACCGGGTGCCCGCACGTCACCTGGAAGTACGCCACCAGCATCGACGGTCGCAGTGCGGCCGCTGACGGCTCCAGCCAGTGGATCACCGGCGAGGCCGCGCGCGCCGATCTGCACGTGCGTCGCGCGGCGGCCGAGGCGATCGTGGTGGGCACCGGCACCGTCTTCGTCGACGATCCGACCCTGACCGCGCGCCGCCCCGACGGAACCCTCGCCGACCGCCAACCGCTGCGGGTGGTGGTCGGCCACCGGGAGGTGTCCAGCGATGCGCGGGTGCTCAACGACGATTCGCGCACCATGGTGATCCGCACCCACGATCCGGCGGAGGTGATGGGGGCCCTCGCCGACCGCACCGACGTGATGCTCGAGGGCGGCCCCACCCTGGCCGGGGCGTTCCTGCGGGCCGGGCTGGTCCACCGGATCCTGGCCTACGTGGCGCCGATCCTGCTCGGCGGGCCGATCACCGCTGTCGACGACGTCGGGGTGTCCGCCATCACCGGCGCGCTGCGGTGGCGCTACGACGGCGTCCACCGCATCGACCCGGACCTGCTGGTCAGCTTGGTGCCGTCGGGGACTCGCTGACCGTCTCCGGTGTGGCCGTCTCCGGTGTGGCCTGAGCCGACCCCGACCCGGCCTCGGGGGCGTCGGCGCCGTGCGAGCGGCCCCCGATCAGCAGACCCAGCACCGCGCCGACCACACAGATGATCGCGGTGATGCCGAACATCTCGCCGTACTGCAGTGCGAACGCCAACCGGTAGTTGGCGGCCTCCGCGGTGAGCTTCTCGGCGAGGGTGTCCCCGCCGCGCGCCGGCAGCCCCGCCAGGATCTGGTTGAACCGGTGCAGACCCCACGCCGACAGTGCGGCCATCCCGACCAGCATCCCCGTCATCCGGGCCACCACCACGCCGGCGGAGGCGATCCCGTGCTGTGCCGGGGGAACCACCCGCAGCGTCGCCGACGTCAGCGGCCCGATCACCAAGCCCAGCCCGAGCCCGGCCAGCGCCAGGTCGGTGTCGAGGGCGGGCAGGGTGACGAACCCCAACTCGTGCTGGTAGGAGAGCAGGTCGACCGGCCACTGCGAGATCAGCCGGTAGCCGCCGGCGGCGATGAGCAGCCCGACGAACGTCACCGCCCGGTCGCCGACCCGGGTGGCGATGAACCCGCCCGCGAGCGCCCCGATCGGCAGCGCGATCAAAAACCGCAGCAGCAGCCCGGCCGCTTCGTTCTGGCTCATCGACAGCACACCCTGGCCGAACAGTTCCACGTCGACCAGCGTCACCATCAGCGCCGCGCCGGCGCACAGCGACGCCCCCAGCGCCGCGAGGAACGGTCCGAACCGCACGCCGGCCGGATCGATCAGCCGGGTGCGCGCGAAATACTCCCAGACGAAGAACGCGATCCCGGCCACCGCCGCGCCGACCAGCACCGACGGCCCCCAATCCGGAAGCGCCTGGTCGGCGCTCGGGTCGGGGTTGTACAGCCCCACCACCGCCAACCCCAGGGTCAGCGCCAACAGCAGCCCGCCGATGACATCGACCCGTTCCGGCGGCCCGGCCCGCTGGTCCTTCGACGGCAGACTGAAATGGATCATCACCATCGCGATCGCGGTCAGCGGCAAGTTGATCCAGAACACGTCACGCCAGTCCCGCAGCAACCAGACGATGAAGATCCCGTACAGCGGGCCGAGCACACTGCCGAGTTCCTGACCGGCGCTGATGATGCCGAGCACCCCGGCGCGGTTGCGTTCGGCCCACAGGTCGGCCCCGAGCGCCAGCGTCACCGGCAGCAGCGCCCCGGAGGCCACACCCTGCACCGACCGGCCGACCACCAGCATGGTCAGGTCGGTGGAGAGCGCGGTGATGACCGATCCGACCGCGAACGCGACCAGCGCCAGTTGCAGCAGCAGTTTGCGCCCGAACCGGTCGGAGGCGCGTCCCAGCAGCGGCATCGCCGCGACATAGCCGAGCAGATAGCCGGTGATGATCGGCGTGACCTGCTGGATCTTGTTGATCGGGATGCCGACACCGGCCGGCGGCGGGGCCATGATGTCGCGCATGATGGTGACCACGACATAGGTGTCGAGGGCACCGAGCAGGACCGCGAGGCTGCCAGCGCCGATCGCTATCCCACGGTTGGTCCGCATCACACCGCCGGCTTATCCACGGTGACCGGCGCGTCCCAGTTCGACAGCGTCATCTGCACCGTGTTGTCGCTGCTCTGCTCCAGCTGCGCCTGCACCAGCTGATGCGGGTCGTCGGCCTGGATCCAGGCGGTCGCCGGCATCGGGGCGGTCGCGTCCAGTTGCGGTGCCAGCTTGTTCACCGCGTCGGCGGTGACCTCACCGGAGATCTTGATGGTCTCGACGCCGTCGATCTTCTCGCGACTCTCGGCTTTCGGGTCGGTGAAGTTGGCCAGCACGTTGGCCAGCCCGGTGTCGGGGTCCAAGATCGTCGACGGGTCGTAGATGTCGGCGGCCGGACCCCAGTCCGACCAGCGCTTCCCCGACATCGAGGCGTAGAGAATTCCGTCGACGACGACGAAGTCGGCGTCGACCTCCTGGCCGAGCGCCATGATCTTGGCGTTGCCCTTGGCGGCGGTCTGCGGCTTGATGGTGAGGTCGCCGCTGAGGGAGCTGATCGGCAGCGCCTCGATCTCGCCGTCCACCGACAACTCCAGGTGCGCGCTCTGCAGACCGGCGGTGGTCGTCGACGCGTCCTGCAGCAGGGTGGCCGCGTCGGGCAGGTCGGCGGAGCTGGACTCCGTCGACGACGAACATCCGGCAACCAGTCCGGCGCCGAGCGCGACGGTGGCCAACAGAACAGCAGGAACTCTGCGACGCTTCAACATGGTCGCCAATGGTAGAGGGTCGCCGCGGCCGCGCAGCGCAGCAACACCGTGACGCGGCGCTGACCCGCGATTGCCCCGACCCCGGACCGACGGCCTAACCTGGGGCGATGTTCACCGGAATCATCGAGGAGCTCGGCGAGGTTCTCGCCCGTGACGACCGAGCGGATTCGGCTCGGCTGGTCATCACCGGCCCGCGGGTGACCGCCGACGCCGGGCACGGGGACTCGATCGCGGTCAACGGGGTCTGCCTGACCGTGGTGGACGTCGGTGACGGCCGGTTCAGCGCCGACGTCATGGCCGAGACCCTGCACCGGTCCAGTCTGGGGGACCTGGCGGTGGGCAGCCGGGTGAACTTGGAGCGTGCGGTGGCGGTGGGGGCGCGCCTCGGCGGGCACATCGTGCAGGGCCACGTCGACGGCACCGGTCAGATCGTGGCGCGCACCCCCGCCGAGCACTGGGAGGTGGTGCGGGTGGCGTTGCCGACGGCGCTGGCGCGCTACGTGGTCGAGAAGGGTTCGATCACCGTCGACGGGATCTCGTTGACGGTCTCCGGTCTCGGCACCGAGACGCACGGGTCCTGGTTCGAGGTGTCGCTGATCCCGACCACCCGCGAGCTCACGACCCTGGGCACCAGCCCGGTCGGCGCGGCGGTCAACCTCGAAGTCGATGTGCTGGCCAAATATGTGGAGCGGCTGCTCGCCGGTGATCGGTGAGTGACCCGCTCGGCCCGCCGGGACTACCCGTCGGACTCGGCGGACTCGGCGGACTTTAGCGCGAGGATGTTCTGCACCCGCTGGCGGTGGACCACGGCCAGCTGCGCCGCGACGGCCACCGCCACCACGATCGCCAGGTAGAACCCCGTGTTGACCTTCAAATAGCCGAGGAGCGTCGCGACGACGCCCGTGGCGCCCAGGACAACCGCGGTGAGCACCGCTCTGCGGCGGTCGCGGCGCATCCGGTCGGGACGCCGATCGCCCAGATACGCGGTGCCGAGACGGACCGCCGACCCACGCACCGCCGGATCCTGCGGAACGACACCGGTGGTGATGGCCGCGATGGCCGCCGACCGCTCGGCGGCGCTCAAGCCCGCGACCGCGGCGGCAATCGACCGGTGTCGGCCGCGATTCATGGACAGTAGACAGGCCGACACGGCGACCCCGAAACAGGACGCGGCGATCGCGGTGGAGCACCCGTCGGACCAACCGTGACCGCGGGGTGGCACAAGCGTAAACAGCACCGCCCAGAGTGCGCCGCTGAGCACCGCCAACACCACAAACTGGACCCCGCGCGGTTGCAGCGCGAATCGGAGCGACACAGCGACCAGTATTCACCGTGCTACGGCACCCGGTGCCGGCCCGGCTACTAACCCGCCCGCTAACCGGGCCACGAATTAGCCACAGCGGCGAAGTGGTCCATACTGAACAGGCAAGCAATGTCGATAGGGATGGGACGAGGCGGCACAGATGACGAAGTTCGACACCGTCGAACGGGCGGTTGCCGACATTGCCGCCGGTAGAGCCGTCGTCGTCATCGACGATGAGGACCGGGAGAACGAAGGCGATCTGATCTTCGCCGCGGAGAAGGCCACCCCCGAACTGGTGGCGTTCATGGTCCGCTACACCTCCGGATACCTCTGCGTCCCGCTGGACGGGGCCGTTTGCGACCGGCTCGGCCTGCTCCCGATGTACGCGGTCAACCAGGACAAACACGGCACCGCCTACACCGTCACCGTCGACGCCAAACACAACATCGGCACCGGGATCTCCGCCGCCGACCGGGCCACCACGATGCGGCTGCTCGGCGACCCCGACAGCGTGGCCGACGACTTCACCCGCCCGGGCCACGTGGTGCCGCTGCGGGCCAAGGACGGCGGGGTGCTGCGCCGGCCCGGTCACACCGAGGCCGCGGTCGATTTGGCCCGGATGGCCGGGCTGCAGCCCGCCGGCGCGATCTGCGAGATCGTCAGCCAAAAAGACGAGGGCGCCATGGCCCAGACCGATGAGCTGCGCACCTTCGCCGACGAGCACGGTCTGGCGCTGATCACCATCGCCGATTTGATCGAGTGGCGCCGCAAACACGAAAAGCACGTCGAACGGGTCGCCGAGGCGCGCATCCCCACCCGTCACGGCGAGTTCCGCGCCGTCGGCTACACCAGCATCTACGAGGACGTCGAGCACGTGGCGCTGGTGCGCGGTGAGATCGCCGGGCCGCATCACGACGGCACCGACGTGCTGGTGCGTGTGCACTCCGAATGCCTCACCGGTGACGTGTTCGGCTCGCGGCGCTGCGACTGCGGCCCCCAGCTGGACGCCGCGCTGGAGATGGTCGCGGCCGAGGGCCGCGGCGTGGTGCTCTACATGCGCGGCCACGAGGGCCGCGGCATCGGGCTGATGCACAAACTGCAGGCCTACCAGTTGCAGGACGCCGGCGACGACACCGTCGACGCCAACCTCAAACTGGGACTGCCCGCCGACGCCCGCGACTACGGCACCGGCGCGCAGATCCTCGTCGACCTGGGCGTGCGGTCGATGCGGCTGCTGACCAACAACCCGGCCAAGCGGGTCGGCCTCGACGGCTACGGCCTGCACATCCTCGAACGGGTGCCGCTGCCGGTGCGGGTCAACTCCGAGAACATCCGCTACCTGAAGACCAAACGCGACCGGATGGGCCACGACCTGACCGGGCTCGACGACTGCGAGCACCTGCCGCTGCCCGGCGACCTGGGCGGGGCGCTGTGATCGGCGCGGGACGCACCCGATGAGCGGTGGCGCCGGGGTGCCCGAACTGCCCCAACTCGATGCCTCCGGTGTGCGACTGGCGATCGTGGCGAGCACATGGCACGCCACGATCTGCGATGCGCTGCTGGCCGGGGCGACCGCCGTGGCGGCCCGCTCCGGAATCGCCGAGCCCACCGTGGCGCGGGTGCTCGGCGCGATCGAGATCCCGGTGATCGCCCAGGAATTGGCCAGCAGTCACGATGCCGTTGTCGCATTGGGCGTGGTGATCCGCGGCGCCACACCACATTTCGACTATGTCTGCGACGCGGTCACTCAAGGCCTCACCCGTGTCGGTCTCGACGCGGCCACCCCGGTCGCCAACGGGGTGCTCACCACCGACACCGAACAGCAGGCCCTCGACCGGGCCGGGTTGCCCGACTCGGCGGAGGACAAGGGTGCGCAGGCCACCGCGGCCGCGTTGAGTTCGGCGCTGACACTGCGTGCCCTGCGCGCCGCGCCGTGAGCCCCGCCGAACCCGCCTGGGACGTGGAGATCCGCCCGCACCGGGTGAAGTACTTCGTCTACATCGGGGCGATCTCGATCGCGGCCATCCACATCGCGGTGAGCTTTCTGCTCACGGTCGGCTCCAGCGGCGTGGTGTTTCGGGTGCAGGATCAGATCGCGATCATCGGCATCGGTCTGATCCTGGCGGCGGCGGTGATGTTGCTCGGCCGTCCCCGACTGCGGGTGGGCCCGGCCGGCATGTCGGTACGCAACGTGGCGGGTGACCGTCTCGTGCCGTGGACACAGGTGCAGGCGGTGGTGTTCCCGGCGAATGCCCGCTGGGCGCGGATCGAGTTGCCCCACGACGAGTACGTGCCGTTGATGGCGATCCAGGCGATCGACGACGACCGCGCCGTGGACGCCATGGATACCGTGCGTGACCTGGTGGCCCGCTACCGTCGCGACCCCGACGCGCCGAGCGCCGACTAGCCTGGAGGGGTGCCTGACCCCGCGACCTACCGGCCGGCCCCCGGGACGATCCCGGTCGATCCCGGTGTCTACCGGTTCTTGGATCCGCACGGTCGCGTCATCTACGTCGGCAAAGCCAAGAACCTGCGCAGCAGACTGACGTCGTACTTCGCCGACCTCGCCGGGTTGCACCCCCGGACCCGGCAGATGGTGACCACCGCCGCGCGCGTCGAATGGACGGTGGTGGCCACCGAAGTCGAGGCGCTGCAACTGGAATACAACTGGATCAAGGAATACGATCCGCGCTTCAACGTGCGTTACCGCGACGACAAGACCTACCCGGTGCTCGCGGTGACGCTGGGCGAGGAATACCCACGCCTGATGGTCTACCGGGGGCCGCGCCGTAAAGGGGTGCGCTACTTCGGCCCGTACTCGCACGCCTGGGCGATCCGCGAAACCCTCGACCTGCTCACCCGGGTCTTCCCTGCGCGCACCTGTTCGGCGGGGGTGTTCAAACGTCACCGTCAGATCGGCCGGCCGTGCCTGCTCGGCTACATCGACAAATGTGCTGCGCCGTGCGTGGACCGTGTCTCCGCTGAGGAGCACCGACGGATCGTGGAGGACTTCTGCGACTTTCTGTCCGGCAAGACCGACCGGTTCGCCCGCCAACTCGAACAGCAGATGAACGCTGCAGCAGAGGAACTCGATTTCGAGCGGGCTGCGCGGCTGCGTGACGATCTGGCCGCGCTGCGTCGTGCGATGGAAAAGCAGGCCGTGGTGCTCGGCGACGGGACCGACGCCGACGTGATGGCGTTCGCCGACGACGACCTTGAGGCGGCGGTTCAGGTCTTCCACGTGCGCGGTGGACGGGTCCGCGGCCAGCGCGGCTGGGTGATCGAAAAGTCCGGTGACCCCGGAGATTCCGGCCAGCCACGGTTGGTGGAACAGTTCTTGACCCAGTTCTACGGAGATCAGGCCGAGCTCGACGGCGCCGCCGACGAGGCGACCAATCCGGTGCCGCGGGAGGTCCTGGTGCCATGCCTGCCGCCGGCTGCTCCGGAGGTGGCGGCGTGGCTGTCCGGCCTGCGCGGTTCACGGGTTCGGCTGCGCGTCCCGCAGCGCGGTGACAAGCGGGCGCTGGCCGAGACCGTGCAGCGCAACGCCGCGGAGGCCCTTCAACAGCACAAACTGCGCCGGGCGGGGGATTTCACGGCCAGATCGGCCGCACTGCAAGGAATCCAAGACGCTCTGGGGCTCGCCGAGGCGCCGCTGCGCATCGAATGCATCGATGTGAGCCATGTGCAGGGCACCGACGTGGTGGCCTCCCTGGTTGTGTTCGAGGACGGACTGCCGCGTCGATCGGACTACCGCCGGTTCGCCATTCGTGAGGCAGCTGGGCAGGGCCACTCCGACGACGTCGCCTCGATCGCCGAGGTCACCCGACGCCGGTTCGTGCGCCATCTGCAGGATCAGGCCGATATGGTTGCCCCGGAAGGCAAATCGCGTCGGTTCGCCTACCCACCGAACCTGTTCGTCGTCGACGGCGGGGCTCCGCAGGTCAACGCCGCCGCCGCGGTGCTCGACGAGTTGGGGGTCACCGATGTGGCGGTGATCGGGCTCGCCAAACGACTCGAGGAGGTGTGGGTGCCCGCCGAGCCCGACCCGGTCATCCTGCCGCGCCGCAGCGAGGGCCTCTACCTGCTGCAGCGGGTGCGTGACGAGGCGCACCGGTTCGCCATCGCCTACCACCGCAGTAAGCGGTCGAAACGGATGACCGCCTCGGCCCTGGATTCGGTGCGCGGACTGGGGGAGACCCGACGGCGGGCGCTGGTGAACCACTTCGGCTCGGTGGCCGCGATCAAGAAGGCCACCGTGCAGGAGATTACCGCCGTGCCCGGCATCGGCGCCACGACCGCCGAGGCGGTCCTGGACGCGTTGACCGACACCGAGTCGCAGAACCGGGAGGTGACCGAGGCGTGAACGAGATCGCTGCAGGCAGCACAGGATCCGACATCGATGTGGTGTTGGTGACCGGTCTGTCGGGCGCAGGTCGGGGAACCGCAGCGAAGGTGCTGGAGGATCTCGGCTGGTACGTGGCCGACAACCTGCCGCCGGAGCTCATCACCCGCATGGTCGACCTGGGTCTGGACGCCGGGTCGCGGATCACCCAGCTGGCCGTGGTGATGGACGTCCGGTCGCGCGGGTTCACCGGCGACTTGGACTGGGTGCGTACCGATCTGGCCACCCGCGGTATCACTCCGCGGGTGCTGTTCATGGATGCCGCCGATGACATGCTGGTGCGCCGCTACGAGCACAACCGGCGCAGCCACCCCCTGCAGGGCACGCAGACGCTGACCGAGGGGATCGCCGCGGAGCGCCGTCTTCTGGAGCCGATCCGGGCGGCCGCCGACCTGCTCATCGACACCTCGACGATGTCGGTGCGGGAACTGCGCGAGGCCATCGAGAACGCGTTCGGTGGGGAGACGGTCGCCCACACCAGCATCACGCTGGAATCGTTCGGCTTCAAATACGGGCTTCCGATGGACGCCGACATGGTGATGGACGTGCGCTTTCTGCCCAACCCGCACTGGGTCGATGAGCTGCGCCGCCACACCGGCCAGAACCCGGCGGTGCGCGACTACGTGTTGCGCCAACCGGGTGCAAGCGGATTCCTCGAGACGTACCATCGGTTGCTGTCGCTGGTCGTCGAGGGCTACCGGCGGGAGGGAAAGCGTTACATGACGGTCGCGATCGGCTGCACCGGCGGTAAACACCGCAGTGTGGCGATCGCCGAGGAGTTGGCACGGATGCTTGAACCCGACGACGGGCTCTCGGTGCGGGTGCTTCACCGGGACCTGGGCCGGGAATGACACCGCCGCCCCCGATGACCGACCATCGCATCGTCGCCCTCGGCGGTGGCCACGGTCTCTACGCGACCCTGTCCGCCGCGCGCAGGCTGAGTCCGCACGTCACCGCCGTGGTCACCGTCGCCGATGACGGTGGCTCGTCGGGCCGGCTGCGCAGCGAGATCGACATCGTCCCGCCCGGTGATCTGCGGATGGCGCTGGCCGCGTTGGCCTCCGACAGCAGGCAGGGCCGGCTGTGGGCGACGCTGATCCAACACCGCTTCGGTGGCAGCGGCGCGCTGGCCGGCCACCCGATCGGCAACCTGATGCTGGCCGGTCTCTCCGAGGTGCTCGGCGACCCGGTGGCCGCCCTCGACGAGCTCGGCCGCATCCTCGGGGTCAAGGGCCGGGTGCTGCCGATGTGCCCGGTGGCCCTGCAGATCGAGGCCGACGTCTCCGGCCTGGAGTCCGATCCGCGGGTGCCGCGGGTCATCCGCGGGCAGGTGGCGGTGGCCACCACCCCCGGCAAGGTGCGCCGGGTGCGGCTGCTGCCCGACGATCCGCCGGCCACCCGCCAGGCGGTCGACGCGATCATGGACGCCGATCTGGTGGTGCTCGGCCCCGGTTCCTGGTTCACCAGTGTCATCCCGCACGTGCTGGTGCCGGGGCTGGCCGCGGCCCTGCAGGCCACCTCCGCGCGTCGGGCCCTGGTGCTCAACCTGGTGGCCGAGCCGGGGGAGACCGCCGGGTTCTCCACCGAACGGCACCTGCACGTGCTCGCCCAGCACGCGCCCGGGTTCACCGTGCACGACATCGTCGTGGACGCCCAGGGGGTCGCCGGCCAGCGGGAACGCGACCAGTTGCGCCGCGCGGCCACCCTGCTCGGCGCCGAGGTCCAGTTTGCCGATGTGGCCCGACCTGGTACACCTTTACATGACCCAGCGAAGTTGGCTGCCGCGCTCGACGCGGTGCGGACGCGCGGCGCCGGTGCCGCCGCGAAGACCGCCCCGGTGCGGGTCGAACAGCAACCACAGCGTGCCGGTGTGGAGGGACGGGGAGGTGACGACGGGTGGCGATGACCGCAGAGGTCAAAGATGAGCTGAGCCGTCTCCCGGTCACCTCGGTCACTGCCCGACGCGCCGAGGTCGCCGCCCTGCTGCGTTTCGCCGGCGGCCTGCACATCGTGTCCGGCCGGGTGATCGTCGAAGCCGAACTGGACCTGGGGATCACCGCGCGCCGGTTGCGCAAGGACATCTTCGACCTGTACGGCTACACCGCCACGGTGCGGGTGCTCACCGGCACCGGGATCCGCAAGAACACCCGCTACGTGCTGCAGGTCTCCGCCGACGGGGAGGCGCTGGCGCGCCAGACCGGGCTGCTGGACCTGCGCGGACGCCCGGTGCGCGGGCTGCCCGCCCAGGTGGTCGGCGGCAGCGTCGGGGATGCCGAGGCGGCCTGGCGGGGCGCCTTTTTGGCCCACGGCTCGCTGACCGAGCCCGGCCGCTCCTCGGCGCTGGAGGTCAGCTGTCCCGGCCCGGAGGCGGCCCTGGCCCTGGTCGGTGCGGCCCGGCGCCTCGGGGTGTCGGCCAAGGCCCGGGAGGTGCGCGGCGCGGACCGGGTGGTGGTGCGCGACGGCGAAGCGATCGGCACCCTGCTGACCCGGATGGGCGCCCAGGACACCCGGCTGATCTGGGAGGAACGCCGGATGCGCCGGGAGGTGCGCGCCACCGCCAACCGGCTGGCCAACTTCGACGACGCCAACCTGCGGCGCTCGGCGCGCGCCGCGGTCGCCGCCGCCGCCCGGGTGGAGCGGGCGCTGGCGATCCTCGGCGACACCGTGCCGTCGCATCTGGCCGAGGCCGGCAAGCTGCGGGTCGAGCACCGGCAGGCCTCGCTGGAGGAACTCGGCCGGCTGGCCGACCCGCCGATGACCAAGGACGCCGTCGCCGGGCGGATCCGGCGGCTGCTGTCGATGGCCGACCGCAAGGCCAAACAGGACGGGGTTCCCGACACCGAGTCGGCGGTCACCCCCGACCTGCTCGACGAGGCGTGAGCCCGCCGCCGCCGACCGGGCAGTGGCCCGCGCATCTCCCGGCGGTGCAGGTTCGGCATGCCCGGCCCACCGCCCGGCTCGCGGACATCATCGAGTTCTACGGCGCGGTGCTGGGCCTCCCGGAGCTGCATCGCAACACCGATGGGGACTGGTCGGTGGTCATGTTCGGGCTGCCCGGCGAACACCACCACCTGGAGTTCGTCGCCCACCGTGACGGCATAGGCGACGGCATAGACGGGACCGCGCCGACCCGGGAGAACCTGCTGGTGTTCTATTTCGAATCGACCGCCGGGCAACAGGCGGTGGCCGACCGTTGCCGCCGCAGTGGCGCCCGTGCGGTGACGCCGGACAACCCGTGGTGGGGCCGTCACGGGGCGGTGGCTTTTCTGGACCCCGACGGGTGGACGATAGTGCTCATGCCGGCGCCCATTAGGCTGGTGGGCGGAGCACACCAGACTTCAGCAGAAATGAGGACAGACCAGTGACGGTCCGGGTAGGTATCAACGGCTTCGGTCGAATCGGGCGCAACTTCTTCCGGGCGTTGGATGCGCAGAAGGCGCAGGGCAACGGCCCCGACATCGAGATCGTGGCGGTCAACGACCTCACCGACAACGCCACCCTGGCGCACCTGCTGAAGTTCGACTCCATCCTCGGCCGGCTGCCCCACGAGGTGAGCCTCGACGGCGAGGACACCATCGTGGTCGGCTCCACCAAGATCAAGGCCCTGGAGGTCAAAGAGGGCCCGGCCGCGCTGCCGTGGGGGGACCTGGGCGTCGACGTGGTCGTCGAGTCCACCGGCATCTTCACCAAGCGGGACAAGGCGCAGGGCCACCTCGACGCCGGGGCCAAGAAGGTGATCATCTCCGCGCCCGCCTCCGACGAGGACATCACCATCGTGCTGGGCGTCAACGACGACAAGTACGACGGCAGCCAGAAGATCATCTCCAACGCCTCGTGCACCACCAACTGCCTGGGCCCGCTGGCCAAGGTCCTCAACGACGAGTTCGGCATCGTCAAGGGTCTGATGACCACCATCCACGCCTACACCCAGGACCAGAACCTGCAGGACGGCCCGCACTCCGACCTGCGCCGCGCCCGCGCCGCCGCGGTCAACATCGTGCCCACCGGCACCGGTGCGGCCAAGGCGATCGGCCTGGTGCTGCCCGAGTTGAAGGGCAAACTCGACGGCTACGCGCTGCGGGTGCCGATCCCGACCGGTTCGGTCACCGACCTGACCGCCCACCTGAACAAGGCGGCCAGCGTCGAGGACATCAACGCCGCGATGAAGGCCGCCGCCGAGGGACCGATGAAGGGCATCCTGAAGTACTACGACGCGCCCATCGTGTCGTCCGACATCGTCACCGACCCGCACTCCTCGCTGTATGACGCCGGCCTGACCAAGGTCATCGACGACCAGGCCAAGGTGGTCTCCTGGTACGACAACGAGTGGGGCTACTCCAACCGGCTGGTCGACCTGGTCGCCCTGGTCGGCAAGTCCCTGTAGCGGCGGGCACGTCGTGGCCGACACCGCGATCAAGTCTCTCGCCGACCTGCTGGCCGAGGGGGTGGCCGGGCGCGGGGTGCTGGTGCGCTCCGATTTGAACGTCCCGCTGGACGCCGACGGGGCCATCACCGATTCCGGGCGCATCGACGCCTCGGTGCCCACCCTGTCCGCGCTGGTCGACGCCGGCGCCAAAGTGGTGGTCACCGCGCACCTGGGCCGGCCCGACGGCCGCCCGGACCCGGCGTTGTCCCTGGCGCCGGTGGCCGCCGCCCTGGCCGAGCGCCTCGGCCGACACGTGCAGCTGGCCACCGATGTGGTCGGCACCGACGCGCTGGCCCGCGCGGAGGGACTCACCGACGGCGATGTGCTGCTGCTGGAGAACATCCGCTTCGACCCGCGCGAGACCAGCAAAGACGACGCGCAGCGCCTGGCGCTGGCCCGTGAACTCGCCGAGCTGGTGGCCGCCCCCGACGGCAGCGCCGGGGCGTTCGTCTCCGACGGGTTCGGGGTGGTGCACCGCAAGCAGGCCTCGGTCTACGACGTGGCCACCCTGCTGCCCTCCTACGCGGGGCGCCTGGTGGCCGCCGAGGTGGCCGTGCTGACTCAGCTGACCGAATCCACCGAGCGGCCCTACGCGGTGGTGCTGGGCGGTTCGAAGGTCTCCGACAAGCTGGCGGTCATCGAGTCGCTGGCCGACAAGGCCGACAGCCTGGTGATCGGCGGCGGCATGTGCTTCACGTTCCTGGCCGCCCAGGGACTGTCGGTGGGCACCTCGCTGGTGCAGCCGGAGATGGTCGACACCTGCAAGCGGCTGCTGGAGACCTACCACGACGTGATCCGGCTGCCGGTCGACGTGGTGGTCGCCGAGCGGTTCGCCGCCGACGCCGAGCCGCAGACCGTCCCCGCCGACGCGATCCCCGGCGACCGCATGGGCCTGGACATCGGGCCCGGCTCGGTGGAGCGGTTCACCGCGTTGCTGTCGAACGCGAAAACCGTGTTCTGGAACGGCCCGATGGGCGTGTTCGAGTTCCCGGCGTTCGCCGCCGGCACCCGCGGGGTGGCCGAGGCGATCGCCGCAGCCACCGCCAAAGGCGGGTTCTCGGTGGTCGGCGGAGGCGACTCCGCGGCCGCGGTGCGCGCCCTGGGCCTGCCCGACGACGGTTTCTCCCACATCTCCACCGGCGGCGGGGCGTCGCTGGAATATCTGGAGGGCAAAACCCTGCCCGGCCTCGACGTGCTGCGCAGCACGGGACAGTAAAGGACAGCCATGAGCCGCAAACCGCTGATCGCCGGCAACTGGAAGATGAACCTCAACCACTTCGAGGCGATCGCGCTGGTGCAGAAGATCGCGTTCTCCCTGCCGGAGAAGTACTTCGCCCACGTCGATGTCACGGTGCTGCCGCCGTTCACCGACCTGCGCAGCGTGCAGACCCTCATCGACGGGGACAAACTGCAGCTGACCTACGGCGCCCAGGACCTGTCGGCGCACGACTCCGGGGCCTACACCGGCGAGATCAGCGGGGCGTTTTTGGCCAAGCTGGGTTGCAGCTACGTCGTGGTCGGGCACTCCGAGCGGCGCACCTACCACGGCGAGGACGACGCGCTGGTCGCGGCGAAGGCGGCGGCGGCGCTCAAACACGAACTGACCCCGATCGTCTGCGTCGGGGAGGGCCTGGAGATCCGGGAGGCCGGCGACCACGTCGAGTACTGCGTGCAGCAGGTGCGTGGCTCGCTGGCGGGGCTGTCCGCCGAGCAGATCGACGCCAGCGTCATCGCCTACGAGCCGGTCTGGGCGATCGGCACCGGACGGGTGGCCGGGGCCGCCGACGCCCAGGAGGTGTGCGCCGCGATCCGTGCGGAGGTGGCGCAGTTGGCCACTCCGGCGGTCGCCGAGACGGTGCGGGTGCTCTACGGCGGGTCGGTCAACGCCAAGAACATCGGAGAGCTGATCGGGTGCGACGACGTCGACGGCGCCCTGGTCGGCGGTGCCTCCCTGGACGGGGAGCAGTTCGCCACGCTGTCGGCGATCGCCGCCGGCGGGCCGCTGCCGTGACGGCCGGGCGACGGCCGTGCGATAGGGTGAGCCCATGATTTTGACCCTGAAGATCATCTTGGTGATCACCAGCATCCTGGTGATGCTGCTGGTGCTGCTGCACCGCGCCAAGGGTGGGGGACTGTCGACACTGTTCGGCGGGGGTGTGCAGTCCAGCCTCTCGGGGTCGACCGTGGTGGAGAAGAACCTCGACCGGGTGACGCTGTTCGTCACCGGCATCTGGGTGGTGTCGATCGTCGGCGTGGGTCTGCTGATCAAATACGCCTGACCCGGCGACCCCGGAGCACCGATACTGGGGCCTATGGCCGAACCGTCCGACACCGTCCCGTCTGACACCGTCCCGTCCGACAACATCCCGTCCGACACCGCGTTGAGTCCCATCGGCGCGGTTCAGCGAACCCGGGTGGGCCGCGACGCCACCGAGCCGATGCGCGACGACATCCGCCTGCTCGGCGCGATCCTGGGCGACACGATCCGCGACCAGCACGGCGACGAGGTGTTCGCGCTGGTCGAACGGGCCCGGGTGGAGTCGTTTCGGGTGCGCCGCTCCGAGATCGACCGGGCGGACCTGGCGGCGATGTTCGCCGGGCTCGACACCGCCGCGGCGATCCCGGTGATCCGGGCGTTCAGCCATTTCGCGTTGCTGGCCAACGTCGCCGAGGACATCCACCGGGAACGGCGCCGGGCCGTGCACGTCGCCGCCGGCGACCCGCCCCCCGATTCCAGCCTGGAGGCCACCTACGCCAAGCTGGACCGGCTGCGCGCCGCCGGCGAGCTGGACACCCCGGCGGTCACCGCGGCGCTGGCCGGCGCCCTGGTCGGCCCGGTCATCACCGCCCATCCCACCGAGACCCGCCGCCGCAGCGTGTTCACCACCCAGCACCGCATCACCGTGCTGATGCGGCTGCGTGCGGCCGGGCACACCACCACCGACGACGGCCGTGACATCGAACTGCAGCTGCGCCAAGCGATCCTGCTGCTGTGGCAGACCGCGCTGACCCGGTTGACCCGCCCGCAGCTCACCGATGAGATCAAGATGGGTCTGCGCTACTACCCGGCGGCGTTCTTCGAGGTGGTGCCGCGGCTCAACGCGGAGCTGCGCGCCGCGCTGCGGCAGCGTTGGCCCGACCCGGAACTGCTGGCCGAGCCGATCCTGCGGATGGGCTCATGGATCGGCGGGGACCGTGACGGCAACCCGAACGTGACCGCCGAGGTGGTCCGCTACGCCACCGGCAGCGCCGCCTTCACCGTGCTCAGCCACTACCTCGGTGAGCTGCGGGAGCTGGGCCGGGAGTTGTCGCTGTCGGGGCGGCTGGTCGCCGTCAGCCCGGCGCTGAGCGCACTGGCCGGCGCGACGGCATCCGAATCCGGCGACGACGAACCGTACCGGCAGGTGATCGATTTGATCCGGGCACGGCTGTCGGCGACGGCGACCGGTCTGCTGGACCGCGACCCGCCGGATCTGCTGGTTTTGGACGTGCCGGCCTACCGCACCGCCGCGGAACTGCGCGCCGACCTCGACACCGTCGACGCGTCGCTGCGCGGCCACGGCAGCAGCGTGCTCGCCGACGACCGGTTGGCGCGGCTACGCGAAGCGGTGCACGCGTTCGGGTTCCACCTGAGCGGTTTGGATCTGCGGCAGAACTCCGACGTGCACGAGGACGTGGTCGCCGAGCTGATGGCGTGGGCGGGGGTGCATCCGGACTACGCCGGGCTCGGCGAGGACGAGCGGGTGGCACTGTTGGCCGCCGAGCTGGCAACCCGCCGCCCGCTGTTGCGTCCCGGGGCGGTGCTCTCCGAGGTCGCCACCCGCGAGCTCGGCGTGCTCACCGAGGCCGCCCGCGCGGTCGCGGCGTTCGGGCCGCGGGCGGTGCCCAACTACGTGATCTCGATGTGCCGATCGGTCTCGGACATGCTGGAGGCGGCGGTCCTGCTCAAGGAGGTCGGCCTGCTCGACGGATCGGGGGTCGCCGGACCGGAGGTGGTCAACCCGGTCGGGGTGGTGCCGCTGTTCGAAACCATCGACGACCTGCACCGCGGTGCGCGGATCCTCACCGACGCCCTCGCGCTGCCCGGCTACCGGGCGCTGGTCGCCGCGCACGGCGACACCCAGGAGGTCATGCTCGGCTACTCCGACTCCAACAAGGACGGCGGGTACCTGGCGGCGAACTGGGCGCTCTACCGCGCCGAGCAGGCGCTGGTCGACGCCGCGCGGGCCACCGGGATCCGGCTGCGGCTCTTCCACGGGCGCGGCGGCACCGTCGGGCGCGGCGGTGGCCCCAGCTATGAGGCGATCCTGGCCCAGCCGCCCGGCGCGGTGTCCGGGTCGTTGCGGCTCACCGAGCAGGGGGAGGTGATCGCCGCGAAATACGCCGAGCCGCGCGCCGCGCACCGCAACCTGGAGGCGCTGCTGGCCGCCACCTTGGAGTCGACGCTGCTGGATGTGGAGGGCCTCGGCGCCGACGCCGAGGCCGCCTACGCGGTGCTCGACGACCTGGCGGAGCGCGCCGAGGCCGCCTACGCGGCGCTGGTGCACGACACCCCCGGCTTCGTCGACTATTTCACCGAGTCCACCCCGGTCACCGAGATCGGGGAGCTCAACATCGGCAGCCGGCCCACCAGCCGAAAACCCACCGCCGCGATCGAGGATCTGCGCGCCATCCCGTGGGTGCTGTCCTGGAGCCAGTGCCGGGTGATGCTGCCCGGCTGGTACGGGGTGGGCTCGGCGATCGAGGGGTGGCTCGATGCCGGGCCGCAGAGCCGCGCAGACCGGCTGGCGGTGCTGCGCGACCTCTACCGGCGGTGGCCGTTTTTCACCACGGTGCTGTCGAACATGGCCCAGGTGCTGGCCAAAACCGATCTCGGGCTGGCCGACCGCTACGCCGACCTGGTCGAGGACCCCGCGTTGCGGGCCACGGTGTTCGGGCACATCGCCGACGAGCACGCCCGCACCATCGCCATGCACCAGCAGGTGACCGGCGAACAGAACCTGCTCGCCGACAACCCGGGGCTGGCCCGATCGGTGTTCAACCGGTTCCCGTACCTGGAGCCGCTGAACCACCTACAGGTGGAGTTGCTGCGCCGCTACCGCGCCGGCGACGACGACGAGCAGGTGCGCCGCGGCATCCTGCTGACGATGAACGGTCTGGCCAGCGCGCTGCGCAACAGCGGCTGACCGGTCCGCGCGGGTCGCTCAAGGTCGCTTAGCGTCGCGTCCAGCCGAACACGGTGTTGACCGCGCCGCGCACCGCCGACTCGGCCATCGCCAGGGGTGAACCCACCGCCCCGCGAAGGTCTTTGAGCCCCAGCATGTACTCCACCCGCTCGGCGATCGCCTCCAACCGGTCGACCACCCCGCCCAGCGAGGTGGTGACCTCGTCGAGACTGGCCAACGTGCGATCGAGGTGGTCGAGGGTCCGGTTGAGCGCCACCATCGACGTGTCCAGCCCCTCGATGGTGCCGCTGAGCCCGGAGAGCACCTCATCGACCTGGCCGACGGTGACGTCGGCGTTCATCGCGGCCTGGGCCAGCGTCTTGATGCGTCCCCGAACCGGGGTGTCGCGGTCGGATCGGTCTACCATGGGTTCATTATGGCCGCTGCGGCAGCGCCGCGGCGGCTTCTGCGTCAAGTAACCACACGGTGTGTTCGCTGCCGATCGCCCCGGCCGCCGGGATCTCGCCCGCATCGGCCCCGCCGACCGCGGCGGCGACCGCCTCGGCCTTCGCCGCCCCCGACACCACCAGCCACACCTGCCGGGCGCGGCGCACCGCCGGCAGCGTCAACGTGATCCGCCGCGGCGGCGGCTTGGGGGAGTCGGGCACCCCGACCACCAGTCGGGTCGTCTCGGCGATGGCCGCGGTGTGCGGGAACAGCGAGTTGATGTGGCCTTCGGCGCCCATCCCCAACAGGTGCACGTCGAAGTCGTCGACCGCGGCGATCACCCGGTCGTAGGCCGCCGCCGCGGCGTCGAGGTCGTCGCCGGTGTCCGGGTCGTCGCTGGCGGCCATCGCGTGCACGTTGCCCGCCGGGATGCCCACCCGGTCCAGCAGCGCCTCACCGGCCTGTTTGGCGTTGCGCTCGGCGTCGTCGGCCGGAACGAACCGATCATCGCCGAAGAACACCTGCACCCGCGTCCAGTCGATCGCCGCGGGATGGGCGGCGACGTGGCGCAACAGTCCGATTCCGGTGCCCCCGCCGGTGAGCACGATGCGCGCTCGCCCGCGGGTGGACAGTGCCGCCTCGATCGCGCCCACCAGGCGGTCCCCGGCCGCGGCGACCAGCGTCGCGGTGTCGGGGTAGGTGTGCACGGTGGTCTGCGGGGTGCTCATCGGTACTCCACTCGGTCGAGGCCCTCGAGGGCCGAGCAGTAGATCTCGTCGGCGTCGAGGCGGCGCAGGTCCTCGGCGAGGCATTCGGCGACGTCGCGGCGCGGCAGCGAGATCAGCGTGTCGGGTTTGCCGGTGCGGCTCAACGTCGCGACCACCCCGTCCTGCGGGCGGCTGAGCGTGATCGTCTCGGTGCCGCGGGTGATCTCGATGGTCAGCGCGCCGATCTCCCGGCGCACCGGCGCGTCGAGCCGGCTGGCCAGCCAGCCGGCGAGGATGTCCAGCGCCGGTTCGGTGGCCAGCCCCGACACCACCACACCGGTGACCGGTTCATGCGGCGGCAGATCCAGCGCGGAGGCCAGCAGGGCCCGCCAGTAGGTGATGCGGCTCCACGCCAGGTCGGTGTCGCCGGCGGTGTAGCCGGCGCGCCGACCGCGGATCGCCGCCAGCGGGTCGGCGCTGTTGGTGGCGTCGGTGAGCCGCCGGACCGCCAGCCGGCCCAAGGTGTCCTCGGCCGGGCGGGCCGGAGCCTGATCGGGCCACCACGCCACCACCGGGATGTCGGGCAGCAGAAACGGCACCACCACCGACTCGGCGTGCTGGGCCAGCGGCCCGAAGAGCCGCAGCACCACCACCTCACCGGCTCCGGCGTCGCCGGCGACGCGCAGCTGCGCGTCGAGGCGGGCGGCGTCGGCGGGGTCACCGCGCAACACCACGATCACCCGGCACGGATGCTCGTGGCTGGCGGCGTTGGCCGCGTCGATCGAATCGGCCACCAGGGACGAGTCGGCCGCACCGGCGTCGTCGCCGGGTACGACGATCAGCGTCAGCACCCGGCCCATCGTGACCGCGCCGACCTCCTCGCGGACCTGGTCGAGTCGTTTGTTGATCGCGGTGGTGGTGGTGTCGGGCAGATCCAGGATCATCGGCACCGCTCCTCTCCGCGGCCGTGGCGCCCCGTCACGGCCGCCGCCATTCCCGGCCGGTGCGCGCCAACATCCGCACCGCCGACTCCGGGCCCCAGCTGCCGGCCGGGTACGGGTCGGGCCGGCCGTGGGCGGCCCACCGGTCGAGCACCGGGTCGAGAATCTCCCAGGACAACTCCACCTCGGCGTTGACCGGGAACAGCGACGGCTCCCCGAGCAGCACATCGAGGATGAGTCGTTCGTAGGCCTCCGGGGAGTCCTCGGCGAACGCCGACCCGTAGGAGAAGTCCATGTTGACGTCACGGACCTCCATCAAGTGCCCCGGCACCTTCGACCCGAACCGCAACGTGATGCCCTCATCCGGCTGCACCCGGATCACCAGGGCGTTCTTGCCGAGTTCGTTGGTCATGGTCGCGTCGAACGGCAGATGCGGGGCGCGTTTGAACACCAGGGCGATCTCGGTGACCCGCCGGCCCAGACGTTTGCCGGTGCGCAGGTAAAACGGCACCCCCGCCCAACGGCGCGTGTCGACCTCCAACGTGAGGGCGGCGAACGTCTCGGTGACCGAGTCGTGGGCGAAGCCCTCCTCCTCCAACAGGCCGACGACCTGCTCGCCGCCCTGCCACCCGGCCACGTACTGGCCGCGTGCGGTGGTCTGCTCCAGCGGCCCGACCAGCCGCAGCGCGGAGAGCACCTTGATCTTTTCGACCTGCAGCTGCGAGGGGCCGAAACTCACCGGCTCCTCCATCGCGGTCAGCGCCAGCAGCTGCAGCAGGTGGTTCTGGATGACGTCGCGGGCCGCACCGATCCCGTCGTAGTAGCCCGCGCGTCCGCCGAGCCCGATGTCCTCGGCCATGGTGATCTGCACATGGTCGACGTAGTGGGCGTTCCAGATCGGATCGAACAGCTGATTGGCGAAGCGCAGCGCCAGGATGTTCTGCACCGTCTCCTTGCCCAGATAGTGGTCGATGCGGAACACCGACTCCTCCGGGAACACCCGGTTGACCACCCGGTTGAGTTCGCGCGCACTGGCCAGGTCGTGGCCGAACGGCTTCTCGATCACCACCCGGCTCCACCGGCCCGGCCGCGGATCGGCCAGCCCGCTCGCGTGCAGCTGCTCGCAGACCGCCGGAAACGTCTTCGGCGGGATCGACAGGTAGAAGGCGTGGTTGCCGCCGGTGCCGCGCTCGGTGTCGAGCTGGGTCAAGGTGGCCGCCAGCCGGGCGAACGCCTCCGGGTCGTCGAAGGTGCCCGGCACGAACCGGAATCCCTCGGCCAGCCGGTCCCAGACCTCCTGACGAAACGGGGTCCGGGCGTGGTCACGCACCGCCTCGTAGACCACCTGCCCGAAATCCTCGTCGGCCCAGTCCCGGCGGGCGAACCCGACCAGCCCGAAGTTCGGCGGCAACAAGCCGCGGTTGGCCAGATCGTAGATCGCCGGCATCAGCTTCTTGCGCGACAAATCGCCGGTCACCCCGAAGATCACCACCGCACACGGGCCGGCGATACGCGGCATCCGCTTGTCGCGCTTGTCGCGCAGCGGGTTTCGGGGATTACGCCACTCCTCGGCGGCGGTGACGCTCACTTGCCAGCGGCGTCGAGGTGGGCCTGGGTCTCGGTGGACAGTTCAGCCCACGAATCCTCGAATTTGCGCACGCCCTCGACCTCGAGCAGCTCGAACACATCGACCAGATCGATACCGACACCGGCGAGTTGGTCGAAGACCTTCCCGGCGGCCGCCGCGGTGCCGCTGACGGTGTCGCCGCTGATCGCCCCGTGATCGGCGACTGCCTCGATCGTCTTCTCCGGCATGGTGTTGACCGTGTTCGGTGCGACCAATTCGGTGACGTAGAGGGTGTCGGGGTAGTCGGGGTTCTTCACCCCGGTCGACGCCCACAGCGGGCGCTGCACCCGCGCGCCGGCCTCGGCCAGCGCGGCGAACCGGCTGTTGGTCGGTGCGTTTTCGAACACCTCCTGGTAGGCGGCGTAGGCAAGCCGGGCGTTGGCGACCCCGGCCTGGCCGCGCAGCGCCAGCGCGTCAGGGGTGCCGATCTTCTCCAGCCGACTATCGACCTCGGTGTCGACCCGGGATACGAAAAACGAAGCCACCGAATGGATCTGGGAAATATCGTGGCCCGCGGTGCGTGCCGCCTCGAGTCCGGCGAGGAACGCCTCCATCACCTCGCGGTGCCGCTGCACCGAGAAGATCAAGGTCACGTTGACCGAGATGCCCTCGGCGAGGGTGGCGGTGATCGCGGGCACGCCTTCCTTGGTGGCCGGGATCTTGATGAACAGGTTCGGCCGGTCGACGATCTTCCACAGCTCCACCGCCTGGGCCACCGTCTTGTCGGTCTCGTGGGCCAGCCGCGGATCCACCTCGATCGAGACGCGCCCGTCGACCCCGCCGGAGGCCTCCCACTGCGGCGCCAGCACGTCGCAGGCGTCGCGCACGTCGTCGGTGGTGGCGGTGCGGATCGTGGCGTCGACGTCGGCGCCGCGGGCGGCGAGCTCGGCGATCTGGGCGTCATAGAGGTCGCCCTCGGCGAGTGCCTTCTGGAAGATCGTCGGGTTGGTGGTGATGCCGACCACGCTGCGGGTGGCGATCAGCTCGGCGAGGTTGCCGGTGGTCAGCCGGCTGCGCGACAGATCGTCCAGCCACACCGAGACGCCGGCGGCCGACAGCGCGGCCAGGTTCGGATTCTGGGTTGGTGTGCTCATTGGGTCTTACCCCTCTCGTTGGTTGTGCAGGGTGCGCTCGGCGGCCGCCACGACGGCCTCCGGGGTGAACCCGTACTCGCGGAACAACGTCTTGTAATCGGCCGACTCCCCGAACCGCTCGATCGAGACGATCTCGCCGGTGTCGCCGACCCAGCGGTGCCAGCTCAGCGCCACCCCGGCCTCCACCGCGACCCGGGCGGTCACCGCCGGCGGCAGCACCGCGTCGCGGTACTCGGCGGGCTGGGCGGCGAACCACTCCAGACACGGCATCGACACCACGCGTGCCTCAATGCCCTTGTCGGCCAACAATTTCTGTGCCTCCACGGCGAGCTGGAGCTCGGATCCGGTGCCGATCAGCACCACATCGGGGTCCGCTGCGCCGGCCCCACCGAGCACGTAACCGCCGCGCGCCACCCCGTCGGCGCTGGTGCCGGCGAGCACGGGCACGCCCTGGCGGGTCAAGGCCAGCCCGACCGGGCCGCTTTCGGCACCGCGCGCCAGCACGGTGCGCCAGGCGTACGCGGTCTCGTTGGCGTCGGCCGGGCGCACCACCGACAGGTTCGGGATCGCGCGCAGCGCCGCGAGGTGCTCGACGGGCTGGTGGGTGGGGCCGTCCTCGCCGAGCCCGATCGAATCGTGGGTCCACACGTAGATCGTGTCGATGTTCATCAGCGCGGCCAGCCGCACCGCCGGGCGCATGTAGTCGGAGAACTGCAGGAACGTGCCGCCGTAGGCGCGGGTCGGGCCGTGCAGCACGATCCCGGACAGGATCGCGCCCATCGCGTGCTCGCGGACCCCGAAGTGCAGGGTGCGCCCATGCCAGTGGGCGGTGTACTCGCTGGTGCTGATCGTCGGTGGGCCGAACGAGTCGGCGCCTTTGATGGTGGTGTTGTTGGAGCCGGCCAGATCCGCCGAGCCGCCCCACAACTCGGGCAGAGTCGGGCCGACAGCGGCGAGCACCGCCCCGGAGGCCGCCCGGGTGGCCACCGCCTTGCTGCCCGGCTCCCAGGACGGCAGGTCCGCGTCCCAGCCGTCGGGCAGTTCGCCGGCGAACAACCGGTCCAGCAGGGCCTTGCGCTCCGGGTGGCGCTTCGCCCAGGCGTCGAAGTCGGCCTGCCAGGCGTCGTGGGCGGCCTTGCCGCGCTGCACGAGCGAGCGGGTGTGGGCGATGACCTCGTCGCTGACCGCGAAGTGGCTCTCCGGGTCGAACCCGAGGACCCGTTTGGTGGCGGCGACCTCGTCCTCACCCATGGCGGCGCCGTGGATCGCGCCGGTGTTCATCTTCGTCGGCGCCGGATAGCCGATGACGGTGCGCAGCAAGATGAACGAGGGCCGGTCGGTGACCGCCTTCGCGGCGGCGATCGCCTCCTCGATGGCCGCGACGTTCTCACCGCCCTCGACGGTCTGCACATGCCAGCCGTAGGCGCGGTAACGCGCGGCGGTGTCCTCGCACAACGCGATCGTGGTGTCGTCCTCGATGGAGATCTTGTTGTCGTCGTAGAACACGATGAGGTTGCCCAGCTGCTGCACCGCCGCCAGCGACGACGCCTCGCTGGTCACCCCCTCCTCGATGTCCCCGTCGGAGGCGACGACGTAGATGTGGTGGTCGAACGGGCTGGCCCCCGGCGCGGGGTCCGGGTCGAACAGGCCGCGCTCGTAGCGGGCCGCCATCGCCATGCCCACCGCCGAGGCCAGGCCCTGCCCCAGCGGTCCGGTGGTGATCTCCACGCCGCGGGTGTGGCCGTACTCGGGGTGTCCGGGCGTCTTCGACCCCCAGGTGCGCAGCGCCTCCAGATCGGCCAGCTCCAGGCCGAACCCGCCGAGGTAGAGCTGGATGTACAACGTCAGGCTGGAGTGCCCGCACGAGAGCACGAAACGATCGCGGGCCACCCACTCGGTGTCGGCCGGGTCGTGGCGCATCACCCGCTGGAACAGCGTGTAGGCCAGCGGCGCCAGACTCATCGCGGTCCCCGGGTGTCCGCTGCCGCACTTCTGCACGGCGTCGGCGGCCAGCAGCCGGGCCGTATCGACCGCGGCCGTGTCGACCGCCGTCCAGTCGTCGGGCAGGCGGGGCTCGGTCAGCGTGGCGATGTCTTCGGCTGTGGTCACGAACGTTGTTTCCTCGGGGATCGACGGGGAGGGGTTTCTCCTTCCAGACCTTAGTCGCGGCGCCGGTGGTCCGCACCGCCGCGCCGGGGTTGGGCGCTACCCGCGGGTAGCGCCTGCGGGCTGACCGCGGGCGCCGCCGGTGGCCCGTCAGCACGGCCGGTTCGGTCAAAACGGGTCCGCGGTCTACCATCGGATGTAGTAGAAGCCGGCGCACCGATGGACGCCGGGTGATCTGAGGAGTATTTGCGTGAGCGTTCGGGTGCGTGTCGGACCGACCGCACCGAAGTTGCGGGACCGGCTGCTTGCGTATGTGGCCCTGACCAAGCCGCGCATCATCGAACTGCTGCTGGTCACCACGATCCCGGCGATGCTGCTGGCCCACCGCGACACCATGGACCTGCAGTTCATGCTGCTGATCGGCGCCACCCTGGTCGGCGGCATGATGGCCGCGGCCAGCGCCAACACCCTCAACTGTGTCGCCGACGCCGACATCGACAAGATCATGAAACGCACCGCGCGCCGGCCGTTGGCCCGCGACACGGTGCCGACCCGCCACGCGTTGATCTTCGGGCTGGTGCTCGGTGTCGCGGCGTTCGTGTGGTTGTGGCAGACCACCAACCTGCTCTCCGGTGTGCTGGCGGTCGCCACGATCGCCTTCTACGTGGTGATCTACACGCTGGTGCTCAAACGGCGCACCGCGCAGAACATCGTGTGGGGCGGGGCCGCGGGGTGCATGCCGGTGATGATCGGCTGGTCGGCGGTGACCGACTCCATCGCCTGGCCGGCACTGGCGATGTTCGCGGTGATCTTCTTCTGGACCCCGCCGCACACCTGGGCGCTGGCCATGCGCTACAAGGACGACTACCAGGCCGCCGGGGTGCCGATGCTGCCGGTCGTCGCCACCGAACGCCAGGTCACCCGGCAGATCGTCATCTACAGCTGGTTGATGGTGGCCTCGACCCTGGCGCTGATCCCGGTCACCGGATGGCTCTACACCGCGGTGGCGGTGGCGGCAGGGGCGTGGTTTTTGTTCCTGGCCCACCAGCTCTACGCCGGGGTGCGGCGCGGCCAGCCGATTCAGCCGTTGCGGCTGTTCTTGCAGTCCAACAACTACCTCGCCGTGGTGTTCTGCGCCCTCGCCGTCGACTCGGCGTTCGTGCTGCCCACCGTGCTGGGGTGATGACGGCGATACCACCGCGCGCCTAGGCGGTTCTGGTAGGCCCACGCCAGCGCCGGCAGCGGGCCGCGCTGATGCAGCCAGAACCCGGCCGGGGTCCGCTGTGCCGGCGGCACCCGGCCGACCGTGATCGTGGCCAACGCGAACCCGACGCCGCGGTCCGGGCCGCGACGGGCCAGCACGGTCCCATCGGCGGCGGCGACGACCGCCCCGCCCTCCAGGTGACCGCGGTAGGTCACCGGCGTGCCGGGCAGCCGGCAGTGCAGCGTGCCGCAGTGCGCGGCATGCACCACCGGGGCGCCCACCAGCCGGGCGAACACCGGGGCGGCGCGCGCCGCGGTGGCGGCGTTGGCGGCCTCCCAGTCGGCGGTGATCCGTCGCGGCACCCAGGCGGGAACGCTCCACCAGCAGGAGCCGCCGACCACCACGTCGACCCGCCCGGCCAGTCGCCGCGCCGTCTGGGTGCGGATGAACTCCCAGCACAGCGCCGCGCCGGCGGTGACGCCGTCGACCGTGGGCAGCACGCCGTCCGCGGCGTCACTGTCGGGGTCGGACGCACCGCGGTAGAAGTAGTTCTCCCACATGGTGGGCAGATCCTTGTCGTGGTGGCCGATCACCCCGCCGGGTCCGGCGAGCACGAACCGGTTGTAGGTGTGCCCGTCGGCGCCCCGGCACAGAAACGACCCACCCACGGTCACCGCGTGCCGGCGCGCCAAGGTGGTCAGCAGCGCGGTCGCCGCACCGTCGGCGGGCAGGGCCGCGGTGGCCAGCCCCAGATCGAAACCCATCCCGGTGGTGAAGAACTCGGGCAACACGATGATCTCGGCGCCGGCCTCGGCAGCGGCGGTGGCCAGGCGTTCGGCCATCGTCAGGTTCGCGGGCACATCGGCGAGGATCGCCTGCTGCTGGATGGCGGCCACGGTCGTGGTCACGGCACCAACACCACCGAACCGACGGTGCGCCGGGCCTGCAGGTCGCGGTGGGCCGTCGCCGCGTCATCGAGACGGTACCGGTGCCCGACGGTGACGGCGAGCTCCCCGGCGGCCACCGCGGCGAGGAATTCCCCGGCGCGCCAGCGGAATTCCTCGCCGGTGCGCAGAAAATGGGTCAGCGACGGGCGCGTCAACCAGATCGACCCGGCGGCGTTGAGCCGCTGCGGGTCGAACGGGGGCACCGGGCCGCTGGCGGCGCCGAACAACGCCAGCGTGCCGCGCACCGCGACGCTGGCCAGGCTCGCCTCGAAGGTGGACGCCCCGACCCCGTCGTAGACCACGGCCACGCCGGCGCCGCCGGTGTGCGCGCGGACCCGGTCGGCGAAGACCGCCGGATCGTCGTCGGGGTAATCGAGGACCACCGCGGCGCCGGCCTGCCGGGCCGCGTCGGCCTTGGCGGGGGTGGACACGGTGCTGAGCACCCGCGCGCCGCGGCGCGTCGCCCACTGGGTCAGCAACAGGCCCACCCCGCCGGCCCCGGCGTGCACCAGCACGTCGTCACCGGCGCCCACCGGGTACACCGAGGTGAGCAGATAGTGGGCGGTCATGCCCTTCAGCAGCGCCGAAGCCACCGTCTCCGCGTCGACCCCGGCCGGGCAGACCGCGGTGAATTCGGCGGGGGCGGTGCAGTACTCGGCGTAGGCGCCGGACGCGTTGGCGGTGACGACCCGGTCACCGACCCGCAGCGTCTCCACCTGTTCGCCGACCTCGACGACCTGCCCGGCGACCTCGGTACCGACGACGAACGGCACCTCCCGCGGGTAGAGCCCGGAACGGAAATAGGTGTCGATGAAGTTCACCCCGATGGCCTCGGCCTGGATCAACACCGCGTCGGGGGCGGGGGAGGGGCGCTGCCGGCGCACCGGGCGCAGCACCTCCGGGCCGCCCACCTCGCTGACTTCGATGGCGCGCATGACCCCCATCTAACCCGGTTCACCGCCGCCGGGTGGGCCGGTGCCCCCGTATCATCCGACGGCATGAAGCTGGCCCGCCCCGACGTGTTCCACCCGCGGATCGTGCTCGCCGCGGACCCGGCGCGGCCGGCCGGCCCGCCCGACGACGCCGGCCTGGTCGCCGCGCTGCGCGCCCGCGGGCTGCACGCCCGGTGGCTGGCGTGGACCGACCCGGCGACCGCCGGCGCCGACCTGGTGATCCTGCGCGCGGTCGGTGATCACCGCAGCCATCAGGCGGAGTTCGCCGACCGGATCGCCGCGCTGCCGCAGATGCTCAACCCGCCGCCGGTGCTCACCTGGAACGGCGACAAGCGCTATCTGCTGGACCTGAGCGACGCCGGGGTGCCCACGGTGGAGACCACGGTGTTCGCCCCGGGGCAGGTCGTGCGGGTCGGCGACGATGTGGACGGCGTGGTGGTGGCCCCGGCCGTCGGTGCCGGCGCACGCCGGTTCGACCGCGCCGACGCGGCGCGTGAGCACGCCCACCGGCTGCAGGCGAGCGGGCAGACCGTGGTGATCCAGCCGGCGCAGACCCGGCAGCGCATCGCGCTGGTGTTCCTCGGCGGCGCGCCGTCGCACGCGCTGGCCGCCGCTGCGCCCGTCGACGCCGACTTCGGCGTCTGGGACGTCGGTCAGGCCGCCCTGGCCGCGGCCGCCGCACAGGCCGGGGTGGGCAGCGACGAGATCCTCCTGGCGCGGGCGGTGGTGGCCGACGGCGCCGAGGGCGCCGGGCCGCAGCTGCTGCGGCTGCAGCTCATCGACCCGGTGCTGGGCTGGACGGCCCTGGGCGCCGACGCCCGGGCGCGTCACCAGCGCCAGTTCGCGTTGGCGGTGGAGTCAGCCCTGCAGCGCCGCGGGCTCGGCCCGCTGTCGCATCGCCGCCCATAGCCCGGCGGTGGTCGCGGTGCACAGCACCGCGAACGCCACGTGCACCGCCACCAGTGCCGGCGGGATTCCGGCGTAGAACTGCACGATGCCCACCACCGCCTGACAGGCCACCAGCGCCAGCAGCACCGCCAGGCGCACCAGCAGCGTCCGCGCCGCCCGCACCGCGGCCAGCGCGAAGCCCAACGCCACCAGCAGCGACAGGTAGGCCACCGTCAACGACGAGTGGGCGTGCACCAGCGTGGTGATCTCCACCTGCAGCCGCGGCACCGGCCGGTCGATGTTCTTGTCCCCGGCGTGCGGGCCGGCCCCGGTCACCAGCGTGCCGGCCACCAGAATGGCCGCCAGGATCACCCCGGTCAGCGCGGTCAGCCAGCGCAGCGGCGCCGGCACCCGGGCGAGCACGACCGCGGTGTCGCTGTCGGGTTCGCCGACCTTGACGTAGAACAGCACCGCCAGCCACACCATCGCCATCGAGATCAGCAGATGCAGCGCCACCGTCCACCACAGCAGACCGGTGCGCACGGTGATGCCGCCCAGGATCGCCTGCAGCACGGTCGACGCCGGCATCAACCAGGCGTAGACCTGCACCTCGGCGCGGCGGCGGGCCCGCACCACGGCGAGCACCGCCAGCCCGGCGGCGAGCGCCACCGCGAACGTGACCAGCCGGTTGCCGAACTCGATGGCCTGGTGGAGATGCGGTACCTCGGCGACCGCGACCGGGGTGAAACTGCCCGGGAAACACTGCGGCCAGGTCGGGCAGCCCAACCCCGAGGCGGTGACCCGCACGATCGCCCCGGTCACCGAGATGGTGCCCTGGGTGACGATGACCGCCGCGGCCAGTATCCGCTGGGTTCGCAGGCTCGGCATCGGCAGCACGTCCACCAGGCGCAGCAGGGCGCGTCCCAAGCTCACGACCTGAAACTACCCGATGTAGTAGCAGACCGGGTGGGTGGCCTCACCGCGCACTCAGGTGAAACGGAACCAGCGCAGCGCACCGGCGGCGGCCGCCGCCGCCCAGGCGAGGAGCACCGCGATGCCCAGCCAGTCCACCGACAGCGTCATCGCGCGGGTCAGCGCCTCGGTCAGCGCCCCCGACGGGGTCAGGCGCGCGGCCCAGGCCAGCGCGTCGGGAACGGTGTCGGTCTCGACGGTCAGCGCCCCGAGTCCGGCGAACACGAACCACAGCAGGTTGCCCAGCGCCAGCACGACCTCGGCTTTGAGGCTGCCGCCGAGCAGCAGACCCATCGCGGCGAACGTGGCGGTGCCCAGCGCGATGACGAGTGCGCCGAGCAGCAGACCGGCCGGTTCCGGCCGCCAGCCGAGCGCGAACCCGATCGAGCCGAGCAGCATCGCCTGCAAGAACACCACGGTCACCACGGCCAGCGATTTCCCGACGATGATGCCCCAAACCGGCAGCGCGGTGGCCCCGAGGCGTTTGAGTGCGCCGTAGCGACGGTCGAAGGCCACCGCGATCGCCTGGCCGGTGAACGCGGTGGAGATCACCGCCAGCGCCATGATCGCCGGGGTGAACACCGCGGCCCGCACGCCGGGACCGGAGCCGAACGAGCCCAGCGGCAGCAGGGTCATCCCGATCAGCAGGGTGATCGGGATGAACATCGTCAACAGCAGCTGTTCGCCGTTGCGCAGCAACAGCTTCAGCTCGAGGCGGTACTGGGCGGCCAGCATCGCGGGCACCGCGTTGGGTCGGGGATCGGGGGTGAACGTGCCCGCCGGGAACGGGGCGGATGGGGCGCTCATGCGCGCACCTCCCTTCCGGTCAGCTCCAAAAAGACGTCTTCGAGGGTGCGTTGCTCCACCCGCATCGAGGTCGCCAGCACCGACAGTTCCGCGCACCAGGCGGTGACGGTCGCCAACAGCGACGGATCCACCGGCCCTTCCACCAGGTATTCCCCGGGCACCGGTTCGCTGATCCGGTAGAGCTGCGGCAGCCGGGCGGTCAGCCCGGTCAGGTCCAGGCGGTGCGGCGCGGAGAACCGCAGCTGGTCTTTGGCGCCGGAGCGGGTCAGTTCGGCGGGGGTGCCGGCGGCGACCAGCCGGCCCCGGTCGATGATCACCAGCCGGTCGGCCAGCTCCTCGGCCTCCTTGAGGTGGTGGGTGGTGAGCACCACGGTCACCCCGTCGCGGCGCAGCGCGTCGATGAGCTCCCACACCAGCACCCGGGCGTGCGCGTCCATCCCGGCGGTCGGCTCGTCGAGGAAGACCAGTTCGGGGCGCCCGACGAGGGCGCAGGCCAGCGAGAGACGCTGCTGCTGGCCGCCGGAGAGCCGCCGGTAGGTGGTGCGTGCCGCGGTGGTCAACCCCAGGGTGTCCAGCAGCCACTGCGGGTCCAGCGGGTCGGCGGCGTAGGCGGCGACCAGGTTCAGCATCTCCTCGGCGCGGGCGGCCGGGTAGCCGCCGCCGCCCTGCAGCATCACCCCGATGCGGGCGCGGACCGCGGCGTTGTCGGCGATCGGGTCCAGTCCGAGCACCTCGATGCGCCCGGCGTCGGGACGCACGAAGCCCTCGCACATCTCCACCGTCGTGGTTTTGCCGGCCCCGTTCGGGCCGAGCAGCGCGAACACCTCGGCGCGCTGCACCTCCAGGTGCAGATCGGAGACCGCGTGCACGGCGGTGTCGCCGCTGCCGAACCGTTTGCTGACACCGTGCAGGCGCAGCGGGACCGCGGGGGAGGGATCGACGCTGGTGCTCACGGGGACTCAGCGTAGGACGCGGCGGCGGCCGGGGGACCCGCGGGCCGCTGCCGGGGGCGGTCCCGGTCGCCGGGCAGCCCGCGCCAGGGCAGTTGCCGGTGGGTCAGCGCGATCACCACGGCGACGATCAGGGTGCTGGCCACGGTGGCGTCGACGATCTGGAACAGCGCGAACCGGTCGCCGTTGGCGGTCGGGCCGAACACCCCGACGATCAGCGTCACCGCGATCACCGCGATCCGGAAGCCCGGCCGGGTCGCCCAGGCGGCCAGCGGGATGATCGCCCACAGCAGATACCACGGCTGCACCACCGGGAACAGCAGCACGGTGATCCCCAGCGCCACCCCCAACCCGCCGACCGGGTGCAGCCGTCCGCGCAACACCGCCAGCAGCAGCCAGGCGACGATCGCGGCGATGATCAACACACCGATGCCGCGGGTCAGCCCCAGTACCGCGGTGGTGTGGTCACCCAGGCCCAGCAGGATGCCCACCTGCCCGGTGCCCAAGGCGATCAGCGTCGGCGGCGACATCCAACTGCGCACCACGTTGGCGGTGCCCAGCGTGTTGAGCCACCCGAATCCGAGTCCGCTGGCGACGCCGATCACCACGATCACCGTCAGCGCCACCACGGTCATCGCCGTCCCGGCCGTCAGGAACGCCTTGACGGTGCCGCCCCAGCGGTTCGCCAACGCCATCGCGACGAACCCCAGCGCCAGCAGCGAGGGCAGCTTCACCAGCGCCGACAACGTGATCAGCACGACGCCGGCGAGCAGCATCGCCAGCGGCATCCAGCGTTGCCGCTCCGGCGCTCCGCGCGGCCACCGCCACGGCCGGTCCGGCAGCAGCCCGCGCCCGGCGTCGATGCCGCGCAGCGCGAACTCGGTGCCGGTGAGCATCAGCCCCAGCATCAGCGCCTCGTTGTGGATGCCGGCCACCAGGTGCATCAGCAGCAGCGGGTTGGTCGCCCCCAGCCACAGGGCGCTGACCTCGGCGACCCCGCAGCGGCGCGCCAGCCGGGGCACCGCCCACACGATCATGCCGACACCGATGAGCACCACCAGCCGGTGGCAGAGCACCGCGGCGACGATGTTCTCCCCGGTGAGGTGGGAGATGCCGCGCCCCAGCCACAAGAACAGCGGCCCGTAGGGGGCGGGGGTCTCCCGCCACAGGCTCGGCACCGACAGGGTGAACACGTGGTCGAGCCCCAGCCCGGGTGCCGGACCCACCTGGTAGGGGTCCTTGCCCAGCAGCGAGATCTGGCTCTGCGCCAGGTAGGAGTAGACGTCCTTGCTGTACATCGGCGGGGCGAACAGCAGCGGAAGGATCCACAGCAGCAACGTGCGGTCCAGTTGGCTGCGCGACAACCGGCGGGTGCCCTGGGTGAACCGCCCCAGCAGCAGCCAGCCCAGCGCCATCATCACCGCCCCGGTGGTGGTCATCGTCAGCGAGACGGTCTGGATCCGCGACGGCAGGTTCAGCAGCCGCACCCCGAAGGTGGGGTCTTGCACCACCGGGCGCGCCCCGGCGCCCAGCGCCCCGATCGCCATCAGCACCGTCCCGGTCGCGCCGAACAGCCGGGTGTGGCGCAACGCGACCAGCTCGGCCGGGTTCAGGGGGGAGCCGACGGGGCGTTCGTCGGCGTGCCACCGCGCGATCGTCGAACTCAGCGCGAGGCGGCGGGCGGGCATCCCAGCAGCGTAACCGGCCGGGTGGCGGCGACCACGGGGGCAGGCCCGACGTCGGGTAAGGGTTGCCTTGCTAGACCGGTCCGTGGAATTGCGTCACACTGATGTTGTGAAAATCAAGGCGCCGGTGGCCGCGGCCACCACCGACGCGACGGGGGCGACCGCCGAAGGGCACACCCGTCGCGAGGTCGTGCGTCTGCTCACCGAGTCCGGCTCGATCACCGCCGGTCAGATCGGGGAACGGCTGGGACTCTCCGCCGCCGGGGTGCGCCGCCACCTCGACGCGCTGATCGCCGCCGGCGACGCCGAGGCCTCGCCGGCCGCGGCCTGGCAGCACGTCGGGCGCGGTCGCCCGGCCAAACGTTTCCGGCTCACCGCGGCGGGTCGGGCCAAACTCGAGCACGCCTACGACGACCTGGCGGTGGCCGCGTTGCGGCAGTTGCGCGAGATCGGCGGCAAGGAGGCGATCCGGGCGTTCGCCCGCCGTCGCATCGACACCATCCTCGCCGACGTGACCCCGGCCGCCAGCGGTGAGGACGCCGACATCGCCGCTGCCGCCGACCGGGTGGCCGCCGCGCTGACCGACGCCGGCTACGTGGCCAGCACCGCCCGGGTGGCCGGGCCGATGCAGGGCATGCAGATCTGCCAGCACCACTGCCCGGTCTCCCACGTCGCCGAGGAGTTCCCGGAGCTGTGCGAAGCCGAGCGCGAGGCGATGGCCGCGGTCCTCGGCACCCACGTGCAGCGGCTGGCCACCATCGCCAACGGAGACAATGCCTGCACCACCCACATCCCGCTGATCAGTGCGGACCATTAGCAACCCCCTCAACCTTCGGCGCCCAGCCCGCGCGCCGAAGCCCCAACGAGCGAAGGAGCGGTGAAATGACCGTCACGCCCGAGACCGCGGCAGCCGATGCCCGGCCCGAACCGCTGACCCAAGAGGAGACGATCGCCTCGCTGGGCCGCTACGAGTACGGCTGGGCCGACTCCGACGACGCCGGCGCCGCGGCGCAGCGCGGCCTGTCCGAAGCCGTCGTCCGCGACATCTCCGCGAAGAAGGACGAGCCGGAGTGGATGCTCAAGACCCGGCTGAAGGCGCTGGGCATCTTCGGCAAGAAGCCGATGCCGACCTGGGGCTCCTACCTCGGTGACATCGACTTCGACAACATCAAATACTTCGTCCGGTCCACCGAACGCCAGGCCCAGACCTGGGAGGACCTGCCCGAGGACATCCGCAACACCTACGACAAGCTCGGCATCCCCGAAGCGGAGAAGCAGCGCTACGTCTCCGGGGTGGCCGCCCAGTACGAGTCGGAGGTCGTCTACCACAAGATCCGCGAGGACCTGGAGGAGAAGGGCGTCGTCTTCGTCGACACCGACACCGCGCTGCGCGACTACGAAGACATGATGCGGCAGTACTTCGGCACGGTGATCCCGGCCGGGGACAACAAGTTCTCCGCGCTGAACACCGCCACCTGGTCCGGCGGGTCGTTCGTCTACGTGCCGCCGGGCGTGCACGTCGACATCCCGCTGCAGGCCTACTTCCGGATCAACACCGAGAACATGGGCCAGTTCGAGCGGACCCTGATCATCGTCGACGAGGACGCCTACGTGCACTACGTGGAGGGCTGCACCGCCCCGGTGTACTCCAGCGACTCGCTGCACTCGGCGGTGGTGGAGATCATCGTCAAAAAGGGCGGCCGGTGCCGCTACACCACGATCCAGAACTGGTCGAACAACGTCTACAACCTGGTGACCAAGCGGGCCCGCGCCGAAGAGGGCGCCACCATGGAGTGGATCGACGGCAACATCGGCTCCAAGGTGACGATGAAGTACCCGGCGGTCTGGATGACCGGGGAGCACGCCCGCGGCGAGGTGCTCTCGCTGGCGTTCGCCGGCGAGCAGCAGCACCAGGACACCGGGGCCAAGATGCTGCACCTGGCGCCCAACACCTCGAGCAACATCGTGTCGAAGTCGGTGGCCCGCGGCGGCGGCCGGTCCTCCTACCGGGGGCTGGTCGAGGTGCACAAGGGAGCGCACGGCTCGAAGTCCAACGTGCAGTGCGACGCGCTGCTGGTGGACACCATCAGCCGCTCCGACACCTACCCCTACGTCGACATCCGCGAGGACGACGTCACGATCGGCCACGAGGCGACCGTGTCGAAGGTCAACGAGAACCAGCTGTTCTACCTGATGAGCCGTGGGCTGACCGAGGAGGAGGCGATGGCCACCATCGTGCGCGGCTTCGTCGAGCCCATCGCCAAGGAGCTCCCGATGGAGTACGCCCTGGAACTCAACCGGCTCATCGAGCTGCAGATGGAAGGCTCGGTGGGCTAGTGACCAACCTCACCGAAGCCATCGAGGGCACCACCAAGGGCGAGGTGTTCACCTCGTTCGACGTCGACGCGTTCGAAACGCCCGGCGGTCGCGACGAGATCTGGCGGTTCACCCCGCTGCGCCGGCTGCGCGGCCTGCACGACGGCAGCGCCCCGGCCACCGGGGCGGCGAACATCGCGGTGACCGAGCGTGACGGCGTGCAGGTCGAACGGGTGCGCCGCGGCGATGCCCGCCTCGGCGAGGCCGGGGTGCCCGCCGACCGGATCGCCGCCCAGGCGTTCTCGTCGTTCACCGAGGCCACCATCGTCACCGCGGGCGCCGACGCCGACCCGCACACGCCGATCGAGGTCACCGTCACCGGGCCCGGCGCCGGGGCGGTCGCCTACGGGCACCTGCAGCTGCGGGTCACCGAGCTCGCCGAGGCCACCGTGGTGATCGACCTGCGCGGCGGCGGCACCTACGCCGACAACGTCGAGTTCGTGGTCGCCGACGCCGCCCGGCTCACCGTGGTGTGGATCGCCGACTGGGACGCCGACATGGTGCACGTGAGCATGCACCACGCGACGCTGGGCAAGGACGCGGTGCTGCGCCACGCCGCGGTGCAACTCGGCGGGGAGCTGGTGCGGTTGACCGGCCGGGTCGGCTACACCGGGCCCGGCGGTGACGCCGAACTGCTGGGGCTGTACTTCGCCGACGACGGCCAACACCTGGAGTCGCGGCTGCTCATCGACCACAGCACCCCGGACTGCCGTTCGCACGTCATGTACAAGGGTGCGCTGCAAGGCGATCCGGACTCCGAGCTCCCCGATGCGCGCACCGTATGGGTGGGCGACGTACTCATCCGTGCCGAGGCCTCGGGCACCGACACCTACGAGCTCAACCGCAACCTCGTCCTCACCGACGGGGCTCGCGCCGACTCGATCCCCAACCTGGAGATCGAGTGCGGGGAGATCCTCGGCGCCGGGCACGCCAGTGCCACCGGACGTTTCGACGACGAGCAACTGTTCTACCTGCTGGCCCGCGGGATCCCCGAGGACCAGGCACGCCGACTGATCGTGCGCGGCTTCTTCGGTGAGGTCATCGCCAAGATCGCCGTCCCGGCGGTCCGCGACCGGCTCACCGACGCCATCGAACACGAACTGGCCCTGACCGAAAAGGAAACCAACCGCTCATGACCACCCTGGAAATCACCGACCTGCACGTCAGCGTCGCCCGTTCGGCCAGCGCCGACGGCAACGAAGCCGTGCCGATCCTCAAGGGCGTGAACCTCACGGTGCGCTCCGGTGAGGTCCACGCGCTGATGGGCCCCAACGGGTCCGGCAAATCCACCCTGTCCTACGCGGTGGCCGGACACCCCAAATACGAGGTGACCGGCGGGTCGATCACCCTCGACGGCGAGGACGTGCTGGCGATGAGTGTGGACGAACGTGCCCGCGCCGGCCTGTTCTTGGCGATGCAGTACCCGGTCGAGGTGCCGGGGGTGTCGATGTCGAACTTCCTGCGCACCGCGGCGACCGCGGTGCGCGGCGAGGCGCCGAAGCTGCGGCACTGGGTCAAAGAGGTCAAGGGCGCGATGGCCGACCTGGAGATCGACCCGTCGTTCGGGGAACGCAGCGTCAACGAGGGCTTCTCCGGCGGGGAGAAGAAGCGCCACGAGATCCTGCAGCTGGGTCTGCTCAAGCCCAAGATCGCGATCCTCGACGAGACCGACTCCGGTCTCGACGTCGACGCGCTGCGGGTGGTCAGCGAGGGCGTGAACCGCTACG
Organism: Mycolicibacillus koreensis; assembly: GCF_002104795.1. GTDB lineage: Bacteria > Actinomycetota > Actinomycetes > Mycobacteriales > Mycobacteriaceae > Mycobacterium > Mycobacterium koreense. The sequence goes on from NZ_NCXO01000001.1 coordinate 51,902, forward strand.
CCGAGGCCGAGCACGCCGGCATCCTGCTGATCACCCACTACACCCGGATCCTGCGCTACATCAAGCCGCAGTTCGTCCACGTCTTCGTCGACGGGCGGATCATCGAATCCGGTGGTCCCGAACTCGCCGACGAACTCGAGGAGAACGGCTACGAGCGGTTCACCCACGCGGCGGCCGCGGGGTCCTGAGATGTCGGTCTCGGTCAGCGGCCCGGCTGTACTGGACACCACCGCCATCCGGGCCGACTTCCCGATCCTGGGACGGACCATGCGGGGAGGAAACCCGCTGGCCTACCTGGATTCCGGGGCCACCTCGCAGCGGCCCCGGTCGGTGCTCGACGCCGAGTGGCGGTTTCTGACCACCTCCAACGGGGCGGTGCACCGTGGGGCGCACCAGCTGATGGAGGAGGCCACCGACGCCTACGAGGCCGGCCGTGCGGCGGTCGCGGCGTTCGTCGGCGCCGACCCCGACGAGCTGGTGTTCACCAAGAACGCCACCGAGGCGCTGAACCTGGTGTCCTATCTCGCCGGCGACGACCGGTTCGCCGGGGCGGTGGGCCCCGGCGACGTCATCGTCACCACCGAACTCGAACACCACGCCAACCTGGTGCCCTGGCAGGAACTGGCCCGGCGCACCGGCGCCACGCTGCGCTGGTATGAGGTCACCGACACCGGGCCCGACGCCGGGCGCATCGACCTGGATTCGCTGGTCCTCGACGAGCGGGTCAAGATCGTGGCGTTCAGCCATCACTCCAACGTCACCGGCGCCGTCGCCCCGGTGGCCGAGCTGGTGGCCCGCGCCAAGGCCGTCGGGGCGCTCACCGTGCTCGACGCCTGCCAGTCGGTGCCCCACCAGCCGGTCGACCTGCACGGCCTCGACGTCGATTTCGCCGCGTTCTCCGGGCACAAGATGCTCGGCCCCACCGGCGTCGGGGTGCTCTACGGCCGGCGTGACGTGCTCGCCGACGCGCCGCCGTTCCTCACCGGCGGGTCGATGATCGAGACGGTGAGCATGACCGAATCCACCTACGCCCCGGTACCGCAGCGGTTCGAGGCCGGCACGCCGATGACCTCGCAGGTGGTCGGGCTCGGCGCGGCCGCGCAGTACCTGGCGAACCTGGGCATGGCCGCGGTCGCCGCCCACGAGCAGCAGCTGGTCGCCGCGGCCCTCGACGGCCTGCGCGCCGTCCGCGGGGTGCGCATCATCGGGCCGACAACGTTGGCCGACCGCGGCTCGCCGGTGTCGTTCGTCGTCGACGGGGTGCACGCCCACGACGTCAGCCAGGTCCTCGACGACGACGGTGTGGCGGTGCGGGTGGGCCACCACTGCGCGATGCCGCTGCACCGCCGGTTCGGCATCGCCGCGACCGCCCGGGCCTCCTTCGCCGTGTACAACACCCTCGACGAGGTGGACCGCCTGGTCGGCGGGGTGCGCCGCGCTCTGGACTTCTTCGGCAGGACGTGAGGCGGCTATGCGACTCCAGCAGATCTATCAGGAAGTGATCCTCGATCACTACAAGCACCCGCACCACCGCGGGTTGCGTGAGCCGTTCGACGCCGAGGTGCACCACGTCAATCCGGTCTGCGGCGACGAGCTGACCCTGCGGGTGCGGCTGTCGCCGGACCGGCGCCAGATCGTCGACATCTCCTACGATGGGCAGGGCTGCTCGATCAGCCAGGCGGCCACCTCGGTGCTCACCGATCAGCTGATCGGGTTGGCGGTCGACGAGGCGATGGCGACGGTGTCGGCGTTCACCGAGATGGTGTCCTCGCGCGGCACCGTCGACGGGGACGAGGAGGTCATCGGCGACGGCATCGCGTTCGCCGGGGTCGCCAAGTACCCGGCCCGGGTCAAGTGTGCGCTGCTGGGCTGGACGGCGTTCATCGCCGCGCTGGCCGAGGCCAGCACCGAATCCACCGGCGGCGAGCACCCGCAGACCGACCCAGACTCGACGGCGACCGCCTCGGCTGCCGTCACCCAACCCGCACAACCAGTGGAGGTAGAGAAATGACCGAGACACTCACCACCGACGACGAACTGTACGCCGAGGTCGACGAGGCGATGCACGACGTCATCGACCCGGAGATCGGGATCAACGTGGTCGACCTCGGCCTGGTGTACGACATGAAGCTGCAGCGCGAGGACGAGGGCACCACCGTGCTCATCGACATGACCCTGACATCGGCGGAGTGCCCGCTGCAGGACATGATCTCCGATCAGATCCACACCGCGCTGATCGGTAGCGGCCTGGTCAACGACCTGAAGCTCAACTGGGTGTGGATCCCGGCCTGGGGCCCGGACAAGATCACCGACGACGGCCGCGAGCAGCTGCGGGCCCTCGGCTTCACCGTGTAGCGGCGGTCACGCCCCGCCGCGGCGCCGCCACCGGCGGCGCAGCCCGGCCATCATCGGGGTCGCCGGCGGTTGCGGATGCCCGGCGCACCACTGGTCGGGCTTCACCGTCGCACGCACCTGGTCGACGTGCTGGCCGCAGCCAGACCACGTCGTCTTGCCGCATTGCCGGCAGCGGACTGGCTGACACATGAGGACTCCTTTCCCGCGCATCATCATACCCCCAGGGGTATGACGTGCGCTACGGTGGTCCCACCGCGGGAACATTCCCGCCCGCTGCGCACGTTAGGCCGGACATGGCAACAACCCAAGACATCACCACCGCAGAGTTCAACGACCTCATCTCGGGCAACGAGATGGTGCTGGTCGACTTCTGGGCCTCCTGGTGCGGCCCGTGCCGCTCGTTCGCGCCCACGTTCGCCGCATCCGCCGAGAAGCACCCCGACATCGTGCACGCCAAGGTCGACACCGAGGCCGAGCAGGAACTCGCCGCGGCGGCCAACATCCGCTCGATCCCGACGCTGATGGCGTTCAAGAAGGGTCACCTGGTGTTCAACCAGGCCGGAGCGTTGCCGCCGACGGCCCTTGATGACCTGGTCAAGCAGGTCAAAGACCTCGATGTGGAGGCCGCCCTGGCCGCTCAGGAGGCCCAGGACGCCGAGCAGGCCGACGACACCGACTGAGGGCCGCCCGGCGGGCACGCGATAGCGTGCATGCCGTGACATCCGCCCGCCCGCTGGTCCTCGTCGAGCACCCCCGTCCCGAGGTCGCGCTCATCACCCTCAACCGCCCGGAGCGGATGAACTCGATGGCCTTCGACGTGATGGTGCCGCTGCAGGAGACGCTCACCGCGGTGCACCACGACACCGCGGTGCGGGTGGTGGTCCTCACCGGGGCGGGCCGGGGCTTCTCCTCGGGTGCCGACCACAAATCGGCCGGCTCGGTGCCGCACGTGGCCGGTCTGACCCGGCCCACCTATGCGCTGCGCTCGATGGAGATCCTCGACGACGTCATCATGACGCTGCGCCGGCTGCACCAGCCGGTGATCGCCGCGGTCAACGGCGCCGCGATCGGCGGGGGTCTGTGCCTGGCCCTGGCCTGCGACATCCGGGTGGCCGGCGCCGGCGCCTACTTCCGCGCCGCCGGGATCAACAACGGGCTCACCGCCAGTGAGCTCGGCTTGAGCTACCTGCTGCCGCGGGCGATCGGCACCTCCCGGGCCGCCGAGCTCATGCTGACCGGCCGTGACGTCGACGCCGCCGAGGCCGAGCGCATCGGGCTGGTGTCGCGTGCGGTGCCCGACGCGGAGCTGCTGCCCGAGTGCTACCGGCTGGCCGAGCGCATCGCCGGGTTCTCCCGGCCCGGCGTGGAGCTGACCAAACGCACCCTGTGGAGCGGCATGGACGCCGCTAGCCTGGAGGGGCACATGCAGGCCGAGGGCCTCGGTCAGCTGTATGTGCGTCTGTTGACCGACAACTTCGAGGAGGCCGTCGCCGCCCGTGCCCAGCGGCGCGCCCCGAGGTTCACCGACGACAAGTCGGCCCCGCCGGCCGACTCTTAGGAGTGGTGTGATCACCGCAACGGACCTCGAGGTCCGCGCTGGAGCGCGCACGCTGTTGGACGCGACCGGTGCCGCCCTGCGCATCCAGCCCGGCGACCGCATCGGGCTGGTGGGCCGCAACGGTGCCGGCAAGACCACCACGCTGCGCATCCTGGCGGGGGAGAGCGAGCCCTACGCCGGGACCCTGACCCGGGCGGGGGCGATCGGTTACCTGCCCCAGGACCCCAAGCAGGGCGACCTGGAGGTGCTCGCCCGCGACCGGGTGCTCTCCGCGCGCGGCCTGGACACCCTGCTCGCCGAGATGGAGAAACAGCAGGCCCGGATGGCCGAGGCCGCCGACGACGCGGCGCGCGACAAGGCGATTCGTCGCTACGGCCACCTCGAGGAACAGTTCGCCACCCTCGGCGGCTACGGCGCGGAGAGCGAGGCCAGCCGCATCTGCACCAGCCTGGGCCTGCCCGATCGGGTGCTGTCCCAGCCGCTGCGCACCCTCTCCGGCGGGCAGCGTCGCCGGGTGGAGTTGGCGCGGATCCTGTTCGCGGCCGCCGAGGCCGGCGACGACACCACCTTGCTGCTCGATGAGCCGACCAACCACCTCGACGCCGACTCGGTCGGATGGCTGCGCGATTTTCTGCGCAACCACACCGGCGGGCTGGTGGTCATCAGCCACAACGTGGACCTGTTGGCCGACGTCGTCAACCGGGTCTGGTTCCTCGACGCCGTACGCGGGGAAGCCGACGTCTACAACATGGGCTGGAAGAAATACCTGGAGGCCCGCGCCACCGACGAGGCGCGTCGGCGCCGGGAACGCAGCAACGCCGAACGCAAGGCCGCCGCGTTGCGCAGCCAGGCCGCCAAGCTCGGCGCCAAGGCCACCAAGGCGGTGGCGGCGCAGAACATGCTGCGCCGCGCCGACCGGATGATGGCCGCACTCGAGGAGGAGCGGGTCAGCGACAAGGTGGCCCGCATCAAGTTCCCCAGCCCGGCGCGCTGCGGGCGCACGCCGCTGACCGCGCACGGACTGACCAAGACCTACGGCTCACTGGAGGTGTTCACCGGCGTCGATCTGGCCATCGACCGGGGATCGCGGGTGGTGGTGCTCGGGCTCAACGGCGCCGGCAAGACCACCCTGCTGCGGATCCTCGCCGGCGCCGAGGCCGCCGACGCCGGGCAGCTGATGCCCGGCCACGGGCTCAAGATCGGCTACTTCGCCCAGGAGCACGACACGATCGACGACACCGCCAGCGTGTGGCAGAACATCCGCCACGCCGCCCCCGACAGCGGCGAACAGGAGCTGCGCGGGCTGCTCGGCGCCTTCATGTTCAGCGGCGCACAGCTCGACCAGCCCGCCGGGACGCTCTCCGGCGGGGAGAAGACCCGCCTGGCGCTGGCCGGGCTGGTCGCCTCCACCGCCAACGTGCTGCTGCTCGACGAGCCCACCAACAACCTCGACCCGGCCTCCCGCGAACAGGTGCTCGACGCGCTGCGCAGTTACGTCGGCGCGGTGGTGCTGGTCACCCACGACCCGGGGGCGGCCGAGGCGCTCGACCCGCAGCGGGTGGTGCTGCTGCCCGACGGGACCGAGGACCACTGGTCGCCGGAGTACGCCGACCTCATCGAATTGGCCTGATGCCCGGCGGGCAGCCGCCGCGGCGCCTCAGCGCCGGATCGCCTTCTCCACGTCCTCTTCGGAGATCTCCCGGGTGCAGAAGAACCAGTCCTTGCACTCCACCCCGGACTCCGCTCCACCGACCCGGTCGTCGGCGGCACCGCAGGATCCGGCCGGCGGCACGATCACCGGTTCACCGGGACGCCAGTCGGCGGGGGTGGCCACCTCGAAGTGATCGGCGGTCTGCAGGCCCTTGACCACCCGCAGCAGCTCGTCGAAGTTGCGGCCCAGGCTCAGCGGGTAGTAGATGATCGTGCGGATCACCCCGGTCGGGTCGATGACGAACACCGCGCGCACCGCCTTGGTCGAGGCTTCGCCGGGCATGATCATCCCGTACTTGCGCGCCACCGTCATCGTGATGTCCTCGATCAACGGGAACGTGACGTCGACGTCTTTGAGTCCGCGGAACTCGATCTTCTCCTTGATGGTGCGCAGCCAGGCGATGTGGCTGTAGAGGCCGTCGACCGACAGCCCCACCAGGTCGGTGTTGTAGGCGGCGAACTGCTCCTGCATCGAGGCGAACGTGACGAACTCACTGGTGCACACCGGGGTGAAATCGGCCGGGTGGGAGAACAAGATCACCCAGCGGCCACGGTAGTCGGCGGGGAAGTTGATCGGGCCCTGCGTGGTCTCGGCGGTGAACGCCGGTGCGGGATCACCGATCCGCGGCATCGTCGGGGTGGGCTCGGCGATCTGCTGATCGGTTGTCACATTCGTCTCCTTGGCGGTGGTGCGTGGCTGGTGACCCGGCCGGTGAGGCTCGCGGTCGACCCCGGGACCGGCCCGGACATCGAAGTTTACCGGTGCCGTACCGAGTCCTCCACCAGGTCCAGCACCGCGGTCAGCCGGGCCGGGTCCTCCCCGGCGGCCAGCCGGGCCACCAGGCCGTCGAGCACCAGATCCAGATAGCAGTGCAGCACCGGGGCCGGCACGTCGTCGCGGATACGGCCGGCCTGCTTTTGCCGGCGCAGCCGCGCGGTGGTCGCCGCATCCAGTTCGGCGGAGCGCTCGGCCCAGCCGCGGTTGAACTCCGGATCGTTGCGGCGTTTGCGCGCGATCTCCAATCGGGTTGCCAGCCAATCGAATTCGTCCGGTGCGGCGAGCAGGTCACGCATCACCTGGATCAGTCCCTCGCGGGTCGCCACCTGGGCCATCCGTTCGGCGTCCTCGCGGGCCAGCTCGAAAAACAGCGTGTCCTTGTCCCGGAAGTGGTGGAAGATCGCCCCCCGCGACAACCCGATCGCGGCTTCGAGGCGGCGCACCGTGGCACCCTCGTAGCCGTGCTCGGCGAAGCAGCGCCGCGCGCCGGCCAGGATCTGGTGGCGTCGCGCCGCCAGGTGATCCTCGCTGACCCTGGGCACCGGGGCCGCTTAACCGCTGTTGAGCATGTTGCGCAGCACGTACTGCAGGATGCCGCCGTTGCGGTAGTAGTCGGCTTCCCCGGGGGTGTCGATGCGCACCACCGCGTCGAAGGTGACGGTCTGCCCGTCGTCCTTGCGGGCTGAAACCTGCACCGTCGACGGGGTTTCACCGTTGTTGAGCGCGGTGATCCCGGCGATGTCGAAGGTCTCGGTGCCGTCGATGCCCAACGACGCGGCGGACTGCCCGGCGGGGAACTCCAGCGGGATCACCCCCATGCCGATCAGGTTGGAGCGGTGGATGCGCTCGAACGACTCGGCGATGACCGCCCGCACCCCCAGAAGCACGGTGCCCTTGGCGGCCCAGTCGCGGCTGGAGCCCGATCCGTACTCCTTGCCGCCGAGCACCACCAGCGGGATGTTTCGCTCGGCGTAGTTCTGGGCGGCGTCGAAGATGAACGCCTGCGGGCCGCCGTCGACGGTGAAGTCGCGGGTGTAACCGCCGGAGACGTTGTCCAGCAACTGGTTGCGCAGCCGGATGTTGGCGAACGTCCCGCGGATCATCACCTCGTGGTTGCCGCGGCGCGAGCCCAGCGAGTTGAAGTCCTTCGGTTCCACGCCGTGGGCCTGCAGGTACTGCGCTGCCGGGGTGCCCGGCTTGATCGAGCCGGCGGGGCTGATGTGGTCGGTGGTCACCGAGTCGCCCAGCAGTGCGAGCACCCGGGCCCCGGTGATGTCGGCCACCGGGTCGGGCTCGGCGGGCATGCCGTCGAAGTAGGGGGCCTTGCGCACGTAGGTCGAGGAGTCGTCCCACTCGAAGATGTTGCCGTCCGGGGTCGGCAGCGACTGCCAACGGTGGTCGCCGGCGAACACGTCGGCGTAGTTCTTGGTGAACATGTCGCGGCTGACGGTGGCGTTGATGGTGTCCTCGATCTCCTGCGGCGACGGCCAGATGTCGCGCAGGAACACCGGCTCGCCCGACGGGTCGGTGCCCAACGGTTCGGTCTCGAAGTCGAAGTCCATCGTTCCGGCCAGCGCGTAGGCGATCACCAACGGCGGGGAGGCCAGGTAGTTCATCTTCACGTCGGGGGAGATGCGGCCCTCGAAGTTGCGGTTGCCGGAGAGCACCGCGGTCGCCGCCAGGTCGTTGTCGTTGATCGCCGCGGAGATCTCCGTCGGCAACGGACCGGTGTTACCGATGCACGTGGTGCAGCCGTAGCCGCCGAGGTAGAAGCCGAGCTTCTCCAGATACGGCCACAGCCCGGCCTTTTCGTAGTAGTCGGTGACCACCTGCGAGCCCGGCGCCATGTTGGTCTTCACCCACGGCTTCGACGACAGTCCCTTCTCCACGGCATTGCGCGCCAGCAGCGCCGCGCCGATCATCACCGACGGGTTGGAGGTGTTGGTGCACGAGGTGATGCCGGCGACCACGACCGAGCCGTGGTCGAGGGTGAACTCGCCGCGGTCGGCCGAGCGCACGCTCACCGTGTTGTGAGGCCGGTCGCCGCTGCGCTCGCCCTCGCCCTCGTCGACATAGTGGTGGATGTCGCGGCGGAACGCCGCTTTGGACTCGGAGAGCACGATCCGGTCCTGGGGGCGCTTCGGCCCGGCGATCGAGGGCACCACGGTGCCCAGATCCAACTCCAGGTATTCGGAGTACGCCGGTTCGTGGTCGGGGTCGTGCCACAGGCCCTGGGTCTTGGCGTAGGCCTCCACCAGCGCCAGTTGCTCGTCGCTACGGCCGGTGAGGCGCAGGTAGTCCAGTGTCTCGGCGTCGATCGGGAAGATCGCTGCGGTGGAGCCGAATTCGGGGCTCATGTTGCCCAGGGTGGCGCGGTTGGCCAGCGGCACCTCGGCGACGCCCTTGCCGTAGAACTCGACGAACTTGCCGACCACGCCGTGCTCGCGGAGCATCTCGGTGACGGTGAGCACCACATCGGTGGCGGTCACCCCGGCGGTGATCTCGCCGGTGAGTTTGAAGCCCACCACCCGCGGGATCAGCATCGACACCGGCTGTCCCAGCATCGCGGCCTCGGCCTCGATGCCGCCCACACCCCAGCCGAGCACACCGAGGCCGTTGACCATCGTGGTGTGCGAGTCGGTGCCCACACAGGTGTCGGGGTAGGCCTGCTTCGTGCCGGCGCCGTCGCGCACCATCACCGTGCGCGCCAGGTACTCGATGTTGACCTGGTGGACGATGCCGGTGCCCGGCGGGACCACCTTGAAGTCGTCGAACGCGTGCTGCCCCCAACGCAGGAACTGGTAGCGCTCGCTGTTGCGTTGGTACTCCAGTTCCACGTTGCGTTCGAAGGCGTCGGCGCTGCCGAACACGTCGAGGATCACCGAGTGGTCGATGACCAGTTCGGCCGGTGCCAGCGGGTTGACCTTGTCGGGGTCGCCGCCGAGCGCGGCGACCGCTTCGCGCATGGTGGCCAGGTCCACCACGCAGGGCACACCGGTGAAGTCCTGCATCACCACCCGCGCGGGGGTGAACTGGATCTCGGTGCTCGGCTCGCCGGCCGGATCCCACTCGGCCAGGGCCCGGATGTGCTCGGCGGTGACGTTGGCGCCGTCCTCGGTGCGCAGCAGGTTCTCGGCGAGCACCTTGAGGCTGTAGGGCAGGCGCTCGAGCCCGGGCGCCGCATCGAGTCGATAGATTTCGTACTCGTGGTCACCGACCGCGAGGCTCGCGCGGGCACCGAACGAATTCACCGACTCTTTACCGGGCATGGCTCAACTTCCGACGTGGGTGGGCTACCGCCGGCGGGGCTGTGCCGGCGCTCCCCACCAGCCTAACAGTACGGTCGTACTGCATTGCGGAGTGGGCGCACCACGGCTGCGATCCGGTCTCGAGTCGGCCCCGATCGGCGCGTGCGTCTTACCGTGACCGCCCGGTCGCGTACGGTTCGTACCGGACATGACAGAGGAAGGGCGCGATGACCGGGTTGTTGACTGACGCCGCGACCGTCGTCGCGGCACCGCCGCAGACGGTACCGGCATGGGGGCCGACGCTGCCCGTCTACATCCCCGTCGACGTCGACATCGACGCGGTCCAAGACGCCGTCGCCACCTACGCGGTCTCCGCGCCCGCACCGGTGGTGCCGGGGCTGCGCCAGGTGGTCCACGAAGCGCGCGACGAAGGGATCAACCTCAAGGTCGTGGTGGTGGAGACCAACCCGCCGATCGACACCCCGCTGCGCGACATCGCCACCCTGGTGGGTCGCGACTACTCCGACGCGACCGTCCTGGTGGTCAGCCCGTCCTACGCCGGTACCTACAGCCCGCAGTTCGACCGGGTAACGCTGGAGGCGGGGGAGGACGTCGCCAAAACCGGGGACCCGGTCGTTTCGGCGCAGAATTTCCTGCACCAATTGACCACGCCGACATTTCCGTGGACGGCGTTCACGATGGTGCTGTTGGTCGTGGTGGTGGCCGCCGCGGTGGGCACCCGTGTGCTTCAACGGCGCGCAAATTCCACCGCCGACGCTGCGGAATGCGCCGCTGAGGCGAACGCCTAACCCATAGCGGTGTCACCTGCGCAGACGGTGCGCACGCAGCGCCGTCGTTAGCGGCGTCGCGGATAACCGCGCGATGTCAGCAAATTCACCACATCACCGTTTGGTCACAATCATTTCAATTACAAATATGTAGTTCGTGACCTATGGGCTCTCTGTGTCAGATGTGACGTACGGTGCAGTTGGTGCCTGCGTTGTAGTTGTTTTTTCCGGCTGCGGTATCGGCGCCGTCCGGGTGACCCGGACCACCCGGTGCCCACGAGCCAGCCCGTCCAGAGCCAGAGGAGAACCCAGTCGCATGAGACGTCCCCACCCCGGTTCTCGTCGTCCGTTTGCCGTGCGTGTCGCCCGCCTGGCTGTGCCGGCGGTGCTCAGTGCGGCGATGGTGCTGTCCACCCCGGGGTTCGCCGCCGCCGAACCGCCCGCCGACCCGGACACCGTGGCCGGGCTCATCGCCCGCGTCGCCGAGGCCAATCAGCAACTGCAGGATCTCGGCGCATCGATCCAAACCGAGCAGGAGAGCGTCAACAAGGCCCTGGTCGCCGTGCAGGACGCGCGCGACAACGCCACCGCCGCCCAGCAGGCGATCGACACCAGTGCCGAGGCGGTGCGCTCGGCCGACGCCAAGATCGCTGCGGCGCAACACAAGATCGACGACGTCGCGGTCGCCTCCTACGTCAACGGCCCCTCCAGTGGCTACCTGACCGCCGCCGATCCCGACGCGCTGATCGAGGCGGCCAGCACCGACGACATGGTCCAGACCGCCTCCACCGAGGTGATCGATGAGTTGGTCCGCGCCCGCACCGAGCAGGTGAACAAGGCGTCCGCAGCGCGGCTCGCCAAGGAGAACGCCGACGCGGCCGTCGCCGAGGCCCAGGCCAGCCAGGACGCCGCCGTGGCGGCGCTCACCAACGCCCAACAGAAGTTCGGCGACCAGCAGAAACAGATCGACACGTTGGTCGCCAAACGCGACAGTGCCCAGGCGCAGTTGGCGGCGGCCCGGCCCGCGGCGCCGGCCGGTCCGGCCGCGACCCGCGACGACACCGCGCAGGCCCTGGAGTCCAGCTGGGACCGCGGTGCGCCGCAGACGCCGGCGAAATGGGACGGCCCCGCCTGGGATCCGACCCTGCCGGCGGTGCCCAGCGCCTTCGTCTCCGGTGACCCGGTGGCGATCATCAACGCCGTGCTGGGGATCTCGCAGACCTCCGCGCAGGTCACCTCGAACATGGGGCGCTCGTTCTTGCAGAAACTCGGGCTCGCGCCCACCCCCACCGGCTTCACCAACAACGGCGCGATTCCGCGGGTGTACGGCCGTCAGGCCTCCGAATACGTCATCCGGCGCGGCATGTCGCAGATCGGGGTGCCCTACTCGTGGGGCGGCGGCAACGCGGCCGGGCCCAGCAACGGCATCGACTCCGGGGCCGGCACCGTCGGCTTCGACTGTTCCGGGCTGGTGCTCTACGCGTTCGCCGGGGTCGGCATCAAGCTGCCGCACTACTCCGGCTCGCAGTACGACATGGGGCGCAAGATCCCGTCGGCACAGATGCGCCGCGGCGACGTGATCTTCTACGGCCCCGGCGGCAGCCAGCACGTCACCATCTATCTGGGCAACGGGCAGATGCTCGAGGCGCCCTACACCGGGTCGAACGTCAAGGTCTCCCCGGTGCGCACCAGCGGGATGACCCCCTACGTCGTCCGCTACATCGAGTACTGAGGACAGGCAGCATGCGACATCGCACCCGGCTGGGCCGGTTGCTCGCCCCGGCGCTGGTGGCGGGGGCCCTGGTGACCGCCACGACGATCGGCGCCGGCCCGTCGGCCGCCGCGCCCGACGGCGCGTGGGATCCGACGCTGCCGGCAGTGGTCAGCGCCGGTGCGCCCGGCGACCCGGTGGCGATCGCCAACGCCTCGCTGCAGGCCACCGCGCAGGCCACCCAGACCACGATGGATCTGGGCCGCAAATTCCTCGGCGGGTTGGGATTCAACGTCGGCGGCAACGCCGACCCGGCGACCGCCAACACCTCACCGAGCGCGATACCGCGGGTGTACGGCCGCCAGGCGGTCGAGTACGTGATCCGCCGCGGCATGAGCCAACTGGGCGTTCCCTACTCGTGGGGCGGCGGTAAACCCAACGGCCCCAGCGCCGGGGTGGAGTCCGACGCCGGCAAGATCGGGTACGACTGCTCGGGGTTCACCCGCTTCGCCTTCGCCGGGGTCGGGGTGCTGATCCCGAAGTACTCCGGGGACCAGTACAACACCGGCCGGCACGTCAGCCCGTCGGCGGCCAAACGCGGCGACCTGATCTTCTACGGCCCCGGCGGCAGCCAGCACGTGGCGCTGTACTTGGGGAACAACCAGATGCTGGAGGCCTCCGGCAGTGCCGGCAAGGTCACGGTCTCCCCGGTGCGCACCGCCGGGATGACCCAGTACCTGTCGCGGATCATCGAATACTGATCCCGGCGGGCGGCCCGCGGCCTCACGTCGACGGATCCGGACCCGCCTGGAATAGTTGAACCGGGCGCCGCCACGCACGCCGTAGGGTGGCACCAGCCAAAGACGCAAGTTGGGAAAGGGACGTCGATGACATCACCAGGTGGGTCGCCCACTGCCGCCAGCGGTTACCCCGGCGGGGCCCCGTCGGCCACCGAAGCGGGCCGCTCCGGGCTGCCCGCCGAGGTGCAGACCCTGGAACGGGCCATTTTCGAGGTCAAACGGATCATCGTCGGCCAGGACCGGCTGGTGGAGCGGATCCTGGTGGGGCTGCTCGCCAAGGGCCACGTCCTGCTCGAAGGGGTGCCCGGGGTCGCCAAGACGCTGGCGGTCGAGACGTTCGCCCGGGTGGTCGGCGGCACCTTCGCGCGCATCCAGTTCACCCCCGACTTGGTGCCCACCGACATCATCGGGACCCGCATCTACCGGCAGGGCCGCGAAGAGTTCGACACCGAACTGGGCCCGGTGGTGGTGAACTTCCTGCTCGCCGACGAGATCAACCGGGCCCCGGCGAAGGTGCAGTCCGCGCTGCTGGAGGTCATGGCCGAACGCAAGGTGTCCATCGGCGGCAAGACCTATCCGCTGCCGAACCCGTTTCTGGTCATGGCCACCCAGAACCCCATCGAGAACGAGGGCGTCTACCCGCTGCCGGAAGCGCAGCGCGACCGGTTCCTGTTCAAGATCAACGTCGACTACCCCTCCGCGGAGGAGGAGCGCGAGATCATCTACCGGATGGGGATCACCCCGCCGCAACCCAAGCAGGTGCTCGACACCGGGGATCTGCTGCGCCTGCAGGAACTGGCCGCCAACAACTTCGTGCACCACGCCTTGGTCGACTATGTGGTGCGGGTCGTGGAGGCCACCCGCAAACCCGACCAGTTCGGCATGCACGACGTCAAAGCCTGGATCGCGTTCGGGGCGTCGCCGCGTGCCTCGCTGGGCATCATCGCCGCAGCCCGTGCGGTGGCGCTGGTCCGCGGTCGCGACTACGTGATCCCCCAGGACATCGTCGAGGTCATCCCCGACGTGTTGCGTCACCGGCTGGTGCTGACCTACGACGCGCTCGCCGACGAGATCACCCCGGAGGTCATCATCAACCGGGTGCTGCAGACCGTGGCCCTGCCGCAGGTCAACGCGGTGCCCCAGCAGGCTCAACCGGCATCGACCCCGGTGGCCGCTCCGTCGCCGGCGGCGGCCCCCGGTCGGTGAGTGACCAGCAGCCCCGGCACCCGGGGGCCTCTCAGGGCGTCAACCGGCCGCCGTCGATGCTGCGCGGCGAGATCGGCGATCCGAAGCTGGCGGCGGCGCTGCGCACCCTCGAACTGACGGTCAAACGCAAGCTCGACGGGGTGTTGCACGGCGACCACCTGGGGTTGATCCCCGGACCCGGGTCCGAACCCGGCGAGTCGCGGCTCTACCAGCCCGGCGACGACGTGCGCCGGATGGACTGGGCGGTCACCGCCCGCACCACCCATCCGCACGTGCGGCAGATGATCGCCGACCGCGAACTGGAGACCTGGCTGGTGGTCGACATGTCCGCCAGCCTGGACTTCGGCACCACCGGCTGTGAGAAACGGGACCTGGCGGTGGCCGCCGCCGCGGCGGTGGTCTTCCTGAACAGCGGCGGTGGCAACCGGCTGGGGGCGCTGATCTCCAACGGCGACACCACCGTGCGCGTGCCGGCGCGCTCCGGCCGCCAGCACGAACAGACCCTGCTGCGTGCCATCGCCACCATGCCGCGCGCCCCGCTGGGGGTGCGCGGCGACCTGGCGGTGGCCATCGACGCGCTACGCCGCCCGCAACGCCGGCGGGGGATGGCGGTGATCATCAGCGACTTCCTCGGTCCGATCAACTGGATGCGCCCGCTGCGCGCGATCGCCGCCCGCCACGAGGTGCTGGCGGTGGAGGTGCTCGACCCGCGCGACGTGGAACTGCCCGATGTCGGCGACGTCGTCCTCCAGGACGCCGAGACCGGGGTCACCCGCGAGTTCACCATCGACGCCGCGCTGCGCGACGACTTCGCCACCGCCGCCGCCGCGCACCGCGCCGAGGTGGCCCGCACGCTGCGCCGCTGCGGGGCGCCGCTGCTGTCGCTGCGCACCGACCGGGACTGGATCGCCGACATCGTGCGCTTCGTCGCCTCCCGGCGGCGTGACGCGCTGGCGGGCTGCCAGTGACCGACCCGGTGCAGATACCGTGACGAAAAGGACACGCCGAGAATGACTTTGCCGCTGTTGGGACCGATGAGCCTGTCCGGCTTCGCCCACCCGTGGTTCCTGCTGTTCGTGCTGGTGGTCGCCGGCCTGGCCGCGCTGTACCTGGTGGCCCAGCGGGCGCGGCAGCGTCGGATGCTGCGTTTCGCCAACATGGAGCTGCTGGAATCGGTCGCCCCCAAACGACCGTCGCGCTGGCGGCACCTGTCGGCGCTGCTGCTGGTCCTGGCGCTGCTGCTGTTCACCGTCGCGATGGCCGGCCCCACCAACGACGTACGGATCCCGCGCAACCGCGCGGTGGTGATGCTGGTCATCGACGTATCGCTGTCGATGCAGGCCAAAGACGTCGAGCCGACCCGGCTGGCCGCCGCGCAGGAGGCCGCCAAGGAGTTCGCCGACGAGCTGACTCCCGGGATCAACCTGGGCCTGGTCGCCTACGCCGGCACCGCGTCGGTCCTGGTGTCGCCGACCACCGAACGGGCCCCCACCAAGGCGGCGATCGACAAGCTGCAACTGGAGGAGCGCACCGCGACCGGGGAGGCGATCTTCACCGCGCTGCAGGCGATCGCCACCGTCGGCGCGGTGATCGGTGGCGGGGAGGGCCCGCCGCCGGCGCGCATCGTGCTGCTCTCCGACGGCAAGGAGACCGTGCCGCCCAACCCCGACAACCCCCGCGGCGGGTTCACCGCCGCCCGGGCCGCCCGCGACCAGGGGGTTCCGGTCTCGACGATCTCGTTCGGCACCCGCTACGGCTACGTGGAGATCAACGGGCAGCGCCAACCGGTCCCGGTCGACGACGAGTCGCTGCACAAGATCGCCGACATGTCCGAAGGCACCTTCTACACCGCCTCGAGCCTCGAACAACTGCAGCAGGTCTACGACAACCTGCAGGACCAGATCGGCTACGAGACGATCCAGGGCGACGCCAGCGCCGGCTGGCTGCGCCTGGGTGCGGTGGTGCTGGCGCTGGCGGCGCTGGCGGGGCTGCTGATCAACCGCCGGCTGCCGGCCTGAGCGGCGCGCCACGCCGGGTGCAGCCGGTTGCGGCGCCGGGCCGCCGAGACGATAAGTTGATCCGGTGACTGAGAGCAAGACAACCGGCGACGCCGCCGGCGCGCCCCCGTTTGTGTCCCGTTCGGTGCTGGTCACCGGAGGCAACCGCGGTATCGGCCTGGCGGTCGCCCGCCGTCTCGCCGCCGACGGCCACAAGGTGGCGGTGACCCACCGCGGATCCGGTGCCCCCGACGACTTGTTCGGCGTGGTCTGCGACGTCACCGATTCCGCGGCCGTCGACGCGGCCTTCACCGCCGTCGAGGAACACCAGGGTCCGGTGGAGGTGCTGGTCGCCAACGCCGGGGTCACCGCCGACATGCTGATCATGCGGATGAGCGACGAGAACTTCCAGAAGGTGGTCGACGCCAACCTCACCGGGGTGTTCCGGGTGGCCAAACGGGCCTCGCGCAACATGATCAAACGCCGGTTCGGCCGGATGATCTTCATGGGATCGGTGGCCGGGCTGACCGGACTGCCCGGGCAGGCCAACTATTCGGCGTCGAAGGCCGGGCTGGTCGGGATGGCACGTTCACTGACCCGCGAACTCGGTTCGCGGTCGATCACCGCCAACGTGGTGGCCCCCGGGTTCATCGACACCGACATGACCCGCGCACTCGACGAGAAGCAGCAGGAGACCGCGCTCACCGCGATCCCGGCGCAACGCATCGGCACCGTCGACGAGGTGGCCGGGGTGATCAGCTTCCTGGCCTCCCCGGACGCCGGCTACATCTCCGGGGCGGTCATCCCCGTCGACGGCGGCCTGGGCATGGGCCACTAGCCGCGCGCACCGACTCCGCCAGCAGAAAGGTTCGACATGACAGGGTTTCTCACCGGGAAACGAATCCTGGTCACCGGGATCATCACCGACTCCTCGATCGCGTTTCACATCGCCCGCGTCGCCCAGGAGGCGGGTGCGCAACTGGTGCTCACCGGCTTCGACCGGATGCGGCTGATCCAGCGCATCGTCGACCGGCTGCCCGAGCCGGCGCCGCTGCTGGAACTCGACGTGGAAAACCCCGAGCACCTCGACTCGCTGGCCGACCGGATCACCGAGGCGATCGGGGCGGACAACAAACTCGACGGGGTGGTGCACTCCATCGGCTTCATGCCGCAGAGCGGCATGGGGGTCAACCCGTTCTTCGACGCCCCCTACGAGGACGTCGCCAAGGGCATCCACATCTCCGCCTACTCGTATGCGTCGCTGGCCAAGGCGGTGCTGCCGATCATGAACCCCGGCGGTTCGATCGTGGGCATGGACTTCGACCCGACCCGGGCGATGCCGGCCTACAACTGGATGACCGTGGCCAAAAGCGCCCTGGAGTCGGTGAACCGCTTCGTGGCCCGCGAGGTAGGCCCGCACGGGGTGCGCTCCAATCTGGTTGCGGCCGGACCGATCCGCACCCTGGCGATGAGTGCGATCGTCGGCGGCGCCCTCGGCGACGAGGCCGGTCAGCAGATGAAGCTGCTCGAAGAGGGCTGGGACCAGCGCGCCCCGGTCGGCTGGGACATGAAAGACCCCACCCCGGTGGCCAAGACGGTCTGTGCGTTGCTGTCGGACTGGTTGCCGGCCACCACTGGCACCGTGGTGTACGCCGACGGCGGTGCACACACCCAGCTGCTCTAGCCGTCGGGGACCGCCGTGCTGTTCGACGCCGTCCTGCTGCAGTCCTTCGGCGGGCCGGAGGGCCCCGAACAGGTGCGGCCGTTCCTGGAGAACGTCACCCGCGGCCGCAACGTGCCCGCCGAGCGCCTCGACGACGTCGCCGAGCACTACCTGCACTTCGGTGGGGTCTCGCCGATCAACGCGATCAACCGGGCGCTGGTCGATCAGCTGCGCGCCCACACCGGTTTGCCGGTCTACTTCGGCAACCGCAACTGGGAGCCCTACCTGGCGGACACGGTGGCCGCCATGGGTGCCGACGGGGTGCGCCGTGCGGCGGTGTTCACCACCTCGGCGTGGGGCGGGTACTCCAGCTGCCGCCAGTACGTCGACGACCTGGCGCAGGCACGCCACAGCGCCGGCGCCGACGCCCCCGAGCTGGTCAAGCTGCGCCACTACTTCGACCACCCGCTGTTCGTGGCGCTGTTCGCCGAGGCGGTCGGCGCGGCGGCGGCCACCCTGCCCGCCGCACTGCGCGAGCAGGCCCGGCTGGTGTTCACCGCCCATTCCATCCCGGTGGCCGCCGAGTCCTGGTGCGGGGACCGGCTCTATGCCCGCCAGGTCGCCCACGCGGCGCGGCTGGTGGCCGCCGCGGCCGGCCGTCTCGACCACGACCTGGTGTGGCAGTCCCGGTCCGGTCCGCCGCAGATGCCGTGGCTGGAGCCCGACGTCGGCGACCATCTCGCCGCCCTGGCGGCGGCGGGCACCGCGGCGGTGATCGTCTGCCCGATCGGGTTCGTCGCCGACCACATCGAGGTGGTGTGGGATCTCGACCACGAGCTGGCCGACCAGGCCCGTGAGCTCGACGTCGCCTACGCCCGGGCCGCCACCCCGGGTGCGGACCCGCGGTTCGCCCAGCTGGCCGCCGAGCTCATCGCCGAACTGCGCGACGGACGCGCACCGGTGCGCGTCGCCGCCCCCGACCCGGTGCCGCTGTACGGGCAGAGCCGCGACGGCCAACCGTGCACCCCGGCCTGCCACCGCTGACGGCGCGGCCCAGCGGTCAACACGCCCAGGCGGAACGCAGGATCGCGTCGAGCGCGGCGAGACGCGCGGTGCGCACCACCGTCGTCAGCGGACGCAGCGCATCGTCGCCGACCCGGTGCTGGGAGAAGGACTGTATCCCCAGCGGTGACAGTTGCGCGCTGACCGCGAGGATCGCCTCCACGTGAGCGGCCTGCTCCAGAACCCGCAGCGCCCGCGGCGGGGCGTGGGCGGGCACCCGGTGGCCGGCGGCGGCGTCGAGGGCCTGCTCGACCAGCGCCCGCGGGTCGGCGTCGGTCCCGCAGGTCAGGTCCATCGCGCTGAGGGCCTCGGCGGCCGCACGCACCGCGGTACGCAACGCGTATTCGGCGCCGCCCAGGTCGGCGGGCACCCCCGGCTGCGGGGCGGGCAGCGAATAGGCCGTCCAGCGCAGTGTGAACGCCCCGTCGGTCGGCGCATCGAGCACGTCGTCGGGGTAGTCGGGCACCAGGCCGACCGCGGTGCCGTCGGCGGGGCTGCCGGTGAGGATCAGCGCCTCCCCGGCGTCGAGGGCGTCGCGCGCGAAGGCGCTGCCCGGCGGCAGTCCCCGCACGTCGCCGGGCACCGGCAGCACCACCTCGATCGGGGTGGCGTGCGCACCGGGTGAACCGGCGGCGGCCGACCGCAGCGTCTGCAGCACCGCCGTCGCCCCGCCGTGCTCGGCGGCCGGGTAGGGCAACCCGGCGTGGCCGGCGGCCACCGGGTCGTGGGCGGCGATGGTCTGCGCCGGGGCCCACGCCGCCAGCGCATCGAGCACGTCGTCGGGTGCGGCGACACCGGCGAGCCAGGCGTTGGCCCACACCGACAGCGACACCGACGGACACCACATGATCCCGGCAGTCTAGTTGGCGCACCGCCGCGGGCCGGTTGCGCGATAGTGTGAAGGCATGCCCGCCGCCCTGCTCTGGTTCCTCGGCGCGTTGGCGTTGGCCGGTGCCGAGACCCTCACCGGGGACATGTTCCTGCTGATGCTGGCCGGCGGCGCCCTGGCGGCCGCGGGATCCAGCGCCGTTCTCGACGCCCCGATCTGGGTCGACGGTGTGGTGTTCTTGGTGGTGTCGGTGCTGTTGCTGCTCGGGGTGCGTCCCGCGCTGCGTCGCCGGCTGGCTCGTGACACCGCACCGCGCACCGGCATCGAAGCGCTGACCGGCAGCGACGCCCAGGTCCTCGAGCAGGTGGCCGGCCACGCCGGCCAGGTGTTGCTGGCCGGGCAGGTGTGGAGCGCCCGTCCCCTCAACACCGGCGACGTCTACGAGCCCGGCGAGACGGTGACGGTGATGGAGATCGACGGGGCCACCGCGGTCGTCTGGCAGACATAAACCGAACCGGGGCAGACCCCGGGGCAGCAGAAGGAGAACACAATGGCAGGTCTGGTGGTCCTGGCGATCCTGGTCGGGTTCGCGATCATCGTGGTGGCCAAGTCGGTGGCGTTGATCCCGCAGGCCGAGGCCGCGGTGATCGAACGACTCGGCCGCTACAGCCGCACCATCAGCGGGCAGCTGACCCTGCTGGTGCCGTTCATCGACCGCATCCGTGCGCGGGTCGACCTGCGTGAGCGGGTGGTGTCGTTTCCGCCGCAACCGGTGATCACCGAAGACAACCTGACGCTGGCGATCGACACCGTCGTCTACTTTCAGGTCACCAACCCGCAGGCGGCGGTCTATGAGATCAGCAACTACATCGTCGGGGTGGAGCAGTTGACCACCACCACCCTGCGCAACGTGGTGGGCGGGATGACGCTGGAGGAGACGTTCACCTCCCGCGACCAGATCAACCGGCAGCTGCGCGGCGTCCTCGACGAGGCCACCGGCCGGTGGGGGCTGCGGGTGGCGCGGGTGGAGTTGCGCAGCATCGACCCGCCGCCGTCCATCCAGGCGTCGATGGAGAAGCAGATGAAGGCCGATCGGGAGAAGCGGGCGATGATCTTGACCGCCGAGGGTCAGCGTGAGTCGGCGATCAAACAGGCCGAGGGTCAAAAGCAGTCCCAGATCCTGCAGGCCGAGGGCGCCAAGCAAGCCGCGATCCTCTCCGCGGAGGCCGACCGACAATCCCGGATGCTGCGCGCACAGGGCGAGCGGGCCGCGGCCTACCTGCAGGCACAGGGGGAGGCCAAGGCGATCGAGAAGACGTTCGCGGCGATCAAAGCGGGCCGGCCCACCCCGGAGATGCTGGCCTACCAGTATCTGCAGGTGCTGCCGGAGATGGCCAAGGGCGAAGCCAACAAGATGTGGGTGATCCCCAGCGACTTCGGCAGTGCCCTGCAGGGTTTCACCAAGCTGCTCGGCGCCCCCGGCGAGGACGGGGTGTTCCGCTACGAGCCGTCGCCGGTCGACGAGGACCTGCCCAAACCGGAAGACGATTCCGAGGAGGTCGCCGACTGGTTCCATACCCGCACCGACCCGGCGATCGCCCAGGCGGTCGCCAAGGCCGAGGCCGACGCCCGCACCCCGGTGGAGGGCAGCGTGCCCGGACCGCACCAACTGTCGGCGCCGCCCGAGACGCAATAGGCTTGACCGCATGAGTGTGCTCACCTCCCCGAAGACGTACCGAGGGCTCGCGGCGTTGCAGGCGGCCGACGCGGTGGCCTGCGCGATCCCGGTGCCCTACATCGCTCAGGCTCTCGACACGGTGCAGGTGCCCGCCGACGTGCGCCCGGTGTTGCCCGCGGTGAAAGTCGCCGCCGCCGTCGGCTTGGCGTCGGGGCCGCGGTTTCCGCTGCTGGCGCGGTTGACCACCGCGGCGTTGACGCTGTACTTCGTGCTCGCGGTCGCCGCCCACGTGCGGGTCAAAGACCGGGTCGTGAACACCGTGCCGGCGGTGACGATGCTGATCACCTTCGCCGCGATGGCCGCGGCCGCCTGGCGGCGCCCCCGCTGAGCAGAGGTTAGCGTGCGGTCAGCGCGGTGACGATCGCGTCGAGCGCGTCGGAAAGGATCGCGGCGGTGGTGGCGAAGTTGAGCCGCGCGCAGCCGCTGCCCGCCCCGAACGGGATCCCCGGATTCAGCGCCACCCGGGCGTGCCGAAGCAGATAGTCGGCCGGTTCCTCGGGCAGATCCAGCGCACGCAGATCCAGCCACGACAGGTAGGTGCCCTCCGGGCGGGTCACCTGCAGGCCCGGGACCCGCGCCGGCAGCGTGTCGGCCACCCGGTCGCGGTTGGTGCGCAGATACCCCAGCGCCGCGTCCAACCACGGCGCGCCGTCGCGGTAGGCGGCGAGGTTGGCGGCGATCCCCACCGTCGAGGCCCCCATCCAGTTCAGCCAGTTGACCTGCCGCCAGATCGCCGCGTCGGCGGGGTTGGACAGGATCAGCTGGGCGCATTTGAGGCCCGGCAGGTTCCACGCCTTGGAGGCCGACATCACCGTCACCACGGTCTCGGCGGCGGCCGGCGACACCGACGCCGCCGGCACGTGGCGACCGTCGTAGACCAGCGGGGCGTGAATCTCGTCGGCGATGACCCGCGCGCCGTGGGCGGCGGCGAGGTCGACCACCGCGCGCAATTCCGCGGCGGTGAACACCGTGCCCAGCGGGTTGAACGGATTGCACAGGATGATCGAGCCCGCCCCGGCGGCGAACGCCGCGGCGACCGCATCGAGATCCAGGCCGTAGCGCCCGGCGGCGTCGGGCACCATCGGCACCTCGACGCGGCTGCGCCCGGCCACCTGCAGCACGTCGAAGAACGGCATGTAGGCCGGGACCGGCAACACCACCGGGCTCTGCGGGCGGGTCAAAAACCCGATCGCCAGCTCCACCCCTTTGAGCACGTCGGCGACGACGGCCACCCACTCCGGATTGACCGTCCAGCCGTAGCGGTCGGCGCACCAGTCGGCGGTGGCGGTCGGCAGCGCGTCGTGGCCGAAGCGCGGGTAACCGAATTCCTCGCGGTCCACCGCGGCTCGGATCGCCGCGTGGACAGCCGGCGCGGTCGGATAGTCCATCTCGGCCACCCACAACGCCAACACGTCGGGGTCGAACCGGTTCCACTTGACGGTGTTGCGCGCGCGTAGCCGCGCCGGGGTCAGCGCGTCAAATGAGTAGTCGGGCAACCGATCACCGGGGTCGGAGAATCCCATGTGCTCGACCCTACCGGCGGCGGTGTGCCAACCGCCGGTGGCTACAGCGGCAGGCCGTGGGTGACGTGACGCAGCACCTGGCTCAGCGCCCCCACCCGCGGAAAGTGCTTGCGCAGACCCGGGGTTTTGCTGGAGTGCCCGCCGAAACCGATATGCAGGGAAGTGGCGTCGAAGTCCTCCGGCAGCATGCCCGCGTTGGTGAACATCCGGGCCAGCGGCGCCAGGTTGAGGTCCGCACCGTTGCGGTAGCCGCCGAGCAGGTTGGTCGGCAGGTGGGCCAGATCCCAGGCGGCGGCGGTCGGATCGGGATTCGGTCCGCTGAGGTCGCCGACGACCGCGGCCGCGGTGTTGCCCAACGCCACCAGCGGGCTGATGTAGGCCCCCCACCGGCCGCCGGCGACGATGTTGCTCAACGGGGAGAGCAGCAGGTCCAAGGCGGTGGTGATGACGTAGCGCCGGTCGTCGCTGTATCCGGCGGGCAGCACCTGCGGCACCACGATCTGCACCAGGCTGTGCAGCCCGTCGGTGCTGCCGCTGGGCAGGACCGGTTTGCGCAATCCGCTGACCGCGGCGATCCCGGTTTTCGCCCCCGGGTTGCGCAACACGTCGCGCCACCGATCGAGCAGGTCGTTATCGGCGGTCAGCGCCACCGCGGGTTCGGCGGCGGCGGTGTCGTCGGCGGCGGGGGCGGCGAGGCTGTCGACGCCGGTGCTGGCCATCCGGCCGGCGAGCAGCACGGTCAGCGTCACCGCCGCCAGGAGCGCCACCGCATTGGTCAGCCATCGGCGGAGCAGCGGGTGATCCATTACCGTCAGGTCTTTCGGGCTGTCTGGAGGGGGAGGCCGGGCCTATGGTAGCGCACCGCTGCGGGTCGGGCGGGACCGTGACGGCCACCAGCTGGCCCGCCCGAGCAGAGCCGCGATCGCCGGGACGGTCAGTGTGCGCACCAGGAACGTGTCCAGCAGCAGCCCCACCCCGATGACGAACCCGGTCTGCACCAAGGTGGTGAGGCTGGCGGCGAGCATCCCGAACATCGAGGCCGCGAAGATCACCCCGGCGGCGGTGATGACCCCACCGGTCGCCGCGACGGTGCGCAGCACCCCGGTGCGCACCCCGCGGCCGGACTCCTCGCGCAGCCGGGCGAACAGCAGCAGGTTGTAGTCGGCGCCGATGGCGACCAGGATGATGAACGCCAGGCCCGGCAGCGCCCAGTACAGCGGTTGACCCAGCAGGTACTGGAAGACCAGCACCCCGATGCCCAGCGCCGCCAGGTAGGACAGCACCACCGAGGCCACCAGGTACAGCGGTGCCACGATCGCACGCAGCAGCAGGCTGAGGATCACCAACACCACCGCGATGGTCACCATGATGATGAACCGCAGATCGTGGGTGTAGTAGTCGCGGATGTCGCGCAGGGTGACCGATCCGCGGTTCATCGACACCTCGGCGTCGGCGAGCGTGGTGTTCGGTTGGGCGTCGCGGGCGGTGGCCAGGATCGTGTCGACCTGGTCCATCGCGGCGGTGCTGAACGGGTTGAGGCCGGTCTGCACCGCGTAGCGCACCGTGTGGCCGTCGGGGGAGACGTAGAACTGGGCGGCCTGCTGAAAATCCTGCTCGGCCAGGTACTGCGCGGGGATGTAGAACCCGGACATCGACGGTGCGGAGGCCTCGCTCTTGATGCCCTGCAGGAATTCCGAGACGTCGGCGAGGTCCAGGCCCATCGCGGTCACCTGGTCGACGAGCATGCGCACCCCGGCGGCCACCTGCCGGCTGGCGGTGGCCAGCAGGTCGGTGCTGGTGCGGATCGCCTCGAGGTCGTCGTCGGTGCCCTCCTCGGTGGCGTCCTCGGTGGCCAACCCGGTGTTCTCCAGGGTGTCGCCGGTGTCGTCGAGGGTCTCGCGCAGGTTGTCCACCGCCGATTCCAGTCGCTGGCCCTCGGGGGTGTCGCGCAGGCGGCGGCCCGCGTCGGTGGCATTGTCCAACCGGCCCTCGTCGCGGGCGGTCACCAGCCGCGCCAGCCAGCCCCGCACCCGCGCGCAGGACGGCTCGTCGGAGCAGACGGTGCTGGTGTTGAGCCCGTCGAGCACCGAGTCCATCCACAGGAAGTCCTGCGGGGTCCCGTCGAGGTTCTGCTGGACGGTCTCCCCGGCGGCTCGCATCAACGTCAGCAGCATGACCACGTCGTCGGATTCGGCGGCCGCGGCGTCGGTGGCGTCGGCGGCGTTGTCCACCCCGTGCTCCAGCGCGGTGCCGGCCTTCTGCCACGTGCCGCGCAGATAGGCCAACGCCTCGATCAGGTCCCGCACCGCCGGGATGGTCTCGTCGGCCTGGGCGGTCAAGGTGGCCAGCGCGTCGGCGATCAGATCCGCGGCGGTGGCCAGTTGGTCCAGATCCTCGGCGTGGTCGTTGATGGTGGTGGCGGCCTCGTGCAGGTTGTCACCGACCGCCCCGGCCTGAAACGACAGCCGGGCCTGTTCGAGGGGCTTGCCGGTCGGTCGGGTGATGCCGCGCACGGCCTCGACGTCGGGCAGCTGGCTGACCCGGCGGGCGAGCTGTTCGAGATCCGACAGCGCCCGCGGGGTGCGCAGATCGCGCGGCGAGGAGATCAAGATGAACTCGGGGGTGATGCTGTTGGCCGGGAAGTGACGGTCGATGACGTCGGTGCCGTGCACGCTCGGCGCCGACGACGGCAGCGCGGTGCGGTTGTCGTAGTTGTAGTCCACCATCGTCGCCAGCCCGGCCAGGGCCACCAGCACCGCCAGGCTCGCGGCCAGGTATCGGCCGGGGTGGCGCACGATGCGGGCCCCGGAGCGGCGCCACAGGCCGCCGGTGACCGCGGTGCGCGGCGCGACCCACCCGCGCCGTCCCATCACCACCAGCAGGGCCGGCAAAAACGTCACCGCCGCCGCGAAACACACCGTGACCGCGATCGCCAACGCCACGCCGGTGGCCGACACCACCGCCAGGCGGGTGAACCCCATCGCGAAGAAGGTGATCGCCACCGTCGCCGCCGACGCGGCGATCACCTTGCCGATTCCGCCCAGTGCGCGCCGCACGGCCACGTCGGGGCTGTGGCTGGCGCGGCGGAAGTCGTGGAACCGGCTGATGAGGAACACCGCGTAGTCGGTGCCGGCCCCGGCGACCAGCGCCGTCACCAGTGCGACGGTGTGGGCGGTGATGCTCAGCCCCCGCAGACCGAACCCGGCGATCACGGCTTGGGCGGTCATCAGCGCGACCCCGATCGTCGCCAGCGGCACCAGGATGGTGACCGGGTTGCGGTAGATCACCAGCAGGATCACCAGCAGCATCACCGCCATCGCCACCTCGATGCGGCGCTGGTCGAGGGCGCCCAGAACGCCGACGTCGCGCACGGTTGCCGCCGGGCCGGTGACGGCGACCCGCAGCGCCGAGTCCTCGACGGTGGTCTCCGCGATGCGGGTCACCCGGGTGGTCGCGGTGTAGGAGCGCGGCGAGCCCAGCTCGCCGACCAGTTCCACCGGCACCAGCCACGCCTTGCCGTCGGTGCTGCTCAACGCCGGCCGCAGGGCTGGGGTGGACAGAAAATCGCGGACCTGCACCACATCGGTGATGTCGTCGGCGAGCCGGTCGACCAACCGGTGATACACCTGCTCGTCGTCGGCGGTGAGCCCGTCGCGGTTGGTGAGCACCAGCACCAGCGTGTTCCCGGTCGCCGACTCGTCGAATGCGTCGTTCATCTGGTCCGCGGACACCGAACTGGGGGCGTCGGCGGGCAGCAGGGCGGCCGGATCCTTACGGGCCAGCTCCGACAGCGACGGAAACGCCGCCGGCAGTGCGGCCGCCAGCACGATCCAGCCGGCGATCACCAGCCACGGCCAACGGGTTACCAGCGTGCCCAGCCGCGTGAAAACGTCGAGCCGGTGACGCCTCGCATGTGAGCTGCGACGTTTCGACATCTCCGGTCAGGCTAGCCGGTGACGCCCGTACCTCGGAGGGACGCGGAGAAAGTGCGCGGCGCCCCGCGGCGGTCGTGACAAAATCAGTCCGATCGGACGGGAGTGATACATGCAGTTGCTGGTGCGGCTGGCCGCAGCGGTCATGCCGTGGGTCACGGGCGTCTTCTATCGGTTGTTCTGGCCGTTGACCACCGCCCGGATGTGGGCGCTGATGGCGGTGCTGACCGTGCTGGCCGGGCTGGGGATGCTGTTCCCGGTGGCCCGCGACGGTGTCATCGCCGGGTTCGTCAGCCCCACGTTGGATCTCGACAGCGAGATCACCGACTACGACGCCGACTACCGGGTGGATGCTGACGGTACCCTGACCGCCACCGAGACCCTCACCGTCCGGCTGCCGGCCGGCCGCCACGGCATTTTCCGGTACTTCCCGGTCGGTCACCCCGCCGATCCGCACGTCCGCTCGGTGCCCACCGTGACCGAGGTCAGCCAGGACGGCCACCCCGCCGCGGTGCACTACTCGTGGAGCGACGACGGCCGCAGCTACATCGCCCAGATCGGTGACCGGCATTCCGTGCTGGCCCCCGGCAGCTACACCTACACAATCCGTTACCGGCTCACCTCGACGCTGATCGCCCCGCAGCCCGGCCACCTGCCCACCGAGCAGGGGCACAACCCCACCGCGCCGACGGCGACCTTTTTCCACAACGTGGTGGGGTATTGGCCGATGCGAACCCGCTCCGCGCACGTGCGGGTGAGCCTGCCCGGCCCGGCCGGGCTGGTCGGGTGCGCCGACGGGGCTTTCGGGTCCTGCACCGTCGACGGGGCCGGTACCGACCAGGTGAGCGTGAGCGCGGACAACCTGTTGAGCTACACCCCGCTGACCCTGCGGGTGGATTTGGCGGTGCCGCTGCCCGCCCAGAGCCAGCTGCCGTGGACGGAGCGTTACGACACGGTGCTGGGCCGGTCGCTGCCGCTGGTGGCGCTGGTGGCAGTGCTGGCGATGGCGGCGGCGGGCGGCGGCTACCTGTGGATGCGCCGCTCGCGCGAACCCGCGCCGGGGTTCCCGGTGCTCTACGCCCCGCCCCGCGGGCTGGGGCCCGCGCACTGCGCCTACCTGGTGGACGAAAGCGTCGGTGAGCACGCCCTGATCGCCACCCTGCTGTATCTGGCCGAGCGCCGGCTGGTGCGGCTGCAAGCCGTGGATGGGCAGCGCTGGGTGGTCACCGGGCTGGCCGACCCGGCCCGCTGGGCGCAGATCGACCCGGTCAGCCGGCAACTCGGCGAGCGGCTGGGCGTCACCGCCGTGGGCAATTCGCTGTTCGTCGACGGCGGGCCCGACGTCGCGGCTACGGTGTCGCGCGCCCGCGAGGCAATAGCCACCGACTGCCAGCAGTGGGCGCGTGAGCAGGGCATCGTCGCTCCCGCCGCGGGGGAGCGGGTCGGCCGGTTCGCGGTGATCGGCGCAGTGATCGTGGCGGTCATCGTGTTCGCCGGACTCGTGGGCCCGACCATGTGGGGTCTTCCGCCGGCCGCGTTCGCCATCGGCGGGATCGGGTTGCTGGCCACCGGAGTGGGGACCCGTCGCACCGACGCGGGCCGGGCGTGGTGGTCGCAGGCCGCCGGGTTCCGACGGCTTCTGGCCACCCCGTCGGCGGAGCGCCGGTTCGACTTCGCCGCCCGGACCGACCTGTACCTGGCCTACATCCCGTACGCGGTGGCGTTCGGGGTCGCCGACGCCTGGGCGGCGAAGTACCGGATGGCCACCGGGTGGGAGCCGCCGATCCCGCTGTGGTATCCGTTTGTGTGCGACGGCCCCCGATTCTTCGCAGCCAGCCTCGATAGTTTCAGTGCCACGGTCTCGTCGTCGCTGCGCAGTTACGGTCAGGCCACCTCCGCCGGCGCCGGTATGAGCTGGGGACGAGGCGGCGGGGGCGGCGGCGGCACCTGGTAAACCCGCCCGCCGGTTCACCGGTGCGGCGCCACAGTGAAGGAGACAACGACGATGTCCGCAACGATCGTGCTGATCGTGATCCTGGTGATCGTGATCGGGCTGGTCGGGTTCGGTGTCAGCGCGTTCAACGCGCTGCGCCAACTTGACGTGAAAGCGCAGGAGGCACTCGGCGGTATCGATGTGCAGTTGACCCGCCGCGCCGACCTCATCCCCAACCTGGTCAACACCGTCAAGGGCTACGCCACCCATGAGCGCGGGGTGTTCGAAGAGGTCACCGCGGCACGGGCCGGCGCAGCGCAGGCGGCCCACGGCGGCTCCGTCGAGCAGAAAGCCCAGGCGCAGGCCCGGTTGGACCGAGCGGTGTTCAACGTGCTCGCCGTCGCCGAGAACTACCCGGATCTGAAGGCCTCCACCAATTTCCTGCAATTGCAGGATCAGCTCACCGACACCGAGAACCAGTTGGCGTTCGCCCGTCAGTACTACAACGACGCGGTCGCCACGCTCAACCAGCGCGTCGTCACCATCCCCTGGATGTTCTTCGCCGGCGTCGCCGGCGTGGCCCAACGGGCGTTCTACCAGGCGCCGGAAGGCCAACAGGCCCCGCCGCAGGTGCAGTTCTGAGCGGTCGGGGAGTGCTGCCGACCGCGGCGACCCGGCTGTTGGGCATCACCGACCCGGTGGTGTGTGCGCCGATGGCCGCGGTCACCGGCGGCCGGTTGGCCGCCGCGGTCAGCCGCGCCGGGGGTCTCGGGCTTCTCGGCGGTGGCTACGGCGACCCGCGGTGGCTGCGTGAGCAGTTCGCACTCGCCGGCGACACCCCGGTGGGCTGCGGGTTCATCACCTGGGCGCTGACCGAGCGTCCCGAGGTGTTGACGCTGGCGCTGGCGCACGATCCGGTGGCGGTGATGCTCTCGTTCGGCGACCCGGCGCCGTTCGCGGCGAGGATCATCGACTCCGGCGCCCGGTTGATCTGTCAGGTGCAGACCCTGGCCCACGCGCAGCGGGCCCTGCAGGTCGGTGCCGACGTGCTGGTCGCTCAGGGCAGCGAAGCCGGCGGGCACGGCTACGGTGCTCGCTCGACGATGACCCTGGTCCCCGAGGTCGTCGACCTGGTCGCCGCCCGCGGTCTCGACACCCCGGTGCTCGCTGCCGGCGGGATCGGCGACGGGCGGGGGCTGGCGGCGGCGTTGATGCTCGGTGCGTCCGGGGTGCTGTGCGGCACAAGGTTTTTCACTGCTGTCGAGGCGTTGAGTGCTCCCGCGGCGCGCGACCGGGTGGTCGCCGCCGACGGTGACACCACCTGCCGCACCGGGGTGTACGACGTGGTGCGCGGCTACCGGTGGCCCCCCGGGCACACGATGAGCGTGCTGCGCAACGCGTTCACCGAACGGTGGCACGGCGACGAATCCGGACTGCAGACCGCCGGTGCGAGCGTGGCCGCGCAGTACCGCACTGCGGTGGCCGGCGACGACTACCGCATCGCCAATGTCACCGCCGGGCAGGCGGCCGGTGTCATCCGGTCCGCGGCGCCGGCGGGCCAGATCGTCACCGAGATGGTCACCGGGGCCGCGGCGCTGCTGGGCCACTGAACCAGTCTGCCCGCCGCGGCCCGCCCGGTCGCTACACCCCGGTGCGCCACCCGGGCAGCATCTTGGGGCGCACCAGATACCGGGTGTCGGGCAATCCCAGCGTGCTGTTTTTGGTGTTGGTCGCCAGCGGCGCCAGCGGAGCGCCGACCGGGCCCAACATCGCGTTGGACGTGGTCGCGGTGCTCGGTGTCGCCACGGCCAGCGGAGCCGCATTACCGGCGGTCACCCCCCAGGCCGGCGGCACCGACAATGGTCCCAGCGTCCCGGCGCGAGCCAGACCGGCGGTGACCGTGCCCGCCATCCGGGGCGCCGCGGAGCTGACGCCGCCGGCCGCACCGGCGACGCCCCCGGTGGCCGCGCCGGCCCCGGCCGTGCCCAGGGCCCCGGCCGCCCCGGTCGCCAGTGCGCCTTTGGCCAGCCCCGCCGCGCCCACCACAAATCCCAGGCTGGAGGCGACGGTGCGGACGTGACTGCCGGTCTCGGAGGCGAACCGCGACAGCCAATTGAACTGGTCCCACGGCCCGGTCGGCGGCGTGGACTCCGCGGCGGTGGATGCTGCCGCCGTCACCGGCACGGCGCGTGCGGCACCGGTGTCGGCGCCCCGGCCGCCCCGCGTCGGCGGGGACCAGCTCGGCAGCACCGTGGCGGCGGTCGATGCGGTGGCGTAGGCGTGCATGGCGGCGGCGTTCTGCGCCCACATCGCGGTGTAGTGGGCCTCGGTCGCCGCGATCGCGGTGGCGTTCTGCCCCAGCAGGTTCGTGGCGATCAGGGTGGCGTTCAACGCCCGGTTGGCGGCGATCACCGGTGGAGCGACGGTGGCGGCGCGCGCCGTCTCGTAGGCGTTGGCCGCCGCGTGGGCCTGCAGCGCGGTCTGCTCGGCGTGCCCGGCGGTCAGCTGCAACCAGCCGGTGTAGCCGGCCAGGGCCTGCGCCGCGGTCATGGCCGTCGGGCCGCGCCACGCACCGAGCAACTCGACGGCGATCGCGTGGTATCCGGCGGCGGCGGTGGACAGTTCGGCGGCCACCGCCGACCAGGCCGAGGCAGCCGCCAGCAGCGGTGCCGACCCGGGGCCGGTGTAGAGGCGGGTGGCGTTGATCTCCGGGGGGAGGGCGGCGAAGCTCATCACCGGGCCTCCATTGCAGGCAGGGGTGTACACATGGGGTTTCTCCTCGCGGATTCGGTACGGAACCCGTCGCGCGAGCGCAGCCGGTGACGCCGTGACCGAGGCCGGGACGTCACGAGCCGCGGCGATCACCTCGCGACGGCAGGGGGGACACGCGTTCGCCGATGCGAACGCGGCAGGTAAAGGCGCCCGGTGCGACCACCGCGCGCTGACCGATCAGCGCCGCAGAATGCAGAACCGGGTGAGCTGATGGCGCCCGTCGCGGGGCGTGGCGGGTCTCGCCTCCTGGCGCGCCCCCGGACGGGTGGTCACGGCGACGGCGACCGCCGGAGGCGGGGCGGAATGCCCGAGGACCGAGGCCCGCAGCCGCGGCGGCGCGGTCCTGGTGGGCTGGGCCGAGTCGACCGCCCTGTCGGTGTGCGGCGTGGTGTCGTCGTTGAGGTCGGCCGGGGCAGGGGCGGCGATCGTCGGCGCCGCCACCACGGCTTGGGCCCGCGCCAGCGCGTAGCCCAGCGCGCCGGCCCACACGCTGACCACAAGGGAGAGCACCGCGGCCAATTGCCGCCACGTCTTGCGCTGCGCCCCGTTCACGATGGCGCCAGTTTAGCAGTATCCCGGCAGGTCAGCGGCTTCGACGGTGACGGCCACGATCGGCAGCGCGGTGTTCACCGCGGTGACCGGGGTGCCCAGGGTCCGCTCCAGCACCTCGCGAAACCGCGCCCAGGCCCGCGGATGGGCTTCGATGTAGGCGGCCAGCGCCCGGTCGGCCTCCGGTTGGGGCAGCCGGTGGGCGGTGGCCGGCGCGGGGGCGTGGCTGCCCACGGTCACCCGCACCCGCGGGTCGGCGGTGATGTTGCGGAACCACTGGGCTTTCTCCCCGAACCCGGAGGCCACCAGATACCGGCCCGGTTCGGGACGCCCGAGGACTTCGAGCACCACGTAGCGGGGCAGGCCGCTGCGGCGGCCGCGGTGCTCGAGCATCAGCAGCCGCGGGCCCAGCAGCGCGCCGAGTCGGGCGCGGTACAGCCAGATCGGCGCTCGCATCACCGGCGCCGTGCGCAGCAGCGCGGTGGCGGCGGCGACCAGGGGTGAACGAGCCATCAGCATCCTCCTTCGACGGTGGCCGCGGCCGGTACCCCCGGCGCGCGTGTCGGGCTCAGGCGGCGGTGTCGGCGCACCTCGTAGGCCGCCAGCAGGACCCCGAACGCGGCGATACCCGCCGACACCAGTGCCAGCGCCGGGCTGACGCGCCCGGTGACCGCGTCACCGAAGAGCACCAGCGCCGCGGTACCCGGTGTCAGGCCGACCACGGTGGCCACCGTGTAGGGCCGCACGCGGATTCCCGACGCCCCGGCGGCGTAGTTGATCACCGAGAACGGCACCGCCGGGATCAGCCGCAACGCCAGCACCGCCGCCCAGCCGCGCTCACGCAGCCGAGCCCGCAGCACGGTCAGCCGTTCACCGGTAGCCACCCCATCGAGCCGCCACCCGGTGGCGCGCACCAACAGCAGAGCCAACAGTGCGCTGGCGGTGCTCGCCGTCACCGCGAGCAGCACACCCAACCCTGCGCCGAACAGCAGCCCGGCGGCGAGGGTGAACACCGTGCGGGGAAACGGTGCGACCGTCACCACGACGTGAGCGAGGAAGAACACCACCGCGAACCACGGGCCGGCCGCACCCACCCAGTCGCGCACCTGCAACGCGGTCGGCACCGGCACGGCCACCACCACCGCCACGACCGCGGCGGCCACCGCGGCCATCACCGCCAGACGCCGGGCGCTCAGCTGCCCGGCGGTGCTCAACAGCGTTGCCCAGATCGCCCGCAGCTGGGTGGTGGCCACGTCGCCAGGGTACGGTCCGCGGACCGGGAGCAAGGCCCCCGGTAGGCCGGTGCGGCGATAAATTAGCCTGGTTGACATCGGAACGGTCGCCGGGAGGCCGACCAGGTCATCACAACAGGAGTCGCCGGTGTCAGTTGAGGTACCCGCCGAACAGGCCGACCTGGAGCAGTCGCGCGCCCGGTGGCGGCGCGGGGTGGCCGGGGTGCTGGCGAAGAGTCTGCGCTGCGAGCCCGACGAACTCGGCGACGAGCCGGAACGCAAGCTCGACACCCCCACCTACGAGGGGTTCGCGATCCGTCCGCTCTACACCGCGCTCGACGAGCGGCCGGAACCGCCGCTGCCCGGGGTGTGGCCGTTCACCCGCGGCGGCGATGCGCTGCGCGACGTCAAATCCGGCTGGAAAGTCGCCGAGGTCTTCCCGGTCGAGCCCGGCACTGCGGCCGACAACGACGCCGTGCTCGGAGCCCTCGCCGACGGGGTCAGCGCGCTGGTGCTGCGCATCGGCGCCGACGGCGTTCCCGCCGATCAGGTCACGACGTTGCTCGACGGGGTCTATCTGGACCTGATGCCGGTGCTCATCGCCGACGCCGGGCCCGGCGACTACACCACGGTCGCCGACGTGCTGATCGGTCTGGTCGAGGCGCTGCCCGCCGAGCAGCGGCGCACCCTGGCGATCGATGTGGGCGCCGACCCGCTCACCGCAGCGATCAGCGGGCGCCCCGCACCGGAATTGGCGGAACTGACGGCGGTGGCCGCGCGGCTGCCCGCCGGGATGCGTGCGATCACCATCGACGGCGCAGCGCTGCACAACCGCGGCGCCAACGCCAGCTGGGAGCTGGGGGCGGCGATCGCCGCGGCGGTGGCCTACCTGCGGGCGCTCACCGAGGCGGGTCTGTCGGTCGAAGCGGCGCTGAGGCAGATCAGTTTCCGGTTCGCCGCCGACGACGACCAGTTCCTCACCATCGCCAAGCTGCGGGCCGCCCGCCAGCTGTGGGCCCGGGTCGCCGAGGTACTCGGGGTTCCCGACGCCGGCGCCGCCACCTGCCACGTGGAGACGTCCCGGGCGATGATGACCCAACGCGACCCCTGGGTGAACATGCTGCGCACCACGCTGGCGGCGTTCGGCGCCGGCATCGGCGGGGCCGACACGGTGCTGGTGCGCCCCTTCGATGCGGAGATACCGGGCGGGTACCCCGACACCCCGACGAGCTTCTCGCGCCGCATGGCCCGCAACACCCAACTGCTGCTGCTCGAGGAATCCCACCTGGGCCAGGTGCTCGACCCGGCCGGCGGGTCGTGGTTCGTCGAAGACCTCACCGCCCGCCTCGCCGAATCGGGATGGGAGCACTTCACCGACCTCGAGGCCCGGGGCGGCTTCGAGGCGGCCCGCGATCACCTGCTCGCCGAGGTCGACGCCGTCGCCGAGCGCCGCGGCGGCGACATCGCCCACCGGCGCACCGCGATCACCGGGGTCAACGAGTACCCGAACCTGGCGGAGCAGCCGCTGCCGACCACCGGAGGTGACCCGGCCGTGCGCCGCTACTCCGCCGGTTTCGAGGCGCTGCGCGACCGCTCCGATGCGCGGCTGGACGACAGCGGGGCACGCCCGCAGGTGCTGCTGCTGCCGCTGGGGCCGCTGGCCGAACACAACGTGCGCGCAACGTTTTCGACGAACCTGTTGGCGGCCGGCGGGATCGAGGCGATCAACCCGGGCACCGTCACCGCCGAGGGTGTGGCCGCCGCCGTCGCGGACGCCGGTAGCCCGCCGGTGGCGGTGCTGTGCGGCACCGACACCCGCTACGGCCAGGAGGCCGCGGCCGTGGTAGCCGCCGCCCGCGCCGCGGGCGTCGACCACATCTGTCTGGCCGGACCGGCCAGCGCCGTCGCCGACGCCGACCCTGCACCTGACGCCTATCTGACCGCGAAAATCGATGCGGTCGAGGTGTTGTCGAGCCTGCTCAGCCGATTGGGAGCCTAG
Organism: Mycolicibacillus koreensis; assembly: GCF_002104795.1. GTDB lineage: Bacteria > Actinomycetota > Actinomycetes > Mycobacteriales > Mycobacteriaceae > Mycobacterium > Mycobacterium koreense. Next base: position 87,285 of record NZ_NCXO01000001.1, read on the forward strand.
CCGCGATGACCACCAGCACCACCCGGATCCCCAGTTTCGCCGACACCGCGCTGCACGGCGACGGTCGCACCGACCCGGTCACCCCCGCCGCCGTCGCCGAGCATGTGGCCGCCGCTGCCGCCGCGCACGGCTACACCGGTGAGCAACTCGACTGGCACACCCCGGAGAACATCGCCGTGCGCCCGGTCTACACCGCCGCCGACCGTGACGCCGCGGTCGCCGACGGCTACCCGCTGCACAGCGTGCCCGGGGAGGCGCCGTACCTGCGGGGGCCTTACCCGACGATGTATGTCAACCAGCCGTGGACGATCCGCCAGTACGCCGGATTCTCCACCGCCGCGGACTCCAACGCGTTCTACCGACGCAACCTGGCCGCCGGTCAGAAGGGGCTGTCGGTCGCCTTCGACCTGGCCACCCACCGCGGGTACGACTCCGACCATCCGCGGGTGCAGGGCGATGTCGGGATGGCCGGGGTGGCCATCGACTCCATCCTGGACATGCGCGAACTGTTCGACGGGATCGACCTGGGCGCGGTCAGTGTGTCGATGACGATGAACGGTGCGGTGCTGCCGATCCTGGCGCTGTATGTCGTGGCCGCCGAGGAGCAGGGGGTGCCGCCGGAGAAGCTGGCCGGGACCATCCAGAACGACATCCTCAAAGAGTTCATGGTCCGCAACACCTACATCTATCCGCCGAAGCCGTCGATGCGGATCATCTCCGACATCTTCGCCTACACCAGCGCGAAGATGCCGAAGTTCAACTCGATCTCGATCTCCGGCTATCACATCCAAGAAGCCGGTGCCACAGCGGATCTGGAGCTCGCCTACACGCTGGCCGACGGTGTGGACTACATCAAGGCGGGCCTCGACGCCGGGCTGGACATCGACAAGTTCGCGCCCCGGCTGTCGTTCTTCTGGGGTATCGGGATGAACTTCTTCATGGAGGTCGCCAAGCTGCGCGCCGGGCGGTTGCTGTGGAGCGAACTGGTCGGTGAATTCGCGCCGAAAAACCCCAAATCGCTGTCGCTGCGCACCCATTCGCAGACGTCGGGGTGGTCGCTGACCGCCCAGGACCCGTTCAACAACGTGGCCCGCACCTGTGTGGAGGCGATGGCCGCCACCCAGGGGCACACCCAGTCGTTGCACACGAACGCCCTCGACGAGGCGCTGGCGCTGCCCACCGACTTCTCCGCCCGCATCGCCCGCAACACCCAGCTGCTGCTGCAGCAGGAGTCGGGCACCACCCGCCCGATCGACCCGTGGGCCGGGTCCTATTACGTGGAGTGGCTCACCCACCAGTTGGCGCAGCGGGCACGCGCCCACATCGAGGAGGTCACCGAGCTCGGCGGAATGGCCCAGGCGATCAGCGACGGCATCCCCAAAATGCGCATCGAGGAGGCCGCCGCGCGCACTCAGGCCCGCATCGACTCCGGTCAGCAGCCCCTGATCGGCGTCAACAAATACCAGGTCACCGAGGACCGCGAGATCGAGGTGCTCAAGGTCGAGAACTCCCGGGTGCGCGCCGAGCAGCTGGCCAAGCTCGAGCGGCTGCGCGCCGACCGTGACGAGGACGCCTGCCGAGCCGCTCTCGAGGAACTGACCCGGGCGGCGGCGGCCACCGGCCCGGCCGGAGACGACGGGTTGGGCAACAACCTGATGGCACTGGCCATCGACGCCGCCCGCGCCAAGGCGACCCTCGGGGAGATCTCCGATGCCCTGGAGAAGGTCTATGGTCGCCACCAGGCCGAGATCCGCACCATCTCCGGGGTGTACCGCGACGAGGTCGGAGGAGGGCACGCCGTGACCCCGCTGTCCACGGTCACCGAACTGGTGGCGAGATTCGCCGAGGCCGACGGGCGCCGCCCGCGCATCCTGGTCGCCAAGATGGGTCAGGACGGCCACGACCGGGGCCAGAAGGTGATCGCGACCGCCTTCGCCGACATCGGTTTCGACGTCGACGTCGGTGCATTGTTCTCCACCCCCGACGAGGTTGCCCGCCAGGCCGCCGACAACGACGTTCACGTCGTCGGGGTGTCCTCCCTGGCGGCCGGGCACCTGACGCTGGTGCCGGCGCTGCGCCAGGCGCTGGCCGACGTGGGCCGCCCCGACATCATGATCGTCGTCGGCGGGGTCATCCCACCGGGAGACTTCGACGAACTCTACGCCGCCGGGGCGACCGCGATCTTCCCTCCGGGCACCGTGATCTCCGACGCCGCAAGCGATTTGCTGCACAAACTGGCCGAGGGTCTCGGATACGACCTGACCGACTGAAGTAGGTGGCAGACATCGCAGCACGCGTCGAGACCGTCGCCGAGCGGGCGGCGGCGATCCGCGCCGGGGACCGCGCCGCCTTGGCGCGGGCCATCACCCGGGTTGAGTCCACCCGCGCCGACCACCGTGACGACGCCCAGCAGCTGCTGCTGGAGCTGGCCGCCGACGCCGGGCGTGCCCAGCACGTCGGGATCACCGGGGTGCCCGGGGTCGGCAAGTCCACCACGATCGAGGCGCTGGGAATGCACCTCATCGACCAGGGGATGCGGGTGGCGGTGCTGGCGGTCGACCCGTCCTCGACCCGCACCGGCGGATCCATCCTCGGCGACAAGACCCGCATGCAGCGCCTCGCCACCCATCCGGACGCCTACATCCGGCCGTCGCCGACCTCGGGCACCCTCGGCGGGGTCGCCCGCGCCACCCGGGAGACCATCGTGCTGCTGGAGGCGGCCGGTTTCGACGTCATCCTGGTCGAGACCGTCGGGGTCGGCCAGTCGGAGGTCACGGTGGCCGGCATGGTCGACACGTTCGTGTTCCTCACCCTCGCGCGCACCGGTGACCAGCTGCAGGGCATCAAAAAAGGGGTGTTGGAGCTGGCCGACGTCGTCGTGGTCAACAAGGCCGACGGCGACCATCTGCCGGAGGCGCGGATGGCCGCCCGGGAACTCTCCGGAGCGCTGCGACTGATCTATCCCCGCGAAACCCTGTGGCGGCCCCCGGTATTGACGATGAGCGCGCTGGAGGGCACCGGGGTGGCCGAGCTGTGGCAGACCGTGCAACGCCACCGCCAGGTCCTCACCGAGGCCGGCGAGTTCGACACCCGCCGACGCCGCCAGCAGGTCGAGTGGACCTGGGAGTTGGTGCGCGACACGGTGGTCGACCGGGTGCTCTCCCATCCGGGGGTGCGGGGTCGGCGCGCCGAGTTGGAGAACCAGGTGCTGGCCGGGGAACTCACCCCGGTGCTTGCCGCTGAGCAAATCCTGCGGATCGCAGCGGGCTAACAGTTAGATAACTTCACTTTTGTTTGCCGCCAGACGGCGTACATTCGGTGATATGGGCCACAATTCACCGCGTCGTAACGCCGATCGACCCGGACTTCCGCGTGGGGTGAGCGGTGCCGCGGACCCGCGCTTCTCCGCCGCCGTGCGGTTGTTCACCGCGATGTTCCCGGGCCGCCCGTTCGGCGGCGGTGCGCTCACCGTCTACCTGCACGGACAACCCGTCGTCGACGTCTGGACCGGGTTCTCCGACCGGCGCGGCCGGGTGAGGTGGGGGGAGAACACCGCGGCGATGGTGTTCTCCGGAACGAAAGGCATGGCCGCCACCGTTATTCACCGCCTCGCCGACCGCGGCCTGATCGATTACGACACCCCGGTCGCCGAATACTGGCCGGCGTTCGCGGCCAACGGCAAGGGGGCTCTGACGGTGCGCGACATGCTGCGTCACCGTGCCGGGCTCGACCATCTGCAGGGGGTGAGCAACGCCGAATTGCTGGACCACCAACTGATGGAACAGCGCATTGCTGCAGCCGCCCCGGGGCGCCATCTGGGCAAACCCGCCTACCATGCGTTGACGTTCGGGTGGCTACTGTCGGGGCTGGCCCGAGCGGTGACCGGCAAGGGCATGGGGGAGTTGGTGCGCAGCGAACTCGCCGAGCCGCTGGACACCGACGGGCTGTATCTGGGTCGGCCCCCGGCCGACGCCCCGACCGAGGTGGCGCGCATCGTCATGCCCCAGCGGGGGATGACGATGCCGTTGATGGGCCGGATGGTGCCGGGACTGGCGGCCCGCTCCGGATCGCGGGCGCTCGGCGCGATCTACTTCCCCGGGTTGGTCTCCTCGGTGCAGGGGGTGATCCCGCTGCTGGACACCGAGGCCCCGGCGGTCAACGGGGTGGCCACCGCCCGTGGGCTGGCCCGCATGTACGGCGCGATCGCCAACGGTGGGCGCCTCGACGGCACCGAGTTCCTCTCGGCGAACCGGACGGCCGCGCTCTCCGGGCGGACCCGCCTGCGCGCCGACGGCAACCTGGTGCTGCCGCTGCCGTTCCACCTCGGCTACCACGCCGCGCCGCTGGGGGTGCTGCCCGGCTTCGGCCACGTCGGGCTGGGCGGCTCGGCGGGCTGGGCCGACCCGGCCACCGGGGTGGGGTTCGGCTTCGTGCACAACCGGCTGCTGACGCCGTTCGTGCTCTCCGACCACGCCGGGTTCGTCGCCCTGGGCAACCTGATCCGCCGCGCGGCGGCCGGGCTGCACGAGCGTGACATCACCGCGGTGAGCCGCTTCGGCGCACCGTTTCGCCGCGTCGACGCGGCCGCCGGCTGAGGTTCTGGTCAGCACCGCCGACAATGGTCTAGGGTTTACCCAAGTCACGGTTGGAGAAATGCCGGACCCGACAGTCCCCACAGGTCGACGGTAGAGGAGTCACCACAGCATGAGCATCGCCGAACGCAGCACGCAGACCATCTGGGAGGGCCCGCTGGCCTCCGGGACCGGCACCTTCGCCAACAGCAGCAGCACCGTGCTCGACGGCCAGCAGGTGACGTGGGCGGCGCGCACCGAGGCCCCCGGCGGCAAGACCTCCCCGGAAGAACTCGCCGCGGCGGCGCACTCGTCGTGCTTTTCGATGGCGCTCTCACTGAAGTTGGGGGAGAACAAGACTCCGCCGCAGCGCCTCGAGGTCACCGCGACGGTCACCCTCGACGAGGTAGACGGCGCCCCGACGATCACCACGTCGGCGTTGACCGTGCGCGCCCAGGTGCCCGACATCGACAAGGACACCTTCGCCTCGGTGGTCGACGAGGCCGCCGCGCTCTGCCCGGTGTCGCGGCTGTTCGCCGGCGCGACGATCACCGTCGACGCGCAGCTCGCCTGAGGACACCGCGCCGATGTCCGCTGACACCGCCGACACCGCGCTGTCGGTGATCCTGGAACGCGAACACCACGAGATCGACGCCGGGATCGAGCAATTCCTCACCGCCCTCGGCGACGGCACGGTGAACCCCGAGCCGTTGACGAGTGCGCTGGAGGCGCTGCGCCGGCACATCTACCTCGAAGAGGTGCTGCTGTTCCCGCCGCTGCGAGTGGGCGGGCTGATGATGCCGATCATGGTGATGATCCGTGAGCACGGCGAGATGTGGCACCTGATGGAGGCTCTCGACGCCGGGCTGGCCGACGCGGCCACGCCCGACGAACTGGGGCAGACCTGCCGACAGCTCATGGAGCTGCTGGAGCGGCACAACTCCAAGGAGGAGCCGGTCATCTACCCGCACGCCGACGCCGACATGCCGCCGCAGGCCGACACCAAGGTACGCAAGTTCCTCGACGGCGGCACCACCCCGGATGGGTGGGTCTGCCAGCAGGCCGCGGTCGGCTGACCCGTCGTCGGGTGCCGCGTCCCGCCGGCGCTGATAGCGTGAGCCGATGCACACCAGGGTCGCCGACTTGCTCGGCGTGGAGTACCCGATCTGCGCCTTCAGCCACTGCCGCGACGTGGTCGCCGCGGTCACCAACGCCGGCGGCTTCGGCGTGCTCGGCGCGGTCGCGCACAGCCCCGAGCGTCTCGACACCGAGCTGACCTGGATCGAACAGCAGACCGGCGGCAAGCCCTACGGGGTGGATCTGTTGTTGCCGCCGAAGTACGTCGGCGCCGAGCGCGGTGGACTCGACGCCGACGCGGTGGCAGCGCTGCTGCCGGCCGAGCACCGGGCGTTCGTCGACGAGATCCTGCAGCGCTACCAGATCCCGCCGGTGCCGGAAAGGACACCGATCGGCGGGCTCAACGTCTCCCCGAAGGGATATGAGCCGCTGCTGGAAGTCGCCTTCTCCCACGACATCCGGCTGATCGCCAGCGCACTCGGCCCGCCGCCGCCGGATGTGGTGGCCCGTGCCCACGAGCGTGACGTGGCGGTGGCCGCACTCGCCGGCACCGTCGACCATGCCCGCCGCCACGCGGCCGCCGGGGTGGATCTGATCGTCGCCCAGGGTGGGGAGGCCGGCGGGCACACCGGCGAGGTCGCCACGATGGTGCTGGTGCCCGAGGTCGTCGACGCCGTCGCCCCGGTGCCGGTGCTCGCCGCCGGCGGCATCGCCGGGGGACGACAGATGGCGGCCGCCCTGGCCCTCGGCGCCGAGGGGATCTGGTGCGGGTCGGTGTGGCTGACCACCGACGAGGCCGAGACCCCGCCGGCGGTCAAGGAGAAATTCCTCACCGCCGGGTCGACCGACACGGTGCGGTCGCGCTCCCTGACCGGGAAACCGGCGCGGATGCTACGCACGGCCTGGACCGACGAGTGGGAACGGCCCGATCGCCCCGACCCGTTGGGCATGCCGCTGCAGAACGCCCTGGTCGCCGAGTCCCAACGGGCGATCACCCGCGCCGCGGGACGCCCCGGAACCCGCGCCGACGAGCTGGCCACCTACTTCGTCGGGCAGGTGGTCGGCGCCCTCGACCGGGTGCGCCCGGCCCGGTCGGTGGTGCTGGAGATGATCTCGGAGTTCATCGACGCCGTGCAGCGCCTCGACGGGATGCTCGACGACGACGCGCCCTGAGCGTTTCCCGGCGGTCAGCCGGCACTGTCCTCCAGCCGGAATCCGACCTTCATCGTCACCTGGAAGTGCCCGACCTCGCCGTCGCTGAGGTGCCCGCGGATCGAGGACACCTCGAACCAGTTGAGGCCGCGCATCGTCGCGGCCGCGCGGCCCAGCCCGTTGCGAATCGCCGCGTCCACCCCGTCCGGGGAGCTGCCCACGATCTCGATGACCCGGTAGGTGTTGTCGTTCATCGTCGTCCCGCTTTCTGTCCGGCCACTTGTCGGGCCCCCGTGCCCGCAGGATAGGGTGCCCGCGCCGCCGGTGGCGCCGGATCGTAGAATCGAGGATCAGCGGCGTCGATCCGGCCATCACCGGGGAGCCTTCGGAAGAACAGTCGGGCACCGCCCGGCCAAGTAGACCCGGACGGGTAGGCCCGTGACAGCCGTGATCAAGCGGTCACACCGGGACGGGTCCCGGTGCGACAAGCGGGGTGGTACCGCGGCGACCACGCAGGCGTGGCGTCGTCCCCGCGCCGAGTGACGCGAGGCGCAGGAGACGACAAAGCGGTGCGAACAGACCAGGCCGGCGGCGCCGGCTACCCGAAACTGAGCGGCGGCAGCCCGGATTTCCCGACGTTGGAGACCGAGGTCCTCGACTACTGGGCCGCCGACGACACCTTCCGCGCCAGCATCGCCCGCCGGGCCGACGCCGAGGAGTACGTCTTCTACGACGGCCCGCCGTTCGCCAACGGGCTGCCGCACTACGGGCATCTGCTCACCGGCTACGTCAAGGACATCGTGCCGCGCTACCGGACCATGCGCGGCTACAAGGTGGAGCGCCGATTCGGATGGGACACCCACGGGCTGCCCGCCGAACTGGAGGTGGAGCGCCAACTCGGCATCACCGACAAATCCCAGATCGACACGATGGGCATCGCCGCGTTCAACGCCGCCTGCCGCGAGTCGGTGCTGCGCTACACCGACGAGTGGCGTGCCTACGTGACCCGCCAAGCCCGCTGGGTGGACTTCGACAACGACTACAAGACGCTGGACCCGACGTTCATGGAGTCGGTGATCTGGGCGTTCAAACAGCTCTACGACAAGGGCCTGGCCTACCAGGGCTACCGGGTCCTGCCGTACTGCTGGCGTGACGAGACACCGCTGTCCAACCACGAACTGCGGATGGACGACGACGTCTACCAGAGCCGCCAGGACCCCGCGTTGACCGTCGGGTTCCGCCTCGCCGACGATCCCGCCGCCGGCGAGCTGGCCGGCGCCCACCTGCTGGTGTGGACGACCACCCCGTGGACGTTGCCGTCCAACCAGGCGGTGGCGGTCGGCCCCCAGATCGACTACGTGCAGGTCGCGGTCGGCGAGCACCGTTACGTGCTGGCCGCCGAACGCCTCGGCGCCTACGCGCGCGAACTGGGGGAGGAGCCCGAGGTGCTGGCGCGGCTGCGCGGCGCCGACCTGATCGGGTTGCGCTACCTGCCGCCGTTCCCGTTCTTCGCCGATACGCGGCCCTCGTTCACCGTGCTCGGCGCCGACTTCGTCTCCACCGAGGACGGCACCGGGTTGGTGCACCTGGCCCCGGCCTACGGTGAGGACGACAAGGCCACCACCGACCCGGCCGGGATCACCCCGGTCACCCCGGTCGACGCGCGGGGCCGCTTCGATGACACCGTGCCCGCCTACGCCGGCCAGCACGTGTTCGACGCCAACAAGGCGATCATCGCCGACCTGAAGAACGGCACGGGCCCGGCCGCGGAGGGCGGCGCGGTGCTGGTGCGTCACGAAACCTATGAGCACCCCTACCCGCACTGCTGGCGATGCCGAAACCCGTTGATCTACAAGGCGGTGTCGTCGTGGTTCATCAAGGTCACCGAATTCAAGGATCGGATGGTGGAGCTCAACGAGAGCATCACCTGGCATCCCGACCACGTCAAACACGGCCAGTTCGGCAAATGGCTTGCCGGTGCCCGGGACTGGTCGATCTCGCGGAACCGCTACTGGGGGACGCCGATCCCGGTGTGGGTCAGCGATGACCCCGCCCACCCGAGGGTTGACGTCTACGGCAGCCTCGATGAACTCGAAGCCGACTTCGGGGTGCGTCCGGACAACCTGCACCGGCCCTACATCGACGAGTTGACCCGGCCCAACCCCGACGACCCGAGCGGTCGTGCGGTGATGCGGCGCATCCCCGACGTGCTCGACGTGTGGTTCGACTCCGGCTCGATGCCGTTCGCGCAGGTGCACTACCCGTTCGAGAACGCCGACTGGTTCGACGGCGGGGGCCCGCGGAGCGCCGAGGCCCACTTCCCCGGGGATTTCATCGTCGAATACATCGGCCAGACCCGCGGCTGGTTCTACACCCTGCATGTTCTGGCCACCGCGCTGTTCGACCGTCCGGCATTCAAAACCTGTGTCGCCCACGGCATCGTTCTCGGATCCGACGGGCAGAAGATGAGTAAGTCGTTGCGTAACTACCCGGATGTCTCCGAGGTGTTCGACCGCGACGGCTCCGACGCCATGCGATGGTTTTTGATGTCCTCGCCGATCCTGCGCGGCGGCAACCTGGTCGTCACCGAGGCGGGCATCCGCGAGGGGGTGCGCCAGGTGATGCTGCCGCTGGCCAACGCCTACAGTTTCCTGGCGCTGTATGCGCCCCGGCCGGGTCGCTGGCGCACCGACTCGACCCACGTGCTCGACCGCTACATCCTGGCGAAGCTGGCCGCGCTGCGCGACGAGCTCACCGCACGACTCGATGAGTGCGACATCTCCGGGGCGTGTGAGCGGCTGCGCAACTTCACCGACGCGTTGACCAACTGGTATGTGCGCCGGTCGCGTTCGCGGTTCTGGACCGAGGACGCCGACGCCATCGACACGCTGCACACCGTGCTGGAGGTCACCGCACGTCTGGCCGCACCGCTGCTTCCACTGACCACCGAGGTGATCTGGCGGGGCCTGACCGGACAGCGGTCGGTGCACCTGACCGACTGGCCGTCGGCCCTGCCGGGTGACCTGGCGCTGGTGGCCGCGATGGACCAGGTGCGTGACGTCTGCTCGACCGCGTCGTCGCTGCGCAAGGCCAAGAAGCTGCGGGTGCGTCTGCCGCTACCCAAACTGACTGTGGCGGTAGATGATCCATCCAGCCTGGAACCGTTCGTGGGCCTGATCGCCGACGAGCTCAACATCAAGACCGTGGAGCTCACCGATGACATCGCCGGCTACGGCCGTTTCGAGCTCACCGTCAACGCCCGCGTCGCCGGACCCAGGCTGGGCCGCGACGTGCAGGCCGCGATCAAGGCCGTCAAGGCCGGTGAGGCCGTCCTCGCCGACGACGGCACGCTGCACGCCGGGCCGGCCGTGCTGCAGCCCGGCGAGTTCGAGACCCGGCTGGTCGCCGCCGACCCGGAATTCACCGCCGCGCTGCCCGCGGGCACCGGATTGGTGGTGCTCGACGCCACCGTCACCCCGGAGTTGGAGGCCGAGGGGTGGGCCAAGGACCGGATCCGCGAGTTGCAGGATCTGCGCAAATCCACCGGCCTGGAGGTCTCCGACCGGATCACGGTGGTGATGGCGGTGCCGCAGGCGCGCGCGCAGACCGCGGCCACCCACCGTGACCTGATCGCCGGGGAGATCCTGGCCACCGAGTTCACCTTCGCCGATCCGGGTCCCGATGCCGTCGAGATCGGCGACGGCGTGCGGGTGGCGATCCGCCGGGCGTGACCGCCTTGGCCGTGACCGCCTTAGCATGGCTGGTGTGGCCGCCCGCTGGGTTCTGCATCTGGACATGGACGCGTTTTTCGCCTCCGTGGAGCAGCTGACCCGCCCCACTCTGCGGGGCCGGCCGGTGCTGGTCGGTGGCCTCGGCGGACGCGGCGTGGTGGCCGGCGCCAGTTACGAGGCACGGGTGTTCGGGGCCCGTTCGGCCATGCCGATGCACCAGGCCCGCCGGCTGGTCGGGGCGGCCGCGGTGGTGCTGCCCCCGCGCGGCACGGTGTACCGCATCGCCAGTCGCCGTGTCTTCGACACCGTGCGCCAACTCATCCCGGTCGTCGAGCAGCTCTCCTTCGACGAGGGGTTCGGCGAACCCGCTGAACTGATCGGTGCCGATGTCGCCGCGGTCCGACGCTTCGGCGCCGACCTGCGCGCGCGGGTGCGCGCCGACACCGGCCTGATCGCCTCGGTGGGGGCGGGGTCGGGAAAACAGGTCGCCAAGATCGCCTCCGATCTGGCCAAACCCGACGGGCTGACGGTGGTGGACCCGACCGAGGAACTGGCACTGTTGCATTCGCTGCCGGTTCGCCGGCTGTGGGGTATCGGGCCGGTGGCCGAGGAGAAACTGCATCGTCTCGGTGTGGACACCATCGGCGCACTGGCGGCGCTGACCGACGCCGAAGTCGCCGACATCCTCGGTGCCACGACCGGTCCGGCGCTGCACCGGCTGGCGTGCGGCATCGACGAGCGGCCGGTGGCCGAACGGGCCGAGGCCAAACAGATCAGCGCCGAATCCACCTTCGCCGCCGACCTGACCACCCTCAGCGCACTGCACGAGGTGATCGGCCCGATCGCCGAACACGCCCACCGCCGGCTGTGCCGGGACGGCCGCGGTGCGCGCACGGTGACGGTGAAGCTGCGCAAGGCCGACATGGACATCCTGACCCGCTCGGCGACGCTGCCGTACGCCACCACCGAGGTGGCCACCCTGATCGGTGCGGCCCGTCGGCTGCTGCTCGACCCGCAGCAGATCGGCCCGATCCGGCTTCTCGGGGTGGGCTTCTCCGGACTGAGCGAGGTGCGTCAGGAGTCACTGTTCCCGGGGCTGGAACTAGGGGAGATCCCGCACACGCAGGCGGCGCCGGTCGTCGCGGCCGCTGCGGCGGCCCCGCCCGAGACCGACGCCCGGTGGCGCATCGGCGATGACGTGACGCACCCGCAGTTCGGGCACGGCTGGGTGCAGGGTGCCGGGCACGGGCGGGTGACGGTGCGCTTCGAGACCCGGGCTTCGGGGCCGGGACCGGCGCGCACCCTGGCCGTCGACGACCCCGACCTGGTCCCCGCCGACCCGGTGGCCAGCCTGGACTGGCCCGCGCAGTACCTCACCGAGGCGTGAATGCCGCGCCGAAATTGCGTGTCGGGCACCCCCTCCGGCGGTGTTAGCGTCAGATCCATGGTCAAAAAGATGGTGCGGATCGGTGTCGTGGCAATCGCGGCCGGGGCCGTGGCGGTGTCGGCCGCCGGTGTCTCCGGGGCCTGGCCGACCACCGTCACCCCGGAGATGCAGCGGTACATCGACAACGCCCGCGGCGCCGGCGCCACCGGTGACGACGACGCGCTGCTGACCCAGGGCTACCTGGCCTGCCATGTGCTCTACACCGGCCAGGGGGTGGCGGCTGCGGAGGCGGCCACCAGCGCGGCGGTGGTCGGCGCGGCGCGCGGCACGCTGTGCACCCAGGCCCCGGGCTGAGCGATTCCCTGCGGTCACGCAGCGTCGGGATTAGCGACCGATCCATCCCAACGATTTCACTTGCGGCCCACTATCTGTTGCGGTACAAGATATTCCAGGAAAATTCTGCCCCGCCGTAGCTCATCGATTCCCGGCAGTTCCCAATCACTGTCGATGAATATGCGACGGGCTCCCCTTGGCGTACACACCCACCAGGCGAGGCAACGTTGTCCGTTCGCTAGTTCAACCTTCGCGCTTTTCGCACACGATCAACGAACTGTCGTCCGTCGTCCGTCAGCCCCCACCGAGCGGGGCCGTAATGACTCTCGGGAGTAATAGCCTCCGGTGACGGCGGCTCGCCTGGTCCGACGTAAATAGCATTCTTTGCGGGGCCAAGGTAGGCGAGCATTCCGTCGGAGATCAGATAGTCCAGCAACAGAGCCTGGCTCGTGTCCAAGACAACTTCTGTCTGATCTGGGTGGTTCACAAAGCGATCGATGACTCTTCGTTCGAGGTCGCCGTATCTGCTTGCGAGGATGCTCAGGTTCGCCTTGTAGGCGAGCACTGACTGCCTGTCGATCTCGCCCCCAGTGATTCGTGAGTGACAGATGGCGCACACGAGGATCAGGTTCTCGAAGGAGTGCTCCCGAATCTTGGCCCAATCCTCTATGTGGTGAATCTGCAATCCCGAGGTAGCACGGCATGTCGGGATTGCGCATCGATGCCCAGCCTCAACGCGCACTGCTCGATCGATGGCCCGAGGAATGGCCGGCCGCGCAGCATTCATCGTTAGATCCTCGTTCCCGGCACCTAGACGTTGTGGTAAACCCGGATCACGCCCTGCTCGCTTCCAGGCGTTGTCCTAGCAAATCGCCTCATCCTGCTAGATAAAATCGCATTCATCCTGCTAGATAATGGGTCCGCCCGATTGTCTACCCCCACCGCCCGATCGCCTCGGCCACCGGCGTGCCGGCGGCCAGCGCCGCCATCACCAGCACCCGGGCCTGCGACGGGCGCAGTCGGGGCACCAGCACCGCCCCCGCGTCCAACAAGGCGTGCCCCGGTGCGTAGCGGGGCTCCACCCCGCCGTGGGGCACCCGGGTGGACACCGCCACCGCCACCCCGGCCGCACAGTGCCGCGCGACCGCCTCGATGACCGGCGGCCCGGCGTTGCCGGTTCCCAACGCCTCCAACACCAGCCCGCGCGCCCCGGCGGCCACCCCGGCGTCCAGCGCCGTGCCGTCCGCGCCGGGGTACAGCGCGACGATGTCGACCCGCGGCGGGTCCACCGCCCCGCGCAGCTGCGGACGGGTCTTGGCCGCGGTGAACTCGACCGCGCCGTCGCGCACCGCGCCGATCACCGGACCGGCGAACCCGACCAGCTCGGTGGTGGTGGTCTTCACCACCCCCAGCGGGGCCAGCACCAGACCGGCGAAACACACCAGCACCCCGCGCCCGGCGGCCTCGGGGCTGGCGGCCACCGCCAGGGCGTCGCGCAGGTTGCCCGGGCCGTCGGCATCGGGGGCGGCGCCGCTGCGCTGCGCGCCGGTCACCACCACCGGGGCCGCACCGGTGTAGGTCAGCTCCAGCCACAGCGCGGTCTCCTCCAGGCTGTCGGTGCCGTGGGTGACCACCACCCCGCCGGTCTCGGCCGCGACGCTCACCGCCGTGCCGATCCGCCGCCAGTCGGCCGGGGACATCGCGGCGCTGTCGCGGGCCATCAGATCGGTGACCACCACGTCGAGCCCCGGGGGGGCCACCCCCGCCACCAGATCCGCACCCGACCGGGTCGGGCGCAGCACCCCGTGCCCGTCGTCGCTGGTGGCGATCGTTCCTCCGGTGGTGATGACGGTGACGGTGGCCATGGCCCGATCATCCACCACGGCGCCCGAGCGGATTGACCTTAGGGGATGATGGGGGACGTGGCGGATGAACACACAGACTCCCTCGAGCCGACGGCGGCGCCGCCCGACGAGCCCGCCAAGCCGCCGCGACGGCTGAAACTGCTGCTCTCGGTGGCCGCGGTGGTGCTGCTCATCGACGTCGTCACCAAGGTGCTGGCGGTGCGGCTGCTCACCCCGGGCCAGCCGGTGCCGATCATCGGGGACACCGTCACCTGGACGTTGGTGCGCAACTCCGGGGCGGCGTTCTCGATGGCGACCGGCTACACCTGGCTGCTGACCCTGATCGCGACCGGAGTGGTGGTCGGCATCATCTGGATGGGCCGGCGGCTGGTGTCGCCGTGGTGGGCGATCGGGCTGGGCATGATCCTCGGCGGCGCGATGGGCAACCTGGTCGACCGGTTCTTCCGGGCGCCGGGACCGCTGCAGGGCCACGTGGTGGACTTCCTGTCGGTCGGCTGGTGGCCGGTGTTCAACGTCGCCGACCCCGCCGTGGTCGGCGGCGCGATCCTGCTCGTCGCGCTCTCCCTGTTCGGCTTCGACTTCGACACCGTCGGGCGGCAGAAGGCCGACACACCCCGATGACCCAGCGGGCGATGCCGGTCCCGGAGGGTCTGGCCGGTCTGCGGGTCGACGCGGGGCTGGCACGGCTGCTCGGGCTGTCGCGCACCGCGGTGGCCACCCTCGCCGAGACCGGCGCGGTCGAACTCGACGGCGCCCCGGCGGGCAAATCCGACCGGCTCGTCGCCGGGGCGTGGCTGCAGGTGCAGTTGCCCGAGCCGGCCGCACCGCCGCAGAACACCCCGACCGAGGTGGAGGGGATGCGGATCCTCTACGCCGACGACGATCTCGTCGCCGTCGACAAACCCGCCGGGGTGGCCGCGCACGCCTCGGTCGGCTGGACCGGGCCGACCGTGCTCGGCGGGTTGGCCGCCGCCGGGTTCCGGATCACCACCTCCGGGGCGCCGGAGCGGCAGGGGGTGGTGCAGCGCCTCGACGTGGGCACCTCGGGAGTGATGGTGGTGGCGCTGTCCGAGCGTGCCTACAGCGCGCTCAAGCGGGCGTTCAAGGCGCGCACCGTCGACAAGCGCTACCACGCGCTGGTACAGGGCCACCCGGACCCGTCCAGCGGCACCATCGACGCCCCGATCGGCCGTCACCGCGGCCACGACTGGAAATTCGCGGTCACCGCGAACGGCCGGCCCAGCCTCACCCACTACGACACCCTGGAGGCGTTCGTCGCCGCCAGCCTGCTCGACGTGCACCTGGAGACCGGCCGCACCCACCAGATCCGGGTGCATTTCGCCGCGTTGCACCACCCGTGCTGCGGCGACCTCACCTACGGCGCGGACCCGCGGCTGGCCGGCCGGCTGGGCCTGGAACGCCAGTGGCTGCATGCCGTGTCGCTGGCGTTCACCCACCCCGCCGACGGTCGCCGCGTGGAGATCACCAGCGAATACCCCGACGATCTGCAGCACGCCCTCGACGTGCTGCGCGCCGCGCACTGACCGACACGCTCAGCGGGGGCCGGGTTTGTGGGCCTCGACGAGCACCCGGGTGGCGTGGGCGACGAACGGCCCGCCGGCGGTGAGGCGTTCGTGCAGGTCGCGCAGCCGCGCCCGGTCGGCCTCGACGTCGAAGTCGGGCACCAGCCAGATCACCTTGCGCAGGTAGTAGACGACGGCGCCGACGTCGAAGAACTCCATCCGCAGCCGCTGCAGGCTTGCCCGCTCGACGGTGAGCCCGGCGGCGGTGGCCGCCGCCGTCTCGGCGGTCGGGTCCCGGTGCGCACCGAAGTCCGGTTGCGGCACCCGGAAGAACTCGATGAGCTCGCGCGCGGTGCCCGGGCCCACATGCTGGGCGAAGTAACCCCCGCCGGGACGCAGCACCCGGGCGATCTCGGTCCACCACACCTCGTTGGGGTGACGGCTGCACACCAGGTCGAAGGCATTGTCGGCGAACGGCAGCGGCGGACGGTCGGCGGTGACCACCACCACCCCGCGCCGATGCAGCAGTGCGGTGGCACGCTCGGCATTGGGTGGCCACCCCTCGGTGGCCGCCATGGTGGGCGGCAGTGTGGGCACCCCCGCCAGCACCTCCCCGCCGCCGGTCTGCAGATCCACCGCGGCGGTCACCGTCGCCAGCCGCGCGCCGAGTGCCCGCTGATAACCCCACGGCGGGCGTTCCTCGGTGGCCCGTCCGGCCAGCCAGGTGAAATCCCAGCCGTCGACCGGTGCCGCAGCCGCCTCGGCGACCAGGTCCTCGAAGCGCATCCCGCCGGCGGCGCTCACCGGGTCAGGCAGCGGAAGGCGTTGCCGTAGAAGTCGACGGCGGCCTCACCGTGATGTTCCCAGTACTGGACGCCGGTACGGGTGTAGCGGGAGCCGCTGGCCGCAGGCTCGATGAACGCGACCTCACGGTCGCCCTGCCAGGTGAGCACCACGACGGCCGGATCCAGGTCGTTGTAGAACGCCACCTCCAGCGGCGACACCGGTTCCTCGTCGCTGCCGCGGCAGCGGTCGAACACCGCCGCCGCGTCGGGGGCCACGGCCGGATCGGTGATCGCCACCTCGGCCAGCCGCGTCCGATACGCCTCGCGCAGACAGTCGGTGACCGCCGCGGGCACCCCGGGACGCTGGGCGCAGTCGTTCCGCTGCGCGGTCCACCCGCGCTGCGCCGCGGCCAGCCCCTCGGTATCGGGTCGCTGCCGGGCTAGCCGGTAGGTCTCGGCGAGCCGGTCGTTGAGGGCGGCCAACTGCGGATCCGCGCAAATCACCTCGGTCACCGCCGGACCCGCCGACTCGGTGGCGCAGTCGATGTCCAAGGCGGCGGCCGGGTCCGGCTCCGGCGACGAGCAGCCGGCCAACACCGCCGCGGCCGCCAGCAGCGGTGCGGCGAGCGCCCGGATCACTGGCCCGACGGCGACTGCGGCGGCCTGATCTTGAACGAGATCCGCAGTTTGGTGCGGTAGGTGATCTTGCCTTCCTCGTCGAGGGCCATGTCCTGCTCGACGACTTCGGCAACCCGCACGTCGTGGATGGTGTGCTGGGCTCGCCGCACGGCCTCGGCCGCGGCGTCCTCCCACGACACCGTGGACGTGCCGATCAACTCGGTGACCTTGTACACACTCATGCCTGCCTCCTCAGCTTCACGAACACCCAAGCTAGAACAGCGGGGCCGGTGCTGTCTGGCCAACCCCCGATCTGCTCGGTCGGACACCGGCGCGATCGGGGAAAGACACGCAACCGCGACACGCCCACCCGATGTCGGGCACGGGCCATAGACTGACCTGGCTATGGCCACCTCTGATTCGTTCGTGCACCTGCATAACCACACCGAGTACTCGATGCTCGACGGTGCCGCCAAGATCAACCCGATGATCGCCGAGGCGCAGCGGTTGGGGATGCCGGCGGTCGGCATGACCGACCACGGAAACATGTTCGGGGCCAGTGAGTTCTACAACGCCGCCACCGAGGCCGGCATCAAACCGATCATCGGGGTCGAGGCCTACGTGGCGCCGGGGTCGCGGTTCGACACCAAACGGGTCCGGTGGGGCGATCCCAGCCAGAAGAGCGACGACGTGTCCGGCAGCGGCGCCTACACCCACCTGACCATGGTCGCCGAGAACGCGACCGGGCTGCGCAACATGTTCAAGCTGTCCTCGCTCGCGTCGTTCGAGGGTCAACTGGGCAAATGGTCACGCATGGACGCCGAGATCATCGCCGAGCACGCCGAGGGCATCATCGCGACCACCGGGTGCCCGTCGGGGGTGGTGCAGACCCGGCTGCGGCTCGGCCAGTACCGCGAGGCACTGGAAGCGGCGGGGACGTGGCGGGAGATCTTCGGGGCGGAGAACTATTTCCTGGAGGTGATGGACCACGGCCTGGAGATCGAGCGGCGGGTCCGCGACGGCCTGCTGGAGATCGGCCGCACCCTCGGCATCCCGGCGCTGGCCACCAACGACTGCCACTATGTGACCCGCGAGGCCGCCCAGGGCCACGAGGCGCTGCTGTGTGTGCAGACCGGAAAGACCCTGTCGGATCCGACCCGGTTCAAATTCGACGGCGACGGCTACTACCTGAAGTCGGCGGCCGAGATGCGGGCACTGTGGGACGACACCCTGCCCGGCGCCTGCGATGCCACCCTGCTCATCGCCGAACGGGTGTCCTCCTACGCCGACGTGTGGACGCCGCGCAACCGGATGCCGGTCTTCCCCGTTCCCGACGGCCACGACCCGGCCTCCTGGTTGCGTCACGAGGTCGACGCCGGGCTGGCCGCCCGATTCCCCGACGGGGTACCCCCCGGCTACCACGAACGGGCCGGCTACGAGATCGAGGTGATCTGCAACGCCGGGTTCCCGTCGTACTTCCTGATCGTCGCCGACCTGATCGGCTACGCGCGCTCGGTGGGGATCCGGGTCGGTCCCGGCCGTGGTTCGGCGGCGGGGTCGCTGGTCGCCTACGCGCTACGGATCACCGACATCGACCCGATCCCGCACGGGCTGCTCTTCGAACGGTTCCTCAACCCCGAACGCACCTCGATGCCCGACATCGACATCGACTTCGACGACCGCCGCCGCGGGGAAATGGTGCGCTACGCCGCCGAGAAGTGGGGGCATGACCGGGTGGCGCAGGTGATCACCTTCGGAACGATTAAAACCAAGGCCGCACTGAAGGATTCGGCGCGGGTACACTACGGGCAGCCCGGCTTCGCGATCGCCGACCGGATCTCCAAGGCGTTGCCGCCGCCGATCATGGCCAAAGACATTCCACTGTCCGGGATCACCGACCCCACCCATGAGCGCTACAAGGAGGCCGCCGAGGTTCGGGGACTGATCGACACCGACCCCGATGTACGCACCATCTACCAGACCGCGCTGGGCTTGGAAGGTCTGGTCCGCAACGCCGGGGTGCACGCCTGCGCGGTGATCATGAGCTGTGAGCCGCTCATCGACGCGATCCCCCTGTGGAAGCGGCCCCAGGACGGCGCGATCATCACCGGGTGGGACTACCCGTCGTGTGAGGCGATCGGCCTGCTGAAGATGGACTTCCTGGGGTTGCGGAACCTCACCATCATCGGCGACGCAATCGACAACATCAAAGCCAACCGCGGCATCGACTTGGACCTCGATACGGTGCCGATGGACGACCCGGCGACCTACGAGTTACTCGGCCGCGGAGACACATTGGGGGTCTTCCAGCTCGACGGCGGCCCGATGCGCGACTTGCTGCGGCGCATGCAGCCCACCGGTTTCGAGGACATCGTCGCGGTCCTCGCGCTGTACCGGCCGGGCCCGATGGGCCAGAACGCCCACAACGACTACGCCGATCGCAAAAATGGGCGCCAGCCGGTCACCCCCATCCATCCCGAACTCGCCGAGCCGCTCGAGGAGATCCTCGCCGAGACCTACGGTCTGATCGTCTACCAGGAACAGATCATGCGGATCGCGCAGAAGGTGGCCGGGTACTCGCTGGCCCGAGCCGACATTCTGCGCAAGGCGATGGGCAAGAAGAAGGCCGAGGTCCTCGAGGCCGAGTTCGAGGGATTCTCCGAGGGCATGCAGGCCAACGGGTTCTCCGCCGCGGCGATCAAAGCACTGTGGGACACCGTGTTGCCGTTCGCCGGCTACGCGTTCAACAAGTCCCACGCGGCCGGCTACGGGCTGGTGTCCTACTGGACGGCGTACCTGAAGGCCAACTTCGCGGCCGAATACATGGCGGGACTGTTGACCTCGGTCGGCGACGACAAGGACAAGGCGGCGATCTACCTGGCCGACTGTCGCCGGTTGGGGATCACCGTCATGCCCCCCGACGTCAACGAGTCCGGGCTGGTGTTCAACTCCGTCGGCAGCGACATCCGCTACGGCCTGGGGGCGGTCCGCAACGTCGGCGCCAACGTGGTGAGCTCGTTGATCGCCAGCCGCACCGAGAAGGGCAAGTTCACCGACTTCTCCGACTATCTGCACAAGATCGACGTCGCCGCCTGCAACAAGAAGGTCACCGAGTCGTTGATCAAGGCCGGGGCGTTCGACTCCCTCGGCCATCCCCGCAAGGGCCTGTTTCTGGTGCACACCGACGCGGTCGACTCGGTGCTGGGCACGAAGAAGGCCGAGGCGATGGGTCAGTTCGACCTGTTCGGCGGCGGTGATGATTCCGGCGACAACGACGCGGTGTTCACGATCAAGGTCCCAGACGAGGAGTGGGAGGACAAACACAAGCTCGCCCTGGAGCGCGAGATGCTCGGGCTGTACGTGTCGGGCCATCCGCTGACCGGGATCGCCCACCTCTTGGCCGCCCAGGTCGACACCGCGATCCCGTTGATCCTGGAGGGCGCGGTGCCCAACGACACCCAGGTGCGGGTGGGCGGCATCCTCGCCTCGGTGAACAGGCGGGTCAACCGCAACGGGATGCCGTGGGCCTCAGCACAGTTGGAAGATCTCACCGGGGGCATCGAGGTGATGTTCTTCCCGCACACCTATTCGGCGTTCGGCGCCGAGGTCGCCGACGACGCGGTGGTGTTGGTCAGCGGTAAGGTGCGCAACCAGGACGACCGGATCTCGCTGATCGCCAACGAACTGGTGGTCCCGGACTTCTCGGCTGCGGCCGCCGACCGGCCACTGGCGGTGAGCCTGCCCACCCGGCAATGCACCCACGACAAGGTCAGCGCACTCAAACAGGTACTCACCCGCCACCCGGGCACCTCGGCGGTGCGGCTGCGCCTCATCTCCGGAGAGCGGGTCACCGTGTTGGAATTGGACTCCGCGCTGCGGGTCACCCCGTCCTCGGCCCTGATGGGCGATCTGAAGGCGCTGCTCGGGCCGAGCTGCCTCAGCGGCTGACCGACGCGGCCGGCACCGTCACCGCGACGATCGCGCTGTCCGGCCAGAGCCTCGTCGCGGTGAGCCGCCGCAGCTTCTCGCGCCACGGCAACCCGCGATGGACGTTGACGATCCCGGGCAGCCGGAGCAGCGGCACCACGTTCCACTGCCAACCGTAGCGGCGATGCAGCATCCGGTTGGCGTGCTCGGCCTCGGCTCCGCGCAGGATTCTCGCCCGACCGGTCGTCGTCGGCGCGTCGGGGCGGACCCGGCCACGGTGGTCGCAGACGGTGAGTGCCACGACCGGGTTCGCCGTCAACCGACGCGTTTTCGGGCCGATCTTGGTGCGCAACAGCACCGTGTCACCGTCGAGGAGGAACCACACCGGGGTGTCCACGGCGCGGCCGTCTCGGCGGTAGCTGCGCAACAGCAGGTAGCGGCCCTGCGACAGCGGGTGGGCGGAGTCGGCCGTGGAAAGAGGGGGAGGGCACGAACGGATGGTCATGACCGCAGTCAACGCCTTAAAGTTGACTTGAAGTCAAGGGTCCGCTGCAGGGGGAGGTCCTCGTGACCCAGTTGAGCATCGGCGAGGTGGCCCGGCGTGCCGGGGTGGCGGCGAGCACGCTGCGATACTACGAGCAGATCGGCGTGCTGGTGCCGCCGACTCGCGTCTCCGGGCAGCGCCGCTACCCGGAGACGGTGCTGGCGCGGCTGCGGGTGATCGGGTTGTGCAAGATCGCCGGGTTCACCCTGCCGGAGATTCGGGTGCTCGTCGCCGACGAGGAACCGGGGCGGCCGGCGAGCCGGGCGCTCGGTGCGGCCAAGCTCGCCGAGATCGACACCCGTATCGCAGCCCTGCGGGAAGCCCGTGCCGTCGTGGCCTGGGGCCTGCGCTGCACGTGCCCATCGATCGACGCCTGCACCTGCGGGGTGCACCCGCCGCTCGGCGCGGTCACCGAGGGGTCATCCCGGCCGTGATGACCCGTGGGGCGGAGTCGGCCCCACGGTGGTGCGCGTCAGCCGTCGGCCGGTTCGGTCGCCGGCTCCTCGGCGTCTTCGGCATCCTGGGCGGGCGCCTGCTCAGGGGTGGCGGCCGCATCCGGCGACGTGCCGATCGGCGGCGGGGCCTGCGCCGGGTCGAGCACCGCGTCGATGATGTAGATCTGCGCGTTGGCCGCCGAGATGCCCCCGCAGACGTTCTTGGCGGTGTCGTTGACGGTCACGTCGCCGCCCTTGCCGTCGACCTTGATCGGCGCGCCGTCCTGGGTGGGCCACTGCCCGTGCACCTGGTCGGGGCCGAGCAGGCCGAGGAACGCGTGGTAGTAGCCGAGCTTGGTCACCGCGGCGGGATCTGCGGTGATCGCGTCGAGCCGGCCCGGCTCCATGGCGGCGAACGCCTCGTTCGACGGCGCGAACACCACGTAGGGGCCGTTGTTGAGCACCGGAACGATGTTGGCGGCCGGGTTGGCCTGCCCGGAGATCAGCGAGTTGAACGTGGAGATGTCCGGGATCCCGGCGAGCACGGTGCCCACCGGCTGGCCGGCGAAGTCCTTCCAGTCCGGCACCGCGGCCTTGAAGGCGTCACAGCCCGGACCCTGCGGATCGGGGACCGGCGCGCTCGGCTTCGGCTCCGGCTCCGCGGCCGCGGTACCGATGACCAGCGGCGAGACGGCCACCGCGGCGACCGCCGCCAGCCCGGCGGCCCTCCGCCAGGGGTGCCCCGACGCCTTACCTGACCCGATCTTCACAGTGAGCTCCTTCATCAGTGTGGCCGACACGATCCGGTGTCGTGATTACCCAACAGCGAAGTCGCGCGGGGCGGCCCCGACGTTACCGGGTCAGCCGCCGGCCGCGATGACCGCCTCGACACGCCGATCGCGGACACCGGCTCGATGAAATGGCCGCCTCGGCGCGCGTTGCGCCGCTAGCGTCGAGGTCATGGAGGCCCCCGCCACGACCACGCTGGAGGTCCGCGCCGACGGTGAGCGCGGCACGATCATGCTCAACCGCCCGGACAAGCTCAACCCGCTGGGCACGGTGACGTTGCGTGAACTCGTCGCCGTGGCGCGGTGGTTCGACGAACAACCGCAGGTGAAAGTCGTCGTGATCGGCGGTCACGGCAGGGCGTTCAGCGCCGGTGCCGACCTGGCCGCGTTCACCGCGGTGGACTCCGACACCGCCGCCCTGCGCGCCGCCGCCGACGCCGGGCGCCAGATGGCCGAGGCGATCGAGGCGATGACCGCGGTCACGGTGGCCCGCATCCACGGTCACTGCGTGGGCGGGGCTCTGGTGCTGGCCGCGGCCTGTGATCTGCGGGTGGCCGCCGAGGACGCGCGGTTCTCGATTCCCGAGGTGGACCTGGGTATCCCGTTGGCGTGGGGCGGGATCCCGCGGCTGGTCCGCGAGATCGGCCCGGCACTGGCCAAGGAGTTGGTTTTGACCTGCCGCCCGTTCGACGCCGCCGAGGCGAAGACGGCCGGGTTCCTCAACCGGGTCGTGCCCGCCGGCGACCTCGACGCCGCGGTCGAGGAGTTGACCGCGGCACTGGTCACCAAATCGGCGATGACCCTGAGCGCCACCAAACGTCACACCAATGCCGTGACCGCCGGGATGGTCGACCCGGGACGGGCGTGGAACGACGCGGACAGTCTGCTCGCCGCGATGAACGACACCGAATCCCGCCGGGCCGCAGCACAGTATCTGGCCAACCGCGATCTGGCCAACCGCGCCGCGGGGACGACACGATGAGCGCCGCACCCCGCACCGTCTGCGCGGCGTTCCAGACGGTGGCGGCGACCGACCCCGACGCGGTGGCGCTGCGCACCGTGGGCGACACCGAACAGCTCACCTGGCGCGAGTACGCCGAGCAGGTGCGCGCGGTCGCCGCCGGGCTCGACGGACTGGGGGTGCGCCGCGGCGACACCGTGGCGCTGATGATGGCCAACCGGATCGAGTTCTATCCGCTGGAGGTCGGCGCCCAACACATCGGGGCCACCGCGTTCTCGGTGTACAACACGCTGCCGGCCGACCAGTTGCGCTACCTGTTCGACAACGCCGGGACCGCACTGGTGTTCTGCGAGGCTCAGTACGTCGAACGGATCCTCGCCAGCGGCGCGCCGCCGCAGCATGTGGTCTGCATCGACGGTGACCGCGGGCAGGTGCCCGCCGGAGCGATGTCGATGGACGAACTGCTCGCCGCGGCGCGCCCGGATTTCGACTTCGAGGCCACCTGGCGCGCGGTGACCCCCGACGACGTCGTCACGCTGATCTACACCTCCGGCACGACCGGCAACCCCAAGGGTGTGGAGATGACCCACGCCAGTCTGCTGTTCGAGGCCGACGCGATGAACCGGGTGCTCGGCATCCGCTACGGCGACCGGACCACCTCCTATCTGCCGTCGGCCCACATCGCCGACCGGCTGATGGCGCTGTACAACCAGGAGATCTTCGGGGTGCAGGTCACCACCGTCGCCGACCCGGCCGCGATCGCGGCCGCCCTGCCCGACGTGCGCCCGACCGTCTGGGCGGGGGTGCCGCGGGTGTGGGAGAAACTCAAGGCCGGCATCGAGTTCGCCGTGCAGGCCGAGACCGACCCGCAGCGCCGCGACGCGCTGGGGTGGGCGCTGTCGGTGGCCGCGATGAAAGCCGACGCGCTCATCGCCGGCACCGACCTCGACGCCGAGACCGCCGGGCAGTGGGAGCAGGCCGACGCGCTGGTGCTGGGCGCGTTGCGCAGCAAGCTCGGTCTGGACCAGCTGCGGTGGGCGGCCTCCGGGGCTGCGCCGGTGCCCAAGGAGACGCTGGGGTTCTTCGCCGGGCTGGGCATCCCGATCACCGAGGTGTGGGGGATGTCGGAGCTCAGCTGTGTGGCCTCGGTGGCCCATCCCGATGAGGCGCGCCCCGGCACCGTCGGGCGGTTGCTGCCCGGGCTGGAGTCCCGCATCGCCGACGATGGGGAGTTCCTGGTGCGCGGCCCGCTGGTGATGCGGGGCTACCGCAAGGAGCCGGCCAAGACCGCCGAGGCGATCGACCCGGACGGCTGGCTGCACACCGGGGACATCTTGACCTGCGACGACGACGGCTATCTGCGGATCGTCGACCGGAAGAAGGAGCTGATCATCAACGCCGCCGGCAAGAACATGTCGCCGGCGAACATCGAGAACGCGATCCTGGCGGCCTGCCCGCTGATCGGCTCGATCGTGGCGATCGGGGACGCCCGCCCCTATGTGACCGCGCTGCTGGTGTTCGACGCCGATGCGGTCGGCCCGCTGGCCGCCCGCTACGGCCTGCCCGACGCGTCGGCGGGTGCGCTGGCCGCCCACCCGGAGGTGCTGGCCACCCTGGCCGCGGGGGTGGCGGCGGGCAACGCGACACTGTCGCGGGTCGAGCAGATCAAACGGTTCCGCGTGCTGCCGACGCTGTGGGAGCCCGGCGGCGACGAGATCACCTTGACGATGAAGAAGAAGCGACGGCCCATCACCAGCAAGTACGCCACCGAGATCGACGAGCTCTACGCCGACCCGCCCGGTCCGCAGATCCACCAGCCGGCCCCGGGGCAGCCCTGAGCACCACCACGGTGGTGACGTTCGGGCACGGCACCGCCGATTCCGCGGAGATCACCACGCTGCTCCGGGGTGCGGCGGTGACGCAGCTGGTGGATGTGCGCACCGCCCCGGGCAGCCGGCACAACCCCGATTCGGGCCGCGAGGCGATGGCGCAGTGGCTCCCGGCGGCGGGGATCGGCTACCGCTGGGAGCCACGGCTGGGCGGGTGGCGCCGCGGCGGGGACTCCGGACCGGACGTGGCGCTGCGCAACGCGTCGTTCCGGTCCTACGCCGGCTACATGCGCAGCGAGGAGTTCCGCGCCGGCATCACCGAACTGCTCGACGGCGCCGTACGCGAGCAGACCGCGATCATGTGCGCGGAGACGGTGTGGTGGCGCTGCCACCGCAAGCTGGTCGCCGACTATCTGACGCTGGTCTGCGGGATCGAGGTCCGCCACCTGATGCACGACGGGGCGCTACGGGCCCACCGGCCCACCGCCGAAGCTCGCGTCGACGGCGCGGCGTTGGTCTACGACCGGGCCGTCGAGGAGCCCTGACGCGGTGCGCCGCGCACCGCGGCCAGTGCCACCCAGACCGCCGCGGCGACCGCGGCACCGCTGAGCACCGCCGGGGCGGCCGTGCCGGTGACCGCCGCGACCAGCACCAACGTCAGCATCCCGGCGGCCAGCGCGAGGAGCTTGTGCGCCGGCCACGGCACCCCGGCGACCGGGATGTCGGTGCGCAGCAACTCCGGGGTGGTCATGCCTACGACGATAACTCGTAACCGCGATTTCGGCCAGCCGAAACACTGCGGACGGGTTCCCGGTGTCGGCGGCGGCGCATAGGCTGGGGCGATGCCCCTCTCCGGTGAATACGCCCCAGGCACGTTGGACTGGTCCCGCCGCAATGCCGAGACGATCATGGCCTCCGGCGGCACCGAGGGCACCGAACTGCGCGGCATGCGCGTGGTGCTGCTGACCAGTGTCGGCGCCAAGACCGGCAGACTGCGCAAGACCCCGTTGATGCGGGTCGAACACGACGGGTGCTACGCGATCGTCGCGTCGCTCGGCGGAGCCCCCAAGCATCCGGTCTGGTACTACAACGTCACCAAGAACCCGCGGGTGGAGCTGCAGGACGGCACCTCCGTCGGTGACTACGACGCCCGCGAGGTGTTCGGCGAGGAGAAGGCGCTGTGGTGGGAGCGCGCGGTGGCGGCGTTCCCCGACTACGCCGACTATCAGAAGAAGACCGACCGCGAGATCCCGGTGTTCGTGCTGACCCCGGTGCGCTGAACCCGCCGCGCGGTGGCACCATTGACCGGTGTCTGCCGAACCGACCGTGACCGCCGGGTCCGCCCCGGTGACCGCCGCGGACGTGCGCGCCGCGGCCGAGCGCATCGATCCGGTCATCACCCGCACCCCGCTGCAGTTCAGCGATCGGCTGTCGGCGGCCACCGGCGCCGACGTCTACCTCAAGCGCGAGGATCTGCAGTCGGTGCGCTCCTACAAGCTGCGCGGCGCCTACAACCTGCTGGTGCAGCTGTCCGACGCCGAGATCGCCGCCGGGGTGGTGTGTTCCTCGGCGGGCAACCACGCCCAGGGCTTCGCCTACGCCTGCCGTTCGCTGGGGATACGGGGGCGCATCTACGTGCCCGGCAAGACACCCCGGCAAAAACGTGACCGGATCCGTTACCACGGCGGGGAGTTCATCGACCTGATCGTCGGGGGAGCCACCTACGATCAGGCCGCCGAGGCGGCGCGCGCCGATGTGGAGCGCACCGGGGCGACGCTGGTGCCGCCGTTCGACGATCCGCGCACCATCGCCGGGCAGGGCACGATCGCCGTGGAGATTCTCGACCAGCTCGACGGCGAACCGGATCTGGTGGTGGTGCCGGTCGGCGGCGGCGGCTGCATCGCCGGCATCACCAGCTATCTGGCCGAGAACACCGACCACACCGCCGTACTGGGGGTGGAGCCGGCGGGCGCGGCCTCGATGATGGCGGCGCTGGCCGCCGGGGGACCGGTCACCCTGGGCGAGGTCGACCAGTTCGTCGACGGCGCGGCGGTCAACCGCGCCGGGGAGGTGCCCTACCGGGTGCTGGCCGCCGCCGGCGACATGGTGTCGTTGACCACGGTCGACGAGGGCGCGGTGTGCACCGCGATGCTGGAGCTGTACCAGAACGAGGGCATCATCGCCGAGCCGGCGGGCGCGCTGTCGGTGGCCGGGCTCACCGAGGCCGACCTCGAGGCCGGGACGACGGTGGTCGCTCTGATCTCCGGCGGCAACAACGACGTCTCCCGCTACGGCGAGATCCTGGAGCGCTCGCTGGTGCATCTGGGACTCAAGCACTATTTCCTGGTCGACTTCCCGCAGGAGCCCGGCGCGTTGCGCCGCTTCCTCGACGAGGTGCTCGGCCCCGACGACGACATCACCCTGTTCGAGTACGTCAAGCGCAACAACCGGGAGACCGGGGAGGCGCTCGTCGGCATCGAGTTGGGGTCCGCTGCCGGCCTGGAGGGCCTGCTGGCCCGGATGGCCGCCTCCCAATTGCACGCCGAACGCCTGGAGCCGGGTTCGCCGGCCTACCGGTATCTGACCTGATCACCGATGCCGGGCGGTCCGCAGGATCGCGAACGACTGCCCGTCGACGGTGGTCGCCTCGGCGCCCAGAGTCGGTGGCGCCCAGGCGGTGACGACCTCACCGGTCACCGGGACGGTCGCCGGTGTCTCGCCGAGGTTGGCGATGATCGCCAGTGCGCCGCGGTGCACCACGATCCATCGGGCCGCCTCGTCGACGTCGATGCGCATCCGCGGCAGCCACGGGTCGGCCAGGTCGGCGTCGGTGTGGCGCAGCGCGATCAGGTCGCGGTAGCAGCGGTAGAGCCGGGCGTGTTCGCCGCTGCTCAGCTCGCCCCAGTCCAGTTTCGATCGCTGGAAGGTCGCCGGGTCCTGCGGGTCGGGCACGGTTTCGGCGTCCCAGCCGTGCTCGGCGAACTCGCGGCGGCGGCCCTCGACGGTGGCGCGCGCCAGCTCCGGTTCGGGGTGAGAGCTGAAGAACTGGAACGGGGTCCCCGTGCCCCACTCCTCGCCCATGAACAGCATCGCGGTGTAGGGGGAGGTCAACACCAGCGCGGCGCTGAGCGCCAGCTGACCGGCGCTCAGCGTGGCCGACGGCCGATCACCGAGCGCACGGTTGCCGACCTGGTCGTGGGTGCAGGTGTAGGCCAGCAGCGCGGTGGCCGGGATGCCGGTCTCCGCGGTGGTGTCCAGGGGCCGGCCGTGGCGGCGGCGCCGGAACGACGAGTAGGTGCCGGCGTGGAAGAACCCGTGGCGCAACGTGGTGGCCAGGGTCTGCAGCGACCCGAAATCGGCGTAGTAGCCCTGCCGTTCGCCGGTGACCGCGGCGTGCAGGGCGTGGTGGATGTCGTCGTCCCACTGGGCGGTGAGCCCGTATCCGCCGGCGGCGCGCGGGGTGATCAGCCGCGGGTTGTTGGCGTCGCTCTCGGCGATCAGCGTCAACGGCCGTCCCAGCGTGTCGGCGAGCCGGTCGGTCTCGCACGCCAGCTCTTCGAGCAGGTCGATCGCGGTGGTGTCGACCAGCGCGTGCACCGCGTCGAGGCGCAGCCCGTCGGCGTGGAAGTCACGCATCCAGCGCAGCGCGCAGTCGAGGATGTACCGGCGCACCTCGTCGGAGTCGGGGCCGGCGATGTTGATGCCCGGCCCCCACGGGTTGGCGTGCTCGGACTGGTAGGGGCCGAACCGGGGCAGATAGTTGCCCGACGGGCCCAGGTGGTTGAAGACCGCGTCGATGAGCACCGCCAGCCCGCGGGCGTGGCAGGCGTCGACGAACGCCACCAGCCCGTCGGGGCCCCCGTAGGGTTCGTGCACGGCGTACCAGAGCACACCGTCGTAGCCCCAGCCGCGGTCCCCGGCGAACGCGTTGACCGGCATGAGCTCCACGGCGTCGACCCCCAGGTCGACGAGGTAGTCGAGTTTGTCGATCGCGGCGGTGAACGTGCCCGCGTCGGTGAAGGTGCCGATGTGCAGCTCATAGAGGACCCCGCCGCGCAGGTCGCGGCCGGTCCATCCCTGATCGGTCCAGCGCGCCGCGCCGGCGTCCCACCGCTGCGACGGGGCGTGCACCCCGTCGGGTTGGCGCGCCGAGCGCGGGTCGGGCAGCACCTGCGGGTCGTCGTCGAGCAGGAAGCCGTAGCGGGCGTCGGGGGCTGCCGGCACCTCGGCGTGCCACCAGCCGCCGACGGTCGCGGTCATCGGATGGGTCGCCCCGGCGACTTCCAGGGTGACCACCCCGGGTTTGGGTGCCCACACCGCGAACTCAGCCATCGGTGCGCTCCAGTGCCACCGCGGGCAGCGTCGCGAACAGCGTGCCCGCCGCGACCGTGCCCCGGTGGCGGGCTCCGCTGATCGCGTCGGTCCAGGTGCCGGCGGGCAGCCGCAGCGCGGTGTCGGCCCAACCGGCGGCGGCCAGGCGCACCGTGAGGCGGGGGACGGCGACCAGCACGTCGGCACCGCGGCGAAACGCCAGCAGATGCGCCGCCGCGTCACCGGCGGCGAGCACCGGACGGTAGTCGCCGTCGGTGAAATCCCTAGGGTGGCGGCGGCGCACGGCCAGTGCGGCGCGCACCACCTGCAACTTGGGGTGCCCGCCGGTGCCCAACTCCCGGCGCCGCGCAGCGAAATCGACCGGGCGCCGGTTGTCGGGGTCGACGAGGCTGTCCTCCCACAGTTCGGTGCCCTGGTAGACGTCGGGGATCCCGGGCACGGTCAGCGCCAGCAGCTTCTGGGCCAGGCCGTCGCTGGCGGCGTGCGGGGCGATCTCGGTGGCCAGCGCGGTCAGCTCGGCGGCGGCCGGGCCGTCGATGACACGATCGAGCCAGCCGGTCAGGGCGGTCTCGAACTGCTCGTCGGGGTCGGCCCAGCCGGTGTGCCGGTCGGCTTCGCGGGCAGCCTTGCGGGCATAGTCGCGGAGCCGTTCACGCAAGGTGGCGCTGATCGGACCGTCCGGCGGCCACACCCCGATGAGGTTCTGCCACAGGAAAAGTCCGGTGTCGACAGCGGGGCTGGGGGCGAGCTGCTCGCAGCGGCGCACCACCTCGGCCCACCGCCGCGGCATCTGGGAGAGCACGCTGATGCGTGCCCGCACGTCCTCACCGCGTTTGGTGTCATGGGTGGACAGGGTGGTCATCGCCTGCGGCCAGTGCCGCGCCCGCAGGGTGTTGGCGTGATGGAATTCCGCGACGCTGACGCCGAACCGCTGCGGATCGCCGCCGACCTCGTTGAGCGACACCAGCCGCGCATCGCGGTAGAACAGGCAGTCCTCGACCGCCTTGGCGGTGGCCGCCCCGCACAGCTGCTGCAACCGCGCCCCGGCGGTGCCGTCACCGGCCAGTGCGGTGGCGATCACCGCCAGCGACGTCGCCAACCGCGGTGCCGCCGCGGCGGTGTGGGCCAGCGCGGTCGGCAGCATCGCCGCCAGCCCCGGGTAGTCGCAGCGGTACACCCCGATGCGGGCCACCAGCGCGGCCAGGGCCTGCGCCAGCTGCGGGTCGTCGGTGCCGGCCTCGGCGGACACCGTGCGGCGCAGCCGGTCCAGTTCGCTGGCGAGGGTGTCGCTCACCGCGGCGGTTTTGAGCGCGGCCACCGGTTCGGGCTCGGCCGCGGCGGCCAGCGCGGTGAGATCGGCGGCACCGGCGGGGTCGACGAAGACCCCGCCGATGAGCCGCAGCGCGTCGTAGCCGGTGGTGCCGGCGATCGGCAGGGTCGGCTCCAAAGCCTCGTCGGCGGCGAGGATCTTCTCGATGACGATCCAGGCGCGCGGGCCCAGCAGGGCCCGCAGCCGCCGCAGGTAGCCGACCGGGTCGGTGAGCCCGTCGGGATGGTCGATGCGGACCCCGTCGACGAGGTCCTCGGCGAACCAGCGCGCCACCTCGGCGTGGCAGGCGTCGAAGACCTCCGGGTCCTCCTGACGCAGCGCCGCCAGGTCGGTGATCGAGAAGAACCGCCGGTAGCCGCAGATCCCGCGGCGCCAGCCCACCAGGCGGTAGTGCTGGCGGTCGTGGACCGCCGCGGCGCTGCCCGCGCCGGTGCCCTCGGCGATCGGCCAGCAGCGCTCCCCGAGGCGCAGCACGTCGCCGTCGACGCGCAGGTCCTCGGCGTCGGAGTCGGAGCCGAGCACCGGCAGCACGATGCGGCCGCCGTCGAGGTCCCAGTCGATGTCGAAGAACGCCGCGTACGGTGAGCCCCGGCCGGCCCGCAGCACGTCCCACCACCACCGGTTCTGCTCGGGGCGGCCGACCCCGAGGTGGTTGGGCACGATGTCGACGATCAGTCCCATGCCACGGGCTCGCGCCGCAGCGGACAGCCGGGCCAGGCCGTCGGGGCCGCCGAGGGCGGGGGAGACGCAGGTGGGGTCGGTGACGTCGTAGCCGTGGCTGGATCCGGTGACCGCGGTCAGGATCGGCGACAGGTACAGGTGGCTGACGCCCAACTCGTCGAGGTAGTCCACCAGGGCTGCGGCGTCGTCGAAGTCGAAGCGCTCGCCGCTGTCGGCACCGCGCAACTGCAACCGGTAGGTGGACAGCACGCGGGTGATCATCGGCTACGACGTCTTGCGTAGCACGATCAGCGAACGACCTGGGATCTCCAGGGCCGCACCGGCGTCGACGACCGCGTCGCTGGCCCCGACCGGGTCGTTGGTGTCGAGTGCGCCGGTCCATTGCCGGGCGTAGCCGTCGTTGGGGGTGACGAACTCGACCGGTTCGTAGTGGGCGTTGAAACACAACAGGAACGAGTCGTCGACGACCCGCTCGCCGCGGGCGTCGGCTTCACGGATCGCCTCACCGTTGAGGAAGACCATCACGCATTTGCCGAAATGGGTGTCCCAGTCCTGCTGGGTCATCTCCTGGCCGGCCGGTGTCAGCCAGGCGATGTCGCGGATCTCGTCGCCGCTGCGGATGGGTCGGCCACGGAAGAAGCGGCGACGGCGGAACACCGGGTGGTTGCGGCGCAGGGCCGTCGCGGTGCGCGCGAACGTCAGCAGGTCGGCGTTGGCCGTCTCCAGCGACCAGTCCATCCAGGACAGCTCGGAGTCCTGGCAGTAGACGTTGTTGTTGCCCTGCTGGGTTCGGGCCATCTCGTCGCCGTGGGCGATCATCGGGGTGCCCTGGCTGACCATCAGGGTGGCGAAGATGTTGCGCATCTGCCGGCCCCGTAGCGCCTCGATGTCGGGGTCGTCGGTGGGCCCCTCGACCCCGCAGTTCCAGGAGCGGTTGTAGCTTTCCCCGTCCTGGTTGTCCTCGCCGTTGGCCTCGTTGTGTTTCTCGTTGTAGCTCACCAGATCCCGCAAGGTGAATCCGTCGTGGCAGGTGACGAAGTTGATCGAGGCGCCCGGGCGGCGCCCGGTCGCCTCGTAGAGGTCCGACGACCCGGTGAGGCGGGAGGCGAACTCCCCGAGGGTCTCCGGTTCGCCGCGCCAGTAATCACGAACTGTGTCACGGTATTTGCCGTTCCATTCGGTCCACAGCCCCGGGAAGTTACCCACCTGATAGCCGCCTTCGCCGACGTCCCACGGCTCGGCGATGAGTTTGACCTGGCTGACGATCGGGTCTTGCTGCACCAGGTCGAAGAACGCGCTGAGCCGGTCCACCTCGTGTAGCTCGCGGGCCAGGGTGGAGGCCAGGTCGAAACGGAAACCGTCGACGTGCATCTCGGTGACCCAGTAGCGCAGCGAATCCATGATCAGCTGCAAGGTGTGCGGGTTGCGGGCGTTGAGGCTGTTGCCGGTTCCGGTGAAATCCCGGTAGTAGCGCGGGTCGTCGTCGAGGCGGTAGTAGGCGGCGTTGTCGATGCCGCGGAAGTTGATCGTGGGCCCGAGGTGGTTGCCTTCTGCGGTGTGGTTGTAGACGACGTCGAGGATGACCTCGATGCCGGCCTGGTGGAAGGCGCGCACCATCGCCTTGAACTCGGCGACGGCCCCACCGGCGCTGCGGTTGGCGGCATACCCGTGGTGCGGGGCGAAGAACCCGAAGGTGTTGTATCCCCAATAGTTTCGCAACCCCATATCCAGCAGGCGACGATCGTGCATGAACTGGTGTACCGGCATCAACTCGATCGCGGTGGCGTTCAGCGATTTGAGGTGCTCGATGATCGCGGGGTGGGCGAGCCCGGCGTAGGTGCCGCGCAGATCCTCCGGAATGTCGGGGTGGGTGGCGGTCATGCCCTTGACGTGGGCCTCGTAGATGACGGTCTCGTGGTAGGGGGTGCCCGGCGCCCGATCGGCGGCCCAGTCGAAGAACGGGTTGATCACCACGCTGGTCATGGTGTGCCCCAGCGAGTCGATCATCGGCAGGGCGGTGTCCTCGCCGGTGTCGGCACCGTCGGACTCCCCGGTGTCCATCGGGTAGGAGAACAGTGCCGGGCCGAAGTCGAAGTCGCCGTGGAACGCCTTGCCGTACGGGTCCAACAGCAGCTTGCTCGGGTCGCAGCGGTGACCGGCGGCCGGGTCGTAGGGGCCGTGCACCCGGTAGCCGTAGCGCTGGCCGGGGCCGATCGTGGGCAGGTAGGCGTGCCAGACGTAGCCGTCGACCTCATCGAGGCGAACGCGGGTCTCGGTGCCGT
The DNA here is from genome assembly GCF_002104795.1 of Mycolicibacillus koreensis. Classification (GTDB taxonomy): domain Bacteria; phylum Actinomycetota; class Actinomycetes; order Mycobacteriales; family Mycobacteriaceae; genus Mycobacterium; species Mycobacterium koreense. Next base: position 121,435 of record NZ_NCXO01000001.1, read on the forward strand.
CCTTGCCGATGAGGCAGAGTTCCACCTTCTCGGCGACCTCGGAGAACAACGCGAAGTTCGTGCCCGCCCCGTCGTAGGTGGCCCCCAGCGGGTACCGGCGGCCGGGCCACACGCTCGGCGCGGGTGTGGGCGGCGCGGCAGTCTCGCTGGGGGTCATGGACCGACCCTATCCGCGACGGAAGCGGGCCGTACGGAGGACGGTCACCACCACCCGGTCACGGCGGCGAGTTGGCGGCCCAGCTCACCGGCCATCGTGCGCATGTAGCTCGCCGACAGGTGATGGGAGTCGTGGTAGACCATCACGTTGCCCTCGACCGCCCGGCAGACGTCGGCACGGCACACCGCGTCGGTCATGTCGAGGGGCTTGAGCACCGGGAACCGGTCGACGAACTCCAGTGTCGGGTTCGTTTCGGCCAGCAGGTCAGAACGTTTTCCTCCGCAGGAGACCGCGTTGCCGCCCTTGGCCAGGCAGTCCGGCGGCACCACCGCTTTGCCGTCGGAGACCAGCCACGGGGTGTCACGCATCGCCAGCACCGGGATGTTGTTGTCCTGGAAGCGTTCCCAGATGCCAATGTAGGTCGCCGGCATGACGTCGCCGGGTTTGATGTTCCACGGGCGGGTGGAGGTGGTGAACACGTAGTCGGGCGCGTCGGCAACGAGTTTGTCCATGGTGCGCTGCACCCAGTCGTGGCATTGCGGATAGGCGGCGTTGCTGCCCATGATCCGCGGCACCTTCTGCGTCGACAGCGCGCACCCCATCTTCAGATACGTCACCACCTTGAAGTGGTGGCGGCGGCCCAACAGGTCCAGCGCGGTCAACCAGTGTTCGGCGTGCGAACCGCCGGCCAGGGCGATGGTGCGGGTGGCGTCGTGGTCGCCGTAGCTGCAGTTGATGATCTCGGGGTTCTTGAACGTGCTGATGCAGCCGTCGATGGTGGAGGCCGGCAGGTCCTTCTTCGCCTCCAGCACGGTGGGCCGCATCCGCAGCTTGGGCACCCGCACGTGGTTGAGCAGCGCCCGCGCCCCCGGGTAGTCGCGGGCACTGAGCCCGGCGAGTTCCTTGCCGCTGGACCGCTGCACGGTGACGTGCTCGCGCCAGGTGAACGACGTGGCGGTCAGGGTCACCCCCAGCAGGGCCACCACCGACCCCAACACGATCGTCGGGCGGCGCATCCGCACCCGCCACGGCACCGCCGCCACCACGGGGGCGGCCACCGGATCGGTTTTGCGGATCCGCAGCGGGTCCTCGACGAACCGCATGGTCAGATACGCCAGCACCCCGGAGATCACCAGCACCGCGGTGCCCTCGAGCACGCTGGCGTGCCTGTTGCCGCTGTAGGACAGCCAGAAGATCAGCAGTGGCCAGTGCCACAGGTACAGCGAGTACGCCATCGAGCCCAGAGTCATCAACGGTCCGGCCGCCAGGATCCGGTTGGGCAGCGGCATCGCGTCGGTGCCGGGGGTGGCGTGCCGGTTGGCCCCGGCCAGGATGAACAGCACGGTCGCCCCGACCGGGACCAGCGCCCACGGGCCGGGGAACTCGTTGACCCCGTCGATGAGCGCGCCGCAGGACAGGATCGCCGCCAGCGCCACGGTGGCCACCACCGTGCGCAGCCACAGCGGCCAGCGGATATAGGTGACCAGCGCCCCGGCCAGCGCCCCGATCAGCAGTTCCCAGCCGCGCGCGAAGCTGTCGTAGTAGGCCAGGGCCTGATTGTCCTGGTGGGCGAAGATCGCGTAGACGAACGACGCCACCGTCAGCGCGGTCAGCACCACGATGAACACGATGCGCATCCGCGCCGGCGAGAGCAGCCGGCGTCCCAGGTAGCCGAGCCCGAAGATCAGCAGCAGAAACGAGACGTAGAACTGGCCCTGGACCGACATCGACCAGATGTGCTGCAGCGGACTGACGGCCTCACCGGCCTGCAGATAGTCCGCGGCGGTGTTGGCCAGCTCCCAGTTCTGGTAGTAGCCGAGGCTGGCCAGGCTCTGGTCGGCGAAGGCCTCCCAGCGGGTCTGCGGCTGGATCAGGATGGTCAGCACCGCGCAGCCGGCGAGCACCACCACCAGCGCCGGCAGCAGCCGGCGCACCAGCCGGGTCAGCTGCGGGCGCAGCGCCAGCGACGCGGTCGGATTCAGTGCCGCACGCAGCAGTTTTCCGCCGAAGAAGAAGCCCGAGAGCGCCAGGAAGACGTCGACGCCGCCGGAGACCCGGCCGAACCAGACGTGGAACATCGCCACCAACGCGATCGCGATCCCGCGCAGTCCGTCCAGGTCGTGGCGGTAGAACCCGGACGTGCGGGTACCCATCTCCGGGCGAGCGGGCGTCGTGGTAATCGCGGGCCGCGGTGTGGGCCGGCGTGCGGTCAGCGTCGTCATGATCGACCTGACAATCTACCGAATCATGACGATTTTCCCGCATCACGAACACGCCGCCCGGCCGCTATACGCAGCCGGGCGGCGGTGGGGAACCGGTCGGGGCCGGTCAGGAATCCAGGATTCGCACCAGGTAGGGCGTCATCTCCGCCGAGCGCACCGGCGCGACGTTGACGGTGTCGGAGACCTCCAGCATCTGCTGGTTGCCCAGGTACAGCGCCACGCTCTGGCTGCCCTGCGGACCGTAGAAGATCAGGTCACCGCGTTTGGCCTGCGCCGGCGGGACCTTGCGGCCCACCTGGTACTGGGTGGTCGAGGAGCGGGGCAGTTTGATCCCGGCACCGGCGAATGCGTACTGGGTCAGCCCCGAGGCGTCGAATCCGACCACGGTGGCGTAGCGACCGGCCCCGCGGGTGGGTCCGCTGACCCCGCCGCCGCCGTAGGAGAACGGCACCCCGCGCTGGGAGAGCCCCCGGGCGATCACGTAGTCGATCATCGACCCGTTGCCCTGCGCGGAGGTGCCCGGGATCGCCGACGCCACCCCGGGGGTGGCCACCAGCAGCGCGGCGCTGAGCACCGCACCCATCACGACGCCGAACAGGAGGGCGGCTACACGTCTCATCGGAGGTCCATTCTCTGAAGTCACACAAATCACTACAGTCACTTCTACAACACGGCCGGGGCAGTGTGCCACCGCCGGCGGGCATCGGCGGCCAGAATTCGCCGGACCGTGACCCGACGGTGACGTTCGGGGGGCCGAAGCGGGGCCGCCGGACTGCATTACCCTCGATCGGATGGCCGCGCCGACGCCGGGGTTGACCCCCGCCCAGATCAGCGCGCTCGACGCCCGCCACCTCTGGCACCCCTACAGCACCCTGGGGGTCGACGCCGCCGGCCCCGCGCCGTTGGTGGCGACCGCGGCGCGCGGTGCCTGGCTGACGCTGATCCGCGACGGTGAGCCCGTCGAGGTCCTCGACGCGATGAGTTCGTGGTGGACCGCCGTGCACGGTCACGGCCACCCGGTGCTCGACGCCGCGCTCACCCGCCAGCTGCAGGTGATGAACCACGTCATGTTCGGCGGTCTGACCCACGAGCCGGCCGCACGGCTGGCCGAGTTGCTGGTCGCGATCACCCCGGCGGGTCTCGACACCGTTTTCCTCGCCGACTCCGGGTCGGTCTCGGTGGAGGTGGCGGTGAAGATGGCGCTGCAGTACTGGCGGGCCCGCGAGCGCCCCGGCAAGCACCGGCTGATGACCTGGCGGGGCGGCTACCACGGGGACACCTTCACCCCGATGAGCGTCTGCGACCCCGACGGCGGCATGCACGCGCTGTGGACCGACATCCTGGCCCGCCAGATCTTCGCCCCCGCGGTGCCGGCCGACTACGACCCCGCCTACAGCGCCGCGTTCGAGGCGCAGCTGGCCGACCATGCCGACGAGGTGGCCGCGGTCATCGTCGAACCGGTGGTCCAGGGCGCCGGGGGCATGCGTTTTCACGACCCGCGCTACCTGGCCGACCTGCGGGCGGCCTGCGACCGTCGGCAGGTGCTGCTGATCTTCGACGAGATCGCCACCGGGTTCGGCCGCACCGGTGCGCTGTTCGCCGCCGACCACGCCGGGGTCAGCCCCGACATCATGTGCGTGGGCAAGGCGCTCACCGGCGGTTACCTCACGTTGGCGGCCACCCTGTGCACCCGCACCATCGCCGAGACCATCAGCGCCGGGGCGGCCGGAGCGCTGATGCACGGGCCGACGTTCATGGCCAACCCGCTGGCGTGCGCGGTCTCGGTCGCCAGCATCGAGGTGCTGCTCGACGGCGACTGGCGCGCCCGGGTCGCCGCGATCGAAGCGGGCCTGCGGGCGGCGCTGGCGCCGGCAGCGGAGCTGCCCGCGGTGGCCGAGGTGCGGGTGCGCGGCGCGATCGGGGTCATCGAATGCCACGCCCCGGTGGACATGACGGTGGCCACCGCCGTCGCCCTCGATCACGGGGTGTGGCTGCGCCCGTTCCGCACCCTGATCTACGCGATGCCGCCCTATATCTGCACGCCCGAGGAGATCGACCGGATCGGTGCGGCGATGGTGGCGGTCGCCCGTGCACTAGCCTGAACGGTGTTCAAGTCGCACCGGGGGTCAAGGAGCATCGGGTGAGGAGCACGGGGATATCCCCGCTGGCCTGGCTGGCCGACGTGGCCGAGCAGCGCCGCGCCGCCGGTCTGCGCCGCGGCCTGCGCACCCGCCCGGCGGTCACCACCGAACTGGATTTGGCCTCCAACGACTATCTGGGGTTGGCGACGCACCCGGCGGTGATCGCCGGCGCGGCCGCAGCCCTGCACACCTGGGGTGCGGGCGCCGGCGGGTCGCGGCTGGTCACCGGCAACACCGCCCTGCATGAACAGTTCGAACAGGAGTTGGCGGACTTCCTCGGCGCCGAGTCCGCGCTGGTGTTCTCCTCCGGCTACACCGCCAACCTGGGCGCGGTGGTCAGCCTGTCGGGCCCGGGCACACTGGTGGTCTCCGACGCCGCCTGCCACGCGTCACTGGTCGACGCCTGCCGGCTCTCCCGCGCGCGGGTGACGGTGACCGCGCACCGCGACGTCGACGCGGTCGCCGCCGCCCTGGCTGCGCGCACCGAGGACCGCGCGGTGGTGCTCACCGAGTCGGTGTTCAGCGCCGACGGCGGCCTCGCGCCGCTGCGTGAACTGCACGCGGTCTGCCGCCGCCACGGCGCCCTGCTGATCGTGGACGAGGCGCACGGGCTGGGGGTGCGCGGCACCGGCGGGCGGGGGCTGGTCGCCGAACTCGGGTTGGCCGGGGCCCCCGACGTGGTGGTGACCACCACGCTGTCCAAGGCGCTCGGCGGGCAGGGCGGCGCGGTGCTGGGCCCGACGGCGGTGCGCGCGCACCTGATCGACAACGCCCGGTCGTTCATCTTCGACACCGGGCTCACCCCGGCCGCGGTCGGGGCGGCGCGCGCCGCACTCGGGGTGCTCGCCGCCGATCCGGACCTGCCGGCGGCGGTGTTGCGCCACGCCGAGGCACTGGCCGCCATCTGCGGGGTGGCGACGGTGCCGCAGTCGGCGGTGGTGTCGGTGATCCTGGGTGATCCGCAGGTGGCCGTGGATGCCGCGGCGGCCTGCCTGGACGCCGGTGTGCGGGTGGGCTGTTTCCGCCCACCGACGGTGCCGCCGGGCACCTCGCGGCTGCGGCTGACCGCGCGGGCCTCCCTGCGCCCGGAGGATCTCGACACCGCCCGCCGGGTGCTCACCGCCGTGCTGGCGGGCGCCCGATGAGCGTGCTGGTCGTCACCGGCACCGACACCGGCGTCGGCAAGACCGTCGCCACCGCGGCGCTGGCCAGCTGCGCCCGCCAGGCGGGCCTGGACGTCGCGGTGTGCAAACCGGTGCAGACCGGCACCGCCGCCGGCGACGACGACCTCGCCGAGGTGGCACGCCTGGCCGGGGTCCCCACGGTGCCCGGCGGGGCCCGCTACCCCGAGCCCCTGGCGCCGCGTGCTGCGGCCACCGCGGCCGACGCCAGGCTGCCCACCGGCGCGCAGTTGCGCCGGTTGGTCACCTCGGCCGACCACCCGGGCAGGCTCACCCTCGTCGAAGGGGCCGGAGGGCTGCTGGTCGAACTCGGCGCCGACGGGGTGACGCTGCGCGATCTCGCCGCCGACGTCGACGCCGCGGTCCTGGTGGTCGTCGCCGCCGGACTGGGCACCCTCAACCACACCGCACTGACGCTGGAGGCGTTGGACCGCGATGGGCTGCGCTGCGCGGGTCTGGTGATCGGCGCCTGGCCGGAACATCCCGGGGCCCCCGAGACCGACAACCGCGGCGCGCTGGGTCGGATGGCCCCGCTGCGGGCAGTGCTCCCGGCAGGCGCCGGCGCCGCGGACCCGGTGGCGTTCGCTACTCTCAGCGCTGCCGCCTTCGATCCGGATTGGGTTGCGGCGCTGGCTGGTTGACCATGGTGCATTCCCTGGAGCTGGTCTTCGACGACGCCACCGAGACCGCGATCCGCGCGCTGTGGACCCGGTTGGCCGCCGACGGGATACGCACCCCGCCGCCGACGGCGCGCCCGCACGTCACCCTGGCGGTCGCCGACCGTATCGACGCGCAGGTCGGCGCCGCGCTCACCGGGCTGATCGCGGGGTTCCCGCTGGCCTGCCGGGTCGGGGGAGTGCTGCTGTTTGGCCGGGACCGTCCGGTGCTGGCCCGTCTGGTGGTTCCCAGCGTCGCGCTGCTGGAGTTGCACGCCGCGATCGGCGCTGCCGCCGCACCGTGGTCGCATCCCGCCCTACGCCCCACCACCGCGGTGGGGCGGTGGAGCCCGCACGTCACCTTGGCCCGCCGGCTCACCGCCGATCAGCTGGGCCCGGCGCTGCGCGTCGCGGCGCGCCCGGCGGAGCTGCACGGGTGGTTCGTCGGGGTGCGGCACTGGGACGGCGGGGCGCGCACCGCCACCGCACTCAGCTGAGCGCGGCCCCGGCGCGAACGGCCAGCCCGTCGGTCAGCAGCCGCAGGCCGAACCCGAAGTCACGGTCCGGACGGGCCCGCGGGCCGTCGGCCCCCAGATCGGTGGCGGCCACCGAGGCGCCGGCGGCGTCCCACTGCCGTCGGGACTGCTCGTCGACGGTGAAGCCGAGCACGTAGTAGAGGATCGAGCGTGCCGCCAGCTCGGATTGCTCCGGGTCCAGCCCGCCCTCGGCGGCGGCCTCGGCCAGCGCCGCCGTCACCGCCTCGATGCGCGGCGAGCGCCCGGCGGCCAGGCTCGCCGACACCAGCTCGGCGCCGTCGGTGTGCGACAGCAGGGCGTCGCGCAGCCGCCGGCACAGCTCCTCGATGCGGTTCTGCCACCCCTCGCCGCACCCCGCTCCAGACCCCGCGGCCTCGACCGGGGTCAGCAGCCGGTCGGCGACGGCACCGAGCAGCGCCTGCTTGTCGGCGAAGTGCCAATACAGCGCGCCGGGAGTCAATTCCAGTTCACGCGCCAGCCGGCGCATGCTCAGATCGGCGATGCCGTAGCGGTCCAACAGTGCGACCGCGGCGTCGACCACGTCGCGCTTGAGATCGCGCTTCGGGGTGTGGCCGAGCTCACCGCACGGGCCATGGTGGGGGTCACGTTTGTGCGCGCGCACCCGGCTACCCTAACCTGAACACCGTTCAAGGCGAACACGATCTTTAGGAGTGACCTGGTGACACAGGCGGGAACCGAGTCGATGACCGGTGGCGCGGCGAGCGCCGAAGACAGCTCGGACATTTTGGCGGTCGCCCGCGACCAGGTCCTGGGCCGCGGTGAGGGACTGAACAAGGACCAGGTACTCGCCGTGCTGCAGCTTCCCGAGGAGCGCCTCGACGAGCTGCTGGAGCTGGCCCACGAGGTGCGGATGCGCTGGTGCGGCCCGGAGGTCGACGTCGAGGGCATCATCAGCCTCAAGACCGGCGGCTGCCCGGAGGACTGTCATTTCTGCTCGCAGTCGGGGCTGTTCGAGTCGCCGGTGCGCAGCGCCTGGCTCGACATCGACAACCTGGTGGAGTCGGCCAAGCAGACCGCCAAGAGCGGGGCCACCGAGTTCTGCATCGTCGCGGCGGTCCGCGGCCCCGACGAGCGGCTGATGGCCCAACTGGCCGCCGGCATCGAGGCGATCCGCAGCGAAGTCGACATCCAGATCGCCGCGTCGCTGGGGATGCTCACCCAGGACCAGGTGAACCGCCTGGCCGAGATGGGTGTCCACCGCTACAACCACAACCTGGAGACCGCCCGGTCCCACTTCCCGAACGTGGTCACCACCCACACCTGGGAGGAGCGCTGGGAGACCCTGTCGATGGTCCGCGACGCCGGCATCGAGATGTGCTGCGGCGGAATCCTCGGCATGGGTGAAACCCTGGAGCAGCGTGCCGAATTCGCCGTCGAGCTCGCCGAACTCGGCCCCGACGAGGTACCGCTGAACTTCCTGAACCCGCGGCCTGGCACCCCGCTGGCCGACGCCGAACTGGTGCCGGTGGCCGAGGCGCTCACCGCGATCGCGGCGTTCCGGCTGGCGCTGCCGCACACCATGCTGCGGTTCAGCGGCGGCCGGGAGATCACGTTGGGGGACCTGGGCGCCAAACGCGGCCTGCTCGGCGGTGTCAACGCGGTCATCGTCGGGAACTACCTGACCACCCTGGGGCGCTCCATCGACGACGACCTGGAGATGCTCGACGAGCTGAAGATGCCGCTCAAGGCGTTCAACGCGAGCCTGTGACGCACCGTGATGACCGCTGAGCTGCCCGCCCCGGTGGGTGCCGGCGTCTACAACGTCTACACCGGGGGACCGGCCGGATCGGCGTCGCCGACCGCCGCGCAGTTGGGCCTGGAGCCGCCGCGCTACTGCGCCGAGTGTGGCCGCCGCATGATCGTGCAGGTGCGGCCGAACGGCTGGCTGGCGCGGTGCTCGCGGCACGGCGAGGTCGACTCCGTCGAGTTGGATCCGCGCCGGTGAGCGAGGCGCCACCGCGGCTGTCGCGGCCGTCGGCTGCGGCGCTGGTGGTCGCCGCGCTGGCTCTCGGCGGTGTCGTGGTCGGTGCGCTGTGGGCGTGGCTGGCGCCGGCGGCGGACGGGGTGGTGGCGCTGACCCGCGACGGTGAACGCAAACACGCCTATCTGGGCAACGAGGCCGATCATTTCTTCGTGGCCGCGTTTTTGATGCTCGGGCTGCTCTGTGTGCTCGCGGTGGTGGCCGCGACCGTGGTGTGGCAGTGGCAGGCCCACCGGGGTCCGGTGATGGCCGCGGCGCTGACCGTCGGGATGATCGGCGCGGCCGGTGCCGCCACCGCCGTCGGCGGTGCCGCGGTGCGGTTGCGCTACGGCACGCTGGACATCGACGCCGCTGCGGTCAGCCCGCAGCACCGGCTGGCCTACGTCACCGAGGCCCCGGCGGTGTTCTTCGGCACCGCGCCGCTGCAGGCGGCCGCCACGCTGCTGTTGCCGGCGGCTGCGGCCGCCCTGGCCTACGCGGTGGCCACCGCCGCCGCCCTGCGCGACGACCTGGGCGGCTATCCGCCGCAGGAGCCGTCGCTGCCGTCACCGCAGCCGGCGACGGTCACAGCGGCAGGCGGCGCACCATCTGATGGGTCAGCACCCGGGCGGTGACCATCGCCAGCCGCGCCATGCCCTGATAGGTCGCCGGGTGGAACAGCACCGGCCACGTGCTGCGCAACCGGTGGTCGGTGCGCGGGCGCCCGGCGAACCGGTCGGTCAACCACCGCAGCGCCATCGGCGCCGACAGCGGGTGCAGCAGCAGATGCTCGCCGAACGCGTCCCGGTGGTAGGTGACATCGGTGCCGCCGGCCCGGTACGTCTCGGCCAGCGCGTCGATGTCGTCGACCGAGATCACCGGATCGTGGACGGCCTGCACCAGCAGCACCGGCAGGGCTGGGGCCGCGGTGCCCAGTGTGGTGTCGGTGAAGACGTGCTCGACCTCCGGCAGCGCCAGGATCTCCGGCAGCGGACGGTCGATGTAGTCGTCCATGTCCAGCCCGCGCATCTTCACCAGCGCCGCACCGGTGGTCATGGTCTCCAGCCGGGCCAGCAACGCACGGCCGGCCTCGGTGGCGTGTTCGTCGACGACCTTCTTCAGTCCCGGGTAGCGGTGCGCCAGCGCGGCGATCACCAGCGCCGGCAGCGCGGCGAAGAAGGTGCCGTTGAGCCGGCGGAAGGTCTCGCCGAGGTTGCCCACCGGGGACCCGAGCACCGCACCGGCGACGTTGAGCTCCGGGGCGTACTGTCCGGCGGTCTCGGCGGCCCACGCGGTGGCCAGACCGCCCCCGGAGTAGCCCCACAGTCCCACCGGGGTCTGTGCCGACAGCTCCAGCGGCTGGTAGCTCAGCGCCGCACGCACCCCGTCGAGCACCCGGTAGCCGGGCTCGTACGGGGAGCCCCAGAGTCCGGCGAGGCCCTCGTGGTCGGGGACCGCGATCGTCCAGCCCTCCGCCAGAGCCGCCGCGATCAGCAGGAACTCCAGTTGCGGCACCGAGCCGAGGGCGTGGGAATGACGTCGCAGCGCATAGGACGGGAAGCAGCGGGAGGTCACCGCGTCGATCGCGCACTGATATGACAGCAGCGGGCGCGGCGAGCCCGGATAGCGCCCGACGGGGGCGAGCACGGTGGTCACCGCCGCCTCCGGCACCCCGTTCATGTCCATCGTGCGGTAGAGCAACTGGGTGGCGCTGACCCGCACCGGCAGCACCCCGAGAAATGCCAGCTCGACGTCGCGGCTGCGCAGCACGGTGCCCGGCTCGGCGTGTTCGAAGCCCGACGGGGCGGCGTAGAACGGGTCGTCGGTCGGCAGCTGCGGGCGGACACCGGCCTGCAGAACCTCGTGCGGTGCGGCACCGATCCATTCCGGCTGGCCGGCGTCGGTCAGTGCGTGCGCAGGTTGTGCGGGCCCCATGGGCTGTCTCCCTTCGCGGCCCAGCGGCGGACCGCTAGCCATTCTTGCTTAAGGAGACCCTAAGAATCCAGTCGACTCTCCCCGGGAGGCCGAAATGCCGCAAATTCGTCGGTGATCCGCAACCGCGACTCGGTGAACCGGTACAGCGCCGCCGGGCGTCCGCCGCTGCGCCCGGACTGCGCGGTCGTGCCGGTACGACTGATCACCTTGCGGCGGGTCAACACGCGTTGCAGGTTCGTGGCGTCCACCTGATAGCCCAGTGCTGCCTCATAAATGTCGCGCAACGTCGACAACGCGAATTCAGTTGGCGCCAAGGCGAACCCGATATTGGTGTAGGACATCTTCGCGACCAGGCGGGCCTGGGCGTGCGCCACCATCGGGCCGTGGTCGAACGCCATCGCCGGGGGCGCATCCACCGGGTGCCAGCGCGTGTCGGACGGCAGCTCCGGGGTCGCGGGGGAGGGGACCAGACCCAGGAAGGTCGACGCCACGGTGCGCGGACCGGGCATGCGCCCCGGATCGGAGAACACGGCGAGTTGCTCGAGGTGGGCCAACTCCTGCAGGTCGACCTTCTCGGCCAACTGGCGGCGCACCGAGGTCACCAGGTCTTCGTCGTCGCGCAGCCGGCCGCCCGGCAGCGACCAGGCGCCGCGTTCGGGATTTTGTGCGCGTTCCCACAGCAGGACGTTGAGCTGCGGTGTCACCGCGCCCGCGGCGGGCGCGCTGGTGACATCGAGGCCCCGAACCTGGAACACCACGGCGAGCACCTCGTGGCGGGTGTTACCATAAACCATGTTTTCGATTGTAAGTCGAAAACCTACGCGGCGGAAGGATACGGCCATGACGGTCCTGAATCGCACAGGCCTGGAGACGGCGGAAACCGTGGCGAGCAGCCTCGCCGACCAGATCGTCGACACCCCGACCGGCTACGGCGGGGTGGAGCCCGACGAGCACTGGGCCCGGGAGATCCGCCGGCTGGCCAAGGCCCGCAACGCCACGATCCTGGCGCACAACTACCAGGTGCCGGCCATCCAGGACATCGCCGACCACGTCGGCGACTCGCTGGCGCTGGCGCGGGCGGCGGCCGCCGCACCCGAGGACACCATCGTGTTCTGCGGGGTGCACTTCATGGCGGAGACCGCCAAGATCCTCAGCCCGGGGAAGACGGTGCTCATCCCCGACCAGCGGGCGGGTTGTTCGCTGGCCGACTCGATCACCGCAGAGGACCTCGCCGAGTGGAAGGCCGAACACCCCGGCGCGGCGGTGGTCAGCTACGTCAACACCACCGCGGCGGTCAAGGCGCTGACCGACTACTGCTGCACCTCCTCGAACGCCGTGGAGATCGTCGAGTCGATCGATCCCGACCGCGAGGTGCTGTTCTGCCCCGACCAGTTCCTCGGGGCCCACGTGCGGCGGCTCACCAACCGCACCAACATGCACATCTGGGCCGGGGAGTGTCACGTCCACGCCGGCATCAACGGCGACGAGCTGACCGCCCAGACCCGCGACAACCCCGAGGCGGAGTTGTTCGTCCACCCGGAGTGCGGGTGCGCGACCTCGGCGCTGTATCTGGCCGGGGAGGGTGCGGTGCCCGAGGAGCAGGTCAAGATCCTGTCCACCGGCGGGATGCTGGCGGCGGCGAAGTCGACCGGGGCGAAGAAGGTGCTGGTGGCCACCGAGGTGGGGATGCTCTACCAGTTGCGCAACGCCGCCCCCGACGTCGACTTCCAGGCCGTCAACGAGAAGGCGTCCTGCAAGTTCATGAAGATGATCACCCCCGCGGCGCTGCTGCGCTGCCTGGTCACCGGCGCCGACGAGGTCGACGTGGACCCGACCACCCGCGAGGCCGCGTTGGCCTCGGTGCAGCGGATGATCGCCGTCGGGCAGCCGGGCAGCGGCGAATGAGCGCCGGCCCGGCCTGGGTGCAGCGCGCCGACGTCGTCGTCATCGGCACCGGGGTGGCCGGGCTGACCGCCGCCCTGGCCGCCCACCGGGCCGGGGCCGCGGTCGTGGTGCTGGCCAAATCCGGGGCCACGGCGACCCGCTACGCCCAGGGGGGCATCGCGGTGGTGCTGCCGCAGACCGCCGATTCGGTGCAGGCCCACGTCGCCGACACCGTCGCCGCCGGCGCGGGACTCTGCGACCCCGCCGCCGTGTCCTCGATCGTGGCCGACGGCTACGCCGCCGTCGCGGAACTCGTCGGGGCCGGTGCGCGGTTCGATGAGGCGGCCCCCGGCCGCTGGGCGCTCACCCGCGAGGGCGGGCACTCCCAGCGCCGCATCGTCCATGCCGGCGGTGACGCCACCGGCGCGGAGGTGCAGCGCGCCCTCGATGCGGCGGCCGCAGCACTTGACATCCGCGCCGGCGAGATGGCCGTGCAGATCCTGCGCGACGACACCACCGGGTCGGTCACCGGGGTCCAAGTGCTCGGCGCCGACGGCCTCGGTGTACTGGAAGCACCCGCGGTGATCCTGGCCACCGGCGGGCTCGGCCAACTGTTCGCGGCGACCACCAACCCGGCCGGCTCCACCGGCGGCGGTATCGCCCTGGCGATGGGCGCCGGCGCGCCGGTCGCCGACCTGGAGTTCATCCAGTTCCACCCCACGATGCTCTACGGCGGGCCCGGCGGGGCGCAGCGCCCCCTGGTCACCGAGGCGCTGCGCGGGGAGGGCGCGGTGCTGCGCGACGCCCGCGGTGAGCCGATCACCGACGGGGCCCACCCGATGGGCGACCTGGCCCCGCGTGACGTCGTCGCCGCCGCGATCTCCGACCGGATGCGCGCCACCGGCGACCCGTGTGTGTTCCTCGACGCGCGGGCGCTGCCGAACGTCGCCGGCCGGTTCCCGACCGTCACCGCCGCCTGCCGCCGCGCCGGCATCGACCCGGCCCGCCAGCCGATCCCGGTGGTGCCCGGCGCGCACTACAACTGCGGCGGCGTGCTCACTGACGTGCACGGCCGGACCGCGGTGCCGGGGCTGCTGGCGGCCGGCGAGGTGGCCCGCACCGGCATGCACGGCGCCAACCGGTTGGCCTCCAACAGCCTGCTGGAGGGCCTGGTCGTCGGGGGACGCGCCGGGCGCGCGGCCGCCGACCAGGCTCGCGGCGCCTCCCGGGTCTCCGCGCGCTGGCCCGGACCGCCCGTGCGGGCGGCCCTGGCGCGCGCCACCGTGCAGCAGGCGATGACCCGCGAGGCCGGCGTGGTGCGCGACGGCGCCGGGCTGGCCCGGCTCACCGATCTTCTGCGCGCCGCCCCGCTGCGCACCCTGACGGATTCGACGACGGCGGAGGACGCCGCGCTGACCCTGACCGCGCAGGCGGTCGCGCTCGGCGCCACGCTGCGCACCGAGAGCCGCGGGGCGCATCACCGCGGCGACCATCCGGACACCGACTCCGCTCAAGCCCACCCCAACCCGGTCGACCTCGCCGGCGGCGTGCTGCGGGCGGTCACCCCGGCGGTGGCGTGCTGATGACACCGTCCAGCCCGGAATTGGCCCCCCACGAGCTGGCCGAGGCGCGCGCGGTCATCGCCCACGCGCTCGACGAGGACCTGCGCTACGGACCCGACGTCACCACGCTGGCGACCGTGCCCGAGGGCGCGATGGCCACCGCCGCGCTGGTCACCCGCGAACCCGGGGTGATCGCCGGGGTGGACGTGGCGCTGCTGGTGCTCGACGAGGTGCTCGGCCCGGAGGGGTTCCGCGTCCTCGACCGGGTCGCCGACGGCACCCGGCTGCCCGCCGGTGCGCCGCTGCTGCGGGTGGAGGCGCTCACCGTGGGTCTGCTCACCGCCGAACGCACCCTGTTGAACCTGGTGTGTCATCTGTCCGGGGTGGCGACGGCCACCGCGGCGTGGGTCGACGCGGTCGACGGCAGCGCCGCGCGCATCCGCGACACCCGCAAGACCCTGCCGGGCCTGCGGGCCCTGCAGAAGTACGCGGTGCGGGTCGGCGGGGGCGTCAACCACCGGATGGGCCTCGGAGATGCCGCGCTGATCAAGGACAACCACGTCGCCGCGGCCGGATCGGTGGTCGCGGCGCTGCGCGCCGTGCGCCAGGTCGCCCCACAGGTGCCGTGCGAAGTCGAGGTCGATTCCCTCGAGCAGCTCGACGCGGTGCTCACCGAGGGCGTCGAGCTGATCCTGCTGGACAATTTCCCGGTCTGGCAGACCCAGATCGCGGTGCAACGGCGCGACGCGACCGCCCCCGAGGTGCTGTTGGAGTCCTCCGGCGGGCTGTCACTGGACGTCGCCGCCGACTACGCCCGCACCGGAGTGGACTACCTGGCGGTCGGGGCGCTGACCCACTCGGTGCGCGTGCTCGACATCGGCCTGGACATGTGAGCGCCGGTTTACGACACGATGTCGGCGACCAGCACCGCCACCCGTTTGCCCTGCAGACGCACCGCCCACGGCAGGTCGTCGCCGGCCGGTGCGCCGGCGGGGATCACCCGCGGATGGGTGATGTGAACCTCGTTGCGGAACAACCGCACATCGGCCTCGCCGGCGGCCAGCACGTTCTTCACCCAGTCGGCCTTGCCGTGCCCGAGGGCGATC
Organism: Mycolicibacillus koreensis; assembly: GCF_002104795.1. Lineage (GTDB taxonomy): Bacteria > Actinomycetota > Actinomycetes > Mycobacteriales > Mycobacteriaceae > Mycobacterium > Mycobacterium koreense. The sequence continues at coordinate 136,796 of NZ_NCXO01000001.1, forward strand.
GCCAACTGGTTGCCCTTGCGGTAGGTGGTCACCACCGTCTCGTAGGGCTTGCCGGATTTGCGGCCCCGGTGCTTGATCACCGACGCGCCGGGCAGATACCGCGACAGCGGGCGCATCCACGGGTTCATGTACTTGATCTGCAACCGGTCCAACCACGGCGGGAAGATCACCGGCATCCCGGGGGCGCTGGCGGGGTTCTGCTTGTCGGGCATGACGGCTCCGTTCACCGAGGTCGGGTGCGCTCAACCTTACCGTCCGCGCCTGCGGCGGGATCGGTCGTTCCGGCGCACCGGGAAAACTCGGTTGAGCTGCTCTGGGACAATGGGCGACGTGACCGCTGAACTGATGGCCCGCCTCGACCTGCGCGGCGCCGACCTCACCGCGGCGGCGCTGCGCAGCGTGCTGCCGCGCGGCGGTGTCGACATCGACGCCGTCCTCGGCGACGTCGCGCCGATCGTCGCGGCGGTGGCCCACCGCGGCGCCGAGGCGGCGCTGGAGTACGGCGCCACGTTCGATCAGGTGCGCCCCGCCGCGGTGCGGGTGCCCGACGCCGCGCTCGCCGACGCGCTCGGCGCCCTCGACCCGCAGGTGCGCAACGCCCTGCAGCTGGCCATCGATCGCGCCCGCGCGGTCCACGCCGACCAGCGCCGCACCGACACCACCACCACGGTCGCCGCGGGGGCCACGGTGACCGAGCGGTGGGTGCCGGTGGACCGGGTGGGGCTGTATGTGCCGGGCGGCAACGCGGTCTACCCGTCCAGCGTGGTGATGAACGTGGTGCCCGCCCAACTCGCCGGGGTGCCCTCGCTGGTGGTGGCCAGCCCCCCGCAGGCCCGGTTCGGCGGACTGCCGCACCCCACCATCCTGGCTGCGGCCGCCCTGCTCGGTGTCACCGAGGTGTGGGCGGTCGGCGGCGCGCAGGCGGTGGCGCTGCTCGCCTACGGCGGCACCGACACCGACGGCACCGAACTGGCGCCGGTCGACATGATCACCGGCCCGGGCAACGTCTACGTCACCGCCGCCAAACGGCTGTGCCGCTCGCGGGTGGGAATCGACGCCGAGGCCGGCCCCACCGAGATCGCCATCCTCGCCGACGACACCGCCGACCCCGTGCACGTCGCCGCGGATCTGATCAGCCAGGGCGAACACGACGAGATGGCTGCCGCGGTGCTGGTCACCGCGAGCACCGCCCTGGCCGACGCCGTCGACACCGAAGTGGCCCGCCAACTGGACACCACCGTGCACCGCGATCGGGTGCGCGCGGCGCTGACCGGCCGGCAGTCGGCGATCGTGCTCGTCGACGATCTCGGTGCCGGGATCACGGTCGTCAACGCCTACGCCGCCGAGCACCTGGAGATCCAGACCGCCGACGCCGCGGCCGTCGCAGGCCGAATCCGTTCTGCCGGGGCCGTCTTCGTCGGGCCCTACGCACCGGTGAGTCTCGGGGACTACTGCGCCGGGTCCAACCACGTGTTACCGACCGCCGGCTCGGCACGCTACGCCAGCGGGCTGTCGGTGCAGACGTTCCTTCGCGGCATCCACGTCATCGACTACACCGAAGCCGCCCTCAAGGAGGTCAGCTCCCAGGTCATCGCGCTCGCCGACGCCGAAGATCTGCCCGCCCACGGGGAGGCGGTCCGGCGCCGGTTCCAGGACGGCCCGCGATGAAGCCGCCCATCACGCTCGCCGACCTGCCGCTGCGTGACGACCTGCGGGGCAAATCACCCTACGGCGCACCGCAGTTGGCGGTGCCGGTGCTGCTAAACACCAACGAGAACCCGCACCCGCCCAGCCGTGCCCTCGTCGAGGATGTGGCGGCCTCGGTGGCCGAGGCGGCCGGCGATCTGCACCGCTACCCGGATCGGGACGCGGTCGCGTTGCGCACCGATCTGGCCGCCTATCTGACCGCGCAGACCTCGGTGGCGCTCACCGTCGACAACGTGTGGGCGGCCAACGGCTCCAACGAGATCCTGCAACAGCTGTTGCAGGCGTTCGGCGGGCCGGGGCGCACGGCGCTCGGGTTCGTGCCGTCGTACTCGATGCACCCGATCATCGCCGACGCCACGCAGACCGAATGGCGAGAATCCCGGCGCGACACCGATTTCGGCATCGACATCGAGGTCGCCGTCGCCGCGATCGCCGACCGGCGTCCCGATGTGGTGTTCGTCGCCAGCCCCAACAACCCGTCCGGCCAGAGCATCACGGCGGCCGAGTTGCGCCGTCTGCTCGAGGCGGCACCGGGGGTGGTGATCGTCGACGAGGCCTACGGAGAGTTCTCCACCCAACCGAGCGCGGCGGCGCTGCTGAGTCAGTTCCCGACCAAGCTGATCGTCACCCGCACCATGAGCAAGGCGTTCGCGTTCGCCGGCGGGCGGTTGGGGTATCTGATCGCCGACCCCGCGGTGATCGAGGCGATGCTGCTGGTGCGCCTGCCCTACCACCTGTCGACGCTGACCCAGGCCGCCGCCCGCGCGGCCCTGCGCCATGCCGACGACACCCTGGCCAGCGTCGCCACCCTGATCGCCGAACGGGAGCGGGTCAGCGCCGCGCTGCACGCCGCCGGGTTCCGGGTGATCCCCAGCGACGCCAATTTCGTGCTGTTCGGCGCGTTCGCCGACGCCCCGCGAGCGTGGCAGCGCTACCTCGACGCCGGGATCCTCATCCGCGACGTCGGCATCGCGGGCTATCTGCGGGCCACCATCGGGTTGGCCGCCGAGAACGACGCCCTGCTCGCGGCCAGCACCGATCTGGCCGCATCCGAGCTCACCCAACCGCAAGGAGTCCAGTGACCGAGCACCGCCGCGCCCACGTGGAGCGCACCACCAGGGAGTCCACCATCGTCGTCGACCTCGACCTCGACGGCAGTGGGGCGGTGCAGATCGACACCGGCATCCCGTTCTACGACCACATGCTGACCGCGCTGGGCAGCCACGCCAGCTTCGATCTGACCGTGCGCGCGACCGGCGACGTCGACATCGAGGCCCACCACACCGTCGAGGACACCGCGATCGTGCTCGGCCAGGCACTCGGGCAGGCACTGGGCGACAAGGCCGGGATCCGCCGGTTCGGCGACGCCTTCATCCCGATGGACGAGACGTTGGCCCATGCCGCCGTCGACGTGTCCGGGCGGCCCTACTGTGTGCACAGCGGCGAGCCCGAGCACCTGCTGCACACCACGATCGCCGGCAGTGCGGTGCCCTATCACACGGTGATCAACCGCCACGTCTTCGAGACGTTGGCGTCCAACGCCCGCATCGCGCTGCATGTGCGGGTGCTCTACGGCCGCGATCCCCACCACATCACCGAGGCTCAGTTCAAGGCGGTGGCGCGGGCGTTGCGCCAGGCCGTCGAACCCGATCCGCGGGTCTCCGGGGTGCCGTCGACCAAAGGGGCGCTGTGAGCCGGTGAGTCCACGTGTCGTGGTGCTCGACTACGGGTCGGGCAATCTGCGTTCGGCGCAGCGCGCCCTGGAGCGCGTCGGTGCGACCGTGGAGGTCACCGCCGACGCCGATGCCGCCCGCGCCGCCGACGGGCTGATGGTGCCCGGGGTGGGAGCGTTCGCGGCGTGCATGGCCGGGTTGCGCGCCATCGGTGGTGACACCCTCATCGCCGAGCGGGTCCGCGCCGGGCACCCGGTGCTCGGGGTCTGTGTGGGCATGCAGACACTGTTCGCCCGGGGAGTGGAGTTCGGCGTGCAGACCACCGGCTGTGGGCAGTGGCCGGGGGAGGTCAGCCGCCTCGACGCCCCGGTGATCCCGCACATGGGCTGGAACACCGTCACCGCGGCCGCCGACAGCGTGCTGTTCGCCGGGCTCGACGCGGCCACCCGCTTCTACTTCGTGCACTCCTACGCCGCCCAACGCTGGGACGGGTCGGCGAACGCCCGGCTGGGCTGGTCGACCCATCACAGCCGGTTCCTCGCCGCCGTGGAGGACGGTCCGCTGGCGGCCACCCAGTTCCATCCGGAAAAAAGCGGCGATGCCGGTGCGCAGCTGTTGCGCAACTGGGTCGCCGCCCTGTGAGTTAGGGTCATTTGCCGTGGCGCTCATTCTTCTTCCCGCAGTCGATGTCGTCGAGGGTCGCGCCGTGCGACTGGTGCAGGGCAAGGCCGGCAGCGAGACCGAGTACGGATCGGCGCTCGACGCCGCCCGGGGCTGGCAACGCGACGGCGCGGAGTGGATCCATCTGGTCGACCTGGATGCGGCGTTCGGGCGCGGCAGCAACCGCGAACTGCTCGCCGAGGTGGTCGGGCGCCTTGATGTCAACGTCGAGCTCTCCGGCGGGATCCGCGACGACGACTCGTTGGCGGCGGCGCTGGCCACCGGCTGCGCGCGGGTCAATCTGGGCACCGCGGCGCTGGAGAACCCGCAGTGGTGTGCGCGGGTGATCGCCGAGCACGGCGAGAAGGTGGCCGTCGGCCTCGACGTGCAGATCGTCGGCGACGAGCACCGGTTGCGCGGGCGCGGCTGGGAGAGCGACGGCGGTGATCTGTGGCCGGTGCTCGAACGCCTCGACGCCGAGGGCTGCTCCCGGTTCGTGGTCACCGACGTCACCAAGGACGGCACCCTCGGTGGACCGAACCTGGAGTTGCTGCGCAACGTCGCCGAATGCACCGACGCGCCGGTGATCGCGTCCGGGGGAGTGTCGAGCCTCGATGATCTGCGCGCGATCGCCACCCTCACCGAGTCCGGAGTGGAAGGCGCCATCGTCGGCAAGGCGCTCTACGCCGGCCGGTTCACGCTGCCGCAGGCCCTGACCGCGGTGCGGGAGTAGGTCGCGTGCCGCTGGACACAGGTGATCTGACCGCGCTGGTGGGCACGGCGTCACGGATTCTCGACGCCGCCCGTGAGCCCTTCCTGTCCGGATACCGTGCAGCGGCGGCGGTACACAAATCCGGCAACGATTTCGCCACCGAAGTCGACCTGGCCATCGAACGCCAAGTGTCCGATGCACTGGTCGCCGAGACCGGAATCGGGGTGCACGGTGAGGAATTCGGCGGCCCACCGATCGATTCACCCCTGGTGTGGGTGATCGACCCGATCGACGGCACGTTCAACTACGCCGCCGGCTCACCGATGGCCGCGATCCTGCTCGGCCTGCTGCGCGACGGGGAACCCGTGGCCGGGCTGACCTGGATTCCGTTCACCGGCCAGTCCTACACCGCCGTGGATGGCGGGCCACTGGTGTGCAACGGCGAGCCACGACCGGCACTGCCCACCGGGCGCCTCGAGGAGGCGATCGTGGGGATCGGCACGTTCAACGTCGACTGGCGCGGCCGGTTCCCGGGCCGCTACCGCCTCGCGGTGCTCGAACACCTCAGCCGGGTCACCTCGCGGCCCCGGATGCACGGCGCCACCGGCATCGACCTCGCCTACGTTGCCGATGGGATCCTCGGCGGGGCACTCAGTTTCGGCGATCACATCTGGGATCATGCCGCCGGGGTGGCGCTGGTGCGCTCGGCCGGCGGCATCGTGACCGATCTGTCGGGGCAGCCGTGGACCGTCACGTCACGGTCGGCCCTGGCCGCTGCCCCGGGTGTTCACGAGCAGCTCCTCGAGGTGCTGCAACAAGTCGGGATGCCGAAGGACTATTGAGATGGGGTCACCGGAAGTGAAGGTCAATGATGTTGCGGTGCGGGTCATTCCGTGCCTGGACGTCGATGACGGACGGGTGGTCAAGGGCGTCAACTTCGAGAACCTGCGTGACGCCGGCGACCCGGTGGAGCTGGCCGCCCGTTACGACACCGAGGGTGCCGACGAACTGACGTTCCTCGACGTCACCGCGTCGTCGTCGGGCCGGGCCACGATGCTCGACGTGGTGCGCCACACCGCCGAGCAGGTGTTCATCCCGCTGACCGTGGGCGGCGGGGTCCGCAGCGTCGCCGATGTCGATGCGCTTCTGCGCGCCGGGGCGGACAAGGTGTCGGTGAACACCGCCGCCATCGCACGCCCGGAGTTGCTGGGCGAGCTGGCCGCCCAGTTCGGGTCGCAGTGCATCGTGTTGTCGGTTGATGCGCGCAGCGTGCCGGACGGACAGGACCCTACTGCGTCGGGCTGGGAGGTCACCACCCACGGCGGGCGCCGAGGCACCGGCATCGATGCCGTGGAGTGGGCGGTGCGCGGTGCCGAGTTGGGAGTGGGGGAGATCCTGCTCAACTCGATGGACGCCGACGGCACCAAGGCCGGCTTCGACCTGCCGATGCTGCGTGCGGTGCGCGCGGCGGTAGCGGTTCCGGTGATCGCCAGCGGCGGGGCCGGCGCGCCAGAGCATTTCGCCCCCGCGGTGTTCGCCGGCGCCGACGCGGTGCTCGCGGCCAGCGTCTTCCACTTCGGTGAGCTAACCATCGGGCAGGTGAAGGCGGCGATGGCCGACGAGGGGATCATCGTGCGATGAGCGAGCCACGATGAGCGCCCTGGATCCGGCGATCGCGGCCCGACTCAAACGCAACGCGGACGGATTGTTCACCGCGGTGGTGACCGAGCGTGGCACCGGAGATGTCCTGATGGTCGCCTGGATGGACGACGCGGCGCTGGCGCGCACGCTGGCCACCCGCGAGGCCACCTACTTCTCCCGCTCACGCGGCGAGCAGTGGATCAAAGGCGCCACCTCCGGGCACACCCAACACGTCGTCTCGGTGCGCCTGGACTGCGACGGCGACGCTGTGCTGCTGGAGGTCGACCAGGTCGGCGGGGCCTGCCACACCGGGGATCACAGCTGTTTCGACGCTGATCTTCTGCTGGGGCCGGAGTAGCGCGCCGCGCCGCCAGGTCAATGTCGGACCCCCTCCCTACAATGCGAAAGCATGTTCGATACCATCGCGGATCTCGCGGATCTCGCCGATCTCGCCGATTTCACCGAAATCGATGACGCTGCCCTGGCCGCCGCGATCAGCGGGTGGACCCGAGCGGAGGCGGCGACCGCGGCGCGCCGGCTGGCCGCGATCGCGGAGTTCGTGCGACGCCGCGCGAACGGGCCGGTGGAATGCCAGCGGTGGTCGTGCGACAACTGGGATTCGATGGCCGCCGAGGTGGCCGCCGCGATGGGGGTCAGCCATGGCATCGCCTCGGGGCAGATGCACCTCGGCGCGGCCCTACGGGAACGGTTTCCGCTGGTGGCAGCCATGTTCGCCGAAGGAAAGATCAGCGCCCGGATGGTGAGCCTGGTCGTGTGGCGCACCGGGCTGATCGAAAACGCATCGGTCCTGGCGAAGGTGGACCGCGATCTCACCCGGAACCTGCGGCGCTACGGGCGTCTGTCGTTGAACAAGGCCACCGCGGCCATCGACGCGATCGTCGACTACCACGACCCGGGGGCGCTGCGGCGCACCCGCAACGACACCCGGAGTCGTGAAGTCGTCTTCGACAGCGAAGCGGAGAACTCTCCGGGAATCACCGCGTTCTGGGGTCGCCTCTACAGCACCGACGCCAGCGTTCTCGACCAACGGCTGACCGCGATGGCCCGCGAGCTCTGCGACGCCGACCCGCGGACCATCGCCCAGCGCCGTGCCGACGCGCTCGGCGTGCTCGCCGCCGGTGGGAAACACCTGGCCTGTACGTGCGGGAACGCGGATTGCCCGGCCGCAACCGATGCGGGCCGGGGAGCCTCGGCGGTCGTCATCCACGTCGTCGCCGACAAGGAATCCCTCGCTGCGCCCGCGGACACCGAACTGTCCGGGGAAGGGTTGGCCCCGGTCACCTCACAGCTCGTTCGGCCAGCGGCCAAGCCGCCGCTGCTGATCGGCGGGGAGGTGCTGCCCAACCCCCTGCTGGCTGAACTCGTCGCCCAAGGCGCCGCCATCCGCACCATCCGCCATCCCGGTGCCAGCGCCCCCGAGCCCGGTTACCGTCCCTCGGCGGCACTCGCCGAGTTCGTCCGCTGTCGCGATCTGACCTGCCGTTTCCCCAACTGTGACCGGCCCGCCCAGTTCTGCGACATCGACCACACCATCCCCTACGGCGACGGCGGGCCGACCTGCGCGTCCAACCTGAAACTTGTTTGCCGCAAACATCACCTGTTGAAAACTTTCTGGACCGCCTGGCACGACGAGCAACGTCCCGACGGCACCGTCATCTGGACCGCCCCTACCGGGCAGCGTCACACCACACACCCGGGTAGCAGCATCCTGTTTCCCACGCTGTGCCAGCCGACCGCCCCCGTGCCACCGCGCACACCTGGTCGCGAGCCGCCCACGCCGCAACGCTCGGCGATGATGCCGACCCGCCGCTGCACCCGAGCCACCGACCGGGCCCGCCGCATCCACGCCGAACGCGTCCTCAACGCCGAGCATGTGGCCGAGCGCAACCGCCCGCCACCGTTTTAACGGCGCCTACGCCGCACCGCGACCCCGCAACACCTCCAGCGCCTTGTCGGCGTGGGTCTCCATGCTGAATTCGCTGGAGATCACCTCGAGCACCCGCTGGTCGGTGTCGATGACGAACGTGGTGCGTTTGACCGGCAGCAGCTTGCCCAACAGCCCCCGCTTCACCCCGAACTCCGCGGCGACGGCGCCATCGGTGTCGGACAGCAGCGGGTAGTCGAAGGTGTACTTCTCGGCGAACTTCGCCTGCTTGGCCACCGGGTCCGCGCTGATTCCGACCCGCTGGGCGCCGACGGCGGCGAACTCGTCGGTCAGGTTGCGGAAATGGCAGGCCTCCTTGGTGCATCCCGGAGTCATCGCCGCGGGGTAGAAGAACAACACCACCGGCCCGTCGGCCAGCAGGGCGCTGAGCCGACGCGGGGTGCCGGTCTGATCGGGCAATTCGAAGTCGGCCACCGTGTCACCAGGTTTCATGGCCGCCACGCTACGCCGGACCGCCACGGCGCGTCTGGGAGGATGAACCGCGTGCAGACCGACACCGACGACCCGCAGGCCACGCTGTCTCGCGAGGCCTTCCGCGCGCTTGCCGCCGACCACCGGGTGGTGGCGGTGACCCGCAAGGTGCTCGCCGACGCCGAGACCCCGTTGTCGGCCTACCGCAAGCTCGGCGCGGGGCGTCCGGGCACCTTCCTGCTGGAGTCCGCCGAGAACGGCCGGTCCTGGTCACGATGGTCATTCATCGGTGCCGGTGCCCCCACGGCGTTGACCGTGCGCGACGGTGCCGCGATCTGGCTCGGCGCCGCACCGCAGGGCGCACCCACCGGCGGGGACCCGCTGCAGGTGCTGGCCGCCACGTTGGAGGTGCTGGCCACCGAGACCCTGCAGGAGTTGCCGCCGCTGTCGGGCGGGATGGTCGGTTTTTTCACCTACGACCTGGTGCGCCGCTTGGAGCGGCTCCCGGAGCGGACCGTCGATGACCTGGGTCTGCCCGACATGCTGCTGCTGTTGGCCACCGACATGGCCGCCGTCGACCACCACGAGGGCACGATCACGCTGATCGCCAACGCGGTGAACTGGGACGGCACCGCCGATCGGGTCGACGAGGCCTACGACGACGCCATCGCCCGCCTCGACGTGATGACCGCCGCGTTGGGCCAGCCGCTGCCGTCCACGGTCGCCACGTTCACCCGCCCCCAGCCGCAGTACCGCGCCCAGCGCACCGAAGCCGAATACAGCCAGATCGTCGACCGGTTGGTCGGTGAGATCGCGGCCGGGGAAGCCTTCCAGGTGGTGCCGTCACAACGGTTCGAGATCGACACCGCCGTCGACCCGATCGACGTCTACCGGATGCTGCGGGTCTCCAACCCCAGCCCGTACATGTACCTGCTGCAGGTGCCCGACGGGCACGGCGAGGTGGCGTTCTCGATCGTCGGCTCCAGCCCGGAAGCGCTGGTCACCGTCTCCGACGGGCGGGCGACCACCCATCCCATCGCCGGCACCCGCTGGCGCGGCCAGACAGACGAGGAAGATCAGCTGCTCGGAAAGGAGTTGTTGGCCGACCAGAAGGAGCGTGCCGAGCATCTGATGCTGGTCGACCTGGGCCGCAACGACCTGGGGCGGGTGTGCGTGCCGGGCAGTGTCCGGGTGGAGGACTACAGCCACATCGAGCGCTACAGCCACGTCATGCACCTGGTATCCACCGTGACCGGCCTGCTGGCCGAGGGCCGGACCGCGCTGGACGCGGTGACCGCCTGCTTCCCGGCCGGCACGCTATCGGGAGCGCCGAAGGTGCGCGCGATGGAGCTGATCGAAGAGGTCGAGAAAACCCGCCGCGGCCTCTACGGCGGTGTGGTGGGCTACCTCGACTTCGCCGGCAACGCCGACTTCGCGATCGCCATCCGCACCGCGTTGATGCGCGACGGCACCGCCTATGTGCAGGCCGGCGGCGGCGTGGTGGCCGATTCCAACGGCCCCTACGAGTTCACCGAGGCCACCAACAAGGCCCGCGCGGTGCTCGGCGCCATCGCCGCTGCGGAGACCCTCACCCGTCCAGCCGGTGGCCGGGATGGCTGAGCCGCCGGCCCGCCGCCACACCCAGATGCCGCTGCGGATCGCCCAGCTGTTGCTACTGGTCGGGGCCGGGGGCCTGTGGGCCGCCTCGCGGCTGCCGTGGGTGACGATCCACTCCGCCGACGGGCTCGGGCTGCCGACCAGCACCACCGTCGACGGGGCGACCTGGTCGTCGGGTCTGGTGGCGTTGGCGGTGGTGCTGGTGGCCGCTTCGGTGGCCACCGTGGCGGTGCGGGGCTGGCCGCTGCGACTGTTGGCGCTGTTGGTCGCCGGGGCGAGCCTGGCCACCGGATATCTGGCCGTCGGCCAGTGGGCCGGCGGCGACGTGGCGGCACGGGCCGCCGAGTTGGCCGATATCCCGGTGCAGTCGCTGACCAGCGGCACCGAACGGCACTTCACCGGTGCCGCCGTCGCGCTGGCGGTGGCGGTGGCGACCCTGGTGGCGGCGGCGCTGTTGATGCGTGCCGCCACGCATCGGGATGCGACCGCGAAGTACGTCGCGCCCGGCACCCGACGCTCGCAGGCCCAGGCCACCGGATCGGCCGGCGATGTCGCAAAGATGTCGGAGCGAATGATCTGGGATGCCCTCGACGAGGGACGTGACCCCACCGATGCCGAGGGCCGGGGCGAGGGCCGGTGAGCGTCGACACGGTACCGACGGCTACCCTTCGAGGTGCACCATTCGGTATGTGGGGAAGGAACCGACGGCCATGAGTTCGGCTACTGTGCTCGACTCCATCATCGAGGGAGTCCGTGCTGACGTCGCCGCTCGGGAGGCCCGGATCCCGCTGGAAGAGATCAAGGCCACCGCCGAGTCGGTCCCGCCGCCGCATGACGTGATGGCGGCGCTGCGCGAACCCGGCATCGGGGTGATCGCCGAGGTGAAACGGGCCAGCCCGTCCAAAGGGGAGTTGGCCTCGATCGGTGACCCCGCGGAGCTGGCCCGCGCCTATGAGGCCGGTGGTGCCCGAGTGATCAGCGTGTTGACCGAGCAGCGACGGTTCGGCGGTTCCCTCGACGATCTGGACGCGGTGCGCGCGGCCGTGTCGATCCCGGTGCTGCGCAAAGACTTTATTGTACGGCCGTATCAGATTCACGAGGCCCGCGCCCACGGTGCGGACATGTTGTTGCTCATCGTGGCGGCGTTGGAGCAGCCCGCCCTCGTGTCACTGTTGGAGCGCACCGAATCGTTGGGCATGACCGCTCTGGTGGAGGTCCACACCGAAGAGGAAGCCGACCGTGCGCTGCAGGCCGAGGCGAAGGTCATCGGCGTCAACGCCCGCAACCTCAAGACCCTGGAGGTGGACCGGGACTGCTTCGCCCGCATCGCCCCGGGCCTACCCAGCAACGTTATCCGGGTCGCCGAGTCCGGGGTGCGCGGACCGGCCGACCTGCTCGCCTACGCCGGTGCCGGCGCCGACGCCGTGCTCGTGGGGGAGGGCGTGGTCACCAGTGAGGACCCGCGCGTCGCGGTCGCTGACCTGGTCACCGCCGGAACCCACCCGTCCTGCCCGAAGCCGGCCCGCTGACCCGCTGATGGCACGTTCGTCGGGCCCCGACCTGCCCCGCCCCAGTGCCGCCGTCGCCGAACCGACCGCGCACGACCCGGACGTCGGCGGCCACTTCGGCGTCTACGGCGGGCGTTTCGTCGCCGAAGCCTTGATGGGGGTGATCGAGGAGGTCACCGCCGCCTACGACAAGGTGCGCACCGACCAGGAGTTCCTCGACACCCTCGACCGGTTGCAGGTCCACTACACGGGTCGCCCCTCACCGTTGTATGAGGCCGAACGCCTCAGTGAACACGCTGGGGGAGCGCGCATCTTCCTCAAACGGGAAGACCTCAACCACACCGGATCCCACAAGATCAACAATGTGCTCGGGCATGCGTTGCTCGCCAAGCACATGGGGAAGACCCGGGTCATCGCCGAGACCGGTGCCGGCCAGCACGGGGTTGCCACCGCCACCGCCTGTGCACTGCTGGGACTGCAATGCCGGGTGTACATGGGCGCGGTCGATACCGCGCGCCAGGCGCTCAACGTCGCGCGGATGCGGTTGCTCGGTGCAGAGGTCATCGCGGTCGAGGCCGGTTCCAAGACCCTCAAAGACGCTATCAACGAGGCGTTTCGGGACTGGGTCACCAACGCCGACGGCACCTACTACTGTTTCGGCACCGCGGCCGGACCACACCCGTTCCCAGCCATGGTGCGCGACTTCCAGCGGATCATCGGGCTGGAGACCCGGGTGCAGATCCAGGACCAGGCGGGCCGCCTGCCCGACGCGGTGACCGCCTGCGTCGGCGGCGGCTCCAACGCCATCGGCATCTTCCACGCGTTCATCGATGACCCGGCGGTGCGGCTGATCGGATACGAAGCCGCGGGCGACGGTGTCGAGACCGGCCGCCACGCCGCCACGTTCGCCGGCGGCACCCCCGGGGCCTTCCACGGCTCGTTCTCCTATCTGCTGCAGGACGAGGACGGTCAGACCATCGAGTCACACTCGGTCTCAGCGGGATTGGACTATCCGGGCGTGGGACCTGAGCACGCCCAGTTGCGCGACCTCGGCCGTGCCGAGTACCGCCCGATCACCGACACCGAGGCGATGGAGGCATTCCGACTGCTCTGCCGCACCGAGGGCATCATCCCGGCGATCGAATCGGCGCACGCGGTCGCCGGCGCACTGCAATTGGGCAAGGAACTGGGTCGCGGTTCGGTCATCGTGGTGAACCTCTCCGGCCGGGGCGACAAGGACGTCGAGACCGCCGCTCGTTGGTTCGGGTTGCTCGACGAGAGCGCGGAGCAGGAATGACCGAAAGCAGGCTGGCCGGACTCTTCGAGACTTGCCGCAGCGAGAGCCGTTCGGCGCTGATCGGGTACCTGCCGACAGGCTTCCCGGACGTGCCGACCTCGATCACCGCGATGACCACGCTGGTTGAATCCGGTTGCGACATCGTCGAAGTCGGTGTTCCGTATTCGGATCCTGGCATGGACGGACCGACGATCGCCGCAGCCACCTCGACGGCGTTGGCCGGAGGGGTTCGAGTGCGTGACACGCTGGCGGCAGTGGAGGCGATCAGCAACGCCGGCGGTCGGGCGGTGGTGATGACCTACTGGAATCTGGTGCTGCGCTACGGCGTCGACGCGTTCGCCCGCGATCTGGCCGCCGCCGGAGGTGACGGCTTGATCACCCCGGACCTCATCGTCGACGAGGCCGACGATTGGATGGCGGCCTCCGATGCCCACGGGTTGGATCGGATCTTTCTGGTGGCGCCGTCATCGACGCCACAGCGGTTGGCCACCACGGTCGAAGCAACCCGAGGTTTCGTCTACGCAGCGTCCACCATGGGGGTCACGGGCGCGCGTGACGCGGTGTCCGATGCGGCGCCGGAACTGGTGAGTCGAGTCCGCGAGGTCTCTGACATCCCGGTCGGTGTCGGACTGGGCGTGCGTTCACGCGAACAGGCCGCCGAGATCGGTGCATACGCAGATGGAGTCATCGTCGGCTCAGCATTGGTCACAGCGCTCAGCGAGAGCGTGACGGCTCTGCGCGGGCTGACGACCGAATTGGCCGCCGGGGTTCGGCAAAGGACGGCAGCACCATGATGACGGATCTGATGACCTTCCTTCCCAGCCCGTCGCGCGGCGTGTGGTATCTCGGCCCCATTCCGATTCGTGCCTACGCGCTTTGCATCGTGGCGGGCATCTTGGTCGCCCTGTGGCTCGGGGACCGACGATGGGTGGCGCGCGGTGGGCAGCGCGGGGTCATCTACGACATCGCCTTGTGGGCGGTCCCGTTCGGTCTGGTGGGCGGTCGGCTGTATCACCTGATGACCGATTGGCGCAGCTATCTCGAGCCCGGCGGCCCCGGGTGGGCCGGCATGTGGCGAATCTGGGACGGTGGTCTCGGAATCTGGGGTGCCGTAGCCCTCGGCGGTGTCGGCGCATGGATCGCCTGCCGCCGTCGCGGCATCCCGTTGCCCGCGTTCGGTGACGCGATCGCCCCGGGAATCATTCTGGCGCAGGCGATCGGTCGGATCGGCAACTACTTCAACCAGGAGTTGTACGGACGCGAGACCGACGTGCCGTGGGGATTGGAGATCTTCAACCGCGGCCCTCACGGCTGTGTGGGAGTACAGCCGTTCGACGGGGTCTCCACCGGAGAAGTCTGCGCGGTGGTGCATCCGACGTTCCTGTACGAACTGCTGTGGAATCTCGCGGTTTTCGTGATGTTGATCGTCGTCGACCGCCGCTTCCGAATCGGCCACGGGCGGCTGTTCGCCTTATATGTTGCGGGCTACTGTCTGGGTCGATTCTGGGTCGAGTTGTTGCGTTCAGACCACGCCTCGATGCCGATTGCCGACATCCGTGTCAACTCGTTCACGTCCGCTTTGGTGTTCATCGGGGCGGTGGTCTACATCGTCCTGGCCACCAGGGGACGTGAGGATCCGGCGTCGCTGGGTGGCACAGATGTCGAGGCGGGCACGGATGGCACCGCCGCAGTGGCCGCCACAGCTGCCACTGGCGCGGCTGGCGCCACCGTCGCCACCACGGACACATCCGCCGAAGAGAAGGCTCCGCTCCCGGACTCCGTGACCACTGATGCCGAGAGCGATTCCGGAGACGAGGCGATCGGCGCCGACGAGACCTCGCCTCAGGACGGCGAGGAAACCGACAGCGACAGCGAATCCGCCGACACCGCAAACGAGACCGTCACCGAAGACGAGTCGGACGAGGCTGAGGCCGACGTCGCAGAGGACGAAACCTCCGACACTGCCGGCGACACCGCCGACGAAACCAGCGACGAGGCCGACGTCGCCATCGAGGCTGAGCCCGACGACACCGACGAGGAGACCTCACCACAAGACGGCGAGGAACCCGCCGACGTCGAGCCCAGCGACGAGGCAGACTCAAACGACGAACCTGAATCCGACGACACCGTCACCGACGACGAGGCAGACGAGGCCCCCGAACTCGACGACACCGACGACGAGACCGCACCCCAAGACGACGAAGAAACCACCGACACCGTCAGCGACACCGACGACGAGGCCAGCGTCGAGGCAGACGCCACCGACGAGCCTGAATCCGACGGCGCGGTCACCGACGACACGGCCAATGACGAAACCACCGACACCGCCGACGAAGACGAGGTAGACGAGCCCTCGCAAGACGGCGAGGAAACCACGGATGAGGTCGAAACTGACGGCGCCGAAAACGAGGACTCGGACGCCGAGACCGGCGACGCCACCAGCCCCGATGCCACCGACGAGGACGCTGACGACACCACGGATGAGGACACCGACGAGGAGACTCCCAACGCGTCGGAGTAGCGGGGGCAATGGTGCGCCGCGCGGCGAACCGACCCGCACGACTATGCTGGCCTCGTGACACGACGCGGAAAGATTGTCTGCACGCTCGGTCCAGCAACCAGCAGCGGCGAGATGGTAAAAGCCCTGGTCGAAGCCGGGATGGATGTCGCGCGACTGAACTTCAGCCACGGTGAGCACGCCGACCACAAGCTCGCCTACGAGCGGGTGCGGATCGCCTCGGACGCCACCGGCCGGGCCGTCGGCGTGCTCGCCGACTTGCAGGGCCCCAAGATCCGGCTGGGAAAGTTCACCGCCGGGTCGGTCTATTGGTCTGAAGGGGAGATCGTTCGTATCACCGTCGAGGAGTGCGCAGGCACCCACGACCGGGTTTCCACCACCTACACCGATCTGGCCAACGACGCGGTGCCCGGTGACCGCGTCCTGGTCGACGACGGCAATGTCGGCCTCGTGGTCGACGAGGTCGACGGCAACGACGTTGTCTGCCGAGTCGTCGACGGTGGACCAGTCAGTGACCACAAGGGCATCTCGCTGCCCGGGGTGAATGTCTCCGCGCCGGCACTGTCGGACAAGGACGTTGAGGATCTGGAGTTCGCCCTCGGCCTGGGGGTCGACATGGTGGCCCTGTCGTTCGTCCGGTCGCCCTCCGACGTCGAACGGGTGCACGAGGTGATGGACCGCGTCGGTCGACGTGTCCCGGTGATCGCGAAACTGGAGAAACCCGAAGCGATCGAAGACCTGGAAGCGGTCGTCCTGGCCTTCGACGCGGTGATGGTGGCCCGCGGCGACCTCGGCGTCGAAATGCCGCTGGAAGAGGTGCCGCTGGTCCAGAAGCGGGCGATCCAGATGGCGCGGGAGAACGCCCGACCGGTGATCGTGGCCACCCAGATGCTCGAATCGATGATCGAGAATGTCCGACCCACCCGCGCCGAGGCCTCCGACGTGGCCAACGCGGTTCTCGACGGCACCGACGCGGTGATGCTGTCGGGGGAGACCGCCGTCGGCAAGCACGCGCTGGCGGCAGTGCGCACCATGAGCTCGATCCTGCGTGCGGTGGAAGAGGATTCGACCGCTGTGCCGCCGTTGGCGCATCTACCCCGGACCAAGCGGGGTGTCATCTGCTACGCAGCCCGCGATATCGGGGAGCGCCTCAACGCCAAGGCGCTGGTGGCGTTCACGCAGTCCGGTGACACGGTGCGCCGGTTGGCGCGCCTGCACTCACCGCTGCCGCTGCTGGCGTTCACCTCGCTGCCGGAGATCCGCAGCCAGTTGGCGATGACATGGGGCACCGAGACGTTCATCGTGCCCGAGCGTCACTCCACCGACGACATGATCCGCGAGGTGGACAAGGCGATGCTGGAGCTGGGCCGCTACGAGCGGGGCGATCTGATCATCGTCGTCGCCGGCGCGCCGCCTGGCACAGTCGGTTCGACCAACATGATCCACGTGCACCGCATCGGTGAGGACGATGTCTAGTGTCCAGCAGCGACTTCGCCGAACTGCTGACGCTTCTCGACCTCTCCCGTATCGACACCGACCGATTCACCGGCACCCACCCGAGTAAGAATCCGCCACGCACGTTCGGGGGTCAGTTGATGGCCCAGTCGTTTGTGGCCAGCAGTCGCACCTTGGAACGCGACCTGCCTCCCAGTGCGCTGTCGGTGCATTTCATCAACGGCGGCGACATCGACAAGGACATCGAGTTCCAGGTAATTCGATTGCGCGACGAGCGGCGCTTCGCCAACCGCCGCGTCGACGCCTACCAGGACGGCAGGCTGCTGGCGTCGACGCTGATCTGCTATCTGGCCGGCGGTGACGGCCTCGAACACGGGATCACACCCCCGGAGGTCGCCGCCCCGGAGACACTGCCACCGGTGACCGACCTGCTGGTCGGCTACGAGAAGACGGTGCCGCTGTTCATCGAAGCGCTACGGCCAATCGAATGGCGTTACACCAACGACCCCGCCTGGGTGATGCGGGACAAAGGTGAGCGGCTCGAGTACAACCGCGTGTGGGTCAGGGCGGACGGGCCGATGCCCGACGACCCGGTGCTGCACACCGCCGCGTTGGTGTACTGCTCGGACACCACGGTGCTGGACTCGATCATCACCACCCACGGACTGTCCTGGGGCTTCGACCGGATCTTCGCCGCCAGCGCCAACCACTCGTTGTGGTTTCACCGGCCGATCCAATTCAATGATTGGCTGCTGTACTCGACATCGTCACCGGTGGCCACCGACCTGCGGGGGCTGGGCACCGGTCACTTCTTCGACCGCGCCGGTCAGGTCGTGGCCACGGTCGTGCAGGAAGGTGTGGTGCGCCACTTTCCCAGCCGCTCCCGGTAACCGAGCGGGCTGCAGACGCCATTGCGGGACAACGGCTGTCGCCGGCAGATGGTGAGTGGCGACGACCACAGTCTGCTCCGGGTGGAATACTCCGCCGTCGGGGTCGAGCACGGCGGTCAGGAGCCGGTCACTGTCGGCGGCGTCGAGATTCTCGGTGGGCTCGTCGAGCAAGATCACCCCGGCCGGGACCAGCATGGCGCGCGCCAACAGCACACGCCGGCGCTGCCCCGCCGAGAGCGCCTCGGCACCGCCGTCGAGCACGGTTTCCAGACCGTTGGGCAACCCGGCCAGCCAGTCGCCCAGACCGACCCGGTCGAGCGCCGCGAGTATCTGCGTATCGGTGCTGTCACCGCGAGCGACCAGCAGGTTGTCGCGCACGGTGGTGGCGAACAGATGCGCATCCTCGGCGAAGAACAGGATGCGGCTGCGCAATTCGTCCTCGGCGAACTCGCCGATGGATCTGCCGTCGACGGTCACTCCGCCGCGAAGTGGTGCCAGAAGACCGGCCAACGTCATCAGCAGTGTGGTCTTGCCCGCACCGCTGGGCCCGGTCACCGCCAGCCGTGTCCCGGTGGAAAGGTCAAGGGTAACCGGCTCGTTCAGCGCGCGGTGGTGTCCGACAACGAGCTGTTCGGCACGCACGTCGCCCGTGGGGCATGCCCGCGGATGTCCGACGGTGGGCACCGGTGCCGGCGTCGCCAGTTCAGGCGCCACCGCGAGCAGGTGGCGCGCGGCGATGCGGGAACGGGTGAGTTGGATCGCCGCGGACGGCAGGACCGTTGTGGCCTCGAATGCCGACAGCGGCAACAGCATCAGGATCGCCAGCGTGGTGGGCGCCACGTCGGGAGCGATCGCGATGCCGGCCACCACAGCAGCGATCACACTGACCGCGGTGGCCGCGGTCGGCATTGCCTCCGCCCAGGCGGCAGGAGCGGCAGCCGCATCGGTCGCGGCACCCCAGTTCCGTTGGTGACGTTGCGATTGCGTGATGAACTCCGGTAGCCGCCCACTGATCCGCAACTCGGCCGCGTGCTCGAGGGCGGTCACCGCCGCCACATCGCGCTCCCCGTGGTGGCGGCGGGCCAGTTCTTCGGCCGAACCGGCCGCACGGCTCGCCACCCAGGGGGCGATGACGCCCGCGATGAGCAACCCCAGGGCCAGCATCACCGCGGCCGGCACCGAGATGACCGCGATGACGCCGACCGCGATGACCGCCAGCACCGCCCCCACGGCGATCGGTAGAACCGCCCGCACCAGCACCTCGGCGAATGCGTCGACGTCGGCGCCGAGGCGGGCCACCAGCGTGCCGCTGGGAACACCGGTGGTGATCTCGACCGGTCCGTAGGCGAGGCGCCGATACAGCTGCACGCGGGCGCTCCCGGCGGCCCGCAGCGCCGTGTCGTGGCTGGCCAGACGCTCGCAATAGTGCAGCACACCGCGGGCTATCGCGCAGGCCCGCACGGTCACCACCGCCACCGACAGGTCCAGGATCGGCGGCATCTGCCAGGCCCGGGTGATCAGCCACGCCGACACCCCCGCCAACCCGAGTGCCGCAATCAGCGACGCGGCCCCCAGCACGATGGCCAACGCCAACCGGGGCAGCCGCGGACGCAGCAGTCCGACGGCGCTGCACAGGGGATCGCGGTGGCGGTCAGGGCGCGACATGAGCCCCCTCCGTCACCTCGATGATCTGGTCACCGATCGCCAGCACCGGGTCACGGTGTGCGGCGATGACCACCGTCGCTCCCGCGCGGGCACGGTCGGCGATCGCGACGAGCGCCCGTTCCTCGGTCGCCGCATCGAGGTGCGCGGTCGGCTCGTCGAGCAACAGCAGCCCGGCCGGGGAACCGAGGGCACGGGCCAGACCCAGCCGTTGACGTTGCCCGAGGGACAGGCCCACGCCGCCGCGGCCGATCCAAGTCTGCAGCCCCTCGGGCAGATCATGCAGCACCCGGTCGAATCCACTTGCCGCGCAGGCACCGTCGATGTCGGGCAACGCACCGAACAGAGAAAGGTTGGTCGCGACAGTGCCGGGCACCAACACCGGGCGTTGCGGCAACCAGGCCAACCGACGCCACCACGACGCCAAATCGAGCTCGGATAATTCCGTGTCGCCCACCCACACTCGGCCGCCGGTCGGAGCGGTGAGGGCGGCGAGAACCTGCAAGGTGGTGCTCTTTCCGGCCCCGTTGGCCCCGGTGAGCACGGTGATCTCGCCGGGGCGCAGGGTCGCCGCCACCCGATGCGGCGCGGCCCGACCCCGACTCGCCACGGTGAGGTCCTGCAGGCGGATCACCGCGGCATCCTCCGGTTCCCGCTGGCCACCGGCCGGCAGATCGGAGGGTTCATCGATGAGGGCGAAAGCACGTGCCGCCGCGGTTTTGCCGTCCTGCGCGGCGTGGAATTCCACTCCGATGCGTCGCAGCGGCCAGTACACGTCGGGCGCCAGCAGCAGCACGGTCAGGCCGGTGGTCAGGCTGAGTTCACCGAACACCAGCCGCAATCCGATGCTCACCGCGATCAGGGCGACACACAGCGCCGCCAGCAACTCCAACACCAGGGCGGAGAGAAACGCGACCCGCAGGGTGGCCATCGTGGAGTGCCGATGGGCGTTCGACAGCTCGGCGATGCGGTCCTCGGGCTCGCTCGCCCGGCCCAGCGCACGCAGGGTCGGAATGCCGGCGACCAGATCCAGTAGCCGCGCCCGCAAGGTGGTCAGGGTGGACAGCGCGGCCGCGGAGCGGTCGGCGGTGGCCACCCCGATCAACACCATGAACACCGGGATCAGCGGCAAGGTCAACGCCACTAGCAGTGCCGATTGTCCATCGGAGCAGGCGATGACCACCACGGTGGCCGGGGTGAGCACCGCCGCCAGCAACAGCGCGGGAAGGTAACCGGTCAGATACGGCCGCAGCCCGTCGAGGCCGTGGGTGACGATGGTGATCGCCTCGTCACGTTCGACGGCGACCCGGCGTGGCGACCGGGCTGTGACGGCGCCGAGGACCTGCGCGGCCAACTCGGCGATAACAGCGCTGGCGCCGCGTTGTCCCAATCGGGCCTGCAGCCACCGGGTGAGGGTACGTACCGTCCACAGGCCGGCCAGAACCACCAGCAGTGGCGCCCATGCCGACAGGCTGCGCGCTGCCGGTTCGGTGATCACCGCGGCGGCGATGTGGGCCAGCAGAACCGCTGTGCCGATCGCGCAGCCGGAGATGACGACGCCGCAGGCGACCGCGGCGACCAGGTACCTTCGCATCGCCGCGGAGGCCCGCCACAGCCGAGGGTCGACCGGGGCGCGCTCGGCCCTCAGGATGGATGCCTCGTCAGCCCGGTCGACGCGGGGATCCGCTCAGCAGAGATGCGTTGGCGGAACACCCAATACGTCCAGCCCTGGTACACCATGACCAAGGGGGCGAAGATCGCTGCGGCCCAGGTCATGATCGTGAGGGTGTACGGCGTCGACGATGCGTTGTAGATCGTCAGACTCCAGTCGGAGTTGGTGGTGGAAGGCACCAGGTTCGGGTACAGCGCACCGAACAGCAGGACGACCACCGCCGCGACCACCACGGCGGTGGCGAAGAACGCCCACCCGTCGGCGATGCGACGCCACACCAACGCCACCGCACCCACCAGCGCCGCGACCGCAACTGCCAGCACCGCCCAGGTCCATCCCTTGCCGTGGGCGATCTGGGTCCACACCCCGAAGCCGGCGACCGCCGCGATCGCCGGAAACGCCAGTCCGCTGGCGAAGCGGAGGGCGTCGTCACGGATGGCGCCGGTGGTCTTGAGGACGACGAAAACCGCCCCGTAGAACAGGAACAACGTCGCGGTGGCCACGCCGCCGAGCAGCGTGTAGACGTTGAACACGTCGGTGAGGCTCAGGTGGATCTGGTGTTCGGCGTCGACGGGCAAGCCGCGCACCAGCATCGCGAACGCCACCCCCCACAGCACCGCCGGCAACCAGGAGCCGGCGGCGATGCCGAGGTCCGCCCAGCGCCGCCAACGGGGGTCATCGACCTTGCCGCGCCATTCGATGGCCACGACCCGCACGATCATGCCGACCAGAATCGCCAGCAGCGGAAGGTACAGCCCCGAGAACACGGTGGCGTACCAGCCGGGAAACGCCGCGAACATGGCCCCGCCGGCGGTGATCAGCCACACCTCGTTGCCGTCCCAGACCGGTCCGATGGTGTTGAGCGCGGCGCGCCGATGAGCCTCGGCGGTTTCAGGCGGCCCGTCGGCGACCCACCCGAAGGGCGCCATCAGCATGCCGACACCGAAGTCGAACCCCTCCAGCAGGAAGAAGCCCAGGAACAGCACGGCGACCAGCACGAACCACACTTCCTGCAACGCCATGGTCATCGACTCCCTTCGGGGCTCAGTAGGCGAACGACAGGGGCGCGATCTCGTCGTCGCCGGATCGCGGCGGTGTAATCGGTTCCGCGTCGTGCTCGTGCGGGCCCTCCACCACGTAGCGTTTCAACAGCCAGAACCAGATGACCGCCAGCACCGCGTAGACCAGCGTGAAGGTCACCAGCGAGATCACAACCATGGCCGGACCGTGCCCGGAGACCCCCTCGGCGACGGTGAGGCGCACCTGTTGATCCCCGGTCGGGTTGGGCACCACCACCCAGGGTTGGCGGCCCATCTCGGTGAACACCCATCCCGCGCTGTTGGCGAGGAACGGGGCGGGCAGCGTCCACAGCGCGAACCGCGACAGCCAGCGCTGGTCGGGGATGCGTCCGCGCCGGGTACACCACAGGGCGGCCAGCGCGAACAGCACCGGCACCGCCAGCAGTCCGATCATCGCCCGGAACGACCAGTAGGTGACGAACAGGTTGGGCCGATAGTCGTTGGGGCCGAACCGTTGTTCGTAGTCGGCCTGGATGTCGCGGATGCCTTGCAGGGTCACCCCCGAGAGCCGGCCCTCGGCCAAAAACGGCAGCACGTAAGGCACCTCGATCACCCGGGTGAGGTGATCACAGTTGTTCTGACGCCCGACGGTCAGGATCGAGAAATCCGGGTCGGTCTGGGTGTCGCACAGCGACTCCGCCGACGCCATCTTCATCGGCTGCTGTTCGAACATCAGCTTGCCCTGGATGTCTCCGGTCACGAACAGTCCGGCGGCCGCAACCAACGCGACCCAGCAGCCCAGGATCGTGGCCGGCCGGTACATGCCGGTG
Organism: Mycolicibacillus koreensis; assembly: GCF_002104795.1. Taxonomy (GTDB): domain Bacteria; phylum Actinomycetota; class Actinomycetes; order Mycobacteriales; family Mycobacteriaceae; genus Mycobacterium; species Mycobacterium koreense. Next base: position 160,034 of record NZ_NCXO01000001.1, read on the forward strand.
GCCTCCGCCGAGGGCGCGGCCGGGGAGGATCCGCCGCGGTGGTGGGAGCGCACCATCAACCACGCGCAGACCGCGGCGACGAACGTTCCGGCGGTCAGCAGCGACCCGACGACAGCGTGGGCGACCGCGGCTTGGGCGGTGTTGTTGGTGAACAACGCGACGATGCTGGTCAACTCGGCACGTTTGGTCTCCGGGTTGTAGCGGGCGCCCACCGGGTGCTGCATGAACGAGTTCGCGGCGATGATGAAGAACGCTGACAGGTTCACCGCGACCGCCACGATCCAGATGCAGGCGAGGTGAACCAGTTTCGGTAGCCGACCCCAGCCGAAGATCCACAAGCCGATGAACGTCGACTCGAAGAAGAACGCGGCCAAGCCCTCCAGCGCCAGCGGTGCGCCGAAGATATCGCCGACGAACCGCGAGTACTCGCTCCAGTTCATCCCGAACTGGAATTCCTGCACGATTCCGGTGGCGACACCGATCGCGAAGTTGATCAAGAACAGCTTGCCGAAGAACCGGGTGAGCCGGTACCACGCGGGGTTGTCGGTGAGCACCCATACCGTCTGCATGACCGCGATCAGCGGGGCCAACCCGATGGTCAGCGGCACGAAGATGAAGTGGTAGACCGTCGTGATACCGAATTGCCAGCGGGACAGGTCCAGGGCACTCATCGGCTCAACTCCTCGGAGCGGCGACACCAGTCCTACGGAGTGTAGTAGATCGCGGCGCCTGAGCCTAGGGGGCGCCGCGGACCGATCCCGCTAGCGGGGCGCCAGCACCCGGTCGACGCGGTTGGCCGCGCTGCGCATGCTCAGCGCGGAGAGGATCTCGAAGACCCCGATCACCACGAGCCAGCAACCGGCGACCAGGGTCAAGATCGCGATCGACTCGAACGGCGAGGCGAGCATCACCACCCCGGCCAACAGGCTCACCACACCGATGAAGATCGTCCACCCTCGACCGGGCAGCTCGGCGTCACTGACGGCGGCCACGGTGGTGGCGGTGCCGCGGAAGATGAACCCGATCCCGATCCAGATCGCCAGCAGCCAGATCGCCAGCAGCGGGTCCTCCCCGAAATGACGAAACGCCATGACCGCCAGGATCAGCGCAGCGGCACCGCTGATGAACGACAGCACCCGGCCGGCGGCGCTGATATGCAAACCGAAGGCGAAAATGACCTGCGCGACGCCGGTGACCAGCAGATACAGGCCGAACAGCACCGCTGCGACCAGCAAGGTCTTGCCGGGCCAGGCCAACACCGCCACGCCGAGGACCACGGTCAACAGCCCCGAGACCAGCGCTGATTTCCACAACTGCGGCAACATATTTGACACCCCGGTCATTTCCATGTGGCCAGTGTTGCACACTTGTGCCGGTTATCTCAGGCGAAGCACGGATCAGGTTCCGACCGGCGTGTCCGTCGCGACCTCGGCCCGCGCCGCGGGCAACGATAGAGCGGTGTGGTCCGGTAAACGGTGCGTGGCGGTGCTGGGGGTGGCCGCGGTGCTGGTCGGCGGCTGCGTGCACAACGTCGACGAGCCGGCCGGGCTCCCCACCGCCACCGTGACGGTGTCGCGGATCGCCACGCTGGCCGCGTTGCTGCCCGACGAGGTTGCCGCTCGCGGCCGACTGGTGATCGGGGTCAATCTGCCGCAGCCGCCCAACCAGTTCCGGGATTCCGCCGGGCGCATCGTCGGATTCGACATCGACCTGATCACCGCCGTCGCGACGATCTTGGGGCTGCGGGCGGACTACCGGCAGGCCGACTTCGAAAAGATCATCCCCGCGGTCCGCGCCGGCGGCTACGACATCGGGACCGCGTCGTTCACCGACACCCGCGAGCGCGAAAGGGTGGTCGATTTCGTCACCTACTACGCCACCGGGACGCTGTGGGTGCAGCGCGCCGGATCGACACTCACCCCGCAGAGCGCTTGCGGCAGCACCGTCGCGGTGCAGACCGCGACGATGGCCGACACCCACGAGGTGCCCGCCGAGAGTGCGGCGTGCCGCCGCCGCGGCCTGCCGCCGATCGAGAAGGTGAAGTTCGACCGGCAGGACGTCGCCACCAATGCACTGATGCTCGGCCGGGTAGCGGCGATGTCGGCGGACCAGCCGGTGTCGCTGTGGGCGATCGAGCAATCCGGGGGACGGTTGGTCGCTGCGGGGGAGCCCTCGACACCCACCCCCTACGGCTGGCCGGTCGCCAAGGACTCGGGGCTGGCCGAACCGATCCGGCAAGCCCTGCAGCATCTGATCGACACCGGCGACTACCGGCGTATCGCCGCGGCGTGGAACCTGACCTCGGGAATGGTCTCCGCGGCGGTGATCAACGGCGCCCTGAACTGACCCCCGACCGAAAGGACCACGGTGAGCACGGAGTTCTCGACGGTCTCGGCCCCAGCGCCCATCGACGCGGTTCCGCTGCGCCACCCGGGGCGCTGGATCGCCGCCGCGGTGGCTCTGGTGGCGGGCGGGTTGTTCGCCTACGGTGCCGCCACCAACCCGGCCTACGGCTGGCCGATCTACCGCCGCTACCTGTTCGACGAACGAATCGTCGCGGCCGCCTGGAGCACTGTGCAGTTGACGGTGCTGGCGATGGCGCTCGCGGTGGGCCTCGGGGTGACGTTGGCGATCATGCGCGGCTCACCGAACCCGGTGCTGCGGGTGCTGTCCTGGGTCTACCTGTGGGTGATGCGCGGAACGCCGGTGTATGTACAGCTGATCTTCTGGGGACTGTTGCCCACGCTGTACGGCAATCTGCGACTGGGGGTTCCGTTCGGTCCGACGGCGGCACACCTCGACCTCACCGACCTGTCGGCAGGTTTCGTGCTCGCGATCATCGGCCTCGGCCTCAACGAGGCGGCGTATCTGGCCGAGATCATCCGAGCCGGGATCAGCTCGGTGCCCGAGGGGCAGGTCGAAGCGGCCACGGCGCTGGGCATGACACGACCCCAGGTCCTGCGCCGTACCGTGTTGCCGCAGGCGATGCGGGTGATCATCCCACCCACCGGCAACGAGGTGATCAGCATGCTGAAAACGACGTCGCTGGTGACTGCGGTGCCCTACAGCCTGGAGCTCTACGGGCGCTCCCGCGACATCGCCGGGGTGATCTTCGAACCGATTCCGTTGCTGCTGGTGGCCGCCACCTGGTACCTGGCGATCACCAGCGTGCTCATGGTCGGCCAGCACTACCTGGAACGCTATTTCTCGCGCGGGGTGTCGCGCAGCGCCCGCCGCGGGGAGCCGCGCCCGTGAGCGCCGGGGTGCCGATGGTGCAGGCCGACCGGGTCTGCGCCGGCTACGGCGGTACGACGGTGCTGCGCGATGTCAGCCTGCGGGTCGAGCGCGGGCAGGTGCTGTGCCTGGTCGGGCCGTCCGGGTCGGGGAAGTCGACGCTGCTGCGCTGTGTGAACCATCTGCATCCGATCACCGCGGGACGGTTGTATGTCGACGGCGATCTCGTCGGCTACCGCGAGTCCCGGGGCAAGCTGCACGAGTTGCGTCCGCGGGACATCGCCCGGCAACGTCGCACGATCGGCATGGTCTTTCAGCAGTTCAACCTGTTCGCGCACCGCACCGCCGTGGAGAACATCATCGAGGCGCCGATCCTGGTCAACCGGGTCCGCCCCGACATCGCCCGACGACGAGCCCGCGACCTGCTGGACCGGGTCGGATTGGCCGACAGCGCCGACGCCTACCCGGTGCAGCTCTCCGGCGGCCAGCAGCAGCGGGTGGCGATCGCGCGGGCGCTGGCGATGGACCCGACACTGATGCTGTTCGACGAACCGACCTCGGCGTTGGACCCGGAACTGGTCGGGGAGGTGTTGGCCGTCATGCGCGCGTTGGCCCGCGACGGCATGACGATGCTCGTCGTCACCCACGAGATGGGGTTCGCCCGCGACGTCGCCGATCAGGTGGCCTTCCTCGACCGGGGTGTCGTCGTCGAGAGCGGCCCACCGGCGCAGGTGCTCACCGCGCCGCGCCACGACCGGACAAAGGCGTTTCTATCGCGGCTGCGCTGACGCCGTGGCGCGCAGGCTGCTGACGGGCGCATACACCTCGGCGAGGAACTGTTCGACGGCCCGTGCGGTGTGGTGAGCCCGCGGCGAGCCGAAGATCTCGAACGCATGCTGGGCGTAGGGCAGTTCGGCATAGACGACCGGGTTGTGGCTGGCCTCGCGCAGCCGGGCGGCGAAGTCGCGGCCCTGCTCGACCGGCACAAGAGAATCGTTGCGGCCGTGCAGCACGAAGAACGGCGGCGCATCGGGACCGACATAGCTGACCGGCGAACTCGCTTGGTACACATCGGGGAAGCGACGCCGGCTCTGCTTGAACACATACGACTGCAGTGCCGGCACCAGCAGTGGGTGCATGCGGCTGACCGTGCCGGTCATGTCGTAGACGCCGTAGAACGGCACGGCGGCGCGCACCGAGGTGTCGGCGTCTTCGAAACCGGGCTGGAACTCCGGGCGGTTGGGGGTCAGTGCGGCCAGCGCACTCAGATGTCCGCCCGCCGATCCGCCGGTGATCGCCACCCAATCCGGGTCGCCGCCGTAGTCGGCGATGTTCTCCTTGGTCCAGGCCAGCGCCTGTTTGACGTCGACGATGTGATCGGGCCAGGTGGAGCGGGGACTGAGTCGGTAGTTGATCGATACGCACACCCAGCCGAGGTTCACCAGATGACTCAGCAGCGGATAGGCCTGGTGACGTTTGCTGCCGACCATCCAGGCACCGCCGGGCACCTGCAGCAGCACCGGGGCCTTCGCATCGGGGGCGAGGTCGGGGTGACGCCAGATGTCGAGGTGGTTGCGGCTGCCGTACCGGCCGTAGGACACATCGGCGGCGTGGACGTAGTGGCGCACCGCGCCCATGGTGCGCACCACCCCGGCGGGTTTCACCGCCGGGACCCCCGCCGCCGTGCGCGACCACACCCCGGTGGCCGAGCTGCGCCGGTCGGTGCCCAGTTCGGCGTCGAGCGCGGCGGTCAGCGGCTGATCGGCTTGCCGACCGATCCGGTCGAGTCCGGCCAGGCCCAGCCACGACAGCGCCGAGAGCAGCCAACTGACCTTGCGCGCCCGCGGGGACAGCCACCGCGACACCGCGGCCAACGCCGCCGACTGCCCGGCGATCAGCGTCAACGGCAGCTCGGTGGCGAACACCCCGGCGGCGAACGCGTACAACGAGCCGTAGCCGTCCTTGGTCAGCGGGCGATACCCGTTGGCGGTGACGGCGACCCCGGTCAGCGTGGCCAGCAAGGCGGCGAGTTTCTTCATGGCCACACTTAACCATCCGTCACACCAACCTCGACGCGGGCCTCAGGCGCGGCGCTTATGCTTCGCCCATGCCGGCCGATCGCGACCCGAGCACCCCGCTGTGGCGCGCCGCCCAGGTGTTCCGGCTGCTCAGCTGCGGTTATGCCCTGGGGTTTCAGGTCGCGGTCAACGACGACCTGGACCGCCCGGTGCTCGGCTGGGCGCTGTTCGCGGTGCTTCTGGGGTGGAGTGCGGTGCTCGGCGTCGGGTATCTGCGTGGCTTCGCCCGGCGGCCGGCCTGGGTGATCGCCGAGGTCGTGGTGGTGGCGGCGTTGATGCTCTCCACGAACGTCGTCGCCTCCACGGCCTGGATCGGCGACAACCAGTCCTGGCCGACCACGCTGTGGGCGACCAACGCGGTGATCTCCGCGGCGGTGCTGCGCGGCCCGGTCGCCGGGATGGCGGTCGGGGTCGCGGTGACGGTGGTCAACACGGTGCTCAAAGGCCACGTCGACTACAACCTGGGCCGCAACGCCACGCTCGTGGTGGAGGTGGCGGTCGGCCTGGCGGTGGGCATGGCCGCCCAGACCGCGCGGCGCGCCCACGTCGAGTTGCAGCAGGCCACCCGGCTGGCCGCCGCCGTCGAGGAACGCGAACGGCTCTCCCGCCATGTGCACGACGGGGTGATCCAGGTGTTGGCGTTGGTCGCCCGCCGTGGCCGCCAGATCGGCGGCGACACCGCCGAATTGGCATCACTGGCCGCCGAACAGGAACGGGCCCTGCGCCGGCTGGTCAGCTCCACTGACACCGATCGACGCGACGACGAGAGCCTGGATCTGCGAATGTTGTTGCAGCGCCGCGAATCCGACCAGGTGGTGTTGAGCCTGCCGGGCACCGCGGTGCCGCTGCCCGCGTCGGCGGCCACCGAACTCGACGCGGCGGTCGGCAACGTGTTGGACAACGTTCGGCTGCATGCCGGTCCGGCGGCGCGCGCATACGTTCTGGTCGAGGACGTCGATGACACCGTGACCGTCAGTGTCCGCGACGACGGTGTGGGCATCGCTCCCGGACGCCTGCAGGAGGCGGAACGGCAAGGGCGGATCGGGGTGTCGAAGTCGATCGTGCAACGGTTGGCGACGCTAGGAGGGCAGGCGCTGCTGCAGACCGCGCCCGGGGAAGGAACCGAATGGGAACTGAGTGTGCCACGCCGAGCGTGATGGTCGTCGACGACCACCCGATCTGGCGGGACGCCGTCGCCCGCGACCTCGCCGACGACGGGTTCACCGTGGTGGCCACCGCCGACGGGGTGGCCTCGGCGCGGCGACGCGCCGCCGTGGTGCACCCCGACGTGGTGCTCATGGACATGCGACTCGGCGACGGCAACGGGGCGCAGGCCACCGCGGAGGTGCTGGCGGTCTCGCCGCGCAGTCGTGTTCTGGTGTTGTCGGCCTCCGATGAGCGCGACGACGTGTTGGAGGCGGTCAAAGCCGGCGCGCTGGGCTATCTGGTCAAAAGCGCGTCGAAAGCCGAACTGGCCGAGGCGGTGCGGGCCACCGCCGCCGGCCGGGCGGTGTTCACCCCGGGTCTGGCCGGGTTGGTGTTGGGGGAGTACCGGCGGATCGCGAAGGCGCCGGGCGGCGCCGACGGCCCCCAGCTCACCGACCGGGAGACCGAGGTGTTGCGCTACGTCGCCAAGGGCCTGTCGGCCAAGCAGATCGCCGCGAAGCTGACGTTGAGTCACCGCACCGTCGAAAACCATGTGCAGGCGACATTTCGGAAACTGCAGGTCGCCAACCGGGTCGAGTTGACCCGCTACGCCATCGAACACGGCCTGGACCGCTGAGCGGGCGGCCAATTGCTCGGGCGGAATTGCGTAGTCTTACCCACGCTGTGCCGTGTCAGGGTTACCGGTATGAGCAACACAGCCCCTGACCTGCGCAGCATCATCAGCGAAGTCGACACCGTGTCCCAGCAGCTGGCGACGATCTCCGGACGGCTGCACGCGTTTGACGACGCGTGGAGCGCCGCCGCGGGGCGTGCCCCGGCCGCCGTGCCCGCCGCGCCCCATGCGATGCCAGTGCCGACGCCGATGCCGGTGCCGACGCCGGCCATGCCCGTGCCGGCGCCGCGGCCGACTCCCCGCGTCGCGGCGCCACCGGTCCTGCCGGCCGCGCTGACCGGTGGGGACGCGGAGACCGACACCGGCGATTCGCGCTGGATCGGCAAACTGTTGGCGGCCGCGGGGGTGGCGGTCACCCTGATCGGGGTGGTGCTGCTGCTGGTGCTGGCCGCCCAGGCGGGGCTGCTGCGTCCGGAGGTCCGGGTGGCCGGCGGGCTGCTGCTGGGAGCCGGGCTCGTCGCGGCCGGTGTGTGGTGGCGGGATCGGCCCGGCGGTCAGACCGGGGCGGTCGCGTTGGTCGCCACCGGGATGGCCGCCGGTTACCTCGATGTGTTGGCGGTGACCGCGATCTACCACTGGACGCCTGCGGCGATCGGGCTGGTGCTGGCGTCACTGATCGCCGCCGGCGGGCTGACGTTGGCGCGGTTCTGGGACAGCGAGACGCTGGGTCTGCTGATCGTGGTGCCGCTGATCCTGCTGGCCCCGGCACTCACCGGCGGGGTGGACGTGCTGCTGATCTGGTTCATGCTGGCGCTGTCGGCGGCGGTGCTGCCGGTGCAGATCGGCAAGGACTGGGTGTGGTTGCACGGCACCCGTATCGCCGCGCCGACCCTGCCACTGCTGCTGGCGTTGGGCCTCGGGGACCTGGCCGAACCGCGGCTGCTCGCGGTTGCCGCGGCCCTGGCCGCCGCACTGGCGCTGGCCGGCGCGGTGGCGGTGATCCCTTCCTCGACACTCCCGGCGATCCCGACCCTGCTCAGTGCTTTGGGCTGCGCTCCGGTGCTGCTCGCCGGCCCGGTGGTCGGCCGCCCCACCGCGGCGGTGTCGGCGGCGGCGTTGGCCGCCGCGGCCCTCGCACTGGCGGTCGGGCCGGTGGTGGCGTCGCTCGCCGCCCGGCGGGTCTTCGGTGGGCTCAGCGCGGTGGCGACGGTGGTGGCGGTGACCGTCGCGTTCGAGGGGCCGGTTGTGGCACCGGTGTTGCTCGGCCTGGCCGGTGTCGTCGTCCTCACCGGCCACCGCGATGTCGCCGCACGCTGGGTCTCCGCCGGGTTCGGGCTGCTCGGGCTCGGTTTCTTCCTCGCTCAGGCGGGCCCGGACACGGTCGTCACCGCGACGGTGCTGCCGACCGGAACGGCGGTGTCGACACTGGTGGCCGCGATGCTGACCGTCGGCTGGCTGCTCGCAGCGGGCTGGGCGCTGCAGCAGCAACGCCCCGGGGCCAGATTGGAGTCGGAGAACGCCAAACTGATCGCCGTCCTCGCCGGCGGGGTGGTGATCTACGCGATCACCGTGTTCACCGTCACCGCCGGGGTGGTGGTGTTCGGGCCGGGTTCCGGGTTCCTCGCCGGGCATGTGGCCGCCACCCTGTGCTGGGTGGCGATGGCCGCCGGGCTGTTCGCCTACGCCTCGCAGTTGCCCGCACGCGACCAGCGCGCCGTGCCGATCGGGGTCGGGCTGACCCTGATCGCCGCCGCGATGGCCAAGTTGTTCCTGTTCGACCTCGGCACCCTCGACGGCATGTTCCGGGTGGCGGTGTTCTTGATCACCGGGCTGTTGTTGCTGGCCATCGGTGCGGGCTATGCCCGCACCCTGGCCCGCCAGGACCAGCAGCGCGACGGTGCCCCGCTCAGCCGGTGAGCACCGTCGCGGCGCTGACCGTGTCGGTCTCGGCCTTCGGCCCGATCAGAAACCAGGTCCGCATCACACCCTTGCCCTTGACGACGATCTCGCCGCGTTCTTCGAACACGAAGTCGTCCCGGAGACGTTCGTAGACGTCCTGGGGCACCTGGATGCGGCCCTCGGTGTCGGTGGATTCCATCCGGGCGGCGACGTTGACCGCATCACCCCACACGTCGTAGAAGAAGCGGCGCGACCCGATCACCCCGGCGACCACCGGGCCGGCGGCTAACCCGATCCGGATTCGCAGTGGCCAACCGTACGGGGCGCGGACCTGCGCGGCGGCCTCGGCCATGTCCAGGGCGAACCCGGCCAGCGCCGCCAGATGGTCGCTGCGGCGCCGCGGGACACCGCTGACCACCATGTAGGAGTCACCGCTGGTTTTGATCTTCTCCAGGTTGTGTTTCTCCACCAGCAGGTCGAAACGGGTGTAGAGCAGGTCGAGGAACCGCACCAGGTCCTCCGGCGTCATGTCCCCGGCGTGTTCGGTGAAGTCGGCGATGTCGGCGAAGAGCACCGACGCGTCGGGGTACTGGTCGACCAGGACGCCGCCGGAGGCGTCCTTGAGCCGCTCGGCGACCGTCGCCGGCAAGATGTTCGTCAGCAGGGTTTCCGACCGGCGGTACTCCGAGGCCAGCGCAGCTTCCGCGCGGGCCATCTCCCGCAGCGCCACCCATACCGTGGCCAAGCTCATGAAGCAGCCGGAGACCACCATGGCGGCGAACCCGACGGTCAGCAGCCAGGCCGGCTGGGCACCGGTGTCGTCGGGGACCAGCAGCTCCAGACCGATCGCGAGCGCGGCGCCGATGCCGGTCAGCACCGCCGCCAGCAGCAACCGTTCGATACCGAGCACCAGCAACACGATCGCGGCCGACACCAGGAAGAAGAACTGGGCGCCGGAGTCGGTGCCCACCGCCCACGCGGCCACCACCAGCGAGGCGTAGGCGCACAGCACGAACGTCACCGGGGCCAGCACCGTTCCGTAGCGGTGCAGTTTGGGGATGGCCAAAAACAGCGCAGCGGTGAACAGGTTGAAGACCCCGATCCAGCGCAGCGATTCGCCGGTGGTCAGCTGCAGCAGACCGAAACCGGCGGTGATGCCGGCGGCGATGCGTGCGGTCACCCGCAGCACCTGCAGACGGCGTCGCGCCGCCCCGGCGACATAGCGCTGGGTGGGTCGTTCCACGCAGCGCGAGCGGCGGTGAGCGCTGACCGCCTGGCCCGCGGCGGCGAGTCTGCGTCTGCTCACCACGCACCAAACTGTAACGCCGGGCGGCGTCACTGCAACCGGTTCACTCCCGATCCGCACAATTCGTCGGCGACGGCGCCGCCCCGCCCGGTCATCGCCAGCAGCAGTGCCTCGGCCGGTCCGCTCACCTCCGGCCCGCGCCCAGCCGACCAGTCCAGGTCGGTGGCGATCAACCGCAACCCGGCGGTGCGCCGCGCGGCCCCGATGACCGGGCTCGCCCGCGCGTAGCGCAGCGCCGCCCGCAACCGGTCGCCCGGCACCGACCGGGGCAACCCGAGAGGACGGCGGATGTCCTGCTGGTGGATGAGGCATTCGATCAGCGCCACCCGGCACCCGTACAGTGCGCCGGCGCCGGCCGGGTCGGCACCGGCACGCATCAGGGCCGCCAACTGGTCCGGGGGCAGCCGGGCGTAGGTGGGCAGGGCGGCGGCGTTGAGGGGGTCGACGTGGCCGCGGTGCCGGATCATCGCGGCCAGCAGACCGCGGCGGCTCTGCGAGAGGTAGGCCAGCGTGTGGGCCACGACATCGCGCACGCTCCACCCCGAACACAGGCTGTCCGCCGACCACTGTGCCGGGGAGAGCCCGTCGAGCAGGTCGGCGAAGTCGCTGCGTTCCCGGTACGCCAGGTCGCGCACGCTCAGCGGCACCACCGCGGGCGGCTCAGCGGAACCGCACGGCCAGCGTCGCCAAGCCGAAGATCTTGCGGCCCCCGGATTTCGCGGCGACGAGCACGACCCCGCTGCGGGTCTCCGGGTCCAGCGATTTGATCCTTCCGCTGAACTCGATGTCACCGCCCTCCTTGGCGGACACGATCGCCGGCTGCGACAGCCGCACCGCGTACCGGGTGACCGCGCCGGGGTCCCCGGACCAGGCGGAGACGAACCCGGCGCCGAGACCCATGGTGAGCATGCCGTGGGCGATCACGTCGGGAAGGCCGGCCAGTTTGGCCAGTTCCTCGTCCCAGTGGATCGGGTTGGCGTCGGCGGCCACCCCGGCGTAGTTCACCAGGTCGCCGCGGGAGAGCCGGGCGTGGTGGGGGGCCAACACGTCACCGACGGCCACATCCTCGAACGCCGGGGTGCCCGGCGTACGGGTCTGGGTGGCCGCGGAGATGTGGAACGGTGTGTCGGGGCGGACGGTCTTGCGGTATTCGGCCTCGGACTCCTCGGGAGCGAGGATGTTGACGTCGTGCATCATCGCCTTCTGCACCGCGGACTTGACCGCGTCGTCGACCTCCTCGGCGGTCACCCCGACGACGGTGGTGTGCAGGGTGTGCACCCGTTCCCCGGCGGCGTCGGTGAGGGTGTTGGTCACCGTGACCAGATCCCGGCCGGCGACCCGGCGCACCGCGGTCAACTCGACATCGGTCATCAGCTCATCACCGGCCACGATCGGGCGGTGCTGCTCGAAGACCTCCTCGGTCTGCACGTAGGTGTCGTAGCCGACGACCACCGATTCGAACATGCGCCGGTTGCACGCCATCGCCGGCACGGACGTGAACGTCAGCGGCGCCACCAGGTCCGAATAACCCAACTCCGCGGCCGCGTCGGTGTCCCAGTGCGCCGGGTGGTAGTCCTGGACGGCACGGGCGTACTCACGCACCTTCTCGCGACCCACCTGGTAGGTGGTGTCGGCCTGGTAGTAGTGGCCGACCCGCGCCTGCAGCGGCGACGCCTCTGTTGCTGCCGTCATGGAATTCTCCACCGTCCTGTCGCCGTCAAGGGAAATCCGACCTGTCACACTAACCCGCCGACCCGCCGAATCCACAGTTCACCGGGGTGGACCCGGCGGGGCGGCCGCTAAAATTACGGCTCGTGACGAGACGACCCGGCAGTGGGCCGTGGACCGACGAGCATTCCGCGGTCGACCCGGTCGGGCGGACCGACGACCTGTTCATGGTGGTGGTCGCGGTGCTGTCCGCCGGGGCGGATGCTGCGGGCGCGCCGCCGCACCCCGCTGTGGGTGTCGCAGGAGGGGATCGGCTACCCGCCGGAAACCGCCGAGGACCCGGGTTTCCTGCGATGGGCCCAGGTCGCCGCGGTGAGCCACGATGTCCACGACGTGCGCGGCCTGGTGTACAGCCACGGGTGGACGATCACGGGCACCGATGGGGAACGGCGCACAGTGGTCTATCCGGCCGGGGCGAGCCCGCGGCCACGGGAAGTGCGCCGGACGATTCGGGACCTGGCCCCGGCGGTGGAGTTGAGCCGGTGACCGGGTCGGCGGTGGTGCCCTCGGTGAGACTCGAACTCACACTGTACGGGTTTTGAATCCGTTTCCTCTGCCAATTGGGATACGAGGGCTGCGGTGCGGTGTCCCAGGATAGTGGATGCTCGCGGCGCGTCGAGCATCACGTCGGCGAACATCACAGGGCCCCGCGCTTTCGGCCGGGGCACCGCCCACGACACAATGTGGGGATGACCGCGCCCAGCACCGATACCGCCGAACCCGCCACCCACCGGGTGCTGATCGCCGAGGATGAGCCGCTGATCCGGCTCGACCTCGCCGAGATGCTGCGCGACGAGGGCTATGAGGTGGTCGGGGAGGCCGGCGACGGCCAGGAGGCCGTCGATCTGGCCGAGAAGCTCAGCCCGGACCTGGTGATCATGGACATCAAGATGCCGCGCCGCGACGGCATCGACGCCGCCTCGGAGATCGCCGGCAAGCGGATCGCCCCGATCGTGATGCTCACCGCGTTCAGCCAACGCGACCTGGTGGAGCGCGCCCGCGACGCCGGAGCGATGGCCTATCTGGTCAAACCGTTCTCGATCTCGGATCTGATCCCGGCGATCGAGTTGGCGGTGAGCCGGTTCGGGGAGATCGCCGCCCTGGAACGCGAGGTGGCGACCCTCGGTGAACGGTTGGAGACCCGCAAACTCGTCGAGCGGGCCAAGGGCTTGCTGCAGGCAGCACACTCGATGACCGAACCTGAAGCGTTCCAATGGATTCAGCGTGCAGCGATGGATCAACGCACCACGATGAAACGGGTCGCCGAGGTGGTCGTGGAGACGCTGACTGCCCCCAAGGGCGACCCCAAAGGCGCCCCCAAAGACGACCCCAAGACCGACCCGCAATCGGGACCGGACACCGCCGACCCGGCAACGTAATCCGTTCTAGCCGCGCTCGACGCGGAACCGTTTGATCCGGGCGGTCGCCCCGGCGACCAGGGTGACCCGGCTCGGCGGGACCCCGAAATGCTCGGCGAGCACCCGGCGCACTGCGCGGTTGGCTTTGCCTTCCACGGCAGGTTCACGCACATACACCGTCCACGGCTGGCCGGCCTCGACCGCGACGTCGACCAGCGGACCTTTGCGGCTGCCCGCCTTGACCGCCACGACGACGATCTCGGTGCCGGCGCCGTCACTCACCGCGGTGTCAGCGGGCGACGATCACCGACGAACCGTGCCCGAACAGGCCCTGGTTGGCGGTGACGCCGACGGTCGCGCCCTGCACCTGGCGGCCCTCGGCCTGCCCGCGCAGCTGCCAGTTCAGCTCGCAGACCTGCGCGATCGCCTGAGCGGGAATGGCCTCGCCGAAGCAGGCCAGCCCGCCGGAGGCGTTGACCGGCACCTTGCCGCCGATCGTGGTGGCGCCGCTGCGCAGCAACTGCTCGCCCTCACCCTTGGCGCACAACCCGAGGTGCTCGTACCAGTCCAGTTCCAGCGCGGTGGACAGGTCGTAGACCTCGGCCAGGCTCACGTCCTCGGGGCCGATCCCGGCCTCGGCGTAGGCGGCGTCGAGGATCTGGTCTTTGAACACCCGGTCCGGGGCGGGCACCACCGCGGTGGAGTCGGTGGCGATGTCGGGCAGCTCGGGCAGGTGTTGCGGGTACTGCGGGGTGACGGTGGACACCGCCCGCACCGACGGCACCCCTTCGAGAGACCCGAGGTGCTTCTTCGCGAACTCCGCGCTGGCCACGATCACCGCCGCCGCGCCGTCGGAGGTGGCGCAGATGTCCAACTGGTGCAGCGGGTCGGCCACCACCGGGCTGGCCAGCACGTCGGCGACCGCGGACTCCTTGCGGTAGCGGGCGTACGGGTTGGCGAGCCCGTGGCGGGAGTTCTTCACCTTGACCGCCGCGAAGTCCTCCACGGTCGCCCCGTAGAGGTCCATGCGGCGCCGCGCCAGCAGCGCGAAGTACACCGGATTCATCGCCCCGATCAGGTGGAACCGCTGCCAGTCCGGGTCGTTCTTGCGTTCCCCGCCCACCGGGGCGAACGCACCCTTCGGCGTGGTGTCAGCACCGATCACCAGCGCGACATCGCAGAACCCGGCCAGGATCTGGGCGCGCGCGCTCTGCAGCGCCTGCGAACCGGACGCGCAGGCGGCGTAGCTCGACGACACCGGCACCCCGTTCCAGCCCAGCTTCTGGGCGAACGTGGACCCGGCGATGAACCCCGGATAGCCGTTGCGGATGGTGTCGGCACCGGCGACCAGCTGGATCTGGCGCCAGTCCAGGTTGGCTTCGGCGAGCGCGGCACGGGCGGCGACGACGCCGTATTCGGTGAAGTCGCGGCCCCACTTGCCCCACGGGTGCATGCCCGCACCCAGGATGTACAGCGGTTCGGGCGTGCTCACGCGCTCACCTTCTTCCAGACGTAGGTCAACCGCTGCACGCCGTCGTCGTCGGTGTAGAGCGGCTCGAGGCCCAACTCCAACTCCATGCCCAGCGTCAGGTCGGCGGCGAGGGTGCCCTCGGCGACCTTCGCCAGCACGATCAGACCCTCGGCGGCCAACTCGACCGCCGCGATCGCGAACGGCTCGAACGGATCCGGGGCCGGGTACGGCGCCGGCGGCGGGTACCGGTTCTCGGTGTAGCTCCACACCGTGCCGCGCCGGGACAACTCGACCGCCTCGAGCACGTCGCTGTCGCAGGCCGGGTTGGGGCAGTTGTTCTCCCGGGGCGGGAAGACATAGGTCCCGCACTGGGGGCATTTCGCGCCGATCAGATGCGGCGCGCCGGTGTCATCGGTGGCGAACCACCCGTCGATCGCTGGTTGCGGAGATGCTGCTGGCACGTCGACAGCGTACCGACAAGTCCGGCCAGAGTTGAAACGTGTTCCAGTCCCGCCACGCTGGTTTCGCGCCGCCGCCGGATGCATAGAGTGGGGCGGTGAGCCCGACCGAGAACGCCGCGCCCGCCAAACCCACCCTGATGCTGCTCGACGGCAACTCACTGGCCTATCGGGCGTTCTACGCGCTGCCCGCGGAGAACTTCAAAACCCAGGGCGGACTGACCACCAACGCCGTCTACGGGTTCACCGCGATGCTGATCAACCTGCTGCGCGACGAGGCGCCGAGCCATGTGGCCGCCGCATTCGACGTGTCCCGCCAGACGTTTCGCTCCGAGCGCTACCCGGAGTACAAGGCCAACCGGTCGACGACCCCCGATGAGTTCCGCGGCCAGATCGACATCACCAAGGAGGTTCTCGGGGCGCTGGGGATCACCGTGCTCGCCGAGGAGGGGTTCGAGGCCGACGACATCATCGCGACCCTGGCCACCCAGGCCGAGCAGGCCGGCTACCGGGTGCTGGTGGTCACCGGGGACCGCGACGCGCTGCAACTGGTCGACGACGACGTCACGGTGCTCTACCCGCGCAAAGGGGTGAGCGAGCTGACCCGGTTCACCCCGGCGGCCGTCGTCGACAAGTACGGGCTGACCCCGGCGCAGTACCCCGATTACGCCGCGCTGCGCGGCGACCCCAGCGACAACCTGCCGGGCATCCCGGGGGTGGGGGAGAAGACCGCCTCGAAGTGGATCACCCAGTACGGCACCCTGCAGGGCCTGGTCGACCACGCCGACGAGGTGCGCGGCAAGGTCGGGGACGCGCTGCGGGCCAACCTGGCCACGGTGCTGCTCAACCGGGAACTCACCGACCTGGTCACCGCGGTTCCGCTGGCCCAGACGCCGGACACTCTGGAGTTGCAGCCGTGGGACCGTGACCAGATCCACCGACTCTTCGACGACCTGGAGTTCCGGGTGCTGCGCGACCGGCTGTTCGAGACGCTGGGCACCCCCGAACCCGAGGTCGACGAGGGCTTCGAGGTGCGTGGCACGGCCTTGGAGCCCGGCACGGTGGCCGACTGGCTGGCCGCCCACGTCAGCGACGGCAGCCGGGCCGGGATCGCGGTCACCGGCACCCACCGCACCTTCGACGGGGACGCCACCGCGCTGGCGATCGCCGTCGCCGACGGGGAGGGCTGTTACCTCGACACCGCCGCCCTGACCCCCGACGACGAGGCGGCGTTGGCGGCGTGGCTGGCCGATGCGGCCCAGCCCAAGGCGCTACACGAGGCGAAGCTGGCCATGCACGACCTGGCGGGGCGGGGCTGGACGCTGGGCGGGGTCACCTCCGATACCGCGCTGGCCGCCTATCTGGTGCGCCCCGGACAGCGCAGCTTCACCCTCGACGACCTGGCGGTGCGCTACCTGCGCCGGGAGTTGCGCGCCGACGACCCCGACGACCAGCAGCTGTCGCTGCTCGACGAGGCCGACGGCACCGACAGTCAGGCGGTGACCACGCTGATCCTGCGGGCCCGAGCGGTCACCGACCTCGCCGAGGCGCTGGACGCCAAGCTCGCCGAGATCGACTCCGCGGCGCTGCTCGCCGAGATGGAGTTGCCGGTGCAGCGGACGCTCGCGGCGATGGAGACCGCCGGGATCGCCGTCGACACCGACCGGCTCACGGAGCTGCAGAGCGGGTTCAGCGACCAGATCCGCGACGCCGCCGAGGCGGCCTACGCGGTGATCGGCAAACAGATCAACCTCGGATCCCCCAAGCAGCTGCAGGTGGTGCTCTTCGACGAGCTGGGCATGCCCAAGACCAAACGCACCAAGACCGGCTACACCACCGACGCCGACGCGCTGGTCTCACTGTTCGACAAGACCGGGCATCCGTTCCTCGAGCACCTGCTGCGCCACCGCGACGTCACCAAACTGAAGGTCACCGTCGACGGGCTGCTCAAGGCGGTCGCCGCCGACGGGCGCATCCACACCACGTTCAACCAGACCATCGCTGCGACCGGGCGGCTCTCGTCCACCGAGCCGAACCTGCAGAACATCCCGGTGCGCACCGCACACGGCCGCACCATCCGCGACACGTTTGTGGTGGGCGAGGGCTACACGGCGCTGATGACCGCCGACTACAGCCAGATCGAGATGCGCATCATGGCGCATCTGTCCGGTGACGCCGGGCTGATCGAGGCATTCAACTCCGGGGAGGATCTGCACTCCTTTGTCGCCGCCCGGGCGTTCGACGTCGATCCCCACGCGGTCACCCCCGACCTGCGCCGTCGGGTCAAGGCCATGTCCTACGGGCTGGCCTACGGGCTGAGCGCCTACGGGCTGTCCCAGCAGCTCAAGATCTCCACCGAGGAGGCCCGCGAGCAGATGGACGCCTATTTCGGCCGCTTCGGTGGGGTTCGCGACTACCTGCAGGCCGTCGTCGACCAGGCCCGCAAGGACGGTTACACCTCCACGGTGCTGGGCCGGCGCCGGTATCTTCCCGAGCTGACCAGTTCCACCCGCCAGGTGCGCGAGGCCGCCGAGCGCGCCGCGCTCAACGCGCCGATCCAGGGCAGCGCCGCCGACATCATCAAGGTGGCGATGATCGAGGTGGATGAGGCGCTGCGCGCCGCCGATCTGACCTCGCGGATGTTGCTGCAGGTCCACGACGAGTTGGTGATCGAGGTCGCCGACGGGGAACACGACCGGGTCGAGGCGCTGGTGCGGGAGAAGATGGGCGGCGCCTATCCGTTGGCGGTGCCGCTGGAGGTGTCGGTCGGCTACGGGCGCACCTGGGACGCTGCGGCGCACTGACCTCGGCGTTGGCACCGGTTTGTCCAGCGTGCAATCGGTCGAGTAACCTTGTCGGGCACCCGTGTGCACTGGTTCACGGGTCGCGACACAAGCAGTCCGTCATCCTGTCCCTACGATTCAACCTGTCCGGAGCAACCCACCACATGCCAAGTCCCTCCGTCACCTCGCCGCAAGTAGCCGTCAACGACATCGGCTCGGCCGAGGATTTCCTTGCCGCCATCGACAAAACGATCAAGTACTTCAACGATGGCGACATCGTGGAAGGGACCATCGTCAAGGTTGACCGCGACGAAGTCCTGCTCGACATCGGGTACAAGACCGAAGGGGTCATCCCGTCCCGCGAACTGTCGATCAAACACGACGTCGACCCCCACGAGGTTGTCGCCGTCGGCGATGATGTCGAAGCCCTCGTCCTCACCAAGGAGGACAAAGAAGGCCGACTGATCCTGTCCAAGAAGCGCGCCCAGTACGAGCGCGCCTGGGGCACCATCGAAGAACTCAAGGAGAAGGACGAGGCCGTCAAGGGCACCGTCATCGAGGTCGTCAAGGGTGGCCTCATCCTCGACATCGGGTTGCGCGGCTTCCTGCCGGCCTCGCTGGTCGAGATGCGCCGCGTGCGCGACCTGCAGCCCTACATCGGTCGCGAGATCGAAGCGAAGATCATCGAGCTGGACAAGAACCGCAACAACGTGGTGCTGTCCCGGCGCGCCTGGCTGGAGCAGACCCAGTCCGAGGTGCGCAGCGAATTCCTCAACCACCTGCAGAAGGGCGCCATCCGCAAGGGTGTCGTCTCCTCGATCGTCAACTTCGGCGCGTTCGTCGACCTCGGCGGGGTGGACGGCCTGGTGCACGTCTCCGAGCTGTCCTGGAAGCACATCGACCACCCGTCGGAGGTCGTCGCCGTCGGCGACGAGGTCACCGTCGAGGTGCTCGACGTGGACATGGACCGCGAGCGGGTTTCGTTGTCGCTCAAGGCCACCCAGGAAGACCCGTGGCGGCACTTCGCCCGCACCCACGCCATCGGCCAGATCGTGCCCGGCAAGGTCACCAAGCTGGTGCCGTTCGGGGCGTTCGTCCGTGTCGAGGAGGGCATCGAGGGCCTGGTGCACATCTCCGAGCTCTCCGAGCAGCATGTCGAGGTGCCCGACCAGGTGGTCGCGGTCGGCGACGACGCGATGGTCAAGGTCATCGACATCGACCTGGACCGCCGCCGGATCTCGCTCTCGCTCAAGCAGGCCAACGAGGACTACACCGAGGAGTTCGACCCCTCGAAGTACGGCATGGCCGACAGCTACGACGATCAGGGCAACTACATCTTCCCGGAGGGCTTCGACGCCGACACCAACGAGTGGTTGGAGGGCTTCGAGACCCAGCGCGCCGAGTGGGAGGCCCGTTACGCCGAGGCGGAGCGCCGGCACAAGATGCACACCGCGCAGATGGAGAAGGTCGCCGCGGCCGAGCACTTGGAGTCCGAGCACCGCAGCACCGGCCCGGCCGAGGAGTCCGGTGGGTCGCTGGCCAGCGACGAGCAGCTGGCGGCGCTGCGGGAGAAACTCGCCGGCAACGCCTAGTCGGCCCGCGCTGGCATGCTACGGATCGGGCTGACCGGAGGCATCGGCGCCGGCAAATCCACGGTCGCACGGACATTCAGCGACTGCGGAGGCGTCATCGTCGACGGCGATGTGCTGGCTCGCGAGGTCGTCGAACCCGGCACCGAGGGGCTGGCCGCGCTAGTCGAGGCGTTCGGCAGTGCGATCCTGCAGCCGGACGGGACGTTGGACCGTCCGGCGCTGGCCGCGCTGGCGTTCTCCGATGAGAGCCGGCGGGCCACGCTCAACGGGATCGTGCATCCGCTGGTGGCCGGTCGCCGCGCGCAGTTGATCGCCGAGGCCGCGGCCTCCCCGGACAACCCGGTCGTCGTCGAGGACATCCCGCTGCTCGTCGAATCGGGGATGGCGCCGCTGTTCCCGCTGGTGGTCGTGGTGCACACCGAGGAGCAGACCCGGGTGTCCCGGCTGATCGAGCACCGCGGAATGACCGCCGCCGACGCCCGTGCCCGCATCGCCGCGCAGGCCACCGAGAAGCAGCGTCGCGCTGTGGCCGACGTGTGGCTGGACAACTCCGGCACCCCGGACCAGTTGGCCGCCGACGCCCGGGCCCTGTGGCAACAGCGCATCGCGCCGTTCGCTGCCAACCTGGAGGCCGGCCGCTCGGTGCCGGCACCGCTGCGGGTCAGTGCCGCCGACCCGACCTGGCCGGAGCAGGCGGCCCGCATCACCGCCCGGCTGTCCACGGCGTGCGGGCATCACGCGGTGCGGGTCGACCACATCGGGTCGACCGCAGTGGCCGGACTGGACGCCAAGGATGTCATCGACGTACAGGTGACCGTAAGGTCCCTCGAGGATGCCGACGCGGTGGCCGAGAACATCCGCGCCGCCGGGTATCCGCGGTGGGAGACGGTCAGCGCCGACATGGCCAAACCCGACCCCCGTAGCACCGTGGCCGAGTTCGACCATAACGATGATGTGGCGTTGTGGCAGAAGCGATTCCACGCATCCGCCGACCCGGGTCGGCCCACGCACGTGCACATCCGGGTGGACGGCTGGCCCAACCAGCAGTTCGCGCTGCTGTTCGTCGACTGGCTACGCGTCAACCCGGATCTGCACGCCGAGTATCTGGCCGTCAAGCGCGACGCCGAACGGGCGGCCTCCACCGGGGAAGCGATCGCAGACTACGCCGAGGCGAAAGAGCCGTGGCTCGTCGACGCGTATCGGCGCGCCTGGCAATGGGCCGACACCGTCGACTGGCGTCCCAGCGGTTCGTAAACCGGGCTAGAAACCGGACTTGAGACCTGACTAGGCGGGGGAGTCCGCAGCGGGGGCGGCATGCAGCGGCGCCCCGCAGGTCGCCACCCCGCCCTCATCGGAGCCCGGCTGGGCGGAGACCATCTCATCGGTCTGCACCGCGACCGCATCGTCCACCTGGATCTCGCAGTGCACGTTGGCCGAGTACGGCCACGGCAGCCGGATCTCCATGCCGGCTTTGGCCGGGTCATCGAGCACGGCGTTGGCCTCGAACACCCGGCCGGGGAGGGCGCTCAGCGGGGAGCTGCTGGTCTGCCCGTCACCGGTGACGAAGGTGGCCTCTCCACCGGGGGCGACACCATCGACGCGGGCCAGGTAGGTGATGTTGTGCAGTTCGTCGCCGTCGGCGACGGCGACCGGCGCCAGGGCCCAGCCCGCGCCGAACAGCGCGGCGGCCACGGCGGCGCCCACTCGGATGCTGACGTTCATGCCTGCTGACCCTACCGCCGCTGCCAGGTGAGCTCCATGCCGTGGGTGGTCAGCCAACGGTGCAGGTCATAGCCGTGGGCGGCCAGACCGTCGACGGCACGCACCGCGCGGCGCACCGCCCGATCGGCGCTGGTCGCATCCAGTAGGCCGTCGCGGACCGCGATCGCCAACTCGTCGGCGTCCTCCAGGTCGACCCCCACGCCGGTGCGCACCACCAGGTCCAAGTAGTGGTCCACCGAATGCCACACGGCGGCGCCCGGCGTGTACTCGCCGATGTCGAGGTAGAAGTCCTGGTCACGGTGGTGGCCGGGGGTGAAGTCGAACACAGTGACCCGCAGCCCCAGTGCCGGCAGCAGCCAGGACTGCAGGTAGTGGAAGTCGGCGCGGCCGGGGGTGGGGCGGGCCAGATACAGCCCCCAGGGGTGCACCGTGTAGGTGTCGACCGTCCGCACGATCCCCTTCGGGTCGGTGTTGGTGTGATTGAGCAGGTCAAACGTCTCCCGTTTGGGTGGGTGCACGGCCGTGACCCTACCCGCGGACCGCCGAGGGCCGTGACGCTGCTGAGATCGATGCTCCAGCGGACATACGGGTGCCATTTTCGGGCCCGTATGTCCATATGGGTGTCGATCTCAGCAGTGACCGGGCCCACCGGCGGCCGGTGGCACTGTCCGAACGCACGCTTACCCTGGTGACCATGGCCTTCGCAACCGAGCATCCCGTGGTCGCGCACTCGGAGTACCGGCCGGCCGGTGAGGAGGTCTCCGGACTGGTCCGGTCCGGCGGCCACTTCGAGGTCGTGAGCCCCTACGCCCCGGCCGGGGACCAGCCGGCCGCCATCGACGAGCTGCAGCAGCGGGTACTGGCGGGGGAGCGGGAAGTGGTGTTGCTCGGTGCCACCGGGACCGGCAAGTCGGCCACCACGGCCTGGCTCATCGAGCGGCTGCAGCGCCCCACCCTGGTGATGGCGCCGAACAAGACACTGGCCGCCCAGCTCGCCAACGAGCTGCGGGAGATGTTGCCGCACAACGCGGTCGAATACTTCGTCTCCTACTACGACTATTACCAACCGGAGGCCTACATCGCGGCCACCGACACCTACATCGAGAAGGACAGCTCGATCAACGACGATGTCGAGCGGCTGCGACACTCGGCCACCTCGGCGCTGCTGTCCCGCCGCGATGTGGTGGTGGTCGCCTCGGTGTCCTGCATCTACGGTCTGGGCACCCCGCAGTCCTATCTGGACCGCTCGGTCGCGTTGGAGGTCGGCACCGAGGTGCCGCGTGATGCGTTGCTGCGGCTGCTGGTCGACATCCAGTACGACCGCAACGATGTGGCGTTCACGCGCGGCACCTTCCGGGTCCGCGGCGACACCGTCGAGATCATCCCGTCCTATGAGGAGTTGGCGGTCCGGATCGAATTCTTCGGTGACGAGATCGAAGAGCTCTACTACCTGCATCCGCTCACCGGCGAGGTGATCAAGAAGGTCGAATCCCTGCGGATCTTCCCCGCCACCCACTATGTCGCCGGCCCGGAGCGGATGGCCCAGGCCATCTCCACCATCGAAGAGGAGCTCGCCGAGCGCCTCGCCGAGCTCGAACGCCAGGGCAAACTGCTCGAGGCTCAGCGGCTGCGGATGCGCACCGGCTACGACATCGAGATGATGCGCCAGGTCGGGTTCTGCTCGGGCATCGAGAACTACTCCCGCCACATCG
Source organism: Mycolicibacillus koreensis (assembly GCF_002104795.1). GTDB lineage: Bacteria > Actinomycetota > Actinomycetes > Mycobacteriales > Mycobacteriaceae > Mycobacterium > Mycobacterium koreense. The sequence continues at coordinate 183,155 of NZ_NCXO01000001.1, forward strand.
ACGCCCGGCCGGCCGGGTCGGCACCGGCGACCCTGCTCGACTACTTTCCGGAGGACTTCCTGCTGGTCATCGACGAATCCCACGTGACGGTCCCGCAGATCGGCGGGATGTACGAGGGCGACATGTCACGCAAACGCAACCTGGTCGAGCACGGTTTCCGGTTGCCGTCGGCGTGCGACAACCGGCCGCTGACCTGGGAGGAGTTCAGCGCCCGGATCGGCCAGACCGTCTACCTGTCGGCGACCCCCGGGCCCTACGAGCTGGCCGCCACCGGCGGGGAGTTCGTCGAGCAGGTGATCCGGCCGACCGGGCTGGTCGACCCGAAGGTGGTGGTCAAACCCACCGAAGGCCAGATCGACGATCTGATCGCCGAGATCCGCCGCCGCGCCGACGCCGACGAGCGGGTGCTGGTGACCACGTTGACCAAGAAGATGGCCGAGGACCTCACCGACTACCTGCTGGAGTTGGGCATCCGGGTCCGGTACCTGCATTCGGAGGTCGACACGCTGCGCCGGGTGGAGCTGCTTCGCCAGCTGCGCCTCGGCGAATACGACGTTCTGGTCGGGATCAACCTGCTGCGGGAGGGCCTGGACCTGCCGGAGGTGTCGCTGGTGGCGATCCTCGATGCCGACAAGGAGGGCTTCCTGCGGTCCTCGCGCAGCCTGATCCAGACGATCGGACGCGCCGCCCGCAACGTCTCCGGTGAAGTGCACATGTACGCCGACACGGTCACCGAGTCGATGCGCGAGGCCATCGACGAGACCGAGCGCCGCCGCGCCAAGCAGATCGCCTACAACACCGAGCACGGCATCGACCCGCAGCCGCTGCGCAAGAAGATCGCCGACATCCTCGATCAGGTGTATCGCGAGGCAGACGACACCGACGAGTCCGCCGCCGCGGGACAGGTCCCGATCGGCGGGTCGGGCCGCAACGCGTCGCGGGGCCGGCGCGCCCAGGGCGAGCCGGGCCGTGCCGTCAGCGCCGGGGTGATCGAGGGACGCGACACCACCGCGATGCCGCGCGCCGAGCTCGCCGATCTGATCACCGACCTCACCGAGCAGATGATGACCGCGGCCCGCGACCTGCAGTTCGAGCTGGCCGCCCGGCTGCGTGACGAGATCGCCGATCTGAAAAAAGAACTGCGCGGTATGGATGCCGCCGGTCTGAAGTGACCGCCGACCCGCACGCTGCCCTCACCGCCGGCAGTTGGGGCGTGCTGCTCAATCGGCGCCACCTGGGCACGGTCACCCTGCTGGCCGGGGCGGTCGGCCTGTATGCCACCAACGAGTTCCTGACGATGAGTCTGCTGCCGGACACCGTCGCCGAGATCGGCGGCCAGCGGCTCTACGCCTGGGTGACCACGCTGTACCTGGTCGGCTCGGTGGTGGCGGCCACCACCGTGTCGGCGGTGGTGCGCCGGGTGGGCCCGCGGTGGGCGTTTCTCGGCGGGCTCGCGGTGTTCGCGCTGGGCAGCGCGGTCTGCGCGATCGCCCCGGACATGGCGGTGCTGCTGGTGGGCCGCACCGTGCAGGGCAGCGCCGGGGGACTGCTGGCCGGACTGGGATACGCCCTGATCAACGTCGCGCTGCCACGGCCGCTGTGGACGCGGGCCTCGGCGGTCGTCTCGGCGATGTGGGGAGTGGCGACCCTCATCGGACCGGCGACCGGCGGGCTGTTCGCCCAATTCGGACTCTGGCGTTGGGCGTTCGCGGCGATGGTGGCGTTGGCCGCGGCGATGGCGGCACTGGTGCCGCTGGTGCTGCCCGCCGAGACCGCCGGCGGCACCGTGCCGAGCCTGCGGATCCCGATCCGGTCGCTGCTGCTCTTGGGCACCGCCGCGATGGCGATCAGCGTCGCCGAGGTGCCCCGGTCGACGGCCCCGACGGTGGCGCTGCTCGGCGTGGCCGTGGCGCTGGTGGTGGTGTTCGTCGCCGTCGATCGGCGCGGCGCCGTGGCGGTGCTGCCCCCGAGCACGTTCGCACCCGGCCCCCTGAAATGGGTGTATCTGACGATGGCGGCACTGATGTGCACCGCCATGGTCGACATGTATGTCCCGCTGTTCGGGCAGCGCCTGGCCCAGTTGACCCCGGTGGCGGCCGGGTTCCTGGGCGCGACGCTGGCGGTGGGGTGGACGGTCAGTGAACTCCTCAGCGCCTCCCTGCGGAGCCGTCGGGCGATCATCGCGGTGGTGACCGTCGCCCCGCTGGTGATGGCGGCGGGCCTGGCGGTGGCGGCCGGCGCCCGCTCCACGGGCACCGCGACCGGGCTAGTGATGCTCTGGGTGGGCTCGCTGCTGGTGGCCGGCACCGGCATCGGGATGGCCTGGCCGCACCTGGCGGCCTGGGCGATGAGCGTGGTCACCGATCCCGCCGAGGGCGCGGTGGCGGCCGCCGCGATCAACACCGTGCAGTTGATCGCCGCCGCGTTCGGCGCCGGACTGGCCGGTGTCCTGGTCAACGCCGCCGACGGCAACGATGTGCTGGCGGCACGAGCGGTGTTCGCCGTCTTTGCCGCCGTGGCCCTGATCGGGGTGCTGGCGTCGACGCGGGCGAGCCGTGCCGGCGACTGATCGTGGTGGCGCACATCACTTTCCGGGCGCCGACACGACGGTGTCGGCAAGCTCACGCCGGTACTCCGAATTCGGCATCGTGGCCGCTCGCGGCCCTGCCCCCGGGCGACTGAATCCGAACTGTGTCGCCAATCGCACCCCCGAGTGCCGCCCGAGGCGCTAATCTCGCGGTGGCTTGGCTTCTCGACAACTGGAGGGCATGGATGAGCGGCTATAAGACCGTCGTGGTCGGCACGGACGGCTCCGATTCTTCGCTACGAGCGGTGGACCGGGCCGGTGCCCTCGCGTCCGGGCCGGACGCGAAGCTGATCGTGACCACCGCCTACTTCCCGACAGCCGGGGACTCGCGGGCGGCGGACACCCTCGGCGCGGAGGGCTACAAGGTGTCCGGGAACGCCCCCGTCTACGACATCCTGCGGGAGGCAGAGGACCGCGCCCGCGCGGCCGGCGCCACCAACATCGAACAGCGCCCGGTGGAGGGCGCCCCGGTCGACGCCCTGGTCGAACTCGCCGAGGCGACCAAGGCGGACCTGTTGGTGGTCGGCGACGTCGGGTTGAGCACCATCGCAGGGCGGCTGCTCGGATCGGTGCCGGCCAACGTGGCACGACGCGCCAAACTCGACGTGCTGATCGTTCACACGACCAGCTGACGGCTGCGCGGTCTACCAGCCGCGGTCCCGCCACTCGCCGAGGTGGGGGCGTTCGGCGCCGAGTGTGGTGTCGTCACCATGACCGGGGTAGACCACCGTGGAGTCCGGGTAGACGTCGAACAGCTGCGTCTGCACGTCGGTGAGCAGCTGGGTGAATGCACCCGGCTCCCACGTCTTTCCCACCCCGCCTGGGAACAGGCAGTCGCCGGTGAACAGCTGCGTGACCCCGCCGACGGCGGGCCCGCTCACCGCCAGCGCCACCGACCCCGGGGTGTGCCCGCGCAGGTGGATCACGTCGAACACCAGCTCCCCGACGGTGATCCTGTCGCCGTCGGCGAGGAAGTGGTCGGGCGTGACCGGCAACGGCTCGGCGTCGATCTGGTGCGCCGCGGTGGGCGCCCCGGTCGCCTGGGCGAGAGCCTCCAGCGCCTGCCAGTGGTCGAAATGCTGGTGGGTGGTGACGATCAGCGCGACCGTCGGGGCGTGCTCGGCGACCAGCTGCCCGAGGAACTCCGCATCGTTGGCCGCGTCGATGAGCAGCGTCTTGCCGGTCGCGGTGCAGGTCACCAGGTAGGCGTTGTTGTCCATCGGGCCGACCGACGCCTTGATGATCGTGGCGCCGGGCAGCACCCGGCGCGCCGCGGTGCCGGGCTCGACATGGCCGGTGTAGGTGTCGTCGACAACGGTCATGGACGGCCTCCTCCTGGTCGGTTGCCGGTGCGCGCCGACATCGGCGCACACCCTGACCGCCAGGTTACTGGCCGCCACCGGGGATGTCGGGGCCTCCGCATAGCATGGGACCGATGGCTGATCAGCTGATCATCAAGGGCGCCCGCGAACACAACCTGCGCGGCGTCGACCTTGAGCTTCCCCGCGACGCCCTGATCGTGTTCACCGGGCTGTCCGGCTCGGGCAAGTCGTCGCTGGCGTTCGACACGATCTTCGCCGAGGGGCAGCGCCGCTACGTCGAGTCGCTGTCGGCGTATGCCCGCCAGTTCCTCGGCCAGATGGACAAACCCGACGTCGACTTCATCGAGGGTCTGTCCCCGGCGGTCTCGATCGACCAGAAGTCCACCAACCGCAACCCCCGCTCGACGGTCGGCACCATCACCGAGGTCTCCGACTACCTGCGGTTGCTCTATGCCCGTGCCGGCACCCCGCACTGCCCGGTCTGCGGGGAGCGGATCGCGCGTCAGACCCCGCAGCAGATCGTCGACCAGGTGCTCGCGATGCCCGAGGGTGCGCGGTTCCAGGTTCTCGCCCCGGTGGTGCGCACCCGCAAGGGCGAATTCCTCGACCTGTTCGACAAGCTCAACGGTCAGGGGTTCAGCCGGATCCGCGTCGACGGGGTGGTGCACTCGCTGACCGACCCGCCGAAGCTGAAGAAACAGGAGAAACACGACATCGAGGTGGTGGTGGACCGCCTCACCGTCAAACCCTCCGCCAAGCAGCGGCTCACCGAGTCGGTGGAGACCGCGCTGGGGCTCGCCGACGGGATCGTGGTGCTCGACTTCGTCGACCGCGACGAGAACGACGCCGATCGCGAGCAGCGGTTCTCCGAGAAGCTGGCCTGCCCCAACGGCCACCCCCTGGCGGTCGACGACCTCGAACCGCGGTCGTTCTCGTTCAACTCGCCCTACGGGGCGTGCCCGGAGTGCGCCGGGCTGGGCATCCGCAAGGAGGTCGACCCGGAACTGGTGGTGCCCGACCCGGACCGCACCCTGGCCGAGGGCGCGGTGGCCCCGTGGTCGATGGGCCACAGCGCCAAATACTTCACCAAGCTGCTGGCCAGCCTCGGGGAGGCGATGGGCTTCGATGTCGACACCCCGTGGCGCAAACTGCCGGCCAAGGCCCGCAAGGCCATCCTCAACGGCGCCGACGAGCAGGTCCATGTGCGGTTCCGAAACCGCTATGGCCGCACCCGCTCCTACTACACCGAGTTCGAAGGGGTGCTGGCGTTCCTGCAACGCAAGATCGAGCAGACCGAGTCGGACCTGATGAAGGAACGCTACGAGGGCTTCATGCGCGACGTTCCCTGCCCGGTCTGCGACGGCAGCCGTCTCAAACCGGAGATCCTGGCGGTGACGTTGACCGCCGGTGATCTCGGCGCGAAGTCGATCGCGGAGGTCTCCGAACTGTCGATCGCGGACTGCGCGACGTTCCTGGGTGCGCTCACCCTGGGCTCCCGCGAGCAGGCCATCGCCGGTCAGGTGCTCAAAGAGGTGCAGTTCCGGCTGGGTTTTCTGCTCGATGTGGGGCTGGAGTACCTGTCGCTGGCGCGGGCGGCCGCCACCCTCTCGGGCGGGGAGGCCCAGCGGATCCGGCTGGCCACCCAGATCGGCTCCGGTCTGGTCGGGGTGCTCTACGTGCTCGACGAGCCGTCGATCGGCCTGCACCAGCGCGACAACCGCCGGCTCATCGAAACCCTCACCCGGCTAAGGGATCTGGGCAACACTCTGATCGTCGTCGAACACGACCTGGACACGATCGCCGCGGCCGACTGGATCGTCGACATCGGTCCGGCCGCCGGCGAGCACGGCGGGAAGATCGTGCACTCGGGTCCCTACGCCGATCTGGTGGCCAACCCCGACTCGATCACCGGGGCGTATCTGTCCGGCGCCCAACAGATTCCGGTTCCCGCCGTGCGAAGGCCGACCGATCCGCGCCGTCGGCTCACCGTGGTCGGCGCCCGCGAACACAACCTGCGCGACATCGATGTGGCGTTCCCGCTGGGTGTTCTCACCGCGGTCACCGGGGTCTCCGGGTCCGGGAAGTCGACGTTGGTCAACGACATCCTGGCGGCGGTGCTGGCCAACAGGCTCAACGCCGCGCGTCAGGTGCCCGGCCGGCACACCCGGGTCACCGGCCTGGAGCATGTCGACAAGTTGGTGCGCGTCGACCAGTCACCGATCGGACGCACCCCGCGGTCCAACCCGGCCACCTATACCGGTGTGTTCGACAAGATCCGGGCGTTGTTCGCGGCCACAACCGAGGCGAAGGTGCGCGGCTACCAGCCGGGACGGTTCTCGTTCAACGTCAAGGGTGGCCGCTGCGAGGCCTGCACCGGCGACGGCACCTTGAAGATCGAGATGAACTTCCTGCCCGACGTCTACGTGCCGTGCGAGGTCTGCCACGGGGCCCGCTACAACCGGGAAACCCTCGAGGTGCACTACAAGGGCCGCACCATCGCCGAGGTGCTCGACATGTCGATCGAGGAGGCGACGGAGTTCTTCGAGCCGATCACCAGCATCCACCGCTATCTGAAGACCCTCGTCGAGGTGGGGCTGGGGTATGTGCGCCTCGGCCAGCCCGCCCCGACGCTCTCCGGCGGGGAGGCCCAGCGGGTGAAGCTCGCCAGCGAACTGCAGAAACGCTCCACCGGGCGCACCGTCTACATTCTGGACGAGCCGACCACGGGCCTGCACTTCGATGACATCCGCAAACTGCTGGCGGTGATCAACGGCCTGGTCGACAAGGGCAACACGGTGATCGTCATCGAACACAACCTGGACGTGATCAAAACCGCCGACTGGATCATCGACCTGGGCCCCGAGGGCGGCGCCGGCGGCGGCACCGTGGTCGCCGAGGGCACCCCCGAGGAGGTGGCCGCGACCGCCGGCAGCTACACCGGGCGCTACCTCGCCGAGACGTTGGAGCCACCCGCTCCCGCGCCGGCCCGCCGCACGGCGGGCAAGCGGCGCCGCAAGGTCAGCGCCTGAGCGCCGGCGGCGCCCCGTGGCCCGCCTGGTCGTGGTAGCGCACCATCAACGCCCAGTAGCCCAGGGTCACCGCCATCGCCGTCGCGGTCGCGCCCAGCATCGCGCGCGGACGCCGGCGCCGGGCGGCCAGCAGCGCCACCCCCAACGCGAGACTCGCGACAGCATTGAGCGCCAGCGCGGCGTCGCGGGGCCGGTCGACGATCCACTGCTCCTCGCCGAGCATCGCCCGTGTCGACCACGCCGACGTGTCGCGCGGCGGGGCGAACAGCACCGGGTTGACCGCGAACCACAGCGCCACCGGCGCAGCGTGACGCCAGCGGCGCGTCCACACCGGGACCAGCAGCAACGGCGTCGAGGCCCAGCGGCTCCAGGCGCTGCGCGGGTTGGCGTGCCGGGCGAACACGGCGCGACGCCACCGCGCCGGCCGACTCACCGCCGGTCCGGTCACCCGAACAGGCCGGTGAACCGTTCGCCGGGTCCCTGACCCATCGGGTCGGGGAAGGCGCTGGTCTCGCGGAATGCCGCCTGCAGGCTGGCCAGCCCGTCGCGCAGCGGGTCGGCGTGAATACCCAGGTACTCACCGCTGGCGGTGACCAGCCCGGCCAGCGCGGTGATCAGCCGGCGCGCCTCGTCGAGGTCACGACGCGCACTGGTGTCCGGATCGGGATCGGAGAGACCCAGGTTCTCCGCGGCCGCGCTCATCAGCATCACCGCGCAGCGGGTGATCACCTCCACCGCGGGAATGTCGGCGAGATCGCGGACCTGCTCGTCGGGGTCCGCCGCGCGGTTCGGGGAATCGTTCATGGCTGCTAGACTGGCATGCGCGACCGTCCCGGTGCACACCGGGGACAGCAAGTGGAGTCCCACTCCCACCGTTGGCCGTCGCGGCACAACGGTCCGGTCACGAGCATCCACCGATGCTCGTTCCGCGCGACGCGCGGGCACCGCCGAGCTATGGTCGGCGGCGCGATCGGTCGGCAACGGGCCCTGCTTTGTGCAGGGCTTTTCTGCTGACGGGGGTGGTTCTCCGTGCCTGCTGGGTTGCCAGGAGCACGACTACCCAGGGAGGCCCCATCAGCACTGAGACCCGCGTCAACGAGCGCATTCGCGTACCTGAAGTCCGCCTGATCGGTCCGGGAGGGGAGCAGGTAGGCATCGTGCGCATCGAAGATGCCCTGCGTGTCGCCGCGGAAGCCGATCTCGACCTCGTTGAAGTCGCGCCCAACGCCCGGCCACCGGTCTGCAAGATCATGGACTACGGCAAGTTCAAATACGAGACCGCACAGAAGGCCCGCGAGTCCCGCAAGAACCAGCAGCAGACCGTCGTCAAGGAACAGAAGCTGCGTCCCAAGATCGACGATCACGACTACGAGACCAAGAAGGGCCATGTGGTGCGCTTCCTGGAGGCCGGATCGAAGGTCAAGGTGACGATCATGTTCCGTGGCCGTGAGCAGTCCCGCCCCGAGCTGGGCTACCGCCTGCTGCAGCGGCTCGGCGCCGATGTCGCCGAATACGGGTTCATCGAGACCTCCGCCAAGCAGGACGGCCGCAACATGACGATGGTGCTCGCGCCGCACCGCGGCGCCAAGACCCGCGCCCAGGCGGCCGAGCAGGCCGGCGCATCGGCGCGGCCCGCCAAGAACACCACACCCGAATAAGCCCCGACCAGACAGAAACTGAGGTCCGATATGCCCAAGGCGAAGTCCCACAGCGGCGCCTCGAAGCGGTTCCGCCGCACCGGCACCGGCAAGATCGTGCGCCAGCAGGCCAACCGTCGCCACCTGCTGGAGCACAAGCCGTCCAAGCGCACCCGCCGTCTCGACGGCCGCACCGACGTCGCGCCCAGCGACACCGCGCGCGTGAAGAAGATGCTGAACGGCTGAGCGGTCCGTCCGCCCCGCCGAACCAGCGGTCTTTAGCCCTCCGAGTCGATCGTCAGAAGAACAGGAACACCTTTATGGCACGCGTGAAACGGGCCGTCAACGCCCAGAAGAAGCGGCGCAGCATCCTCAAGGCCTCCAAGGGGTACCGGGGTCAGCGTTCCCGGCTGTACCGCAAGGCCAAGGAGCAGCAGCTGCACTCGCTGACCTACGCCTACCGGGACCGTCGTGCCCGCAAGGGCGAGTTCCGCAAGCTGTGGATCTCGCGGATCAACGCCGCCGCCCGCGCCAACGACATCACCTACAACCGCCTCATCCAGGGCCTCAAGGCCGCCGGCGTCGAGGTGGACCGCAAGAACCTCGCCGAGATCGCCGTCAGTGACCCGGCGGCGTTCACCGCGCTGGTCGAGGTGGCCCGCGCCGCACTGCCGGCCGACGTCAACGCACCGTCGGGCGAGGCCGCCTGAGCGAGGTTCTCGGCCACCGCGCGGCCCGAGTGGCCGCGGCGGTGAAACTGCACCGCACGGCCCACCGGGCCCGCACCCGGCGGTTCCTCGCCGAGGGGGCGAACCTGGTGTCCGCGGCCGCCGCCCGCGACCTGGTGGTCGAGGTGTTCGTCACCGAGGCGGCCGCCGCACGGCACCGCGGCCTGCTGGGCGGGCTCACCGCCCCGGTCCACCGGGTCACCGACCGGGCGGCGGCGACCCTGTCGGACACCGTCACACCGGCCGGACTGGTCGCGGTATGCACGCTGCCGGGCACCGATCTGGCCGGCGTCATCGCCGCACAGCCGCGCCGGGTGGTCATCGCCGTCGGCGTGGGCGAGCCGGGCAACGCCGGCACCCTGATCCGGCTGGCCGATGCGCTCGGCGCTGACGCGGTGGTGCTCACCGGCCACAGCGTCGACGCGTTCAACGGAAAATGCCTACGCGCCTCGGCGGGCAGTATTTTCGCGCTGCCGGTGGTGACCGATCCCGACACCGAGGCGGTGCTGTCGGCTGTGCGCACCGCCGGCCTGCAACTGCTGGCCACCACCCCCGAGGGGGAACTGGATCTCGCTGGGGCCGGTCCGGTGCTTGCCCGCCCCAGCGCCTGGCTGTTCGGGGCCGAAGCGCACGGGCTGCCCGCCGATGTCGCCGCCGCAGCCACCCACCGGGTGCGCATCGAGATGACCGGCACCGCGGAGAGTCTCAACGTCGCTGCGGCCGCGGCGATCTGCCTCTACCAGAGCGCTCAGGCGCAGCGCTGAGCCCGGATCGTTCAGGCGACCCGGGCGCGGCCCAGACCGCCGGCCAGGCCGCCGGCGAGCGAGAAGGTGCCGTGCACCAGTGACCCGGCCCGCTCCAACAGCGCCCGCGCCGGCGAAGCGCCCGGGGGAACGTAGTGCATACCGTTGTCGCGGCGGTCCTTCGGCGGACCCGTGAACCAGGGAGCCTCCACCAGCGGGGCGTCCTCGTCGACGGGTTTGCCCTGCTCGCGACTGTGTTCGCGACGGTAGCCGGCCAGTGCGCGCGGGTGCAGGCGCACCTCGTCGGGCACGAACGCGAACATGATCTGTACCGCCTTGCCGAACAGCCGGAACAGGATCTCATCGCCGTCGTTCCACTGCAGACCGGCTTTCTCGCGCACCACCGGCTCGAACAATCCGGTGGCGATCCAGCGCTGCGCGGACAGCATCGGCTTGAACAACTGGCCCCACACCGCGTCGGGCACGAGCACGAACCACGGCTTGGGGATGCGCATGTTCAAGATCCCGTCGGCGGCCTTGGTGTACTCCAGCTCGTCGGCGCAGACCCGGTCCCAGTATTCGCAGAACCCCTCCCACGAGTCGGGCACCGGACGCATGCTCATTCCGTACTGCGCATACCACTGCACGTGCTCGTCGAAGAGTTGATGTTTCTGGGCCTCGGTCAGCCCGCCGCCGAAGTAGTCGGCCAGCTTGATCACCATCATGAAGAACGTCGCGTGCGCCCAGTAGAAGGTGGCCGGGTCCAGCGCGTGGTAGCGCCGCCCGGCGGAATCCACGCCCTTGATGTCGCGGTGCCAGTCCCGGATCATCGCCCCGGTCCGCCCGGCACGGTCACCGTCGTAGACGACACCCATGATCGGGTAGACCGACCGGAACACCCGCTGCAGCGGTTCGCGCCACAGGCTCGAGTGATCTTCGACGCCGGCGCCGAGACCGGGGTACATGTTCTCGATCGCGCCGATCCACATGCCCATCATCCCGGTGCGGATGTCGCCGAAGTATTTCCAGGTCAACGAGTCGGGGCCGAGCGGTTCGACGGCCGGGCGCCGATCCGCGCCGACCGCGGTGACCGGCGTCGGGGCGGAGGTGGTGGATGTCGCCGATGGTGTGCTCATGACGGGGCTCCTTCCCAGTGCTGCCCTCAAGATAATGCTGACAACGGGCGTTGTCTATTAGCCGCGCGGCATTTTCGCGCGAGTTTGCCGGGCGTGGCCGACACCACCGGCGGTCCCGTTGCCGGTCGTCAGATCTGCCGCCTACGCTGACTCGAGTGGACCGCGAGCGCTCAGAACGGGGGTCCGGCGAACTCGAGGCCGCTGGATCCGCCGAGGCGGCCGTCCCGGTGCAGCGCTTACCGGTCTCGCTGCAGGATGCGGCGAAGTGGCTGCGCAACGGCAATCACCACCCCGGGGTGATCGCGCTGATCCGGCGAGCCCGCCGTGCGCTGCCCGGCGACCCGGAATTCGGGGACCCGCTCTCCACGGCCGGCGAGGGCGGTCCGCGTGCGGCGGCCCGCGCCGCCGACCGGTTGCTGCGCGATCGCACCGCCGCCTCCCGCGAGGTCAGCCTGGGCGCGCTGCAGGTCTGGCAGGCGGTGACCGAGATGGTCGCCCGCCGTCCCCGCGACTCGCAGGTCACCCTGGTCTTCACCGACCTCGTCGGGTTCTCGGCCTGGTCGCTGCGGGCCGGCGACGACGCCACCTTGACCCTGCTGCGCCGGGTGGCGCAGGCGATCGAGCCGCCCCTGCTCGACGCGGGCGGGCGCATCGTCAAACGAATGGGCGACGGCACCATGGCGGTCTTCCGCGATCCCCTGGTGGCGTTGCGTGCGGTGCTCATCGCCCAGGACGAACTCGCCGGTGTCGACGTCGACGGCTACACGCCGCGCATGCGGGTGGGGATCCACACCGGACGCCCGCAGCGGCTGGGCTCGGACTGGCTCGGTGTCGACGTCAACATCGCCGCCCGGGTCATGGAGCGCGCCACCCGCGGCGGGGTGATGCTGTCGGGGGCGAGCCTGGACCAGATCGACCCCGACGGACTTGCCGAACTCGGGGTGAACGCCAAACGCGCCCGCCGGCAGGTCTTCGGTGCGAAGACCACCGGGGTACCGCCGGACCTGGCGATGTACCGCGTCCATGCGCACCGTCCACCGTCGGCCGACAGCGGGCCCGCCGACCCGTCGGGGCCGATCAATTAAGATCGGCACTTGCGCCACAGCCGTGTCATGTGTCGTACACCGCCCGTCTGCAAGGAGAGTCCCGCCGCGTGGGTGAACAACCCGTCGACCTCGCGCTGTTGGCGCCGGAGTCGCTGACCGCCGCCGTCGATGCGGCCCGCCATGCCTTCACCGAGGCGTCCGACCTTGATGCGCTGGCCCGCGCCAAAACCGCCCATCTCGGCGACCAGGCGCCGCTGGCACTGGCCCGTCGGGCCCTCGCCGGGTTACCCAAGACCGACCGCGCCGAAGCGGGCCGCACGGTCAACACCGCCCGCACCGCCGCCCAGGACGCCTACGCGGAGCGGTTGGCGGCGCTGCGCGCCGAGCGCGACGCCGCGGTGCTGGTCGCCGAGCGCATCGACGTCACGCTGCCGGCGGTGCGCCGGCCGGTGGGGGCGCGGCACCCGATCACGATCCTGGCGGAGCGGGTCGCCGACACCTTCGTCGCGATGGGCTGGGAGCTCGCCGACGGGCCCGAGGTGGAGGCCGAGCACTTCAACTTCGACGCGCTGAACTTCCTCACCGACCATCCGGCGCGCAGCATGCAGGACACCTTCCACGTCGCCCCGGAGGGCTCCGGGCAGGTGCTGCGCACCCACACCTCACCGGTGCAGATGCGCACCCTGCTGGCCCGGGACCTGCCGGTCTACATCGCCTCGATCGGGCGGGCCTTTCGCACCGACGAACTCGACGCCACCCACACCCCGGTGTTCCACCAGGTCGAGGGTCTGGCGGTGGACCGCGGCCTGACCATGGCGCACCTGCGCGGCACCCTCGACGCGCTGGCCCGCGCCGAGTTCGGCCCGGACGCCCGCATCCGGTTCCGACCGCACTTCTTCCCGTTCACCGAGCCGTCCGGGGAGGTCGACGTCTGGTTCGCCGACCGCAAGGGCGGCGCCGGCTGGGTGGAGTGGGGCGGCTGCGGCATGGTGCACCCCAACGTGTTGCGGGCCGCCGGGATCGACCCCGACGAGTACACCGGGTTCGCGTTCGGGATGGGGCTGGAACGCACCCTGCAGTTCCGCAACGGGATCGCCGACATGCGCGACATGGTCGAGGGCGACGTGCGTTTCGCGCTGCCGTTCGGGGCGGGGCTGTGATGCGGGTTCCCTACAGTTGGCTGCGCGAGATCGTCGCGACCGGGGCACCGCAGTTCGATCCCGGCGCCGCGGACCTCGAGCGCGCGCTGATCGGGCTGGGCCACGAGGTCGAGGACGTCATCACGATCGAGCCCGCCGACGGCCCGCTCACCGTCGGGCGGGTGACCGCGATCGAGGAACTCACCGAGTTCAAAAAGCCGATCCGGGCCTGCCGGGTCGATGTCGGCGAACCGCAGGATCGCGAGATCATCTGCGGAGCAACAAATTTCTCGGTCGGCGACCTGGTGGTCGTGGCACTTCCGGGCACCACGCTGCCCGGCGGGTTCACGATCACCAGCCGACGCACCTACGGGCGCACCTCCGACGGCATGATCTGTTCGAGCACCGAGCTCGGGCTCAGCGCCGAGGCCCCCGGCATCCTGGTGCTGCCCGCCGGCACCGCTGCGCCCGGGGCGGCCGCGGGCAGCACGTTGGAGCTCGCCGACGTGGTCTTCGACCTGACCATCACCCCCGACCGCGGCTACGCAATGTCGCTGCGCGGGCTGGCCCGCGAGGTCGCCTGCGCCTACGACCTGGATTTCGTCGACCCCGCCTCGGTGGCGGCGCTGCCCGTCGACGGCGAGGCCTGGCCGCTGACGGTCGACCCGGACACCGGGGTGCGGCGGTTCGCGCTGCGGGCGGTCACCGGCATCGACCCGGCGGCGGTCTCGCCGTGGTGGCTGCAGCGCCGGTTGCTGCTCTGCGGCATCCGGGCGATCGCCCCGGCGGTCGATGTCACCAACTACGTGATGCTGGAGTTGGGCCACCCGATGCACGCCCACGACCGGGACCGGGTGCAGGGTGGACTGCAGGTGCGTTTCGCCCGCCCGGGCGAGACGGTCACCACCCTCGACGACGTGGCGCGTCGGCTCGATCCCGCCGACGTGCTCATCGTCGATGACGCCGCGACCGCCGCGATCGGCGGCGTGATGGGAGCCGGTGCCACCGAGATGCGCGCCGATTCCACCGCGGTGCTGCTGGAGGCCGCCGTGTGGGATCCGGCTGCGGTCTCGCGCACCCAACGTCGCCTGCACCTGAGCAGCGAGTCCAGCCGCCGCTACGAACGCGGCGTCGACCCGGCCATCTCGGTGGCCGCGGTGGACCGGGCCGCCCGGCTGCTCACCGAGATCGCCGGGGGTGCGGTCGGTGCCGGGCTGACCGACTGGACCGGGGACCCGCCGCGCACCCGGTGGACGCCCCCGCCGATCACCATCGACGCCACCCTGCCCGACCGGGTGGCCGGCGTGACCTATCCGCCCGGCGCCACCCGCCGGCGCCTCGAGCAGGTGGGGGCCGCGGTCGCCACCGCCGAGGACGGCACGCTGCAGGTGACGCCGCCGAGCTGGCGCCCCGACCTGCTCCAGCCCGCCGACCTGGTCGAGGAGGTGATGCGGCTGGAGGGCTATGACGCGATCCCGTCGGTGCTGCCGGCCGCCCCGGCCGGGCGCGGCCTCAGCGCCGCGCAGCGCCGCCGCCGTGCGGTCGGCAAGGCGCTGGCGCTCAGCGGCTACGTCGAGGTGCTGCCCACGGTGTTCCTGCCGGCCGGGGCGTTCGACGCCTGGGGGCTGGCCGCCGACGATCCGCGTCGGCGCACCGCCCGGGTGCTCAACCCGTTGGAGTCCGACCGCCCGGAGCTGGCCACCACAGTGCTGCCCGCGCTGCTGGAGGCGCTGGGGCGCAACGTGGCCCGCGGCACCGTCGATGTGGCGCTCTTTGCGCTCACCCAGGTGGTGCAACCGTCGGCATCACACCCGCCGATGCCGGTGCTGCCGGTCGATCACCGGCCCAGCGCGGCCGAACTCGCCGCCCTCGACGCGGCCCTGCCCGACCAGCCGCTGCACGTCGCCGCGGTGCTGTGCGGGCTGCGCGAGCCGCGCGGTCCGTGGGGACCGGGCCGGCCGGTCAGCGCCGCCGACGCGTTCGAGGCGGTCGCGCTCATCGCCGCCACCGCCGGCGTCGAGGTCGGCCTGCGCGCCGCCCACCGGCTGCCGTGGCATCCGGGCCGCTGCGCCGAGGTACTCGTCGGTGACACCGTGGTCGGGCACGCCGGACAACTGCACCCGGGGGTCATCGAGCGCAGCGGGCTACCGGCCGGCACCTGCGCGCTGGAGGTGAACCTCGACGCGCTGCCGCTCACCGAATCACGGCCGGCACCGGCGGTCTCGCCATTCCCGGCGGTCTTCCAAGACGTCGCCCTGGTGGTGGACCGGGAGACCCCGGCCGCCGCGGTGGCCGACGCGATCGCCGCCGGCGCCGGCCCGCTGCTGGAGTCGGTGAACCTGTTCGACGTCTACACCGGCACCCAGGTCGGTGAGCAGAACAAGTCGCTGGCGTTCGCGTTGCGGTTCCGCGCCCCCGACCGCACCCTCACCGAGGACGAGGCCAGCGCCGCGCGCGACGCGGCGGTGCGCCACGCCGCCGAGCAGTGCGGTGCGCGACTGCGCGACTGATGTTATTTATTTGCAACAACATGAATAAACATGCAGAATGGTGGCCATGTCGGGAACAGTGACGGTGGCGGTGGCCGGGGCCAGTGGATACGCCGGCGGTGAGATCCTGCGGTTGCTGCTCGGGCATCCCGCCTATGCCGACGGCCGGCTGGAGATCGGGGCGCTGACCGCGGCGTCGAGCGCGGGGGACCGCCTCGGCCTGCACGCGCCGAACCTGGTGCCGCTGGCCGACCGGGTGCTCGCACCCACCGACGTCGAGACGCTGGCCGGCCACGACGTGGTGTTCCTCGCACTGCCGCACGGACATTCGGCCCGGCTGGCCGAGGAACTGGGGGAGCAGACCCTCATCGTTGACTGCGGTGCGGACTTCCGCCTCACCGACGCCGAGGTGTGGCAGCGCTATTACGGATCTCCGCACGCCGGCAACTGGCCCTACGGGCTGCCGGAGCTGCCCGGGGCGCGCGACCGGTTGCACGGGGCGCGGCGCATCGCGGTGCCCGGCTGCTATCCCACCGCCGCGCTGCTGGCGCTGCTGCCTGCGGTCGCCGCGGACCTCATCGACCCGCAGATCACCGTGGTGGCGGTCAGTGGCACCTCCGGGGCCGGTCGGGCCGCCAAAACCGACCTGCTCGGCTCGGAGGTGATCGGGTCGGCACGCGCCTACAACATCGCCGGGGCGCACCGGCACAACCCGGAGATCGCCCAGGAGTTGCGGACCGTCAGCGGCCGTGACGTCGCGGTCTCGTTCACCCCGGTGCTCATCCCCGCCGCCCGCGGAATCCTGGCCACCTGCACCGCACCGACCCGGGCGTCGGCCGCACAGCTGCGCGAGGTCTATGAGACCGCCTACGGCAGTGAGCCGTTCGTGCATCTGCTGCCGGAGGGACAGCTGCCGCGCACCGGTGCGGTGATCGGCAGCAATGCGGTGCACCTGTCGGTCGCCGTGGACACCGACGCGTCGACGTTCGTGGCGATCGCCGCGATCGACAACCTGGTCAAGGGCACCGGCGGTGCCGCGGTGCAGTCGATGAACCTCGCGCTGGGCTGGCCGGAGACCGCCGGGCTGTCGGTGGTCGGGGTGGCCCCGTGACCCGGCTGCTGCACGATCAGGGGGTGACCGCGCCGGCGGGATTCCGGGCCGGCGGTGTCGCCGCCGGCATCAAGTCCACCGGTGCGCCGGACATGGCGTTGGTGTTCAACGAGGGGCCCGACTACGCCGCGGCCGGGGTGTTCACCCGCAATCAGGTGAAGGCCGCCCCGGTGCTGTGGAGCCGGCAGGTGCTGACCACCGGGCGGCTGCGCGCGGTGGTGCTCAACTCCGGTGGGGCGAACGCCTGCACCGGGCCGGACGGCTTCGCTGACACCCACGCCACAGCCGAGGCGGTCGCCGCGGCGCTGTCGACCTGGGGCACCGAGACCGGCGCGGTGGAAGTGGCGGTCTGCTCGACCGGGCTGATCGGCGACCGGCTCCCGATGGACAAGGTGCTGCCCGGCGTCGAGCACCTGGTCCAGGAGATGGCCGGTGGACTCGTCGGCGGCGAGGAAGCCGCCCGGGCGATCATGACCACCGATACGGTCCCGAAACAGGCTGCGCTGCACCATGACCAAAACTGGACGGTCGGGGCGATGGCCAAAGGCGCGGGCATGATGGCGCCGTCGCTGGCGACCATGCTGGTGGTGATCACCACCGACGCCGTCGCCGACGCCGCGATGCTCGACCGCGCGTTGCGGGCGGCCACGGCGGTGACGTTCGACCGGCTCGACATCGACGGCTGCTGCTCCACCAACGACACCGTGCTGCTGCTGGCCTCCGGGGCCAGCGAGATCACCCCGAGCCAGGCCGATCTCGACGAGGCGGTGCGGCGGGTCTGCGACGACCTGTGTGTGCAGTTGCTCGCCGACGCCGAGGGCGGCACCAAGCGGGTGAGCATCACCGTCACCGGCGCGGCCAGCGACGACGACGCGCTGTGCGTCGCACGGTTGGTGGCGCGCGACTCCCTGGTCAAAACCGCGTTGTTCGGCTCCGACCCGAACTGGGGCCGGGTTCTCGCCGCAGTCGGTATGGCGCCGTTCACCATCGATCCGGATGCGATTGTGGTGTCGTTCAACGGCTTCGCGGTGTTCCAAGCCGGGGCGCCGGTCGCCGGGGCACGATCGGTGGACCTGTCCGGAGCCGACATCACCGTCGCCGTCGACCTGGCCGCCGGCGCCGGCACCGCCACCGTGCGCACCTCGGATCTGTCGCACGGCTACGTCGAAGAGAACTCGGCGTACAGCTCATGAGCATCCCGACCGCGGTGAAGGCCCAGGTGCTCGCGGAGGCGTTGCCCTGGCTCAAACAGCTGCACGGCCGCATCGTCGTGGTCAAATACGGCGGCAACGCCATGACCGACGAGAACCTCAAGCAGGCTTTCGCCGCCGACATGGCGTTTCTGCGCAACTGCGGGATCCACCCGGTGGTGGTGCACGGCGGCGGTCCGCAGATCAGCCGGATGCTGGCCCGACTGGGGGTGCCCGGCGACTTCAAGGGCGGCTTCCGGGTCACCACCCCGGAGGTGCTCGAGGTGGCGCGGATGGTGCTCTTCGGTCAGGTCGGCCGCGAGCTGGTCGGGCTGATCAACGCGCACGGACCGTACGCGGTCGGCATCACCGGTGAGGACGCCGCGCTGTTCACCGCGGTGCGCCGCAACGTCACCGTCGACGGGGTCGCCACCGACATCGGTCTGGTCGGCGACGTGGCGCAGGTCAACACCGACGCGGTGCGCGACCTGATCGCCGCCGGACGCATCCCGGTGGTCTCGACCCTGGCCCCCGACGCCGACGGGGTGGTGCACAACATCAACGCCGACACCGCCGCGGCCGCGCTGGCCGCGGCCCTCGGCGCGGAGAAACTGCTGATGCTCACCGATGTGGCGGGGCTCTACACCCGCTGGCCCGACACCGACTCGCTGGTCAGCGAGATCGACACGGCCGCACTGGCGCAGCTGGTGCCGCAGCTGGAGTCCGGGATGGTGCCGAAGGTGGAAGCCTGCCTGCGCGCGGTGGCCGGCGGGGTGCCCAGCGCCCACATCATCGACGGCCGGGTCGCGCACTGCGTGCTGGTCGAGTTGTTCACCGACGCCGGAACCGGAACCAAGGTCAGCGATCCCACTGCCGGGCGCACCGACGAGGAGGACCCGCACAGATGACGCTGCAGCAACGCTGGGCGGCGGTGATGATGCCCAACTACGGCACCCCGGCGCTGAGCCTGGTCAGCGGGGACGGTGCGGTGGTCACCGACACCGCGGGCACCGAGTACGTCGACCTGTTGGCCGGGATCGCGGTCAACGTGCTCGGGCATCGCCACCCGGCGGTGATCGAGGCGGTCGGCCACCAGGTCGCCACGTTGGGGCACACCTCCAACCTCTACGCCACCGAGCCGGGTATCGCACTGGCCGAGGCGCTGGTGGAACGCCTCGGCACGCCCGCCCGGGTGTTCTTCTGCAACTCCGGCGCGGAAGCCAACGAGGCGGCGTTCAAGATCTCCCGGCTCACCGGCCGCACCCATCTCGTCGCCGCCGAGGGCGCCTTCCACGGCCGCACGATGGGCTCACTGGCCCTCACCGGCCAACCCGGCAAACAGGCCCCGTTCGCCCCGCTGCCCGGTGAGGTGACCCATGTGCCCTACGGCGATGCCGCCGCACTGGCCGCCGCCGTCGACACCGACACCGCCGCGGTGATCCTCGAACCGATCATGGGGGAGGGCGGCGTGGTGATGCCGCCCGACGGCTATCTGGCGGCCGCCCGCGAGATCACCGCTGCCGCGGGTGCCCTGCTCATCCTCGACGAGGTGCAGACCGGCGTCGGGCGCACCGGCACCTTCTACGCCTGCCAGCACGACGGCGTGGTCCCCGACGTGATCACCCTGGCCAAGGG
This sequence comes from Mycolicibacillus koreensis, assembly GCF_002104795.1. Taxonomy (GTDB): domain Bacteria; phylum Actinomycetota; class Actinomycetes; order Mycobacteriales; family Mycobacteriaceae; genus Mycobacterium; species Mycobacterium koreense. The sequence continues at coordinate 202,947 of NZ_NCXO01000001.1, forward strand.
CCTCGGCGGTGGGTTGCCGCTCGGAGCGTGCCTGGGCATCGGCGCAGCCGGGGAGCTGCTCACCGCCGGCACGCACGGCAGCACCTTCGGCGGCAACCCGGTCTGTGCGGCCGCCGGGCTGGCGGTGTTGCAGACGCTGGCCGCCGAGGACCTCGTGGCGCGGGCGGCGACGGTGGGCAAGGCCCTGGGGCACCGCATCGAGGGACTGGACCACCCGCTCGTCGACCACGTGCGCGGGCGCGGCCTGCTGCTGGGGGTGGTGCTGCGCGCCCCGGCCGCCAAGGCGGTGGAGACCGCGGCCCGCGACGCCGGTTTCCTGCTCAACGCCGCCGCGCCCGACGTGGTGCGGCTGGCCCCGCCGCTGATCATCACCGACGGGCAGCTCGACGCGTTCGTCACCGCCCTGCCCGCCATCCTCGACGCCGCCCGGGAGGCCGCCTCGTGATCCGCCATTTCCTGCGTGACGACGACCTGAGCCCCGCCGAGCAGGCCGAGGTGCTCGCGCTGGCCGCCGAGCTGAAAACCGCCCCGCACAGCCGCCGGGTGCTGGCGGGCCCGCGCGGGGTCGCGGTGATCTTCGACAAGAACTCCACCCGCACCCGGTTCTCCTTCGAGCTGGGGGTCGCACAACTCGGCGGGCACGCCGTCGTCGTCGACGGCCGGTCCACGCAGCTGGGCCGTGACGAGACCCTCGAGGACACCGCCCGGGTGCTGTCGCGCTACGTCGACGCGATCGTGTGGCGCACCTTCGGCCAGGACCGGTTGACCGCGATGGCGAGCACCGCGACGGTGCCGGTGGTCAACGCGCTCTCCGACGACTTCCATCCCTGCCAGGTGCTGGCCGATCTGCAGACGATCGCCGAACGCAAGGGGCGGCTGGCGGGGCTGCGACTGTGCTACCTCGGCGACGGCGCCAACAACATGGCCCATTCGCTGCTGTTGGGCGGGGTCACCGCCGGGCTGCACGTCACCGTCGCCGCCCCGGAGCAGTTCCGGCCCGACCCGGCGGTGGTCGACGCGGCACGGCGCCGGGCGGCCGAGGTCGGCGCCTCGGTGACGCTGACCGAGGATCCAGTGGCCGCCGCCACCGGCGCCGACGTGCTGGTCACCGACACCTGGACGTCGATGGGCCAGGAGGACGACGGCCGCGACCGGGTGGGCCCGTTCCGGCCCTACGCGATCACCACCGCCCTGCTCGACCACGCCGCCGACGACGCGATGGTGCTGCACTGCCTGCCCGCCCACCGCGGCGAGGAGATCACCGACGCGGTCATCGACGGGCCGGCCAGCGCGGTGTGGGACGAGGCCGAGAACCGGCTGCACGCCCAGAAGGCGCTGCTGGTGTGGCTGCTGGAGCAGCGCCGGTGAGCAGCGCGTCGGCCGCGCCGACCGGCCCGGCCACCCGGGCGGGCCGGCAGGCCCGCATCGTGGCACTGCTGGCGTCGGCGCAGGTGCACAGCCAGGCCGAGCTGGCCGATCTGCTGGCCGCCGAGGGGATCGCGGTCACCCAGGCCACCCTCTCCCGGGACCTCGAGGAGCTCGGCGCGGTGAAGCTGCGCGGCAGCAAAGACGGCGCCGGCGGTTACGTCATCCCCGAGGACGGCAGCCCGGTGCGTGCGGTCAGCGGCGGCACCGACCGGTTGGCGCGGCTGCTGGGGGAGTTGCTCGTCGGCACCGACGCCAGCGGCAACATCGCGGTGCTGCGCACCCCGCCGGGCGCGGCGGACTACTTGGCCAGCGCCCTGGACCGGGCGGCACTGCCCTCGGTGGCCGGCACCATCGCCGGTGATGACACCATCTTCGTGTTGGCCCGCGAACCGATGACCGGCGCGGAGTTGGCCGCCGCACTCGATAACCTCACCTGACCCGACCACCCTCGAGCACAAGGAGTCCCTCTCATGTCCGATCGCGTCATCCTCGCCTACTCCGGCGGCCTGGACACGTCGGTGGCGATCAGCTGGATCGGTCAGGAGACCGGCCGCGAGGTGGTCGCGGTCGCCATCGACCTCGGGCAGGGCGGCGAGGACATGGAGGTGGTGCGCCAGCGCGCGCTGGACTGCGGCGCGGTCGAGGCGGTCGTCGTCGACGCCCGCGACGAGTTCGCCGACGAATACTGCCTGCCCACCATCTGGTCCAACGCGCTGTACATGGACCGCTACCCGCTGGTGTCGGCGATCAGCCGACCGCTGATCGTCAAACACCTGGTGGCCGCCGCCCGTGAGCACGGCGGCGGCACCGTGGCGCACGGCTGCACCGGGAAGGGCAACGACCAGGTGCGCTTCGAGGTCGGGTTCGCTTCGCTGGCACCGGATCTCGATGTTCTCGCCCCGGTGCGCGACTATGCCTGGACCCGGGAGAAGGCGATCGCGTTCGCCGAGGAGAACGCGATCCCGATCAACGTCACCAAACGCTCACCGTTCTCCATCGACCAGAACGTGTGGGGCCGCGCGGTGGAGACCGGGTTCCTCGAACACCTGTGGAACGCGCCCACCAAGGACGTCTACGACTACACCGAGGACCCGACGACCAACTGGTCGACCCCCGACGAGGTGATCATCGGGTTCGAGGCCGGGGTGCCGGTGAGTATCGACGGGCGTCGGGTCTCGGTGCTCGAGGCGATCGAGGAACTCAACCGCCGCGCCGGGGCCCAGGGGGTGGGCCGCCTCGACGTGGTGGAGGACCGGCTGGTCGGGATCAAGAGCCGCGAGATCTACGAGGCGCCCGGCGCGATGGTGCTCATCGCGGCCCACACCGAGTTGGAGCACGTCACGCTGGAACGCGAGCTGGGCCGGTTCAAACGCCACACCGACCAGCGGTGGACCGAACTGGTCTACGACGGGTTGTGGTTCTCGCCGCTGAAATCGGCGCTGGACGCGTTCGTCGCGCACACCCAGCAGCGGGTCTCCGGGGAGGTGAGGCTGGTGTTGCACGGCGGGCACATCGCGGTCAACGGCCGGCGCAGCGACGAGTCGCTCTACGACTTCAACCTGGCCACCTACGACGAGGGCGACAGCTTCGACCAGTCCGCCGCCAAGGGCTTCGTGCACCTGCACGGGCTGTCGTCGAAGATCGCCGCCCAGCGCGACCTGCGGTGAGCACATGAGCACCAACGAGGGGTCGCTGTGGGGCGGGCGGTTCGCCGACGGGCCGTCGGCGGCGTTGGCGGCGTTGAGCAAGTCCACCCACTTCGACTGGGTGTTGGCCCCCTACGACATCGCGGCGTCGCGGGCACACGCGAAGGTGCTGTTCGCCGCGGGGCTGCTCACCGCCGAGCAGCGCGACGGGCTGCTCGCCGGGCTCGACCGCCTCGACGGCGATGTCGCCGACGGCACGTTCGCACCGGCCGAGTCCGACGAGGATGTGCACGGAGCGTTGGAACGCGGGCTGATCGAGCGGGTCGGCCCGGACCTGGGCGGGCGGTTGCGGGCCGGCCGGTCGCGCAACGACCAGGTCGCCACGCTGTTCCGGATGTGGCTGCGCGACGCGGTGCGCCGGGTCGGCGCCGGGGTGCTGGAGCTCGTCGATGCACTGGCCGGGCAGGCGGCGGCACACCCGGGCGCGGTCATGCCCGGCAAGACCCATCTGCAATCCGCCCAGCCGGTGCTGCTGGCCCACCACCTGCTCGCCCACGCCCAGCCGCTGCTGCGTGACGTCGACCGGTTGCTGGACTTCGACGCCCGTACCGCGGTCTCGCCGTACGGGTCGGGGGCGCTGGCCGGGTCGTCATTGGGGCTGAGCCCGGAGGCGATCGCCGCCGACCTGGGGTTCGCCGCGGCCGCGGACAACTCGATCGACGCCACCGCCGCCCGCGATTTCGCCGCCGAGGCGGCGTTCGTGTTCGCGATGATCGGGGTCGATCTGTCCCGGCTCGCCGAGGACATCATCATCTGGAGCTCCACGGAATTCGGCTACGTCACCTTGCACGACGCGTGGTCGACCGGCTCCTCGATCATGCCGCAGAAGAAGAACCCCGACATCGCCGAGTTGGCGCGCGGCAAATCGGGCCGACTCATCGGCAACCTCACCGGCCTGCTGGCGACGTTGAAGGCGCAACCGTTGGCCTACAACCGGGATCTGCAGGAGGACAAGGAACCGTTGTTCGACTCGGTGGCGCAGCTGGAGATGCTGCTGCCGGCGATGACCGGGCTGATCGCGACCCTGCGGTTCGACACCGAGCGGATGGCGCAGCTGGCTCCGGCCGGCTACACCCTGGCGACCGATATCGCCGAATGGCTGGTACGCCAAGGAGTCCCATTCCGGGTGGCGCACGAGACCGCCGGGGCAGCGGTGCGCGCAGCCGAGCAGCGCGGCGTCGGACTCGAGGAGTTGCGCGACGACGAGTTGGCCGCGATCAGCACCGATCTGACCCCGCGGGTGCGCGAGGTCCTCTCCGTCGAGGGTTCGGTGGCCTCCCGCAATGCCCGCGGGGGCACCGCGCCGCAGCGTGTCGCCGAGCAACTCGACCGGCTGCGCCGACGCGTCGATGATCAGCGCGACCGGCTGCACAGGTAACCGTCGATGAGTGAGCCGGACGTCGACGCGGTCATCGAACGGGCGCAGCTGCTGGCCGAATTGGGCCAGCTCGCCGATGCCGACGCCGCGCTGCGCGCCGCGCTGACCTCCGAGCCCGATGACCCCCGACTGCTGACGGAGTTGGCGGCGGTGGCGCTGCAGGCCGGCGACATCGTCACCGCCTCACCGGCCTGCACCAGGGCGTCGGCGTGGTGGCCACCCGCGACGAGCAACCCGATCAGCCGCACCCGCAGTTCGATGACGTCGGGGTACTCGGCGACGGTGGCGCGCAGTTTGTCCAATTCCGGGTCGCGGTCACCGTCGCATCACCGCCGGTCGATTCAGCCGCGCCAAATCAGCAGATCCTCCATGCCGTTGTTCATGGTGACGTCACGGGGATTCGCCCCGGTGACGTCGAAGTAGATCTTCCCGGTCGCGCTGGCGCCCTGCGCGATGGTGGCGCCGCTGATCGTGGTCGGCGCGGCGACCTGCCACAGCACCCGGTAGCTGTCCTGCCCCGGTGCGACGGCGTTGAACTGGGAGATCGCCGGGGTCACGGTGCCGCGAACGGCGTGCACGGTGGCGGTGGCCTCCCACAGCCGCCCGGCCACCGGGTAGCCGGGCACCGCGTCGGTGCTGGGCTGCAGCGCGGCGACCCGCCACGAATACTGGACCTGCCCGACGGTGTCGGTCATCTCCAGGGTGTCGCCGAGCGCGCCGACGGTCGGTGGGCTGGCGGCGGCCAGCGGTGCGGTCAGCACCGCCACGACCGCCAGGATCAGGGTGCTCAGGGTCAGTCTGCTCGCCGTGACGATGCTCATGATGTCCTCCGTCGGTGCCGGCGCTTGTGCCGCCTCATTTTACGTCCACCAGCGGCACCGGCGACAGGAAAACCGCGGCTATTCGGCCAGCTCCGCGAGCTCCAACCAGCGCTGCTCGCGCTCGCTGACCTGCTGGTGCAGCGCGTCGAGGTCGGCGGTGAGTGCAGCCAGGCCGACATGATCGCTCGGGTCGTGGTCGGCCATCGCCCGGTGCACGGCGGCGATCCGCTCGGCCAGCTTGGCCAGGGCACGATCGATCGCGGCGATCTCCTTGTGCACGGCGCGCTGCTGCGCGCCGACGCTGCGCACCGGTTTGTCCGGCGCCGGGCGTGACGTGGCGGGCTCGGGACCGGCGGCGGTCAGGCGCAGGTATTCCTCGACACCGCCGGGCAGATGGCGCAGCCGCCCGTCGAGGATCGCGTACTGCTGGTCGGTGACCCGCTCCAGCAGATACCGGTCGTGGGAGACGACGATGAGGGTGCCCGGCCAGGCGTCGAGCAGATCCTCGATGGCGGTGAGCATGTCGGTGTCGACGTCGTTGGTGGGCTCATCGAGGATGAGCACGTTCGGCTCCGCCAGCAACGTGAGCATGAACTGCAGCCGGCGGCGCTGCCCGCCGGAGAGTTCGCGTACCCGCGCGGCGAGTCGACCGCGGTCGAATCCGAGCCGTTCCAGCAACTGGGCGGGGGTCAACTCCCGACCGCCGACCTGATAGCCGCTGCGCAGCTCGCTGATCACGTCAGCGACCCGGTCGTCGGCGAGGTCGGACAGCTGCCCCATGCGTTGGTCGAGCATGGCCAGCTCAACGGTCTTGCCCCGTTTGACCCGGCCGGAATCGGGTGTCACGGTCCCGGCGATCAACCCCAGCAAGGTGGATTTTCCGGCGCCGTTGGCCCCGAGGATGCCGGTGCGCTCACCGGGCCCGATCCGCCACTCGATGTCGCGCAACACCGGCACGGCGTCGGCAGAGTCCCGGGCCTGCCCGAACGACACCGTGACGTCGAGCAGGTCGACGACGTTCTTGCCGAGTCGGGCGGTCGCCAGTTTCGCCAGCTCGACGCCGTTGCGCAGCGGCGGCACGTCGGCGATGAGCGCGGTGGCCGCGTCGATGCGGAACTTCGGTTTGGAGGTGCGCGCCGGGGCGCCCCGGCGCAACCAGGCCAACTCCTTGCGCAGCAGGTTCTGCCGTTTGTTCTCCGCGACGGCGGCCTGGCGGTTCCGCTCGACCCGGGCCAGCACATACGCCGCGTAGCCGCCGTCGAAGGGTTCGACGACCCCGTCGTGGACCTCCCAGGTGGTGGTGGCGACCTCGTCGAGAAACCAGCGGTCGTGGGTGATCAGCAGCAGCCCCCCGGTGGAGCGCGACCAGCGGTTGCGCAGGTGCGTGGCGAGCCAGTGGATGCCCTGCAGATCCAGGTGGTTGGTGGGCTCGTCGAGGGCGATCACGTCCCACTCGCCGATGAGCAGCGCACCCAGTTGCACCCGGCGGCGTTGCCCGCCGGAGAGGGTGTCCACCGCGGCCCGCCAGTCCAGGTCGGAGACCAGCCCGGCGACCACGTCGCGGATGCGGGGATCGGCGGCCCACTCGTGGTCGGCGGCGTCGCCGACCAGCGCCCGCCCCACCGTCTGCCCGGCGGGCAGGGTGTCGTCTTGGTCCAGCACCCCGACCCGCAGCCCGGCGCGGTGGGTGACCCGTCCGCCGTCGGGAGTGATCTGGCCGGTGAGCAGGCCCAGCAGCGAGGATTTGCCGTCGCCGTTGCGCCCGACGATGCCGATCCGGTCGCCCTCGTCGACGCCGAGGCTCACCGACTCCAGCACCACGCCGCTGGCGTACTCCAGATGCAGGGCCTCCGCCCCGAGCAGATGGGCCATCGCCGCTACCGCCCCGACCGGTCCGTCACACCCGCCACAGCGCCTCCTGGGCGGTGCTGGCCACCAGCGCCCCGGCGCGGTCGTAGAGCGCCCCGCGGGCCAGGCCGCGGCTGTCACTGTTGTTGGCGGCGGCGACCTCGTAGCGATGCCATTGGTGCGGGGCGAATCGACGGTGGAACCAGATCGAGTGATCCAAGCTGGTGGCGAACGCGGAGCCGAAATCCAGCTCGGTACCCGGCGGGCGTACCGCGGGCACCGGCCCCAGATCGGAGATGAACGTCAGCGCGCAGGCACAGATCAGCGGATCGTCGCCGAGCGGGTCGCGGGTGCGGATCCAATACGGCGGCACCGCATACGGTGAGCGGTCCCGCGGATCGGTGCGGATCTCGAATCGGTCGGTGTACTGCAGCACCGGCTGCTTGGGCACCGACGTGTCGAACGGCAGCGCGGACTCGACGTCAGGATGCCAGTCGGCGCCGGGCTCGGGGTGGTGGAACGAGGCGATGAGTTCCAAGATCACCGCGTCGTCCTGCCGGACGCTGACCTGGCGGGTGTCGAAGGACCGGCCGGTGCGGATGCGTTGCACCTGCATGTGCAACGGCGCGTCGTAGTGACCGCCGCGCACGAAATAGGCGTGCAGCGAGTGCGGTGGCTTGTCGGCGTCGACGGTGCGCCCGGCCGCGGCGAGGGCCTGGGCGGCGATCAGCCCCCCGAACAGCCGGGGTGCCGGACCGGCCTCGATGGTGCGGACGACGAACGTGTCCCCGGCACGGTCGAAGTCCAGCAGCCGCGCCAGCCAACTCGGCTCGTTCCCGTCACGGCGGCGGTTCTCGGCGTTGTCGGTGGCGGTCATGGCCCAACCACCCTATCGACCGCTTGGTGGGGCGCTCAGCCCGGCTGCCGGTCGCATCGGGCGGATCCCACACCCGCGCTGGCGTGGACCGATAGGTTTTATGATGGCCGGATCAGCTAGGCAGGGGAGCAATGCGTTGGAGATGAACCTCTCGGCGGTCAAACGACCGCTGGACCGCTTGATGGCGACCGCGCAGAACGGGCTGGAGGTACTCCGACTGGGCGGACTGGAAACCGGCAGCGTGCCCTCGCCGTTCCAGATCGTTGAGAGCGTGCCGATGTACAAGCTGCGGCGGTACTTTCCGCCGGACAGCCGCCCCGGGCAACCGCCGGCCGGCCCGCCGGTGCTGATGGTGCACCCGATGATGATGGCGGCCGACATGTGGGACGTCACACGCGACGAGGGCGCGGTGGGCATCTTGCACGCGGCCGGATTGGACGCCTGGGTCATTGATTTCGGCTCGCCGGACAAGGTCGAGGGTGGCATGGACCGCGACCTCGCCGACCACGTCGTCGCGCTGAGTGAGGCGATCGACACCGTGCGCGCCACCACCGGTCACGACGTGCACCTCGCGGGGTATTCCCAAGGCGGGATGTTCTGCTACCAGACTGCCGCCTACCGGCGCTCGAAGAACATCGCGAGCATCGTGGCGTTCGGGTCACCGGTCGACGCGCTGGCGTCACTGCCGATGGGCGTCCCGTCGGATCTGGCGACCACGGCCGCCAACTTCATGGCCGATCACGTGTTCACCCGGCTGGACATCCCGAGCTGGTTGGCCCGCACCGGGTTCCAGATGATGGACCCGCTGAAGACCGCCAAGGCGCGACTGGAGTTCGTCCGCCAGCTCCACGACCGCGAGGCGCTGCTGGCCCGCGAACAGCAGCGCCGCTTCCTGGATTCCGACGGCTGGATCGCCTGGTCGGGGCCGGCGATCTCGGAGCTGCTCAAGCTGTTCATCGCCCACAACAGGATGATGACCGGCGGATTCGCCATCCGGGGCCAGTTGGTGACGTTGACCGACATCACCTGCCCGATCCTGGCCTTCGTCGGGGAGGTCGACGACATCGGCCAACCGCCGGCGGTGCGCGGCATCCGACGCGCCGCACCCAACAGCGACGTCTACGAATATCTCTTGCGCGCCGGTCATTTCGGTCTGGTGGTGGGTTCCAAGGCCGCCGAGCTGACGTGGCCGACGGTGGCCGACTGGGTGTTGTGGATCGTCGAGCAGGGGCCGAAACCGGCCGGGATCGTGCCGATGGCCGACCAGCCTGCCGAGCACGCCGACAGTGGCGTACCGATCAGCTCGCGGGTGGCCCACGGGCTCGGTGAGGCCTCGGAGATGGTGTTGACCCTTGCCCGCGGAGCCGCGACCGCGGTGGTCGCCGCGAACAAGTCGGTGCGCACGCTGGCCATCGAGACGGTACGCACCCTGCCCCGGCTGGCCCGACTCGGCCAGATCAACGACCACACCCGGATCTCGTTGGGCCGCATCATCGACGAGCAGGCCGCCGACGCCCCCGCCGGGGAGTTCCTGCTCTTCGACGGCCGGGTCCACACCTACGAGGCGGTCAACCGCCGCATCAACAACGTGGTGCGCGGCCTCATCGAGGTCGGGGTGCGCCAGGGCGACCACGTCGGCGTGCTGATGGAGACCCGCCCGAGTGCGCTGGTCGCGATCGCGGCGCTGTCACGGCTGGGCGCGGTGTCGGTGCTGATGCCACCGGGCAGCGACTTGGCCACCGCCGTGCAGATCGGCGGCGTCAGTGAGCTGCTCACCGACCCCACCAACCTCGACGCGGCCCGGGGGCTGCCGTGCCAGGTGCTGGTTCTCGGGGGCGGGGAGGCCCGCGACCTGCACCTGCCCGACGACAGTGACGTCATCGACATGGAGCAGATCGACCCCGACGCGGTCACCCTGCCCGGATGGTATCGGGCCAACCCCGGCTACGCGCGCGACCTGGCGTTCATCGCGTTCAGCCGGGTGGGCGGTGAACTGGTCGCCAAACAGATCACCAACTACCGGTGGGCGCTGTCGGCGTTCGGGACCGCCTCGGCCGCGTCGCTGGACCACACCGACACCGTCTACTGCCTCACCCCGCTGCACCACGAGTCGGGGCTGCTGGTGAGCCTCGGCGGCGCGGTGGTCGGTGGGACCCGCATCGCGTTGTCCCGGGGGCTGCGCCCGGACCGGTTCGTCGCCGAAGTCCGCCAGTACGGCGTCACCGTGGTGTCCTACACCTGGGCGATGCTCGACGAGGTCATCAAGGATCCCGGGTTCGCGTTGCACGGCAACCATCCGGTGCGGCTGTTCATCGGCTCGGGGCTGCCGACCGGGCTGTGGCAGCGGGTCACCGAGGCGTTCGCCCCGGCGCACGTGGTGGAGTTCTTCGCCACCACCGACGGCCAGGCCGTGTTGGCCAACGTCTCCGGGGCGAAGGTGGGCAGCAAGGGCCGGCCACTGCCCGGCGCGGGGGAGGCGCAACTGGCCGCCTACGACGCCGAACACGACCTGATTCTGGAGACCGACGACGGGTTCGTGCAGGTCGCCGAGACCGACGAGGTGGGTGTGCTGCTGGCCCGCTCGCGCGGCCCGATCGACCCGGCCGCCTCGGTCAAACGCGGGGTGTTCGCCCCGGCCGATACCTGGGTGTCCACGGAGTATCTGTTCTGGCGGGACGCCGACGGGGATTACTGGCTCGCCGGTGGACGCGGGGCGGTGATCCACACCGCCCGCGGTGTGGTCTACCCGGTCCCGGTCACCGACGCGCTGGGGCTGATCAACGGTGTCGACCTGGCCGCCACCTACGCGGTCACCGTCGGATCGACGCAGTACGCGATCGCGGCGATCACCGTGACCGCCGGCGCCACGGTGACCCCGGCCGGTCTGCACGAGGCGATGGCGCAACTGCCGGTGGGCGAGCCCCCCGATCTGGTGCACGTGGTGGCGACGTTGCCGCTGAGCAGCACCTATCGCCCGACCACCGGCGACCTGCCGCACGCCGGTCTGCCCAAGGCCGGCCGCACCACCTGGTATCTGGACGCCGAGACCGGCCAGTACAAACGGCTGACCGCCGCCGTGCGCAAGGCGCTGATCGGCGCCGACACCGCGGGTCAGGAACCCGAGCGGTCGTAGAGGCTGGCGACCCACGGTTCGGCGCAGAACCGGTGCTGGGCCCCTGCCGGATCGATGCCGGCGTCGCGGAGTGCCGCGGTGCGCGCCGCCAGCGCCCCCGGCGGGTAATCGTCCTCGCTCAACGCGCACTTGGTGGCGCCGTGGGTCTCCCAGTCCACATGCCCGGGCGGATCGGCCCAGTCGGCGGCCTGCACCCGCAGTTCGGCCACCGTGACCAGATGGTCGTCGACGAACCGCGAGAGGGTCACGGTGCCCGCGCGCGCCCCGAGGTGGGCGTATTGAGCGGTGAATCCGTCGGCGGTCTGCCAGAAGGTGCGGAATCCGAACACCTCGCCGGCCGGGGCGTACGTCGTCTCCTCGCCCCGGGCACGCCACACCGTCATGGTCTCCCCGCCGGTGCCGCCGGAGTCGGTGATGATCAGCAGTTCGTCGCGCCCGTCGGCATCGAGATCGCGCAGCAGGTACCGCGGACCGTAGTCGTGGTCGGTGTCCTCGGTGATGACCTGGGGGCTGCCCCGGCCCGGGGCGATCACGGTGACCGCGGTGCGATAGCTGTGCGGCCCGACGGTGGTGGTGTGACCCTCGAACGTCAGTCCGAGCCGGTCGGTGGAGACGGTGCGGCAGTCGCTGGCCGCTCCGATGGCGGGGCGCTCGATGTCGGAGCAGTCGGGCATCTCGTCACCGCGCGCCGGGGACGCCGCGAGCAGCGCCACAGCGAACACCGTCGTCCCGATCGGCGCCCACCGCATCATGACCTGGATCTTAGGTCGCCGGGTTAGGCTGCGGTGTGTCTTCTGCTCAGCCCGCCGCGCCCGCCTGGTTGCCGGAGTTGCTCCCGCTGCTGGTCTGCCCCGACGACCGGGGTCCGCTGTTGGCCTGCGGGCCGACCGTGCTCTACAACCCGCGGCTCCGGCGCGCCTATCGCATCGATGACGGCATCCCGGTGCTGCTCATCGACGAGGCTCGCGACGTCGACGACGACGAACACGAGCGCCTCATGGCCGCAGCGGATCCGGCAGCTCCCCGCTGAGATAGCGCTGCAGCGTCGGGCCGATCATCGCGACGACCGCGTCGGCGGGCAGCGACGCCATCGGCTCCAATCCGACGATGTAGCGCGCCACCACGATCCCCATCAGCTGGCTGGCCACGAATTCCGCCCGCACCACACCGCTGCCCGGCGGATCGTCGGCCCGCGCGGACAGCTCGGCCACGACGATGTCGCGGAAGAACGACCGCGCCAGTGGGACGTCGCCGCCGGTGAGCAGCGTGCGCAAGGTGGCCAACAGTCCGGCGCCGGCCGCGGAATCCCACAGTGTCAACAGGATCGCGGGCAAGCGGTGCCCGAGTTCGTCCAGGGGCAGTTCCCGCAGCGGGATCAGGATGGTCATCGGGTCCACGGGTGCGTCGATCGCCGCGGCGAACAACTGTTGTTTGGTGCCGAAATAGTGGTGCACCAGGGCGGAGTCGACGCCGGCGGCGGCAGCGATGGCCCGCACGGAGGTGCCGGCGAACCCGCGGTTGGCGAACAGGTCGCGCGCGTTGGTCAGGATCCGTTCGCGGGTGTCGCTGTGCCCCGGCGGGCGGCCGCGGCGCCGCCGGGCGGCGTCGGCACTCACGGCGTCCGGCGCCGCAGCGTCGCCGCCGCCAGGCCGAGCGCGGCGAGCGCGAAGCCGATCACCACGGCGATGTCGCGCGCGGCGATCCCGGTGAGGCCCGGGTGGGCACCGACCTGTTGGAGCGCCTCGAGCGCGTAGCTCGCGGGCATGACGTTGCTGATCCATTGCAGCCAGTCGGCCATCACCGGACGCGGCACGATGATCCCGGCGAGCAGCAGCTGCGGCACCATCACCACCGGGATGAACTGGACCGCCTGGAATTCGGTGCGGGCGAACGCACTGCACAACAGGCCAAGGCCCACTCCGAGGATCGCGTTGACGATCGCGATCAGAAACACCCAGGCGGGATTGCCTTCGGTGCGAAATCCCAAGAACCAGAACGACACCGCACACGCCAAACTGGCCTGGGCAACAGCGGCCACAGAGAACGCTGTGCCGTAGGCGGCCAGCAGGTCCAACCGGCGCAGCGGGGTGGTCAGGATCCGCTCAAGGGTGCCCGAGGCACGTTCGCGCTGCATCGTGATCGAGGTGATGATGAACATCAAAAACAGCGGGAACAGCCCCAGCAGGATCAGACAGGCGGTGCTGAACGGCGGCGGGCTGCCCGGCGGGTGTGGGGCGTTTTCGAACATGAAGTACATCAACGTGATGATCGCCGTGGGCACCACCACGATCATCGCCACGCTGCGCCGGTCGGTGGCCAGCTGGCGCAGGATCCGCGCCGTGGTGGCCAGATACGGCCGTAGCCCCCAGCGCAATCGGCCACCGCGGGGGCCGTCGGGCGTCCTCACCCCCGGGCGTCGGCGGTGCTGCGCCGAATGATCGACAGGAACGCGTCTTCCAGTGACGTGCATCCGGTGTCCTTTCGCAACTCGGTGGGGGAGGTGTGGGCCAACAGCCGCCCGTCGCGCAGCAGGAGCAGCCGCCCGCAGTGGTCGGCTTCGTCCATGACGTGGCTGGAGATCAGCAGCGTGCTGCCGGCCTTCGCCAACGCGTCGAATTGTGCCCACAGTTCGGTGCGCAGCACCGGGTCGAGCCCGACGGTGGGCTCGTCGAGCACCAGCAGGGCCGGGCGGGCGACCAGCGCACACGCCAACGACACCCGGATGCGTTGACCGCCGGAGAGGTCCGCGGCGAAGTTGGTGCGCTGGTCGGTGAGCCCGACGGTGTCCACGGCGGCGTCGGCGTCGCCGGTCGCCGCCCCGTACAGCGCGGCGAAATAGCGCACGTTGTCGATGACCCGCAGGTCGGGGTAGACGGTCGGATCCTGGGTGACGTAGCCGACCCGGCGGCGCAGCCACGCCGACCCGGCGGGGCGCCCGAGCACGGTTACCGCGCCCGACTCCACGATCTGGGTGCCGACGATGCAGCGCATCAGCGTGGTCTTGCCGCATCCCGACGGGCCCAGCAGTCCGGTGATGGTGCCGCGGGGGATCTGCAGGCTGAGGTCGTGCAGGACCGGACGGCCACCGCGCACCACCTGCAACCGGTCGACGCGGACCGCGGGCTCGACAGCCCTTAATTCATCAACTGATGAACTCATCATGTGATGAATATGAACCACCGGGGGCGGGATGTCAACACCGGTTGGGCAGAATCGAGGCGATGGGCCCCGACGAACTGCAGACCGAACCGCTGGCCGCGGCCCGTCGTGTTCTCGGCGCGACGCTGACCGGGCGCGGAGTGCGCGCGGTCATCGTCGAGGTCGAGGCCTACGGCGGGGTCCCCGACGGCCCGTGGCCGGACCCGGCCGCGCACTCCTATCGGGGGCCGACCGGGCGCAACCGGGTGATGTTCGGCCCGCCCGGGCACCTGTACACCTACCGCAGCTACGGCATCCACATCTGCGCCAACGTCGCCTGCGGCCCCGACGGCACCGCGGCGGCCGCGCTGCTGCGGGCCGCGGCGATCGTCGACGGGGCCGCCGTGGCCCGGGCGCGCCGCGGCGAGCAGCACCGGCCGGTGGCGCTGGCGCGCGGGCCGGGAAATCTGTGTGCCGCGCTGGGGATCACCCTCGACGACAACGGTCTGGACCTGTTCGACCCGACCAGCCCGGTGCGGTTGACCCTCAACGCCCCGCAGCCCGCGGCGACCGGCCCCCGGGTCGGGGTCAGCAGCGCCGCCGACCGGCGTTGGCGGCTCTGGCTGCCCGACCACCCGGAGGTGTCGAGTTACAAACGCAGCCCCCGGGCACCGGCACCGGGGGACAGCGACTGACGGGCGTTCTGCGAAACTTCCCCCATGGGTAGCCCTTCGGAGATTCTCGACGAGCTCGACTGGCGGGGGCTGATCGCGCAGTCCACCGATCGGGACGCACTGACCGCCGCCACGCGCAGCCCGCTGACCGTGTACGCCGGCTTCGATCCGACCGCACCGAGCCTGCACGCCGGGCATTTGGTGCCGCTGTTGACGCTGCGCCGGTTCCAGCAGGCCGGCCATCGCCCGATCGTGTTGGCCGGCGGGGCGACCGGACTGATCGGCGACCCCCGCGACGCCGGGGAGCGCACGCTGCAGTCGTCGGACACGGTCGCGGCGTGGGTGGGCCGCATCGGCGAGCAGTTGGCGCGCTTCGTCGACTTCGATGACGGGCCCACCGGCGCGATCGTGGAGAACAACCTGGATTGGACACAGCGGCTCAGCGCGGTGGACTTCCTCCGCGATCTGGGCAAGCACTTCTCGGTGAACACCATGCTCGACCGCGAGACCGTGCGCCGGCGGCTGGACTCCGACGGCATCTCCTACACCGAGTTCAGCTACATGCTGCTGCAGGCCAACGACTACGTCGAGCTGCACCGCCGCCACGGGTGCACCCTGCAGATCGGCGGCTCCGACCAGTGGGGCAACATCGTCGCCGGGGTGCGACTGGTACGCCAACAGCTCGGGCAGACCGTGCACGCCCTGACGGTGCCCCTGGTCACCGCGGCCGACGGGACGAAATTCGGTAAGTCCACCGGTGGCGGCAACCTGTGGCTGGACCCGGAGCTGACCAGCCCGTACGCCTTCTACCAGTATTTCGTCAACACCGCCGACGCCGACGTAATGCGCTACCTGCGCTGGTTCACGTTCTCATCGGCCGAGGAACTGGCCGAGCTGGAGACCGCCACCGCCGAACGTCCCCAGCAACGCGCCGCGCAGCGGCGGCTGGCCCGCGAGATCACCACCCTGGTGCACGGGCAGGCCGCCACCACCGCCGTCGAGCAGGCCAGCCAGGCACTGTTCGGCCGCGGCGACCTCGGCGGGCTCGACGAGGCCACCCTCGGCGCCGCGCTCGCCGAGACGCCGGTCGCCCGCCTGACCCCCGGCGACCCGGACGGCATCGTGGACCTGTTGGTCGCCAGCGGGCTCTCGGCGAGCAAGGGCGCGGCCCGGCGCACGATCGGCGAGGGCGGGGTCTCGGTGAACAACGTCCGGATCGACAGCGTCGAGTGGGCCCCGAGCGTCGGCGACTTCCTGCACGGCCGCTGGCTGGTGCTGCGACGTGGCAAGCGCCACATTGCGGGCGTCGAGGCCGGCCCCGGCGTCCACGGTGCCACCGCCGACACCGCCAAGTAGCGCAGCGAGATACCGGCCCTAGCAGGGGATTTGACTCCCAGCCGCCCCTCACGTAACTTATGAGTCGTCGCCGCGACGCGGGATTCCCGCGCCAGCGCGGCGGCGTCCCAGAGGAGACACCACTTCGGTGGGTTTCCTCGCCGTCCGCTCTACGTCCTACGGCTAATCGCCGGCGGTCGTCGCGCGGCCGGAGCAGGGTGTGTTGTTTGAGAACTCAATAGTGTGTTTGGTGGTTTTTGTTTGTTGTTGTTTTTTGCCACATTCTTGGCC
>NZ_NCXO01000020.1 GCF_002104795.1 Mycolicibacillus koreensis
GGCCCACGATCAGTTCATTTCACCGTTCGCGGCGTGTCGCCCGGACTCCCCATCTCCCAGGTTCGTGGTGAAGAGCCGAGAATCTAGATTGGTTGACACACAGTTCAATCCGAACGCTGCGCATCAGGGTGTGATGGAACGAACGTCACCTGTATGCGCATTTCGTGTTGCATTGCCGCTCACAAGACTGTCGGGCGCTCCCAGATCAATGCGCGACCCCGTGGCGGAAGTCAGCCCGGCTGACGTCACAAATGGAAGGTCGAATTTCGGAGACACCTCACTATGCCAACTCGCTGAAGCGATAGCAGGTGACATCGCTGTGAACGTGTCTCAAAAGGGCATTCCGGCTCATTCCGATCACGACACTGTCGCGGCGACATTTCTGACCAGCGACCCCTGCGCTGCCGCGCTCGACCTTCATGCCGTCGACTTCATCTGGAACGAACCCCCAGCCGATGCGCAATGGGCGACAACATGGCGGCATCCAGGTGTCTGCGACCTCCAACT
The DNA here is from genome assembly GCF_002104795.1 of Mycolicibacillus koreensis. GTDB lineage: Bacteria > Actinomycetota > Actinomycetes > Mycobacteriales > Mycobacteriaceae > Mycobacterium > Mycobacterium koreense. The sequence goes on from NZ_NCXO01000020.1 coordinate 508, forward strand.
GGGGCAGTCGAAAGGCAGGATCGACGTCTCATCCGCTGTGGTCAAATACGGCCTCGCCGTGTGGTCTGACGGCGTTGTCGAGTCGCCATCTGGGCAAACGCCAGCCCGCAGCGAGCAAGACAATGTTGAGCTCTTCGACTTCACAACCAATAACGAGACCGCCTGTCGGGCTTTCGTTCTCGGGAAGAGCAACGTCAACATTGAGCCAGTCAGCGTCGGGATTGGTGCCCCTGATCTGGCCCCACCCACGCCGGTAGTAACTGTGCAACTGAGCATGCCGAAAGGCAGTAACTGTACCGAAACCGCACAACAGACTGCCGTAGCGGCAATCAAGCGAGCGACCTAGCTACGCCGCGGAGGAGTGGCACTCCCGGTTGGCGCAAAGGAGTTGTACGAGATGTTCGAGGACTGTCCGTGAAACGACGGCACGACGAAAGAATGGCCCGGATCCTCGCCGTGCCGATCGCCCTGGTGACGATCGCGGGGTGCGCTCACGACAGCTCAGGAGGCGGGGGGCCACCATCGATGGATCCGACCGCCAATCCGAGCGCGTTCTTCGCCGGCCGCGTCGAGACTTACGGGCAGTACCTCACCCCACGCGAGATCAACGAGCGGGCCGTGGCTCGCGCCGTTCAGTGCATCGACCCCTGCGGTTTCGTTGACTCGACCACTGCTGAGAAAAGTATCCCAGGCGTAATGGGATACGGATACGGCTCCGGCCTGGGGGCTTGCACAGTGTTTCAGGACCCCGGTGGTGAACGTCCGGCGTCGAACGTGACTATCTACCTTAACTACACCGCTGAGACCGCGGCGGCGCACGACGAATCCGAACACAATGACACCTTCAACGTCGACGGCATCACAGTAACGGAATCAGCCGTCGGAGCATTGTGCGTCGAGACGTTTTCCCTCGGGCTGGCGAGCTTGCCGGGTGCGCCGAAAGATCCCGAGATGATCGCTTATTTCGACGCCGCGTTCCCCTTGGTCGTGTCTAGCAAAAGGGCCGGAGACCCATCCTGCGGGCAAGCCAAGGCCATGGCGTTGGCGGCGGCGAAGATCAGGGCTGCGAATCTCCCGTTGCGCGACACCCACAGTCCCATACCGGTGCCGCTGCTGGCTGAAGACCCCTGTGCCGTGTTCCCGGAACTCACCGGATTCACCAAAGCCTTTGATGTCGTGCCGGACAGATGCATGTTCACCGGCGGCGGAAACACCCCAGTGGGGTTGGAATTCAGCTCCATCGAAGCGCATTACGTTCGTCACGCCCCGACTTCATCAATAGAGTCGCACGAAGGTGTCCTGCTCTATACCGGGCTTGAGCACCCAGGCTGCAGCCCCGTGTACGTTGTGACCGGGCCACCGCTGGAGCCGGTGCCGATCGGCCCGCACGCGGCGGGCTTCGAGGATGCTCCTCTGCCCGATATCGAAGTGCGCGGTGGCAACTGCGAGCAGAACAAACAAATCGCTCTAGTCGCTGCGAAAAAATTTACTCACTGACGGGAACTGGAATTTTAAACGGCCGGTTGCCATTCCGCTCTCATTGAGCGGGTGGTGCATGTGGTCGCCTCCGGGTGAGACAGCGGCATCGTGCCCCGGGTTGCGGGGTGGTGTCGACGTCGGTCAACGAACACACGATCACCTCGCCGAGATGCGTTCCCGGTGGTCCCGACAGCGTCGTGGTGCGCTGGCGCAAGACCCGCTGGAACTGCCGGGAGGACTACTGCGCGAGATCCTCCCGTTATCTGGGAGTACCCGCGTGAGACGCCGGACGGCGATCAAGTTGACCTTGTGGAGGTCATGCGCCTCTTCCGAGTTGATGGGGTTTCTGGGGTGACCGATTCGGATCGTGTCGGTGACCGCCAGCCGGGGTGATCTGTCACCGATGACGCGACTCATCACACAGCGGTGGCGGAGGGATTTGAACCCCCGGATGGTTTTACCCACCTCTCGCTTTCAAGGCGAGTGCATTAGGCCGCTCTGCCACGCCACCGCCGACCAGCCTAACGGGGCCCGGAATGGGTAGCGTCGAGCCCATGCGTGCGATCACCGTCGAGGGCCCCGACCAGCTGCAGTGGCGCGAAGTCCCCGAGCCGATCCTCGGCCCCGGCGAGGTGCTGATCCGCGTCGCGGCCGCCGGGGTCAACCGAGCGGATCTGCTGCAGGCCGCCGGGCACTATCCGCCCCCGCCGGGGGCGAGCGAGATTCTCGGCATGGAGGCCGCCGGGACCATCGCCGCCATCGGCGACCAGGTCAGCGGCTGGTCGGTGGATCAACCGGTCTGCGCTCTGCTGGCCGGCGGCGGCTACGCGCAGTACGTCGCGGTGCCCGCCGGGCAGTTGCTGCCGATCCCGGCCGGTGTCGATCCGGTCGCAGCGGCCGGACTGCCGGAGGTGGCCTGCACGGTCTGGTCGAACCTGGTGATGGCCGCCGGGTTGTACGCCGGGCAGACGCTGCTCATCCACGGCGGAGCCAGCGGGGTCGGCAGCCACGCGATCCAGGTGGCGCGCGAGCTGGGGGCGCGCGTGGCGGTCACGGCCGGCTCGGCGGAGAAGTTGTCGCTCTGCGCCGAGTTGGGGGCGGAGATCCTGATCAACTACCGCGACGACGACTTCGTGGCACGGCTGACCGAGGCGGGGGGCGCCGACCTGATCCTCGACATCATCGGCGCCGACTACCTGGACCGCAACCTCACCGCCCTGGCTCCCGACGGGCAGCTGGTGGTCATCGGCATGCAACGCGGGGTGAAGGGACAGCTGAACCTGGGGACGTTGATCGGCAAACGCGCCCGCATCATCGGCACCGCGCTGCGCGGCCGCCCGCTGGACGGCCCGAACGGCAAGGCCGCGATCGTCGCTGCGGTCACCGAGCGGGTGTGGCCGCTCATCGCCGAGGGGCGAGTGCGTCCGGTGATCGGCGCGCAGCGCCCGGTCGAGCAGGCCGGCGAGGCGCATGAGCTGCTCGCGTCGGGCGCGGTTGCGGGCAAGGTCGTGCTGACCGTGTCCTGACTGTGCAGGTTATGGCGGTGATTTCGCCGATCCGTCGACCACTTCCTGCACACTCACCACCGCGGGTGCCTACGCGGGCCAGCCTGTGGATAGCTGAACACGCCACGGCGCCAACCCTGCCAGCATTTCCTAGGTGGCGGCAGAGCGATGGCCGTTCCTCGGCAGGGAGGCGGTGGCGGGCGGCACGCTGACGGCGTACCGGCTGCGCTGCCGTTATCGGGCGCTGTTTCGCAACGTCTACGTCACGCAAGACGCCGACATCACCGCGCTGACTCGGGCACGCGGGGCGTGGTTGTGGTCCGGTGGCGCGGCGACGCTGACCGGATTCTCCGCGGCCGCGGTGCACGGCGCGAAATGGCTCGACGCGAACCGGCCCGCCGAACTGAGCCGGCTCAACCGGCACTGCCCGGAAGGGATCGTCGCGCACAGCTACACCATCCCCGCGGTGGAGACCTGCGTCGTCGACAGGATGCGGGTGACGACTCCGGCGCGCACCGCCTTCGACCTCGGCCGGACACTGGCCACCGACCGCGCGGTGGTGGTGTTAGACGCGCTCGCCAACGCCACCGGTTTTCGGGTCGATGACGTCGTTGCCCTCGCCGACACCAAGCCGGGGTTTCGCGGGGTACAGCGGCTGCGGCAGACCCTGCGGCTGGTCGACGGGGGTGCCGAGTCACCGCAGGAGACACGCTTGCGGCTGCGCCTAGTGCGTGCCGGCTTCCCCCCGATCACGACGCAGATCTGCTTCCGCGACGAGTTCGGGATCATCCGCATCCGGGTCGACATGGGCTGGCCACAGTGGAAAGTCGCGGTCGAATACGACGGGGTGCAGCACTGGTCGGATCGCCGTCAACGGTCCTGGGATATCGACCGGATCGCCATCCTCGAAAGCCTCGGCTGGACCGTCGTGCGGGTCAGCGCCGAGTTGATGTCGCGCCCGGACGTGATCATCGCCCGGGTCGCCGCAAAATTACGGGCAGCCGGCTGCCCGCTCTGACCGAGTGTGCAGGTTATGGTCGCAAAACCGCCGATCCGTCGACCACTTCCTGCACACTCACGCGCTCGGCGCGCACTGGGAAGGCACGGCGGGCGCTGGGAAGGCCTAGGCCGGGTCAGCCGAGGGAGGCCAGGGCGCGCACCAACTGGTCGACCTCGGCGCTCGTGGAGTAGTGCCCCAGCCCGATCGTGACGGCCCCGCCGATGTCGTTGACGCCGATCGCCTCCATCACCCGCGACGTCGGGTTGGACACCGCCAGCACCCCGTTGTCGGCGAGGCGTTGGATGACCCGCTCGGCGGGCACCTCCTGCACCACGAAGCTGACCACCGGGATCCGCTCTTCGGGGCTGCCGATCACCATCACCCGCGGCAGCGACCGCAACGACACCAGCAGATAGTCCAGCAGATGATCGAGGTAGGCCCCGGCGGCGCGCATCGAGGTGGCCAGCCGCTGTCGTCGGTCCCCGCGGGCGGTCTCGTCGAGCGCGGCCAGGTACTCGATGCTGGTGACCACCCCGGCCAGCAGCCCGAACTGATGCGCCCCGACCTCCAGGCGCGCCGCACCGACGGCGGTGGGATCCGGCGAGGGTGCGGTGAACGTGTCGATCACGCCGGGGTCGCGGAAGACCAACGCCCCGATCGGCGGTCCGCCCCACGCGGTGGCGTTGACCGCCACCACGTCGGCGTCGACGTCGGCGACGTCGAGCAACCGGTACGGCGCGGCCGCAGCGTGGTCGACCACCACCAGCGCCCCCACGTCGTGGGCTTTCTTGGTGACCGAACGCAGGTCGGTGACCGTGCCCAGCACCGCCGAGGCGGAGGTGACCGCGACCAGTCGGGTGGCGTGGGTGAGCAACTCGTCCCACTGATAGCCGGGCAGCTCGCCGGTCTCGATGTCGACCTCGGCCCAACGCAGATTCGCCCCGTAGCGGTTGGCCGCGCGCACCCACGGCGCGATGTTGGCCTCCTCGTCGAGGCGGGTGACGACCACCTCGTAGCCCAGACCGGAGCGTGACGACGACGCGTCGGCCAGCGCGGCGAGCAGCACCGCGCGGTCAGCGCCTAACACCACCCCGCGCGGGTCCGCACCGACGAGGTCTGCCACCGCCTGCCGGGCGGCCTCGAGGACCGCGGCGCTGCGCCGCGCCGAGGGGTGCGGGCCGACCGCGGTGGCCGCCGACCCGCGGAACGCGGTGGAGACGGTGGTGGCCACCGAATCGGGAATCGCCATGCCGGCGGGCGCATCGAAGTAGACCCAGCCGTCGCCGAACGAGGGATGCAAACCGCGCACCCGGGCGACGTCATAAGCCATGAGAGACACCTTAAGCATTTCTGGCAGTCGACAAAACCACGATGGCGCCCTGCCCGCTCGCCCGCGTCCGGACGCATTGCCCGTAATACTAATGCAGGCAGTGACCGCGCCCAGGACCGCGCCCAGGACCGCGCCCAGGACCGCGCCGCAACTCGGCAGGTGAGGCCACCACCCGGATACTCAGCGGGTATGGCGGACCGACGGACTAGGGTCAATGACCAGGCGCACAGCGGCGCCCCGGTCGGGTACGCGGACAGCGAGAGGCCACACAACACTGGGAGGCGCACACACGGTGAGTACCGGCGACGAGGACATCGAGGACATCGAGATCATCGGCGATGAGGATCCACAGCTGCTGACGGCAGCGGACGCCGACTCCGACGAGCGGTCGCTGACCGACCTGGTGGAACAGCCCGCCAAGGTGATGCGGATCGGCACCATGATCAAACAGCTCCTCGACGAGGTGCGCGCAGCGCCGCTGGATGAGGCCAGCCGCACCCGGCTGCGCGAGATCCACGAGACCAGCATCGCCGAGCTCGAGGAGGGCCTGGCCCCGGAGCTGCGCGAGGAACTCGACCGGCTCACCCTGCCGTTCGATGAGAACTCCGCGCCGTCGGACGCCGAGCTGCGGATCGCGCAGGCCCAGCTGGTCGGCTGGCTGGAAGGCCTGTTCCACGGTATTCAGACCGCACTGTTCGCCCAGCAGATGGCCGCACGCGCCCAGCTGGAGAAGATGCGGCAGGGCGCGCTGCCGCCCGGGATCCAGCCGGGGCAGCCGGGCATGCCCGGGCACACCGGCACCGGGCAATACCTGTGAACGAACCCCGGATCGAGACCCGCGACGCGTGGGTGGAGTTCCCGATCTTCGACGCCAAGTCCCGGTCGCTGAAAAAGGCGTTCCTGGGCAAGGCGGGCGGCGCGATCGGGCGCAACGCCTCCAACGTGGTGGTGATCGAGGCGCTGCGCGACATCACGATGTCGCTGAAGATGGGCGACCGGGTCGGCCTCGTCGGGCACAACGGCGCCGGCAAGTCCACGCTGCTGCGGCTGTTGTCGGGGATCTACGAGCCCACCCGGGGATGGGCGAAGGTGGTCGGGCGGGTCGCGCCGGTGTTCGACCTCGGTGTCGGGATGGATCCGGAGATCTCCGGCTACGAGAACATCATCATCCGCGGACTGTTTCTGGGACAGACCCGCAAGCAGATGGCCGCGAAGGTCGATGAGATCGCCGAGTTCACCGAGCTCGGCGACTACCTGTCGATGCCGCTGCGCACCTACTCCACCGGCATGCGGGTGCGACTGGCGATGGGCGTGGTCACCAGCATCGACCCGGAGATCCTGCTGCTGGATGAGGGGATCGGCGCCGTCGACGCCGAGTTTTTGAAGAAGGCCCAGACGCGGTTGCAGAAACTGGTGGAGCGCTCCGGGATCCTGGTGTTCGCCAGCCACTCCAACGAGTTTCTGGCGCGGCTGTGCAAGACCGCGATGTGGATCGACCACGGCAGCATCAAGATGACCGGTGGCATCGAAGACGTCGTGCGCGCCTACGAGGGCGAGGACGCCGCCCGCACGGTCCGCGAGGTGCTCGAGGAGACCGCCTCCGAAACCCGGTCGGCACGGCCCACGACCGCGCAGCGGACCGCCATCGATGAGTGAGACGGTGTTCGCGGTGGTGGTCACCCACCGCCGCCTCGAACAGTTGGCGCAGTCATTGACGACGGTGTGCGCTCAGACCCGGAGCCCGGACCATCTGATCGTCGTCGACAACGACGACGATCCCCGCGTGGCGCAACTGGTGGCAGGCCAGCCGATCCCGGCCACCTATCTGGGATCGCGGCGCAACCTCGGCGGGGCCGGCGGGTTCGCGTTGGGCATGCTGCACGCGCTGGCCGCCGGGGCGGACTGGATCTGGCTCGCCGACGACGACGGCCGGCCCGCCGACACCGCCGTGCTGGGCACCCTGCTGGACTGCGCTCGGCGTCACGGGCTCGCCGAGGTCTCCCCGATGGTCTGCAACATCGACGCCCCGGACCGCTTGGCGTTCCCGCTGCGCCGCGGTTTGGTGTGGCGTCGCCGCGCCGAGGAGCTGGCCGCCGACGGCGACACCGATCTGTTGCCGGGGATCGCTTCACTGTTCAACGGTGCGTTGTTCGCCGCCACCACCTGCGAGGCGGTGGGGGTGCCGGATCTGCGGCTGTTCGTGCGCGGCGACGAGGTGGAGTTGCACCGTCGGCTGGCGCGCTCCGGGCTGCCGTTCGGGACCTGCCTGACGACGACGTATCTGCATCCGTGCGGCACCGACGAGTTCAAGCCGATCCTGGCCGGTCGCATGCACACCCAGTACCCCGACAACCCGGTCAAACGGTTCTACACCTACCGCAACCGCGGCTATCTGCTGTCCCAGCCGGGCATGCGGCGCCTGTGGGCGCAGGAGTGGGTACGGTTCGCCTGGTTCTTTCTGGTGTCCCGCCGGGACGTGGCCGGTCTGCGCGAGTGGATCCGGTTGCGCCGGCTGGGCCGCCGCGAACAGTTCGTCCGACCCGCGGAGCAGCCATGACGTTCACCGACAGCGCCTCGGAATCGAAGACCTTCGCTCGCGCCTGGCGCGACCTGGTCGAAGGGTTCGCCCGCCACGAACTCTGGCTGCACCTGGGGTGGCAGGACATCAAGCAGCGGTACCGCCGCTCGGTGCTCGGCCCGTTCTGGATCACGATCGGCACCGCGACCACCGCGGTGGCGATGGGCGGGTTGTACTCCAAGCTGTTCCACCTCGAACTGGCGGTGCACCTGCCGTACGTGACGCTCGGCCTGATCGTCTGGAATCTGCTGAACGCGGCGATCCTGGAGGGCGCCGACGTGTTCGTCGCCAACGAGGGCCTGATCAAACAGTTGCCGACGCCACTGTCGGTCCACGTCTACCGGCTGGTGTGGCGCCAGATGATCCTCTTCGCCCACAACATCGTCATCTATATCCCGATCGCGATGCTGTTTCCCAAACCGTGGACGTGGACGGATTTTTCGGTGATCCCCGCGTTGGCGCTGATCGCGCTGAACTGTGTGTGGGTGTCGCTGTGCTTCGGAATTTTGTCGACGCGCTACCGCGATATATCCCCGCTGCTGTTCTCGATCGTGCAGTTGCTGTTCTTGATGACCCCGATCATCTGGAACTACGACACCCTGCGCGCCCAGGGCGCGAGCGGTTGGATGAATGTCATCGAGTTCAATCCGCTCTTCCACTACATGGAGTTGGTGCGCGCCCCGCTGCTGGGCGCCGACCAGCAGGTGCGGCACTGGGTGATCGCGCTGGTGCTCACCACGCTGGGCTGGGCGGTGGCAGCACTCGCGCTGCGGCAGTACCGGGCTCGGGTGGCCTACTGGGTGTAGGCCGCTCTACCGCTCCGCAGGCGGGTCGGGGTCCCCGCGCAGCAGTTCATCGGGGTGGTGGGCATGGTTGACCTGTGGTGGACCGGTGCCGTCGGTCCAGCCGAGTCGCCCGGTCCGGGTCACCACCGTGCGCTGGTCGCCGCGGGTGACGCTGCGGTGGTCGGTCGGGCAGGCGAAGAAGAGCTGATCGGCGTCGGTGCGGCCGCCGGCCGCCCAATCCCGCGCGTGGTGAACCTCGCAGTGATAACCCGGGGCGGTGCAGTTGGGCCGCGTGCAGCCGCGGTCACGGGCGTGGCAGATCAGCCGCTGATCGCTGCTGGCGACCCGCTTTTTCCGCCCCAGGTACAGCGGACGCTTCATGTGGTCATCGAAGACGGCGAGGTAGTGGATCGCCCCCGACGCCATGGTGATCAGGTCCCGCATCGGCAACCGGGATCCCCCGCCGGTGCGGGCCGGGCCGGGCATCGGCAGGTCGGGGTTGGCGACGGCATGCGCGGCGGCGTCGAGTTCGGCCAGCGTGGTGGTGACGACCACGGTCACCGAGTTGCCGCGGTGCTGGCCGAGTGTGCCGGATTCCAGGGCTGCGGACAGACCGAGTTTGAGCGCGTCGTGGCAGCGCTGACTGGCGGTTCGGGTGTCGCGCTCCTCAGGGTCGGCGTCAGGGTTCTCCGGTAGGTGTCGGCCCGGGCGTACCGCCGCGGTGAGCGCCTCCAGGTAGGCGCGCGCCTCCGGGTCGAGCAGCCCGCTCAGCCGCGACATTCCGTCGGGGCCTTGCGGTCCCAGGTGCAGTTTGCGGCGCCGCTGGCGGTCCTCGTCGCTGAATTCGCCGTCGGGATTGAGGTAGTCGGCGATGCGCTGGCCGAGTTTCTTGACCAGCGCCGAGTCGAGTTTGGTGGAATGCGCGACCAGGGTGCATTCAGTCTCGACGACGTCGTCGGGCGATACCGCCTGCGGCAGCGCGTCGACGGCGTCGAAGACCACGCGGATGTGGTCCTCGCCGACCGCACCGGATTCCACCGCGGCGGACAGTTCCGGGAACTCCGGGGCGATCGGTGCTCCGCTGATCGAGTGGCGCGGCCGGATCCGGTTGGCGGTCCGGCAGCGTCGCTTGATCTCGGCGGGGGTGATGTGCAGCCGCGCCCAGAGTGCGTCACGCACCTTCGTGACGATGTCGGCGCTGTCGGGTGGGTCGCAGAGTTCCCCGAAGACCCGGTACATCAGTCCGCGGTTGATCCGCTCCTGGTGCTCCAGCCGCTCGGCGAAGGCGATGTGGAACTCCACATCGGTCAGCTCCGAGCAGGTATCGCGCAGAACCTGCTGGCCGGCCTCGATCGCCGACAGGGCGGCGTCGATACGTTCGCACGCCTCCTGTGCGCTCAGCGCCCGCGGTCCTGATTCCATGCCTCCACGCTAGAGGGCCCCTCTGACATTCAGAGGCGGGGAAAGACGAAGGGAAGCAAGGAAAGCCAGAAAAATCAGCGACAAACCGGGGGCGCGTTGCGGGGTTGGGGATGAATGCCCGACTGTGGATAACCGAGCGCGATGGCGCTACGCCCGCGCCACGGAGCGGGCCTGGCAGGAGTGAACCCGGCAGGGACGGACCTGGCAGGAGTGAGCCTGGCAGGAGTGCCGAAAAGTCAGGGCCGTGAACCCCCTCGGATTCACGGCCCTGACTTCGCGGTGGGGTCGGCGGTCACCATGCGCGACGTGAGTCGCCACCGCCGAGCGAGGCGGTGATCACCGCCGGCGCGGTCGACAGCGCGTACACATTGGCGCGCTGCTGTGGGTTCATGTTGCGCCGAGCCCACAGTTGGCTGACGGCACGCCGGCTCGCGCGGAACCGGTCACCGTGGCGGGTACGAATTGAAGCCATGATCTTCTCCTGACGAAAACCAGGCCGGCCAGACGCCGATCCGAGCGGATCAAGCGGCGGCGATGAGGCCGCGGCCGGACAAGGGCAGAACGGATACCGAATACGGATGCGGACTCTCACAGGAACTCTTCACGCCCTCACCTCCTCTCGGCCATGACGCACGCGGGCGTCGCTTTCACTGCAGGCACCGACGGGGAGACGGGCACCCCTCTCGTCACAGCTTCGGCACTGCACGGCGTATCCGGTGGAACCGGAAGCCACTTGGGCTCAACCCTTAAGCCGGGAAGAGCTGTCCTGACCCGGGGCGTCTCTCGACGTTCAAGGTCAGTGGCCTGTGTCCTTGCAGAAGCCTCACCTAGCGAGGTGCTTGCAGGACCCATCATGTCATGCCTTTTACCGCAGGTCAAACGCATATTTTGAAACACGGACCAATCACGGAACGACAACGCTCGCCCGCTCGGGCGTAAAGTACCGGCGATGCCCGAGAGCCCCGCGATCATCACGACGACCCGCACGCAGCCGAGTCTGACGACTCAGGTGTGGCGTTTCGTCGTCACCGGAGGCTTCTCCGCGATCGTCGACTTCGGTTTGTACCTCGCGTTTTTGGCGGCCGGTCTGCACGTCAACGCCGCTAAGTCGCTGAGCTTCGTAGCCGGCACCACCACCGCGTATCTGCTCAACCGGCGGTGGACCTTTCAAGCCCCTCCCAGTACCGGGCGGTTCCTGGCGGTCTGCGTGCTCTACGCGCTGACCTACACGGTGCAGGTCGGGATCAACTATCTGTTCTACCGCCAGCTCGCCGACCACCCGTGGCGGGTGCCGATCGCGTTCGTCATCGCCCAGGGGACCGCCACCGTCATCAACTTCATCGTGCAGCGCGCGGTGATCTTCCGGATCCGCTGATCGCTCAGCCGATTCGCCCGGTGATCACCTCGGCGACCTGGTGCGCGATCCGGTCGGACTGATCGAGGGCCAGCGCCGAGACCCGCAGCAACTCGGTGTCGCGCACCCGGTAGAGCACCGTCGCCCGGGCGGGAGCGGGGAACGTCAACACCGCCGTGGTCGGGTCCTCGGAGCTGAGGGTGAACGAGTGCGACGGTTCGTGCACCTGGGCGCATTCCTGCAGCGCGCGTTGCAGCCGGTCGAAGGTGCCGCGCGCTGCCGCCGCGTCGCGGTACCCGCCGACGGCCTGGGTGACGGTGGGAAAGCCCTTGCCGCGCGGTGCTGCTTTGAGCTCGGCGCCGTACTGCACCGCGCGGAACGCCGTGGTGTCGGCGCCGAAGATCTCTTGCTCGTTGGAGACCGACCAGCACGTGCCCGGGGCGCCCGGATCGATGTCGGCCGGGGTGTCGCGGTGTTCACGCTCGGTGAAGTGCAACGACGGGTCGGCGACGATCTCGCCGACCCGGGCGAGATCGACGATCACCGTGTCGACGTCGACACCGGGATCCGCTCCGGCCGCGCTGGGCCGCGGCCCGCACGCCACCAGCCCGGCCACGGCCACACCCACCGCGACCAAGGCGAGACGACCACGAAGGTCACGACCGCCGGTCACCTCGCCGAATTTATCAGCCGGGGCGGGCGCACGCTGGGCGTTCAGTGCGGCAGGCGGGTACCGCGGCGTCCAGGCGGTACCCTCTTGACGATGTTTGCCACCACCAGCAGGTCGCTGAGCGGCTGGGGCCGTACCGCGCCCTCGGTCGCGCAGGTGCTGCGCACCCCCGATCCGGAGGTCATCGCACGTGCGGTGGCCCAGGTTGCCGACGACGGCGGCCGGCAGGGCAGCCGCGGGGTGATCGCACGCGGGCTGGGCCGCTCCTACGGCGACAACGCCCAGAACGGCGGCGGGTTGGTCATCGACATGACCGCGCTCAACCGCATCCACGCGATCGATGCGGGTACCGGCCTGGCCGACGTCGACGGCGGGGTCAGCCTGGATCAGTTGATGCGGGCGGCGTTGCCGTTCGGGTTGTGGGTTCCGGTGCTGCCCGGCACCCGGCAGGTCACCATCGGCGGGGCGATCGGCTGCGACATCCACGGCAAGAACCATCACAGTGCGGGCAGCTTCGGCAACCACGTCGCCTCGATGGACCTGCTCACCGCCGACGGCACGGTCCACACCCTCACTCCCGACGCCGAGGGCTCGGAGTTGTTCTGGGCGACCGTCGGCGGCAACGGACTGACCGGGATCATCCTGCGCGCCACCATCGCGATGACCCCCACCGAGACGGCCTACTTCATCGCCGACGGCGATGTCACCGCCACCCTGGACGAGACCATCGCACTGCACAGCGACGGCAGTGAAGCCGACTACACCTACTCATCGGCGTGGTTCGACGCGATCAGCGCACCACCGAAGGTGGGCCGGGCGGCGCTCTCGCGGGGCTCGCTGGCCACCGTCGACCAGCTTCCCAAGAAGCTGCAGAAGAACCCGCTGAAATTCGATGCGCCGCAACTGCTCACCGTTCCCGACGTATTCCCCAACGGGCTGGCGAACAAACTGACCTTCGGACCGATCGGTGAGCTGTGGTACCGCAAATCGGGCACCTACCGGGGCAAGATCCAGAACCTGACGCAGTTCTATCACCCACTCGACATGTTCGGCGAGTGGAACCGCGCTTACGGGTCGGCGGGGTTCGCCCAGTATCAGTTCGTGGTGCCCACCGACGCGGTCGACGAGTTCAAGGCGATCATCTACGACATCCAGGCCAGTGGTCACTACTCGTTCCTCAACGTGTTCAAGTTGTTCGGTCCGGGCAACCAAGCGCCGCTGAGCTTTCCGATGGCCGGCTGGAACATCTGCGTCGACTTCCCGATCAAAGCCGGCCTCGGCGAGTTCCTCAGCGACCTTGACCGCCGGGTGCTGGAATTCGGCGGCCGGCTGTACACCGCCAAGGATTCCCGCACCACCGCCGAAACCTTCCACGCCATGTATCCGCGCATCGACGAGTGGATCGCGGTGCGCCGCAAGGTGGACCCCGACGGCGTTTTCGCCTCGGACATGGCCCGACGTTTGGAGCTTGTGTAAATGGTGCTTGACGCCGTGGGAAACCCCCAGAACATCCTGGTGCTCGGCGGCACCTCGGAGATCGGGCTGGCGATCTGCGCGCGCTACCTCCGCAACTCGGCCGCCCGCGTCGTGCTGGCCTGCCTGCCCGGCGATCCCGGCCGCGACGACGCCGTCTCCGAGATGAAGGCCGCCGGCGCCAAGTCGGTCGAGCTCATCGATTTCGACGCCCTGGACACCGACAGTCATCCGCAGGTGATCGACGCCGCGTTCGCCGACGGCGACGTCGACGTGGCGATCGTGGCGTTCGGGATGGACGCCGACGCCGAGGAACTCTGGCACAACCAGCGCAAGGCGGTGCAGGTCGCCGAGATCAACTACACCGCAGCGGTTTCCGTCGGTGTGCTCCTCGCCGACAAACTCAGCGACCAGGGTTACGGGCAGATCATCGCGATGAGCTCGGTCGCCGGCGAGCGGGTGCGCCGCGCCAACTTCGTCTACGGATCCACCAAGGCGGGTCTCGACGGGTTCTATCTCGGGCTGGGCGAGGCGCTGCGCGAGGACGGGGTCAAGGTGCTGGTGATCCGCCCCGGGCAGGTGCGCACCCGGTTCTCCGCACACGTCAAGGAGGCGCCGCTCACCGTCGACAAGGAAGACGTCGCCGAGTTGGCGGTCACCGCGGCCGCCAAGGGCAAGCAGATCGTCTGGGCGCCGGGGGCGTTCCGCTACGTGATGATGGTGCTGCGACACATCCCGCGGGCGGTCTTCCGCCGGCTGCCCATCTAGCGCATGCGTGCCGCCCTGGCCGGCGCCGGCCGCACCGTCGGTGAGATGGTGCTCGCCGCCGGAGTCGCCGTCGCAGTGGCGGTGGTGGCGCTGATCGCGATCTCGCGGGTGGAGTGGCCGGCCTATCCGTCGTCGAATCAACTGCACGCATTGACCACGGTCGGCCAGGTCGGCTGCCTCGGTGGACTGTTGGCCACCGGCTGGGTGTTCCGCCGCGGGCACCGGTGGCTGGCCCGGCTGGCGGCGCCGGTATTCATCTCGGCGTTCTCGGTGGTGACGCTGGGGATGCCGTTGGGCGCGACCAAGCTGTACCTGTTCGGCATCTCGGTGGACCAACAGTTCCGCACCGAATATCTGACCCGCTTCGCCGACAGCGCCGCATTGCGCGACATGACCTACCTGGGCCTGCCGCCGTTCTACCCGCCGGGCTGGTTCTGGCTGGGCGGGCGCGCGGCGGCACTGACCGACACCCCCGCCTGGGCGATGTTCAAACCGTGGGCGATCGTCTCGATCACGATCGCGGTCGCCGTCGCCCTGGTGCTGTGGCAGCGGCTGATCCGCTTCGAGTACGCGCTGGCGGTCACCGCCGCGACCGCCGCGACGACATTGGCCTACAGCTCCCCGGAGCCCTACGCGGCGATGATCACCGTGCTGGTGCCGCCGGTGCTGGTGCTGGCCTGGTCGGGGTTGCGGGCCGGGACGCGCGGGCACGCCGGCTGGGCCGCCGTGGCCGGCACCGGGATCTTTCTCGGGTTCGCCGCCACCTTCTACACGTTGCTGGTCGCCTACAGCGCGTTCACCGTGACCCTGATGGCGCTCGGGCTGGCGGTGGCCCGCTGGCGCGGCCACGGGCTGCGCGCGGCGGCCGACCCGCTGGTGCGGCTGGGCGTGATCGGCGTGATCGCGCTGGCGCTGGCGTCCACCACCTGGCTGCCGTTTCTGCTGCGCGCGGCCCGCGACCCGGTCTCGGGCACCGGCAGCGCCCAGCACTATCTGCCCGCCGCCGGCGCCGAGCTGACGTTCCCGATGCTGCAGTTCACCCTGCTGGGGGCGCTGTGTCTGCTGGGCACACTGTGGCTGGTGGTCAAGGCCGGCACCTCGGTGCGCGCCGCCGCCCTGGGCGTCGGGGTGGCCAGCGTCTACCTGTGGTCGCTGCTGTCGATGCTGACGACGCTGGCGCGCACCACCTTGCTGTCGTTTCGGCTGCAGTCGACCCTGACGGTGCTGCTGACCGCCGCCGGGGTGTTCGCCTTCATCGAGATCACCCACCGGGTCGTGGCGTGGGGGCGCCAGTACGGCTGGCGTGACCCGCTGGTCGCGGTCGCCACCGTGATCGGCTGCGCCGGGGCGATCGCCTTCAGCCAGGACATCCCCGACGTGTTGCGACCGGACCTGACCGTCGCCTACACCGACACCGACGGTGACGGCCAGCGCGGGGACCGCCGCCCGCCCGGGTCGGAGCGCTACTACGCCCAACTCGACGAGGCGATCACCGCCGCGACCGGCGTCCCGCGGGACCAGACCGTGGTGCTCACCGCCGACTACGGGTTCTTGGCGCTGTACCCCTACTTCGGGTTCCAGGGCTTGACCTCGCACTACGCCAACCCGCTGGCGCAGTTCGACGCCCGCGCCGCCGAGATCGAGAGCTGGGAGAAACTCACCACCTCGACGGCGTTCCTCGCTGCACTGGACCGGCTGCCGTGGGCGCCGCCGACGGTGTTCGTGATGCGCCCCGGCGCCGCCGGGGCCGGGGCGCGCTACACGCTGCGGCTGGCCGAGGACGTCTACCCCAACCACCCCAATGTGCGTCGCTACACCGTCGAGCTGGCCGCCGACCTGTTCGACAGCCCGCAGTTCGAGGTCTCCGAGATCGGGCCGTTCGTGCTGGCCGTGCGGGTCGACGGCGCCGACCGATGATGGCCCTGCGACCACGGCCACCGTCGCCAATTACCATCTAAGCCCGTGGCTGACCTGCGCGAAAACTCCCGGATCGCCCGGCTGGTGGCCGTGGTCGCCGGCTTGCTCGGCGCCGCGCTGTCGTTGGCCGTGCCGTTCCTGCCGGTCACCCAGACCACCGCGCAGCTCACCTGGCCGCAAAACGACGTGTTCGCCAGCGTCGACGCCCCGCTGATCGGCTACGTCGCCACCGACATGGAGATCACCATCCCGTGTCGGGCGGCGGCCGGCCTGACCGGCGCCGACACCGGGCGCACCGTGCTGCTGTCGACGGTGCCCAAACAGGCCCCGAAGGCCGTCGACCGGGGCCTGCTCATCGAACGCGCCAACGACGACCTGGTGGTGGTGGTGCGCAACACCCCGGTGGTGGTCGCCCCGCTGGATCAGGTGCTCAGCCCGGCCTGCCAGAAGCTGGTGTTCACCGCGCACGCCGACAAGGTGACCGGCGAGTTCCTCGGGCTCACCGAGGGCCCGGGCGCCAAGGATCCCGGGGCACGGCTGCGCGGGGAGCGCAGCGGCTATGACTTCCGCCCGCAGATCGTCGGGGTCTTCACCGACCTGGACGGTCCCGCCCCCGCCGACCTGCGGTTCTCGGCGACCATCGACACCCGCTACTCCAGCGCACCCACCCCGCTGAAGCTGACCGTGATGATCCTCGGGGTGCTGCTGACCGTGATCGCGCTGGTGGCGCTGCACCGCCTCGACGCCACCGACGGCATGCGGCACCGCCGGTTTCTGCCGCCCCGCTGGTGGTCGCTGTCCGGACTGGACGCGCTGGTGGCGGCGGTGCTGGTGTGGTGGCATTTCGTCGGCGCCAACACCTCCGACGACGGCTACATCCTCACCATGGCCCGGGTCTCCGAACACGCCGGCTACATGGCCAACTACTACCGCTGGTTCGGCACCCCGGAGGCCCCGTTCGGCTGGTACTACGACCTGCTCGCCGCCTGGGCGCACGTCTCCACCGCGTCGATCTGGATGCGGCTGCCCACCCTGGTGATGGCGCTGGCCTGCTGGTGGGTGATCAGCCGGGAGGTGCTGCCGCGACTCGGCCACGCGGTGAAGACCAGCCGCGCGGCCGCCTGGACCGCCGCGGGCATGTTCCTGGTGTTCTGGCTGCCGCTGAACAACGGGCTGCGCCCCGAACCGATCATCGCCCTGGGCATCCTGCTGACCTGGTGCTCGGTGGAGCGCGCGGTGGCCACCAGCCGGCTGCTGCCGGTGGCGGTCGCCTGCATCATCGGCGCGCTGACGCTGTTCTCCGGGCCGACCGGGGTGGCCTCGATCGGGGCGCTGCTGGTGGCGATCGGGCCGCTGTTGACGATCCTGCACCGCCGGTCGGCCCGCTTCGGGCTGCCGGCGCTGCTGGCCCCGATCCTGGCCGCGGCGACGGTCCCGGCGATCCTGATCTTCCGCGACCAGACGTTCGTCGGTGAACTGCAGGCCAGCGCGTTGAAGTCCGCGGTCGGTCCGAGCCTGAGCTGGTTCGACGAGCACATCCGCTACGAGCGGCTGTTCATGGCCAGCCCGGACGGCTCGATCGCGCGGCGGTTCGCGGTGCTCGCACTGCTGCTGGCGTTGGCGGTCACGATCGCGATGTCGCTGCGCAAGGGCCGGATCCCGGGCACCGCCGCCGGGCCGAGCCGCCGCATCGTCGGGATCACGATCATCTCGTTCATCGCGATGATGTCGACCCCCACCAAATGGACCCACCACTTCGGGGTGTTCGCCGGGCTGGCCGGCTCGCTCGGCGCGCTCGCCGCGGTCGCGGTCAGCGCGGCGGTGCTGCGCTCGCGGCGCAACCGCACCGTCTTCGCCGCGGTGGTGCTGTTCATCACCGCGCTGGCGTTCGCCAGCGTCAACGGCTGGTGGTACGTCTCCAACTTCGGGGTGCCGTGGTCCAACGAGTTCCCGGCCTGGCATTTCGCGTTCGCGACGTTTTTGATCGGGCTGACCGCGCTGGTGGCGCTGCTGGCGGCCTGGTTCCACTTCGTCGGCCACGACGAGGCCCCGCCGCCCGGGCCGGGCCGGCGACGCCCCGGCCCGCGGGTGGCCCGACTGTTGCGCTCCCCGTTGGCGATCGCGGCCTGGGCGCTGGTGGTCTTCGAGGTGGTGTCGCTGACCGCGGCGATGATCGGCCAGTACCCGGCGTGGACGGTGGGCCGCTCCAACCTGGAGGCACTGACCGGCAAGACCTGTGGGCTGGCCGACGACGTGCTCGTCGAACAGGATCCCAACCGCGGGATGTTGACCCCCGCCGACGGGGTGGACCCGGCCACCGCGCTGGGCGCCGGACTGTCCAGCGGATTCCGCCCCAACGGCATCCCCGCCGACGTCTCCGCCGACCCGGTGATGGAACCGCCCAGCGGCGGCAACGACCTCGACGCGACGAACGGCGCCACCGCCAGCACCAACAGCGACACCGAGGGCGGCACCACCGCCCGCCCGGGGATCAACGGCTCGCGCGCCAAGCTGCCGTTCGACCTCGACCCGGCCACCACCCCGGTGCTGGGCAGCTGGCGCGCCGGGGTGCAGATGCCGGCCCGGCTGCGCTCGGCGTGGTACGAGCTGCCGCCGCGTGACCAGGCCGGACCGGTGCTGGCGGTGTCTGCCGCCGGCCGATTCGAGGCCCACGAGATCACCGTGGAATGGGCCGGCCCGCACGACCCCGCGGACTCCCCGGACGACCCCGCCGACGGGTCGGTCGAGTTGGCCGACGTCGGCGCCGAGCCGGCCTGGCGCAACCTGCGGGTGCCGCTGTCGGCGATCCCCGCCGAGGCCACCCGCATCCGGCTGGTCGCCTCCGACGACGACCTGGCCCCCCAGCACTGGATCGCGCTCACCCCGCCCCGCATCCCGCACCTGCGCGCTCTGCAACAGGTGGTCGGCTCCGACGATCCGGTGCTGCTGGACTGGCTGGTGGGCCTGGCGTTCCCGTGCCAGCGGCCGTTCGGCCACCGCAACGGCGTCATCGAGGTTCCCCGGTGGCGGATCATGCCCGACCGGTTCGGCACCGAGGCCAACTCGCCGGTGATGGACAACATCGGCGGCGGCCCGCTGGGCATCAGCGAGCTGCTGTTCAAGGCGTCGACGGTGCCCAGTTACCTCAAGGACGACTGGTTCCGGGACTGGGGCGCGCTGCAGAAACTGACCCCCTACTACCCCGACGCCACACCCGCGCATCTCGACGTGGGCCGCACCACCCGCAGCGGATGGTGGAATCCGGCGCCCCTGCGGCACTGATTGCGGCTGGCCGCCCACCACCCGCCCGGTCCGTCCCCTACGATCAACCCTCGTGCCCCTCGACGATCCCTCCGACGACGCTGCGCGGTCGCGTTACCGGATCGCCCGCCTGATCGCCGTGGTCGCCGGGGTCGCCGGGATCCTGCTGTGCGCGCTGGTTCCGCTGCTGCCGGTGCACCAGCGCACCGCGACCATCGCCTGGCCGCAGGCGCCGACCGCCGACGGGCACGTCGGCGAGATCACCGCGCCACTGGTCTCCGGCGCGCCCCGCAGCCTCGACATCACGATCCCGTGCCCCGTGATGGCCACGCTGCCCGCCGCCGGTGGGCTGGTGCTCTCCACGGTGCCCGCCGGCGGGGTCGATGCCACCAAGAGCGGGCTGTTCGTGCAGGCCAACCGCAGCGCGGTCGTCGTCGCGTTCCGCGACTCGGTGGCCGCGGTCGCGGAACGCGACGCGATCGCCGGACCGGACTGCCGGCAGCTGCACATCTGGGCCGACGCCGGCGGCGTCAGCACGGAGTTCGTCGGCATCCCCGCCACCACCCGGGTGCTGCCCGCCGACAAGAAACCTCTCGTCGCCGGGGTCTTCACCGACCTGACGGTGCCGGCGCAGCCGGGGCTGTCGGCGCGCATCGACGTCGACACCCGGTTCATCGTCTCGCCCACCGCGATCAAGACCGCCGGCATCGCCGCCGGGATCCTGTGCGTGCTGGCCGCCCTGGTGGCGCTGGCGGTGCTCGACCGGCGCAGCGGGCTCCGCGTGCCGCGTCGGCAGCGCCGCGGGGTGTGGCACGGCGGGCCGGTCACCTGGCTCACCGACATCGGGGTGATCGGCACCCTGGGGCTCTGGCATGTGATCGGCGCGATCTCCTCCGACGACGGCTACAACCAGACCATCGCCCGGGTCTCCGACCAGGCCGGTTACCTGGCCAACTACTACCGCTACTTCGGGGCCGCGGAGGCGCCGTTCGACTGGTATCCGGCGCTGCTGGCGCAGCTGAGTTCGGTGAGCACCGCCGGGGTGTGGCTGCGCGCGCCCGCCACCCTGGCCGGGATCGCCTGCTGGGTGCTGGTGAGCCGGCGGATGCTGCACCGGCTCGGACCGGCCCGCGGGGGGCTGGCCGCCAACCGGGTCGCGGTGCTCACCGCCGGGGTGGTGTTCTTGGCGGCGTGGCTGCCGTTCAACAACGGGCTGCGCCCCGAACCGCTGATCGCGTTCGGCACGGTCGCCACCTGGCTTCTGGTGGAGACCGCGATCGCCACCCGCCGCCTCACACCGGCCGCGGTGGCGCTGATCGTGGCGGCGCTGACCGCCACGCTCGCCCCGCAGGGCCTCATCGCGGTGGCCGCACTGCTGACCGGGGCGCGCGGCATCGTCGGGCACATCCGCCGGCGCCGCGGCACCGACGGGCTGGCCGCCCCGGTGGCGGCGCTGGCTGCCGCCGCGGCGCTCATCGTCGTGGTGGTCTTCCGCAACCAGACGCTGGCCACCGTCGCCGAGTCGGCGCGGATCAAATACGAGGTCGGCCCGACCATCTCCTGGTATCAGGAGTTCCTGCGCTACTACTTCCTCACCGTGGAGACCGTGGACGGGTCGATGACCCGACGCTTCGCGGTGCTGATCATGTTCCTGTGCCTGTTCGGGATGCTCGCGGTGCTGCTGCGCCGCGGCCGGCTGCCGGGGCTGGCCAGCGGACCGGTGTGGCGGCTTCTGGGCACCACCGCGATCGGGTTGCTGCTGTTGACGTTCACCCCCACCAAGTGGGCGGTGCAGTTCGGGGCGTTCGCCGGGCTGGCCGGTGCGCTCGGCGCGGTCACCGCGTTCACGTTCGCGCGGGTCGGGCTGCATTCGCGCCGCAACCTGTCGCTGTACGTCACCGCGCTGCTGTTCCTGCTGGCGTGGGCCACCTCGGGGATCAACGGCTGGTTCTACGTCGGCAACTACGGGGTGCCGTGGTTCGACAAGCAGCCGGTGCTGGCCAGCCACCCGGTCACCACGATGTTTTTGGTGCTGGCGATCCTCACCGGGCTGCTGGCCACCTGGCAGCACTTCCGGTTGGACTTCGCCGGGCACACCCAGGTGGCCAACACCCGCCGCAACCGGGTGCTGGCGTCGACCCCGCTGCTGGTGGTCGCCTCGATCATGGTGGTGCTGCAGGTCGCCTCGATGGCCAAGGGTTTCGCGGCGCGCTACCCGACCTACACCACCGCCAAGGCCAACCTGGCCGCGCTCACCTCCGGGCTGGCCGCCGACAGTTGCGCGATGGCCGACGCCGTGCTCGCCGAGCCGGACACCAACGCCGGGCTGCTCGCGGTGGAACCCGGCCAGCGGTTCGGCCCCGACGGCCCGCTCGGCGGACTGGACCCGGTCGGGTTCACCCCCGACGGCGTCGGCGACGACCTGTCCAGCGAGCCGGTGATCTCCAAGCCGGGGGTGGTCAACTCCGACGCCTCCCCCAATAAGCCCGGATCGTCGGTGAGCGACTCCGCCGGCACCGCCGGCGGCTGGCTGCCGCCGGACGCCCCGGCCGGGATCAACGGCTCCCGGGTGGCGCTGCCGTTCGGCCTGGACCCGGCGACCACGCCGGTGATGGGCAGCTACGGGGAGAACACCGTCAAGGCCGAGGCCACGTCGGCCTGGTACGCGCTGCCCGAGCGCAGCGCCGACCGGCCGCTGGTGACCGTCGCCGCGGCCGGCGCGATCTGGTCCTACGACGAGGACGGCACGTTCACCTACGGCCAGTCGCTGAAACTGGAGTGGGGCGCACGCCGTCCCGACGGCGAACCGGCGGCGCTGGGCCAGGTGCAGCCCATCGACATCGGGCCCGCCCCGGCCTGGCGTAACCTGCGGTTCCCGCTGGCCTGGGCACCGCCGGAGGCCGACGTGGTGCGCATCGTCGCCGACGACCCGAACCTCAGCTCCGACCAGTGGTTCGCGTTCACCCCGCCGCGGGTGCCGGTGCTGGAGACCGTCGGGCAGTTGATCGGCCCGGCGACCCCGGTGCTGGCCGACATCGCGACCGCCGCGAACTTCCCGTGCCAGCGGCCGTTCACCGAACACCTCGGGGTGGCGGAGCTGCCCGAGTACCGCATCCTGCCCGACCACAAGCAGACCGCGTCGTCGTCGAACCTGTGGCAGGCCCCCGAGGATGGCGGGCCGTTCCTGTTCACCCAGGCGCTGCTGTACACCACGACCGTGCCGACCTATCTGCGCGACGACTGGTACCGCGACTGGGGATCGCTGGAGCGCTACCACCGGCTGGTGCCGGCGTCGCAGGCCCCTGAAGCCGCCATCGAGGAAGGTGTGACCACCGTGCCCGGCTGGAGCCGCCCCGGACCGATTCGAGCCCTGCCGTGACCACCACCGCGCCCGCCGACCAGCCGCTGTCGCGGGAGATCCGCTGGACCCGCTGGACCGCGATCGTCGCCGGGCTCATCGGGTTTCTGCTGTCGGTGGCCACCCCGCTGCTGCCGGTGGTGCAGACCACCGCCACCCTGGACTGGCCGCAGCACGGCCAGCTCGGCAATGTCACCGCCCCGCTGATCTCGCAGGTGCCGGTGACCCTGCAGGTGTCCATCCCGTGCGAGACCGTCGAGGCGCTGCCCGCCAGCGGCGGGCTGCTGCTGGGCACCGCCCCGGCCGACGGCAAGCAGGCCGCGCTCAACGCGATGCTGGTGACCGTCTCCGCCAAGCGGGTCGACGTGATCGTGCGCAACGTGGTGGTGGCCAGCGTGCCGCGCACCGCGCTGGCCGGCACCGCCGGGACACCGGGGTGTTCACGCATCGACATCACCTCCAGTGAGGCCGGCACCTACGCCACCTTCGTCGGGGTGACCGACCCGAAAACCGGCCGGGAGTGGCACACCGGGTTCACCGATCCGAACCTGCGCCCGCAGATCGTCGGGGTGTTCACCGACCTGACCGGCCCCGCCCCGGCCGGCCTGGAGTTCTCCGCCACCATCGACACCCGGTTCACCACCAAGCCGACCGCGATGAAGCTCACCGCGATCCTGGTGGCGATCACCGCCACGGTGGTGGCCCTGCTGGCGCTGTGGCGCCTCGACCGGCTCGACGGGCGCCGGATGCGCCGGCTCATCCCCACCCGGTGGCGCACGCTGGGCGTCGTCGACGGCGTCGTCGTCGCCGGGTTCGCGCTCTGGCATGTCCTCGGCGCCAACTCCTCCGACGACGGCTACATCCTGGGCATGGCCCGTGTCGCCGGGCACGCCGGGTACATGAGCAACTACTTCCGGTGGTTCGGCAGCCCCGAGGACCCGTTCGGCTGGTACTACAACCTGCTGGCCTGGATGACCCACGTCAGCGACGCCAGCATCTTCATCCGGCTGCCCGACCTCATCGCCGCGCTGGTGTGCTGGCTGCTGCTCAGCCGGGAGGTGCTGCCGCGGCTGGGCCCGGCCGTGGCCACCAGCCGCCCGGCCCTGTGGGCGGCGGCGATGGTGCTGATGGCCGCCTGGTTCCCGTTCAACAACGGGTTGCGCCCCGAGCCGATCATCGCGGTCGGCTCCCTGATCACCTATGTGCTCATCGAACGGGCGGTCACCTCCGGGCGGCTCACCCCCGCGGCGCTGGCGATCATCGCCGCGGCGTTCACCCTCGGCATCCAGCCGACCGGCCTGATCGCGGTGGCCGCGCTGGTGGCCGGCGGTCGTCCGCTGCTGCGGATCCTGGTGCGCCGCCACCGCCAGGTCGGGACCTGGCCGCTGGTGATGCCCCTGCTGGCCGCCGGGTTCGTGATCCTGACGGTGGTGTTCTTCGACCAGACGTTGTCGACGGTGCTGGAGGCCACCCGGGTTCGCAGCGCGATCGGCCCCAGCCAGGCCTGGTACACCGAGAACCTGCGCTACTACTACCTGATCCTGCCGACCGTCGACGGGTCGCTGTCGCGGCGGTTCGGGTTCTTGATCACCGCGCTGTGCCTGTTCACCGCGATGTTCCTCATGCTGCGGCGCGGGCGGGTTCCCGGGGTGGCGCGCGGGCCTGCGTGGCGACTGATGGGCGTCATCTTCGGCACGATGTTCTTCCTGATGTTCACCCCCACCAAGTGGGTGCACCACTTCGGCCTGTTCGCCGCGGTGGGTGCGGCGATGGCGGCACTGGCCACGGTGTTGGTCTCGCGGTCAGTGCTGCGCTCCGCGCGCAACCGGATGGCGTTTCTGGCCGCCCTGCTGTTCGTGCTGGCGCTGTGTTTCGCCACCACCAACGGATGGTGGTACGTCTCCAGCTACGGGGTGCCGTTCAACAACGCGATGCCGCGCATCGGCGGGCTGAGTGTCAGCGCGATGATCTTCGCGCTGTTCGTCGCGGCCGCGCTGTGGGCGGCATGGCTGCATTTCGCCCCCCGCGATCGCGGCCAAGACCGGATCACCACTGCGCTGACCGCCGCACCGATCCCGGTGACCGCCGGGTTCATGGTGGTGGTGTTCTTCGCGTCGATGGCCATCGGGGTGGTGCGCCAATACCCCACGTACTCCAACGGGTGGGCGAACCTGCGGGCCTTCACCGGCGGCTGCGGGCTGGCCGACTACGTGCTCGTCGAACCGGACGCCAACGACGGGTTCCTGCATCCGCTGCCCGACGGCGCCGGCGCTTGGGGGCCCCTCGGTGCGCTTGCCGGTGTCGACCCGGTCGGGTTCAGCGCCGATGGGGTTCCCGAACACATTGTGGCCGAAGCGATCCGCATGACCTTGCCGCAGCCGGGCACCGACTACGACTGGGATGCCCCCACCGAACTGAAGACCCCCGGGGTCAACGGGTCGACGATTCCGCTGCCCTACGACCTCGACCCGGCGCGCGTCCCGCTCGCCGGCAGCTTCGCCCACGGCCCCCAGCAGCAGAGCACCCTGACCTCGGCGTGGTACGCACTCGAGCCCGCAGACGCCGGTGAGCATCCGCTGGTGGTGGTGACCGCCGCGGGCACCATCGCCGGGTACAGCGTGCTCAACGCCCACACCAGCGGGCAGACCGTCGAATTGGAGTACGCCACCGTCGGTCCCGACGGGGCGCCGGTGCCGGCCGGGCGTGTGCAGCCCTACGATCTGGGTCCGGCGCCCTCCTGGCGCAACCTGCGGTTCCCGCGCGCCGCGATCCCGGCCGACGCGGTGGCGGTGCGCATCGTCGCCGAGGACCTGTCGTTGACCCCGGGAGACTGGGTGGCGGTGACCCCGCCGCGCGTTCCGCAGCTGCGCACCCTGCAGGACTATGTCGGCTCCACCACGCCGGTGCTGATGGACTGGGCGGTCGGGATGGCGTTCCCCTGCCAGCAGCCCATGCTGCACGCCAACGGCGTCACCGAGGTTCCGCAGTACCGGATCACCCCGGACTACACCGCCAAGAAACAGGACACCGACACCTGGGAGGACGGCCTCAACGGCGGGCTGCTGGGCATCAGCGACCTGCTGCTGCGCGCCCACGTGATGGCCACGTATCTCTCCGACGACTGGGGCCGCGACTGGGGCTCGCTGCGCAAGTTCGACAGCATCGTCGACGCGGTTCCCGCCGACATCGAACTGGGCACGACCACCCACAGCGGGCTGTACAAGTCCGGGCGGATCCGGATCGGGCCGTAGCGGCGACGCGGCGGCGCGCCGCGGATCGGCTCAGCGGCGTGGCGCGCGGCGCGGCCCCACCCGCATCGGTTTGGCTTTCGCCGGGATCGGCTCGTCGGACCAGTAGGCCGCGAGATCCAGCGTCGGCTCCGGTGCCGACACCGGCCCGGCCATCACCAGGGTGGGCATGTCCATCGGGATCGGGATGGTCGGGAACACGGTGGTCGGCGCGGGCAGCACGAGCGGTCGGGTCTCCAACGACTCCAGCAGTTCGCGCTCCAGATCGCTGGCCACACCGGGGATGTCGGTGCCGCGCAGCGAGCATCCGGCGGTCTCGGGCAGGAACCGCAGCGCCGCCAAGCCGATCAGCGCGGCGAGCATCAGGTAGGCGGCCGGGAAGAGTTGCCAGCCGGTGGTCTCGATGACGGTGTCGGCCACGATCGGCGCGGTGCCGCCGAACAAGGTGACCGCGGCGTTGTAGGAGATCGCGAACCCCGCGTAGCGCACCTGGGTGGGAAACATCGCCGGGAAGGTGGCCGCGACGGTGGCCAGCGGTGCGGCGAACAGCACGCACAGCACGGTGAAGCCGACGAGCGCACCACCGAACCCGTGACCCATCAGCCAATACATCGGTAGGGCGAGCATCACCAGACTCAGCAGCGAGAATCGCCATAACGGCTTGCGCCCCACCCGGTCTGACCACAGGCCCGCCAGCGGGATGCACGCCATCATCGCCAACTCCCCCACCAGCACGACCGTGGTCCGGCTGCGCTCCCCGAGCCCCAGGGTCGCCTGCAGGTAGGTCGGCTGATAGGTGACCAGGGTGTAGTCGATGAGGTTCAGCGCCACCACGAGAGCGAACATCACCATGATCGGGCGGGTGTAGTTGGCGATGAGGTCTTTGAGCCGCCCCCACGCCGAACCGGTGATCGCCTCGACCGCCATGCACTCCTTGAACACCGGGGTTTCGTCCATGTTGACGCGCAACACCAGGCCGATGGTCCCCAACGGCAGCGCCAACAGGAACGGGACCCGCCATCCCCAGTCGGCCATCTGCGCAGGCGTCAGCAGCGCCTCCAGGACCAGAACCACCGCGCTGCCGGCGACGAACCCGGCCACCGCGCCGGACTCCAGGAAGCTGCCGTAGCGGCCGCGCTGGTGGTCCGGGGCGTATTCGGCCATGAACGTCGCCGCACCGCCGTACTCGCCGCCGGTGGAGAAGCCCTGCACCACACGCAAACCGATCAGCAGCGCCGGGGCCCACCACCCGATCGAGGCGTGGGTGGGCAGCACCCCGATCAAGGTGGTGGCCACCGCGATCAGCAGGATCGTGGCCATCAGCACGGCCTTGCGGCCGAAGCGGTCCCCGATCGGCCCCCACACCATGCCGCCGAGGGGGCGCAGCACGAACGACACCGCGAACCCGGCCATGGTGCCGATGTTGCCCAGGGTGCCGGGAAAGAACGCCTGGGTCAGATAGGTGGCGACCACCGCGTAGACGCCGTAGTCGTACCACTCGGTGGCGTTGCCGATCGCAGCCGCCAGGATCGCCTTGCGCAGCATCCGTTTCTGCTCGGCCGCCTGCGGCGCCGGGCGGGATTCCCGCGTGATCGTCCGGGGGGTCATCGGGTGCCACCACCGCCCACGGCTACCTCCCCTTCACACGCCCCTTCACACCGCCGGAGACCCTGCAGGCGATCGATACGGCGCAGGCGTGCGGTGACGCCAGGCCGGTGGGAGCCTCGACGGCGAGCCCGTCACGGGATCGCCCCAAAACACGATAATTCCTCTGAAACGGATGTTGCCGGTGTTGCCAAAGTGTTACGAGACACTTATCAACCCGAGATCGTGTCGATACCAACCGAATTCGTCGGAAATTGCCCGTGAACTGCGCCGATGGTGAATTACACCGATGACAGTCCCAACGGCGCCCGGTAACGAGTCGGCGACGAAACGTCATCGGTGCACGACGGACTCGCCGCACCGCTTACTGCGTGAGCGGCAGATACACCCTCGAGCCGCGTGCGGTGAACTCCGCCGACTTGGCGGCCATGCCGTCGGCGATCGCGGCGTCGATCTGCTCCTCGGTCTCCAAACCGTGCTCGGCGGCGTAGTCGCGCACATCCTGGGTGATGCGCATCGAACAGAACTTCGGTCCGCACATCGAGCAGAAGTGGGCGGCTTTGGCGGGCTCGGCCGGCAACGTCTCGTCGTGGTATTCGCGGGCGGTCTCCGGGTCCAGCGACAGCGCGAACTGGTCGTGCCAGCGAAACTCGAAGCGCGCCTTCGACAACGCGTCGTCACGTTTCTGCGCGTGCGGGTGGCCCTTGGCCAGATCGGCGGCGTGCGCGGCGATCTTGTAGGCGATGACCCCGGCTTTGACGTCGGCCCGGTTGGGCAGCCCCAGGTGCTCCTTGGGGGTGACGTAGCACAGCATCGCGGTGCCCGCCTCGGCGATGTTCGCCGCGCCGATCGCCGAGGTGATGTGGTCGTACGCCGGGGCGATGTCGGTGGTCAGCGGCCCCAGGGTGTAGAACGGCGCCTCCTCGCACCACTGCTGTTCGATGCGGACGTTCTCGGCGATCTTGTGCATCGGCACGTGACCGGGGCCTTCGATCATCACCTGCACGCCATGGGATTTCGCGACCTTGGTGAGCTCACCGAGGGTGCGCAGCTCGGCGAACTGCGCGGCGTCGTTGGCGTCGGCGATACACCCCGGACGCAGGCCGTCGCCGAGAGAGAACGTGATGTCGTATCGCGCGAGGATCTCGCAGAGCTCGGCGAAATGGGTGTAGAGGAACGACTCCCGGTGATACGCCAGGCACCAGGCGGCCATGATCGCACCGCCCCGGCTGACGATTCCGGTCACCCGTTTGGCGGTGAGCGGGATGTAGCGCAGCAACACCCCGGCGTGCACGGTCATGTAGTCCACGCCCTGCTCGGCCTGCTCGATCACCGTGTCGCGGTAGATCTCCCAGGTCAGCTTCGCCGGGTCCCCGTCGACCTTCTCCAGAGCCTGGTAGATCGGCACGGTGCCGACCGGCACCGGGGAGTTGCGCAGGATCCATTCCCGGGTCTCGTGGATGTCCTTGCCGGTGGACAGGTCCATGATGGTGTCCGCGCCCCAGCGGGTCGCCCACACCATCTTGTCGACCTCTTCGCCGATCGAGGAGGTGACCGCGGAGTTGCCGATGTTGGCGTTGACCTTCACCGCGAACGCCTTGCCGATGATCATCGGCTCGGATTCGGGGTGGTTGTGGTTGGCCGGGATGACCGCCCGCCCGCGCGCCACCTCGTCACGCACCAGCTCGGCGGAAACACCTTCGCGCACAGCGATGTAGGCCATCTCCGCGGAGATCTCCCCGGCGCGGGCGCGCTGCAGCTGGGTGCCGCGGTCGCGCACCACACCCGGGCGCGCCGGCAGGCCCGCCTGCAGGTCGATCACCGCGTCGTCGTCGGTGTAGGGCCCGGAGGTGTCGTAGAGGTCGAGGTGCTCCCCGGTGCTCAGGTGGACCCGGCGAAACGGCACCTGCAGGCCCGCCGCCACGTCGGCGCCCGCCACGGGCCGGTAGTGCTTGCTGCTGTAGGGGATCGGGCCGGTGGTGACGGCCGGTTTCCCGGACACGGATGCATCAGACATGTGCTTCTCCCTACGCCGGCATTACCCGGACAGGTTCAGACGGTCGACGGCACTAGCCGTCCTCTCAGCGCCCTCGAGCGGGCGCTCCCGTGCTATGTGTGGTTGTGCGATGTGTGGTTGTGTGGCCCGGCCTCGAATGCGCCGGACTGGGTCCACCGTAGCCCACACTGTCAACCCCGCCGCCCCCGCGGCGCGGGTCGCTACATCGGCAACAGACCGTGTTTGCGCTGCACCTTCGGCCCGTTCTGCTTGTCGCGCAACAGCCGCAGCGATTTGCGCAGCAGCAGCCGGGTCTCGTGCGGCTGGATCACCCCGTCGATGTAGCCGCGCTCGGCGGCGGTCCACGGGATCGCCATGTTCTCGTTGTAGCCGGCGATGAAGTCCGCCTTGATCTTCTGCACCTCGGGCGCGGTCGGGTCGGGGAACCGCTTCACCAACAGCTGGGCGGCACCGTCGGCGCCGATCACCGCGATGCGCGCGGTCGGCCACGCGAAGTTCAGGTCGGCGGAGAGCTGCTTGGAGCCCATCACCGCGTACCCGCCGCCGTAGGCCTTCCGGATGATGATCGTCACCTTGGGGACGTCGGCCTCCACGATCGCGTTGAAGAACCGGCCGCCGCGTTTGATGATCCCGTTCTGCTCCTCGGACACGCCGGGCATCGCGCCGGGGGTGTCGACCACGAACACCAGCGGCAGGTTGTAGGAGTCGCAGAACCGGATGAAGCTGGCCGCCTTGTCCGAGGCGTCGGTGTCGACCGCACCGGACATGAACATCGGCTGGTTGGCGATCACCCCGACCGGGCGTCCGTCGACCCGGGCGAACGCGGTGATCATCGCCGGGCCGCGCTGTTCGGAGATCTCGAAGACGTCGCCGTCGTCGAAGATGCGCAGCAGGATCTCGTGCATGTCGTAGGCGGTGTTGTCCGAATCCGGCACGATCGAGTCGAGCTCCAAATCGTGCGGGGTGATCTCCGGCTCCAGGCCGGGGTTGACGATCGGCGGGTCGTCGAAGTGGTTGGCGGGCAGGAACGACAGGTAGTCGCGCACGTACTGGAACGCCTCCGCCTCGTCGGCGACCACCTTGTGGATGTTGCCGCGCTGCGCCTGCACGTCGGCGCCGCCGAGCTCATCGAAGGTGACGTCCTCGCCGGTGACGTCCTTGATCACGTCGGGGCCGGTGATGAACATGTAGCCCTGATCGCGGACCGCGACCAGAAGGTCGGTCTGGATCGGCGAATACACCGCGCCCCCGGCGCATTTGCCCAAGATGATGGAGATCTCCGGCACCAGCCCGCGCAGCATCTCGTGGCGCCGGCCCAGTTCGGCGTACCAGGCCAGCGACGTCACCGCGTCCTGGATGCGCGCCCCGGCGGAGTCGTTGATGCCGATGATCGGGCAGCCGACCATGGCCACCCACTCCATCAGCTTGGCCACCTTGCGGCCGAACATCTCCCCGACCGAGCCCTGGAACACCGTCTGATCGTGGGAGAACACCCCGACCGGCCGGCCGTTGATGCGCCCGTGCCCGGTGACCACCCCGTCGCCGTAGAGGGCGTTCGGGTCACCGGGGGTCTTGGCCAGGGCGCCGATCTCGAGGAAGCTGCCCGGGTCCAGCAGCGCGTGGATCCGCTCCCGCGCGCTGGGGATCCCCTTCTTCGCCCGTTTGGCGACGGCCTTCTCCCCGCCCGGCTCGGCGGCCTCCGCCAGCTTCTCGTGCAGCTCGGCTAAGAGCTCGGCGGTGGTTTTACGCTCCGGCTGCGCGGGTGTGCTCATTTGCCCTCATTCTCGGCGTCGATGCGGTTGATGGCCTCGCTCATGTGCGCACCCACCTTAGCGATGTAGGGCTCGTCGATGGCCTGGATGTGCTCACCGCCGATGTGGACGATCTCCAGGTCGTCGATGTACTCGCCCCAGCCGCCGTCGGGTTTGCGGGTGGCGTAGGCGGGCTCGAACACGATGGCGTCGTCGTGGTAGCGGTCGGCCATGTACAGCGTGACGGGCCCGTCGTAGGGCCGGATCTCGATGGTGTCCAGCGCCCGGTTGTCCAGGTACGACGTGCGCTGGTGCTCGATGATGCCGCCGGGGATCTGCACCCCGCTCTGGGCGATCACGTCGAGGACGAAACGGACCTGGCCTTCGTCGTCGAGCTTCTCCAGTTCCTCGTACGGGATCTCGGGGATCTCGACGTTGAAGGTGCGCTCGGCGAACTTCGCGTAGCGGTCCCAGCGGGCGCGCATCCCCTCCTTGGACTGGTCGATCGGCTCGCCGGGCAACACCAGGTCGATCAGGCCGACGTAGCGCACGTCGGCACCGGACTGCTTCAGCCCGATCGCACAGGCGTAGGCCAGCGCCCCGCCGAGGGACCAGCCGGCCAGCATGAACGGACCGTCGTGCATCTCGAGCAGTTTCGGCACGTACTCCGCGGCGCGTTCCTCGATGGAGCCCTCCACCCGCTCGAAGCCGTAGATCGGGGTGTCGGCGGGCAGGCGCTTCATCAGCGGCTCGTAGACCACGGTTGAG
This sequence comes from Mycolicibacillus koreensis, assembly GCF_002104795.1. GTDB lineage: Bacteria > Actinomycetota > Actinomycetes > Mycobacteriales > Mycobacteriaceae > Mycobacterium > Mycobacterium koreense. The sequence continues at coordinate 32,797 of NZ_NCXO01000020.1, forward strand.
CCGCCGGCCGGGTGGAACACGAACAGCGGCACACTCTTCGAGCCCTCTTTGGGTGCTCGCAGGGTGCGGACGAATCCGTCGACCACCCCGTCCTCGAGTTGGTCGCGCACGACGGTCGCCAGCGCCTCGATGGTGGCCGCGGACTTCACGTCGTCGACCGAGATCACGCCCTCGGCGCGCTCGGAGAGCCGCGTCGCCATCTTCTCGGCGGCCGCGTCGTCGAGGGCGGGCAGGTCGTTGAAGATCCCGCCCGGGGATTTGCCGGTGACGATCGCCCATGTCGCGAACGTGACCCGTTCGGCGGCGTCACGCGGCGGCACGTCGGCGCCGAGCGCCTCGGTCACCGCCTCGGAGGTGAGCACCTTCGCCGCCGCGGCGGCAGCGGTCGCCGTGCTCACCGGCGATTCGGCGGCCGCTCCGGCGGGGGCGGTCGCCGCGGGTCCGGCCGGGCCGGACGGGTCGGTCGGGGGCGGCGGCACCGCCTGACCGGACGGGCCCGCCGGGCCGGAGGGGTCAGTCGGCGGCGGCGGCACCGCCTCGGCGGGCTCGGCGGGCTCGGCGGGCTCGGCGGCGGGTTCGGCGGCCTCGGCGCTGCCGTCCTCGGCGGCCTTGGCGGCGGCGATCATCGCGGCCTGCTCGGCGGCGATCTCCTCCGGCGTCATGGTCTTCTGATGCTCATGGAGCGCCTGCACCTCGTCGCGGTGCTCCACGGCGTAGCGGATCATCTCCTCGACGTTGTAGAGGTTGGCATCGCGCACCGCGGTCAGCTGGATCGGCGGCATGTCGAAGTCGTACTCGACGCGGTTTTTGATCCGCACCGCCATCAGCGAGTCCAGGCCCAGCTCGATCAGCGGCACCTCCCACGGCAGGTCCTCGGGCTCGTAGCCCATCGCCCCGCCGACGATCGCGCCGAGCCGGTCGGCGACGGTCTCCCCGGAGTCCGGCGACCACTTGGCGAACCCGGCGGCCAGCCCGGCCCCGGCGGTCAGGTTGTCGGACAGGATCGCCGCCTCCTCGGCGGGCTCCGGTTCGGCCGCGGCCACCGTGGGTGCGCCGCCGGTGGCGGTGCCCACCCCGACCGCCGCCGGCAGCACCGCCGCCGCGTCGGTGTCTCCGCGGGCGACCAGGGCGTCGTAGACCAGGGTGAACGACTCGTCGATGCGGGCGTGCACCTGCACCGCCGCGCCGCCGGGGTGCCGGGTCAGCGTGGTGACCAGGCGCGCACCCCCGCCGGGCACCGCCCGCTGCTCGGCGGCGAGGACGCGGGCCCCGGGCAGCACCGCGGTGGCCGCCGCGCTCACCAGCGCGGACAGCTCCTCGACGCCGACCTCGGCGGCGCGCGGCGCGTACTCGAAGACGTGCCGGCCGTCGGGCAGCGCCACGTGCGAGCCGGGCATGATGCCCGAGGCGTCGGCGGTGAAGTGCGCGTCGAGCCAGTGCTGTTTGCGCTTGAACTTCGTCGGCGGGATGTTGGCGTAGTCGGCCAGCGACTGCGCCCGGGGGAACAGGGTGCGGATGTCCAGGTCGTGGCCGTAGACGTAGAGCTGGGCCATCGCGGTGGTCATCGAGTCGACCTCGTCGTTCTTGCGCGCGAGGGTCGCGATCAGCTGCGCGTCGGGCAGCCCGGCGTCGGCGGTGGTCAGCCCCACCTGCATCAGCGCCACCGGGTTGGGGGCCAGCTCCAGGAACGTGGTGTGGCCGTTGTCGACGGCGTTGCGCACCCCCTGGGTGAAGTACACCGAGTGGCGCAGCCCCTTCTTCCAGTACTCCACGTCGTGGAACGCCTGCCCGGCGCGCACGAAGGTGCCCTCGTGCACCGTCGAGTAGTAGCCGATCGCGGTGGGCTGCGGTTCGATGCCGGCCAGCTCCGCGGTGAACTCGCCGAGCAGCGGGTCCATCTGGGAGGTGTGGCTGGCGCCCTTGGTCTGGAATTTGCGGGCGAAGCGGCCTTCGGCCTCGGCGCGGGCGATGATCGCCTCGACCTGTTCGGGGGGCCCGCCGATGACGGTCTGGCCGGGGGCGGCGTAGACGCAGACCTCCAGGTCGGGGAAGTCGGCGAAGACCTCCCGGATCTCCTCGGCGGAGTACTCCACCAGCGCCATCAGCCGGATGTACTCGCCGAACAGCATCTTCTCGCCCTCGCCCATCAGCCGGGCGCGCGGGCAGATGATCCGGGTGGCGTCGGCCAGCGACAGCCCGCCGGCGAAGTAGGCCGCCGACGGCTCGCCGAGGGACTGGCCGATCACCGCCGCCGGCGACGCCCCGTGGGCGCGCAGCAGCTCCCCGAGCGCGATCTGGATCGCGTAGATCACCAGCTGCACGGCCTCGATCGGGTAGTCGACGGTGTCGTCGGTGTAGTCCACCGCGTCGTCGAGGATCATCTCCAGGATCGACACCCCGCGCTCGTCCTGGATGAGCGCATCGACGGTGTCGATCCATTCGGCGAAGATCGGATCCCGCAGGTAGAGCTCTTTGCCCATCTTGCGGTGCTGGGCGCCGAACCCGGCGAACACCCACACCGGCCCGTTGGTGACCGGGCCGTCGGCGCTGAACACCGTCGGTTTGGATTTGCCCTCGGCGACCGCGCGCAGCCCGGCGATGGCCTCGTCGTGGTCGCGGGCGAGCACCACCGCCCGCGAGCGGCCGTGGCTGCGTCGCGACAGCGAGCGGCCGATCGACTCCAGCGACGACGCGCGGCCCTCCGCGCTGTCGATCCAGTCGGCCAGCTCGGCGGCGGCGGCCTTCTTGCGCGAGGTCAAAAACGCCGACACCGCCAGCGGGATCAGCGGTTTGGTGGGGTTGTCGGCCTCCCGGGCGGCCAACTGCGCCAGCGCGGCCTCCTTGAGCCGCAGCGCCTCCTCGGTCAGCCCGGGCAGCTCGACCTCGTCCTCGGCGAGCGCGCCCGCACCCCCGTCGGCCGCGGGGGCCGGCTCGTGGATGAACTCGCCGTACTCGTCGAAGCGGACCCCGCCGACGTGCTCGGGGGTCTCGGTTTCTGCCGTCCCGGCGACCGGGGCCGGGGCCGGTTCGGGGTCGCGGTCGATGACGTCGCGGGGCAGCACCTCGCGCACCACCAGGTGCGCGTTGGCCCCGCCGAAGCCGAACCCGGACACCCCGGCCACCGCGTAGCCGCCGTAGCGCGGCCAGTCGGTGACGGTGTCGGCGACCTTCAGGTGCAGCGCGTCGAAGTCGATGTAGGGGTTGGGCCCGGCGTAGTTGATCGACGGCGGGATCTTGTCGTGGTGCAGCGCCAGGACGATCTTGGCCAGGCTGGCCGCGCCGGCCGCCGACTCCAGGTGCCCGATGTTGGATTTGATCGCGCCCAGCAGCGCCGGACGGTCGTCGGGGCGGCCGCGCCCGACCACCCGGCCCAGCCCGTCGGCCTCGATCGGGTCGCCGAGGATGGTGCCGGTGCCGTGCGCCTCGATGTAGTCGACGGTGCGCGGGTCGATGCCGGCGTCCTTGTAGGCCCGGCGCAGCACCTTGGCCTGCGCCTCGGCGTTGGGGGCCAACAGCCCGTTGGAGCGCCCGTCGTGGTTGACCGCCGAGCCGGCGATCACCGCCAGGATCTGGTCGCCGTCGCGGCGCGCGTCGTCGACGCGTTTGAGCACCAGCATGCCCCCGCCCTCGGAGCGGGCGTAGCCGTCGGCGTCGGAGGAGAACGACTTGATCCGGCCGTCGGCGGCCAGCACCCCGCCGACCTCGTCGAACCCGACCGTGATCAGCGGGGTGATCAGCGCGTTGACCCCGCCGGCGACCACCACGTCGGCGTCGCCGTTACGCAGCGCGCGCACCCCCTCGTGCACGGCGACCATCGAGGAGGAGCAGGCGGTGTCGATCGCCATCGACGGGCCGTGGAAGTCGTAGAAGTAGGAGACCCGGTTGGCGATGATCGAGTGGGCGTTGCCGGTGATCGCGTACGGGTGGGCGATGCTCGGGTCCGACATCGCCAGGAAGCTGTAGTCGTAGTTCGACGCGCCGATGTAGACCCCGACGCTCTCGCCGCGCAGGCTGGACGCCGGGATGCGGGCGTGCTCGAGGGCCTCCCAGGTCAACTCGAGGGCCATCCGCTGCTGCGGGTCGATGTTGTCGGCTTCCATCTTCGACAGCGCGAAGAACTCCGAGTCGAAGCCCTTGATGTCGGCGAGGTAGCCGCCGCGGGTGCGGGCGGTCTCGACCCGCTCGGCGATGCGCGGCTCGTCGAGGAACTCCGACCAGCGGCCCTCCGGCAGATCGGTGATGCCGTCGCGGCCCTCCAGCAGGGCGGCCCACGTCTCGGTGGGATCGCTCATGTCGCCGGGGAACCGGGTGGACAGGCCCACCACGGCGATGTCGGCGACGTCGGCCTCCCGTGACCAGTCCACCCCGTCGTCGGCGTCGGGCAGCTCCGGCTCCCCCTCGATGATCCGGGTGGCGAGCGCCTCGATCGTCGGGTGCTGGAACGCGACCGTCGCCGACAGGGTCACCCCGGTGAGGTCCTCGATGTCGGAGGCCATCGCCACCGCGTCGCGCGACGACAGCCCCAGCTCCACCATCGGGGTGGTCTCGCTGATCGTGTCGGGGGACTGCCCGGTGGCGTTGGCCACCCAGTTGCGCATCCAGGTGCGCATCTCGGCGACGGTCAGGTTGCGGTCCGGTGCCGGTGAATCCGGTTGGGCGTCAGTCATGTTCAGGCCTCACCTCGTGGCTGCCCCAGGAGCGGGGATGATGACCGACCGGCGGCGTCATTCCGCCTGGTCGGGGAAGGCGTTCGGGGAAGCGTAACCGCCGCGCAGGCTACCGTCGACGTAGGCGCCGCGACAGGCCCGGCGGCCGATCTTGCCGCTGGAGGTGCGCGGCACCGACCCGGCTTGGACCAGCAGCACGTCACGCACGGTCACCCCGTGGCGCACCGCGATGGCCGCCCGGATGTCGTCGGCGATCGGCTGCGGATCGAGCTTGTGGGTGCCCGGCGCCCGCTCGGCGACGATCACCAGCTGCTCGGAGGCGTCGTCGGCGTCGTAGGTCAACCCCGAATGCGGGTTGTCGAAGACCGCGGCCGGCAGCTGGTTGGCCGGCACCGAGAACGCGGCGACGAACCCGGTGCGCACCGCCCGGCTGGCCTCCTGCGCGGAGTACTCCAGGTCCTGCGGGTAGTGGTTGCGCCCGTCGATGATCACCAGGTCCTTGACCCGGCCGGTGATGTAGAGGTCCTTCTCGTAGAAGGTGCCGTAGTCGCCGGTGCGGACCCACAGGGCGTCCTCGGGGGCACCGTCGGCGTGGGAGTCCTCGATCCGGGAGGTCAGCGGGTTCTGGAACGTCTCGACGGTCTCGGCGGGCTTGTTCCAGTAGCCGCTGCCCATGTTGTTGCCGTGCAGCCAGATCTCCCCGATCTGGCCGTCGGGCAGCTCGGCACCGGTCTCGGCGTCGACGATGACCGCCCACTCGTCGACCCCGATCCGGCCGGCGGAGGCCTGCGCGACCGCGGTCTCGGCGTCGGCGGCGACCTCGACGAAGCTGTTCTTGTTCAGCGCGTCCCGGTCGACGTGGATGATCTTCGGCGCCTCCTCCATCGGGGTGGTGGAGACGAACAGGGTCGCCTCGGCCAGCCCGTAGGACGGTTTGATCGCCTTCTCGGCGAACCCGTACGGGCCGAACGCGTCGTTGAACTTGCGCAGCGAGGCGGCCGAGACCGGCTCGGAGCCGTTGAGGATCGCCTTGACGTTGCTCAGATCCAGCGGCTCGTCACCGTCGCGGGGCACCCCGCGCAGGGCGGCGTGCTCGAAGGCGAAGTTCGGCGCCACCGAGTAGGCCATGCCCTGGTCGTCGGGTTTGCGCGCCAACTCCCGGATCCACCGGCCGGGCCGGCGCACGAACGCCGCCGGCGTCATGAACGTGACGTGGTGGCCGATCACCGGGGAGAGCATCACCGTGATCAGGCCCATGTCGTGGAAGAACGGCAGCCAGGTGACCCCGCGGTCACCTTCACGGCCCTCCAGCGCGTGCATCACCTGCACCACGTTGGTGGGCAGGTTCAGGTGGGTGATCTGCACCCCGGTGGGGGTGCGGGTCGACCCGGAGGTGTACTGCAGGTAGGCGATGGTGTCCTCGTCGGCGGACGGCAGCTCCCAGGTGCCGGCGACCTCGTCGGGGACCGCGTCGACGGCGATGACCCTCGGGCGCTCCTTGGCGGGCCGGCTGCGGAAGAACTTGCGGACCCCTTCGGCGGAGTCCGACGTGGTCAGGATCGCCGCCGGTTCGCAGTCGTCGAGCACCGCGTGCAACCGGCCGACGTGGCCGGGCTCGGCCGGGTCGAACAGCGGCACCGCGATCCGCCCCGAGTACAGGGTGCCGAAGAACGCGATCAGGTACTCGATGTTCTGCGAGCACAGGATCGCCACCCGGTCGCCGGGCTGGGTGACCTGCTGCAACCGGGCCCCGATCGCGCGGTTGCGCGCACCGAACTCCGCCCAGGAGATGTCGCGGGCGATGCCGTCGCGCTCGGTGGAGAAGTCCAAAAACCGGTAGGCAAGCTTGTCGCCGCGCACCGAGGCCCACCGCTCGACGTGGCGGACCAGGCTGCCATGCTCGGGGAACCTGATCTTGCCGTCCTTGATGAACGGGTTGCGGTACCCCAACTGGGATCCCTGGGCCATTACCACTCTCCTGTCGACACCTCGTTACGGCGCGGGGTCGGCCGTGCGGGCAGCCGCGTTGCCGCCGCGTTCGCACAGATCGTACCGACGCGACCCGGCTGCGCGGTCGATCCGACCGGCAACCGGGGGACCGCCCGCTCTTAATTCTTTCTTAATGTTAAAGGTCCGGGCCCGCACGGGCAAAATCAACGCGCCGCCGGGCGCCGGTTCACCCGTGTGGCGGGTGGGGAGCGTTCTCGATGAGCCGACGCGCCCAGTCCAGCGTCCATTCGGTGGCCGGTTTGCCGTCCATGCTCCAGAACTGGGTGGTGGCGTAGAGCGCGTGCACCGGGTTGGCCGCACCCCCGGCCAGGGTGTCGAGGGTGGCCGGCAGGTTGGCGATCGAGAACGCCTCCCGCGGCGCGGCGCAGATCAAGTCGCCTTCGCCGCAGATCTCGTAGGTGCGGTTGTTCAACGCCCCGAACCCGCCGGGGCGCGGCCCGGTCATGGTCAGCCCCAGCCCCGACAGCATCGGCACCTCACTCAACGTGATCTCCGCGCCCTGCCCGGGCGGGTTGGGCCCGATGAACTGGCCCACCCCGTCCTGGCGTCGCCCGTCGGCGATCAACGTCACACCCAGCACCAGGTCCTCGTCGACCGGCCCCTTGCCGTTGCCGATCATGTTGGCCAGGTCCCCGGCGATCACCGCGCCCTGGGAGAAACCGATCACCACGTAGCTGGTGAGCGGGCACTTGTCGTTCATCTCGGTCATCGCCTTGACCGCGGCGCGGGTGCCCTCGTCGCGACTGTCGTTGTAGGACATCTGCTTGTCGTTGCTGAGCGGGTTATGGAACTGGGCGGTGTAGGGCACCGTGTAGGTCTGCACCCGGGCGGCATCGAAGTCGTGGGCGATCGGGCGGGTGACGCCCAGCAGCAACGCGATCGGGAACTGGTCGGGGTTCAGCGGGTCGTCGGTGCGGGAGGACTCCCAGGTCCCCGGGATCGACAGCACCTGCACGTCGGGGCAGCTGGCGTCCTGGTATGCCGGGCGCGGCTTCTTGGCCCGCGGGGTCGAGGAGGTGGGCGGCACCCCGCCGGGCTGCTCGGCGGACGGCGGCGGACTCGACGGCATCCGGATGGCGATGATCACCACCCAGATGACCAGGGCGACGGCCACGGCCATCGCGGCGGCGGCGATCAAGCCGAGGATGCGGTGGCGTTTACGCCGCGAGGTGGTGGCCATCGGTGTGCGGATCTCCTGCTCGCCCGGGTCGGTCGGATTGCGTTTCCACGGTACCGACCGCGCCGGCGGGGCCCCACCTCGGTGAGCCGGCCGCCGGGGGGCTCAGCCGATGGCGGCGACGATGTCACCGACCATCGCGCCGAGCTGCGGGGCCCACGACGACCAGCCGTGGTCGCCGCTGGGCGGGAAGTCGAAGTGCCCGTTGTGGCCGCCGGCGTTGCGGTACTGCTGGAAGAACTGCCGGGCGCTGCCCTGGGCTTCGGCGGCAGCGCCGATCATCGCCGCCGGGTCGCTGGCGGTGGTGGTGCCGGGGCTGAACACCCACACCCGGGTGTTGTTGGCGGCGAGCATGTTGGCGTGCACGTACGGGTCGTGCCATTTCCACCGGCCCAACTGCGGCGCACCCCACATGCCGTTGGCGTCGACACCGCCGAATTGCGCCAGCCCGGCGGTGATCGCGCCGTTCTCCCAGGTCGACGACGGGTAGAGGAATCCCGACAGCGAGCCGGCGTAACCGAACCGGTCGGGGTGGAACACCGCCATCGTCATCGCGCCGGTGCCGCCCTGGGAGGCGCCGACGATGGCGTGCCCGCCGGGGGCGAGCCCCTTGTTGGCGGCCAGCCAGTTGGGCAGCTCGTCGGCGAGGAAGGTCTCCCACTGCTTGCTGCCGTCCTGCTCCCAGTTGGTGTAGAGACTGTAGGCGCCGCCGGCGGGGGCGACCACCGACAGCCCGGAGCCGGCCAGGGTGCCCATCGCGTTGCCGGCGGTGACCCAGTTGCTCACGTCGGGGCCGGCGTTGAACGCGTCGAGCAGGAACACCGCGTGCGGCCCGCCGCCCTGGAAGCTGACCGGGATGTCGCGGCCCATCGCCGCCGACGGCACCATCAGCTGCTCCACCCCGTCGGCGTGGGCGGGCGCGGCCGGCACCGCCACCACGCCCACCACTCCCAGGCCCAGCGCCACCGCGACGGCGCTCAACGTTCGTAGCAGTGTTCGCAGCAGAATCGTCCCGGCCCTCATCGCAATCACCCTCCGCACGCCGTCGGTCCGGGGGTCCGCGGGTGAGCCCGGCGCGACCCCGACGCACCGTAGTGAATCACACCGGCGCCGCCGGGGGTGCCGATACGCGCAACGGCGGCGCCCCGGGTGGGACGCCGCCGTCGGCGGTGGGTGGGCCTATTCGTCGCTGTCGGCGGCCGGGGTGTCGGCGGGGGCCTCGGCGGGGGCCTCGACCGGCACCGCCCCACCGGAGGTGGCGCCGAGCACCCGCTGCAGGTCGGGCTTCATCGCCTGCAGCTGCTGACCCCAGTAGCCCCAGTCGTGGGTGCCGTTGGCGGGGAAGTTGAACACCCCGTTGCTGCCCCCGTGGGCGACGTACTCCTCCTGGAAGGTCCGGTTGGTTCGGATCGTCAGCTTCTCGAGGAACTCGGCGGGGATGTTGTCGCCGCCGACCTCGCTGGGGTTGCCGTCGCCGCAGTAGATCCAGATGCGGGTGTTGTTGTCGACGATCTTTTGGATGTTGACCATCGGGTCGTTGCGCAGCCAGGCGTCGCTGCCCTTCGGGCCCCACATGTCCTCGGCCTTGTAGCCGCCGGCGTCACCCATCGCCAGGTTGACCAGGCTGGGCCACCAGCCCTCGGAGAGGTTCAAAAAGCCCGACATGGAGCTGGCGTAGATGAACTGCTCCGGGTGGTAGATCGACAAGGTCAGCGCCGCCGACCCGGCCATCGACAGCCCGACCGCCGCACCGCCGGTCGGTTTGACCGCGCGGTTGGCCGACAGCCACCCGGGCAGCTCGCTGGTGAGGAACGTCTCCCACTTGTAGGTCTGGCAGACCCCGGATTTGCTGCAGGCCGGCTTGTACCAGTCGGAGTAGAAGCTGGACTGCCCGCCCACCGGCATGACCATCGACATCCCGGAGTCGTAGTACCACTCGAACGCCGGGGTGTTGATGTCCCAGCCGCTGTAGTCGTCCTGGGCGCGCAGACCGTCGAGCATGTAGATGGCCGGCGAGTTCTCCCCGCCGCTTTGGAACTGCACCTTGATGTCGCGGCCCATCGCCGCCGACGGCACCTGCAGGTACTCCACCGGCAGCCCGGGGCGGGAGAAGGCGTCCGCGGTGGCCGAACCACCCACCGCACCGACCAGCCCGGGCAGCAACGCGGCCCCCAGGGCCGCCACCGTCAGCCGCCGCGGCATCGCCGCGAGGGCACCGCGCATCTTGTCAACGAGCGTCATCGTTGTTGTCCTGTTCCTTCCTGAAAACCACCATGGGGAGAGCCGTCGTCTGACGCCACCATCCAGACGGGAGGGGAGTCGAGCTCGAAGCCGCCGGTCTGCGGGACTCGCGCGAGTCCCGGCCGCGGCAGCGCCCGTGTAGTCAACCACATCGCGGGGCGTTTTCTGGCATCGCGCGCGGCCGGGCCCGCCGGTCACCTGCACATTCGCCACCGGCTCTTAATACTCTTAGAGTGCGCTCAGATTCTCTAACCCGCCGGTCAGCACCGGCGGGCTACGTTGCTGGACGGCCCCGACGGGGGCTGTGGCATTTCTCACCCGCGCACCGGCGTGGGCGCGCCGGTCACGGCCCGGTCGCCGGCATCCCGGTGTAGGGCTCGGTGCGCGGCGGCGGCACCGCCAGTTTGCACCGGTGCAGTTCGTACAGCGGCACCCGGTCGATGCGGTAGCGGGTGAACTCGTAGGCGTGCAGCACGTTGGAGGCGAACCGGCGCGGCCCCAGCGGGGCGCGGATCGCGGCCAGTGCCGCCTCGGTGTCCGGGCAGCGCAGCGCCGCCTGCGCCTGCGCCACCCAGTCCTCGTCGAGGTAGGGCGGCAGGTAGGGGTGCTGTTTGAGGAAGGGGCCCTCGGCGACCGCCCAGTCCGGGAAGAGGTCCTTGTCGTGGCCGATACGCCCGTGGTCGAGGCGGGCGGTGTGGGCCGCCAGCGGATTGGCCAACCCGATCTGGTCGATCACCCGCACGTCGAGGCCGGTGTTCATCGAGACCATGCCCAGGTTGGTGAAGAACACGGTGTGCACCGGCTCGGGCCGCTCGGCGGCCGGCAGATCCGGGGGCGGGGGGATCGCCGGGACCACGTCCCAGCGGTCGTAGTCGCCCGAGGGCAGCAGCAGCGCGCCGTCGGGGGTATTGGCCAGCGCCACCAGCACCGCCCGCATCCGCGGATAGTCCAGGTAGTCCGCCGCGGTCAGTGGGTGGGCGTGCCCGGTGGCCTGGGAGTAGAACTGCCGCTCGTCGATGATGCCGGCGTAGCCGATGCGGGTGGCGTTGGTGCCCATGCCGGTGGAGTTCGCCGCCCACAGCGACCAGCCGGCCAGCCCCATCCAGACCAGCCCGACCGCCCCGGCCAGCCAGTAGCCGGTCTCCCGGGAGACCCGGGCGCCGTCGGGAATGACCAGCGGCACCACCGCCACCGGGGCCAGCAGACAGAACACCGGGGCCAGCAGCACCCGGGCGTGCATGAAATCCCCACCCTGGCGCGTCCAGTAGGCCGCCTGCAGCACCCCGCTGATCAGCATGAACGCCACCACACCGGCCGGGCTTTGCAGCAGCCGCGCCAGCCGCCCGGCGCCGGGGTCGGTGCGCCGGGTCCGCGTCCGGCCGCCGCGGGTGATCAACAGGGCCGGCACCAGCACCAGCAGCAGCAGCGCGGGGATCCACAGCGCGTAGGGGCGGTTGAAGTTGGCCAGATAGATCCAGCCCTGATGCCATTTGTCGCCGCCGGCGTCCTTGGCCAGCGCGGTGCCGGGCACCAACAGCCCGTAGTAGCCCATCCGGAAGATCTGGTAGGCGACCGGCAGCGCCCCGCCGGCGGCCACGATCAGCGCCCGCGTCCGCCACCCGGAGGCGGCGATCAGCAGCATGATCAGCGCCAGCCCGCCCAGCAGCGCCAACTCGGGGCGCACCAGCACGCTGAGCCCGGCGACGAACGCCAGCGCCGCGAGGAACCCGCGCCCGCCGGGCTCCCCCGGGCGGCGCTGCGCCCAGCAGACCATCATCCACCACAGCAGGCCCAGGTAGGCCAGCACCAGACCGCACTCCAGCCCGGAGGTGGCGAAGTCGCGCGCCGGCGGCAACGCGATGTAGACCAGCGCGCCGGCGGGCAGCAGCAGCGCGCGCTGCCCGACCAGGCTCGGGGCGTAGAGCCGGGCGGTGCCGAGCATCACCAGTGCCATCCCGGCCAGGCTCAGCACCGGCGCCAGCGCCAGCACCACGTACTCCAGTCGCACCGGCCCGCCGATCCAGCTGCCCAGATACACCAGGTAGGTCCAGACGGTGGAGGTGTTGGCCTCGATGCGCTCCCCGGCGTTGAACACCGGGCCGTTGCCGGCCAGCAGGTTGCGCACGGTGCGCAACACGATCAGCCCGTCGTCGGAGATCCAGCGGCGCTGCCAGGCACCCCAGCCGAACGCCACGGTGACCAGCACGATCCCCAGCCACAGGCTGGTGCGCGTGATGGCCTCATACGGGTAGGCCGGCCACCCCGCCCGGCGGGGCGCCGACCGGTCCGCCGGTGCGGCGCTAACCGTAGGCAACGGCGACACCCACGGTGGCGATCCACGCGAGCGCGAGCAGCTGCAGCACCCGGTCGTGACGCAGAATGTCCTCGGGTTCGCCGGCCAATCCCCCGTCGACGTCGACCGCGTAGCGCAGCAGGCCGATCGTGATCGGGATGATCGACACCGCGTACCAGGAGCCGGAGCCGTGGTCGCGTTCGAACGCGAACAGCGAGTAGCAGACCACCATCGCCGTCGCCGACAGGGTCCACACGAACCGCAGGTAGGTGCTGGTGTAGCTCTCCAGCGATTTGCGGATCTTCGCCCCGGTGCGCTCGGCGAGCTGCAACTCGGCGTAGCGTTTGCCGGCCACCATGAACAGCGAGCCGAACGCCATCACCAGCAGGAACCACTGCGACAGCGGGATGTCGGCCGCCACCCCACCGGCGATCGCGCGCAGCAGATACGCCGAGGACACGATCGAGATGTCCAGCACCGCTTGATGTTTGAGCCCGAAGCAGTACGCCAGCTGCATGGCCAGGTAGATCGCTATCACCAGCGCCAGGTTGGGGGTGACCCACAGGGCGATCCCCAGCGATGCCGCGGCGAGCACCCCGGCCAGGACGTAGGCCAGCCAGGGCGGCACCACCCCGGCGGCGATCGGCCGGAACCGTTTGGTCGGGTGGGCGCGGTCGGCCTCCACGTCCCGGGCGTCGTTGATCAGGTAGATCGCCGAGGCCGCCAGGCAGAACACCACGAACGCGAGCAGCACCTGGCCGGCCACCGCGCGGTAGTCGACGTCGAGACCGCGGCCGAGGGCGGCCAGCGGCGCGGCCACCACCAGCACGTTCTTCACCCATTGGCGGGGGCGGACCGCCTTGATCACGCCGGTGACCAGGTTCGATGGTGGGCCGGCGGCCGGCGGTGCCTCGTCGATCTTGCTCATGGGCCTGCGCTCGTTCCTTCTGTTCGGCTCTGCGGGGCGTCGGGTGCGCCACCGAGGGCACCGTCGAGGGCGCGGGCCCCGGCGGCGACGGCGGCACCGACGAGCACCCCGGCTGCCACGTCACTGGGGTAGTGCACCCCCAGCAGTATCCGCGATAGCGCCATCGGCGGGATCAGCACCGCCGGCAGCGGCCACCCGGTGATCCGCCCCAGCAGGATCGCGGCGGCGGTGGTGGAGGTGGCGTGCGCCGACGGGAAGCTCAGGGCGCTGGGGGTGGCGACGTTGACCGCGACCGCGGGGTGATGCGGGCGCTGCCGGCGGATCACCCGTTTGACGACGACGGCTGCGGCGTGGGCGGCCAGGGTTCCGGCGGCGGCGACCAGCCAGTCCCGCCGACGCGACCGGTTCAGGCTCGCCCCGGCGGCGGCCAGGCCCAGCCAGCCGGCGGCGTGCTCGCCGAAGTGCGACAGTGCCCGCGCGCCGGTCACCATGCCCGGCCGGGCGGCCAGGGCGGACTGGACCGCCACCATGACCGCCACCTCGCCGTGCGGCGCCGCGGGCTCGTTCACCGCGGCTCGCCCGCCCGGTCGGGCTCGCCGGCGAGCAGCACGGCCTCCCAGTTCTGGGTGCTGGTCAGCATCGGCAGCGCCTGCCGGTAGACCCGGCGCAGCGTGTTGAACCGGCGCGCCAACGCCACATGCTGGCGCAGCGAGGCCCGCAGCAGCGTGAACATCTTGGCCCGGTCGCGCTGGCGGTAGACCACCCCGCGGCCGTCGGCGGTGGTGACGGTGACCCCGTCGACCTTGCACAGCAGAAACCAGCGGGCGTCTTGGGTGGCGACGTTGAGCTGGGGGCGCCGGTGGTGCTCGGGGTTCTCCCGGCGCAGCTGGTGGGCCACCCCGCGGGTGAGCCGCAGCCCGATCGAGGGCAGCGAGACCGGCGGTTTGTGGATCTTGGTGCGCCCCGACGGGGCGGGCAGCGCGGTCGCGCCGGGCAGCACCACCGCGTCCGGGTACTGCTTGCGCAGCGCGTGCACCGTCGGCAGCGCGGATTCCAGCACCGAGAAGATGCGCTCGGGGCCGGCCAGGAAGTCCGCGATGGCCTGGTTCTGGATCGCCACCGTCGAGTACTCCAGGCAGAGCAGATGTTTGGCGGTGGCCTTCAGCGAGCTGGCCAGCAGTCCGCGGGCCCGGCCGTCCCAGTGCAGGGCGGCGACCACCAGCCGGTTGCGCAGATGGAAGTAGGCCTGCCAGTCGATGGCGTCGTCCTTGTCGCTCCAGGCCATGTGCCAGATCGCCACCCCGGGCAGGGTGACGGTGGGGTAGCCGTGTTCGGCGGCGCGCAGCCCGTAGTCGGCGTCGTCCCATTTGATGAACAGCGGCAGCGGCTGGCCGAGCTCCTCGGCGACGGCCCGCGGGATCATGCACATCCACCAGCCGTTGTAGTCGACGTCGATGCGCCGGTGCAGTTCGGTGGAGTCGGCCAGTGCGCACTCGGCGAAGTCGTGGTCGTATTCGGCGTGCGGGGCGTTGGTCCACATGAAGTTCTCCCGGTCGACCACCTCGCCCATCACGTGCAGGTGCGACGGCTCCTGCAGGTTGAGCATGTGGCCACCGACCAGGGTGGGTTTCTTGGCGAACCGGTTCATCGCCAGCGCCCGCAGGATCGAGTCCGGTTCGATGCGGATGTCGTCGTCCATGAACAGGATCTGTTCACAGTCGGTGTTCTTCAGCGCCTCGTACATCACCCGGCTGTAGCCGCCGGAGCCGCCCAGGTTGGGTTGGTTGTGCACGGCCAGCCGATCGCCGAGCGCGGCGGCGGCCGCGGCGAAGTCGGGGTGGTCGACGGCCTTGTTGGTGCCCTGGTCGGCGACGATCACCGCCCCGACCACGGCGTCGACCAGCGGATCGGAGGTCAGCGCGGCGAGGGCGTTGACGCAGTCGGCGGGGCGGTTGAAGGTGGGGATGCCCACCGTGATGTCGGCCCGCCCGGGTGCGGCGGTGGGGGCGTACCAGCCGGCGTGCAGCAGGCTGACCGGGGTGTCGGTGGTGATGTCGAACCAGATCCAGCCGCCGTCCTCGAACGGCGACAGGTCGATCTCGAACTCGGTCCAGGCCGGTTCGCCGTCGGCGGCGCTGACCACCGGGGCGCCGCCGACGCTGATGCGCGCGCCGGTCGCCTTGGTGCGGTAGACGTCGACGCGGGCCGACCCGGCCAGCTCCACCCGCAGCACCACCGACTCCAGCGTCGACCAGCGCCGCCAGTAGCTGGCCGGGAACGCGTTGAAGTAGCTGGCGAACGACACCCCCGACTCCGCGCCGATCTCCAGGGTGGTGCGGGTGGGCGCATGGGCGCGCCGGGCGTTGGTGGCGGCCTCCTCCAGGTACAGCTTGCGCACGTCCAACGGCTCGCCGGGGCGCGGCAGGATGACCCGCGACAGCAGGCTCACCGCCCGCGACTCGGCGGCGTCTAGCGGACCGGACGGGATATCGCTCATGGGTTGCTGCTCTCCTCCAGCCGCACACCGTCGCGCAGATGTGGGGCCAAGACGTTGTCGTACATGCTCAGGGCACTGGCGATGGCCATGTGCATGTCCAGGTACTGGTAGGTGCCCAGGCGGCCACCGAAGAGGACGCGCGCGGCCGCGGTCTCGGCTTTGGCGCGGGCCCGGTAGGCGCCGAGCACCGCGCGGTCGGCGTCGGTGTTGATCGGATAGTAGGGCTCGTCGTCATCGTCGGCGAACCGAGAGTACTCCCGCATGATCACCGTTTTGTCGGTCGGATAGTCCCGCTCGGGGTGGAAGTGGCGGAATTCGTGGATGCGGGTGTAGGGCACGTCGGCGTCGTTGTAGTTCATCACCGGCGTGCCTTGAAAATCCCCGCAGTCGTCCAGCACTTCCAGTTCGAAATCCAGGGTGCGCCAGCCCAGCCGTCCCTCGGCGTAGTCGAAGTACCGGTCCAGCGGCCCGGTGTAGACCACCGGGGCGTCCGGGCTGGCGGCGCGCAGCTCGTCGCGCACGTCGAACCAGTCGGTGTCGAGGCGCACCTCGATGCGCTCGTCGGCCGCCATGTTCTCCAGCCAGGCGGTGTAGCCGTCGACCGGCAGCCCCTCGTAGGTGTCGTTGAAGTAGCGGTTGTTGAACGTGTAGCGCACCGGCAGCCGACTGATCACCGCCGCGGGCAGCTCGGCCGGGTCGGTCTGCCACTGCTTGGCGGTGTAGCCCTTGACGAACGCCTCATACAGCGGGCGGCCGATCAGTGAGATCGCCTTCTCCTCGAGGTTGCGCGCCTCGGCGGTGTCGATCTCGGCGGCCTGCTCGGCGATCAGCGCGCGGGCCTGCTCGGGGCTGAAGTAGCGGCCGAAGAACTGGCTCACCAGCCCCAGCCCCATCGGGAACTGGTAGGCCTGCCCGTCGTGCATGGCGAACACCCGGTGCTGGTAGCCGGTGAAGTCGGTGAACTGCCGCACGTAGTCCCACACCCGCTTGTTGGAGGTGTGGAACAGGTGGGCACCGTACTTGTGGATCTCGATGCCGGTGGACGGCTCGGCCTCCGAGTAGGCGTTGCCGCCGATGTGGGGCCGTTTCTCGATCACCAACACCCGCTTGCCGAGCTGGGTGGCCACCCGCTCGGCGACGGTGAGGCCGAAGAACCCGGATCCGACGACGAAAAGGTCATAACGTGCGGTCATCGGCGCCTAGGGTATCCGACGACGCCGCCGCCGCGTCGGACGCCGCGTACCGGCGGCGATCGCCGGCGTCACGGGCCCGCGCCAACCGCAGATCGCGATTCGCTCACGATTCGATCTCGTCACACCAATCTCACCAGTCACACTCGTACCATCGAGTTCAGCGGCTCCCTGCCGTGCTGCACCACCTGAATGCAGTAGTTCCACATTGAGGAGACTTCCGTGCCGAACCGACGTCGACGCAAGCTCTCGACCGCCATGAGCGCAGTCGCCGCCTTGGCCGTCGCGAGTCCATTTGCCGTTCTCACCGTGTCCGAGTTGAGCGCGAGCGCCTCCTCGGCGCCCGAGCAGCCCGAGTTCGTCCGAGCGGCGGTGGTCACCGACCTGCCCAACGAACTGATGTCCGCGCTGAGCCAGGGCCTGTCCCAGTTCGGGATCAACCTCCCGCCGGTGCCGACCGGCCTGAGCCCGGCCGGGGCCATGCCGGCCACCTCCCCGGGGTTGACCTCGCCGGGACTCACCTCGCCGGGACTGACCTCGCCCGGGATGAGCCCGGGGCTGACCTCGCCGGGGCTGAGCCCGGGGATGACCAATCCCGCGCTGACCGACCCGAGCCTGACCAGCCCGGCCGGCACCATGCCGGGGCTGACCGACCCGTCGGCCACCATGCCGGGGCTGACCGATCCGTCGGCCGCCATCCCCGGGCTGACCGATCCGTCCGGTGCGCTGCCCGACCCGGGCGGCACCCTGCCCGGGGTGGACCCGGCGTTGACCAACCCGGCCGCCACCCTGCCGGGCGTGGACCCCGCCCTGCTCGGACCCAGCGACGGGCTCTCCCCGATCGGCCCGAGCGAGATGCCGATCAGCACACCGATCGGGATGGACCCGTCGATGGGCACCTATCCGATCCTCGGTGACCCCTCGCTGGGCGCCATGCCCGCCACCCCCGCCACCAGCGGCGGCGGCGGCATCGTCAGCGACGTGATGAGCGCGGCCCAGCAGCTCGGCGCCGGCCAGGCCATGGACCTGCTCAAGGGCGTGGTGATGCCGTCGATCATGCAGGCCGCCCAGGGGGCCAACCCGGCTGCGGCGGCACCGTCTGTCGCGGCCCCGGCCGCCGAGGCCGCCACCGACGCCGCGGGGGTCGCCGCCGACGCCGCCGGCACCGCCGCGGAGGTGGGGACCACGCTGCCGTAACCGGCACGATCGACCTGTTGCGCAACGACACCGCAGGGCGGGACTGGATCCGGGCCGATCCAGCACCCCAGGGCTCTGCGGTGTCGTTACAGGTTGAGTCACTTATTTCACAGTAATACCGTGTCGCAACATTAGTAACTATTGAAACGTACGTAACATCGGCGCGTGCCGTCTCGCCGTTCCGCACCGACGCTGCTGTTCACGGCCATCGCCGTCACCGTCGCGATACTGCCGTGGGCCACCGACGGCATCGGCGCCACCGGCGGCGCCGCGCCGGCCCCCGATGCCGCTGACACCGCGCTCGCCGAGCAGCCGCTGCCCGCGCTCACCGCCGGGCACAGCGTGCGCGAACTCTCCCAGGACACGCCGTTCTCACTGGTCGCACTCACCGGCACCGACCTGACCGGCACCACCGCACGGGTGCGGGCCCGCCACGACGACGGCAGCTGGGGCCCCTGGTATGAGGTGGAGGCTTCCGAATTCGGCGGGGACGACACCGCGCGGCAGACCCACGGCACCGAACCGGTCTTCGTCGGCGCGACCACCGCGGTGCAGATCGCGGTGGATCGCCCCGCCGACGCGGCGACCACCGTCGCGGACTCCGGCCGCGGCGCTGACGACGATGAGCGGGGGTACCGTCCGGCCAGCGTGGAACACTCGGTGGCCCCGCAGGTCTCGGCGGTGTTGATCTCCCCGCCGCAGGCGCCGCGGGACGTGCAGTGGACCCCGCCGAACGCGGTCACCCCGCCGGGGCAGCCGCCCACCATCATCAGCCGGGCCCAGTGGGGCGCCGACGAGACCGCACGCTGCCCCACCGAGTACTCCGACGGGGTGCGCGCCGCGGTGGTGCACCACACCGCCGGCAGCAACGACTACTCGCCAAAGGATTCCGCGCCGATCCTTCAGGCCATCCAGGCGTATCACACCCGCACGCTGGGCTGGTGCGACATCGCCTACAACGCCCTGGTCGACAAGTACGGGCAGGTGTTCGAGGGCCGCGCCGGCGGGATCACCCGGCCGGTGCGCGGGTCGCACACCGGCGGGTTCAACCGCGACACCTGGGGGGTGGCGATGCTCGGCAACTTCGACGACGAGCCGCCCACCACCATCCAGGCCCGTACCGTGGCCCGGCTGCTGGGATGGCGGCTCGGCCTCGACGGGGTCGACCCGCTGGGGACCACGACGCTGCGCTCGGCCGGCGGGGCCGACACCCGGTTCGTCCGCGACACCCCCACCACGCTGCCGACGATCTTCACCCACCGCGACGTCGGCGCCACCGACTGTCCCGGCCACGCCGCCTACGCGATGCTCGACTGGATCCGGCAGGCGGCCGCCCGCTCCACCCGCCCGCCGGGCCCCGAAGACCTCGTCGAGTCACTGCGCGGCGGCGCGATCCTGGCCCGGTGGCAGGCGATGGGCGGGATGCGCGGCCCACTGGGCGCACCCACCTCGCCGGAGAGCGCCGGGGTCGACACCACCCGCTACGCCACCTTTGAGCACGGGGCGATGTACTGGTCGCCGCAGACCGGGCCGCAACCGGTGCTCGGGGCGATATATCAGGCGTGGGCGGCGCTGGGCTATGAGCGCGGCGTGCTGGGATTGCCGACCAGCGGGGAGATCCCCGAACCGCAGTGGATCGGGCAGAACTTCCAGCACGGCACCTTGAACTTCGACCGGCTGACCGGTGCGATCACCCGGGTGGTCGACGGGGTCGCGCAGGTGCTGCCCCCGCCGGAAGGCACCGGTCCGCCGGTGCAACTGGAGCGGTTCTCCCCACCGGTGAGCCCCGCGGTCTAACCGCCCGGCTCCCCGCCCCCACCGGCGCCGGCGCTCACAGCCACCACCGCTCCAACACGCGGGCCAACCCGTCGTCGTTGTTGGCGGTGGTCACCTCGTCGGCGGCGGCGACGGCCTGCGGGTGGGCGTTGCCCATCGCCACCCCGTGGCCGGCCCGGCGCAACATCGGGATGTCGTTGGGCATGTCACCGAACGCCAGCACATCGCCGGCCAGCAGCCCGAGCGGCCCGATCACCTCGGCGATCCCGGTGGCCTTGCTGATTCCCGGCGGCACCACCTCGATCAGCCCGTTGTCGGTGGAGAAGGTGATGTCCCCGGCGAACTGGGGATGCTCGGCCAGCCGCGCCGCCATGTCCGCGCTGCGGGCCCCGGTCTTGCGGATCAGCAGCTTGATCGCCGGGGCGCTGAGCAGATCGGCCAGCGAGACCTCGGTGTGATCGGGGTTGAGCCAGGCGTGTTCGTAGCCCGGTGCGCTGACGAACTGCGGGGTGGCGGCGTCGTGCGCGCGGGCCCCGAGACGCTCCACCGCCAGCCCGGCCCCCGGGATCACGCGGGTGGCCAGCGCGGCGAGCTCGGTGAGGGTCTCCGTCGACAGGGTGTGGGCGGAAAGCACCCGGTCGGTGGCCGGGTCGTAGATCACCGCCCCGTTGGCGCAGACGGCGGTCGGGGCGAACCCGAGCTGGTCGACGACCGGGGCCACCCAGCGCGGCGGGCGCCCGGTGGCCAGGATGAAGTGGGCTCCACCGTCGACCGCGGCGTGGATCGCCGCCCGCGTGCGGGGGCTGATCGTGTCGTCGTCGGCGAGCAGGGTGCCGTCCACGTCGCTGGCGATCAGCGCCGGCAGCGTCATCGTTCGGAGCGGCGCTGGGCCACGTCGTGGTTGCGAGCCTTTTTGCGGGCCCGTTCGGCCAGTTCGGCGCGGCGCAGCACCGCCGATTCCTCCGGTGTCGGCGCTCCCCCGCCCAGCCGGTTGGGCACCCAGTGCGCGCCGGTGGGATGCGGGTATTCCTGTTGGACGCGGTAGAGCATGGTTTTCATCTGCTCACGCAGTTCAGTCATGATCTGCTCGGGGCTGTCGTCGCGGGGCACCAGCGGGCGGCCCGCCTCCACGATGATCGGAATCTTGTTGAGGAACAACTGTTTCGGGTGGTCCTTCGGCCAGATGCGCTGCGCCCCCCACACGATCATCGGGATGATCGGCACCGCGGCCTCCAGCGCCATGCGCGCCGCCCCGGTTTTGAACGGCCGCAGCTCCAGGCTGCGGCTGATCGTCGCCTCCGGGTGCAGCCCGACCAGTTCACCGGTGCGCAGCCGGTACACCGCCTCGGCGTAGGCATCGGCGCCGTGCTCACGGTCCACCGGGATCAATTTGACGTGTTTGATGACGTAGTTGACCGCGGGAACGTCCTGCATCTCCGCCTTGATCATGAACCGCAGCCGGCGTTTGCGTTGCAGCGCCGCCAGCGAGGCGGGAAGCCAGTCCACGTAGCTGGTGTGGTTGACCACGATCAGTGCGCCGCCCTGTTCGGGGATGTGCTCGAGACCGCGATAGCTGATCGTGGTCTTGTTCGCGGCCACCACCTGCGGCACCACGATCTCCAGCAACCGGAAGAACGGTTCGGCCATGCTCGGCTACCTCCTCACCCGACGCGCCCGGTGGACCAGCTCAGCCTCGTCCAAAACCTTAGCCTGCGCCGGTGTGGGGGCGGCCCCACCCAATCGGTGCGGCACCCAGAACGCTCCCGCCGGCTGCGGGTAGTCGCGTTGCACCTCGTCTAGCAGCGCGGCCATCCGCTCGCGCACCTCGTCGAGCAACTCGGGCACCGTCCCGTCCGGCGGTATCGGCTCGCCGACGGCCACGCTGATCGGCGTCTTGGTGCGGCCCAAATTCTTCGGATGATCCTTGGTCCAGATCCGCTGCGCCCCCACACGATCAGCGGGATCACCGGCACCGCCGCCTCCAGCGCCATGCGCGCCACCCCGGTCTTGAACTCCTTGAGTTCGAAGCTGCGGCTGATGGTGGCCTCCGGGTACACCCCGACCAGCTCGCCGGCGCGCAGGCGCTCCACGGCGGCGGCGTACGCGCCGGCCCCGGCAGACCGGTCGACCGGGATGGTGCCGGTGTGGGTGATGAGGAAGTTGACCAGCCGGACCCGGCGCATCTCGGCTTTGATCATGAACCGCAGACGCCGTTTCGCCCGGTGCACCGCCAGCGCGGCGGGCAGGAAGTCGACGTAGCTGGTGTGGTTGATCGCCACCACCGCCCCGCCGCCTGCGGGCAGATGGTCCACCCCGCGGTAGCTGATGTGGGTACCGGTGGCCCGCACCACCTGGGCGGCGGTGACCTCGAGGACGCGGAAGACCGGCTCCACGGGCTACTCCGGGTCGCCGGCCGCCCGCTGCGCGCGCCGGGCGGCCTTGGCGGCGGCCTCCTCGTCGTCCATCCGGGCGGCCTCAGCCAGTGACGGCGCACCGCCCCCGAGCCGGTGCGGCACCCAGAATTCGCCCGGCGGGTAGGGCCCGTAGTCGTCCTGGACACGTTCGAGCAGATGCTGCAGCCGCGAATGCAGCAGCGCGGTGAGATCGGGTGCGGGCAGGGTCGGCGCAATGGGTTCGCCGACGGCGACGACGATCGGCACCTTCGGCCGATACAGCTTCTTGGGGTGGCCCTTGGTCCAGATGCGCTGGGCACCCCACACGATGTGCGGGATGATCGGCACGTCGGCCTCGATGGCCATCCGCGCCGCGCCCGACTTGAGCTCCTTGATCTCGAAGCTGCGGCTGATCGTGGCCTCCGGGTACACCCCGACCAGCTCACCGGAGCGCAGGTACTCCACCGCGAGCTGGAACGACGCGGCGCCGCTGCCGCGGTCGACCGGGATGTGTTTGCAGCCGCGCATCAGCGGCCCGCCGATCTTGTGGTCGAAGATCTCCTGTTTGGCCATGAACCGCACCTTGCGGCCCAGGCCCTGCCGGTAGGTGGGCAGCCCGGCGAAGGTGAAGTCGAAGTAGCTGGTGTGGTTGATCGCCACCACCGCGCCGCCGGTTTCCGGCAGGTTCTCCACCCCGCTGACCGTGAAGGTCAGCCCCTGCAGCCGCCACGCCAGGCGTGCACACTGAATGATCGTCCCGTAAACCGGCTCCACGCCGCTCAGCCTAATCGGCGGACCCCGCCGGTGGGCCGCACCCACCGCCGCGGGCGCCCCGGCGCCGATCCGGGCGTTAAGCTCAAACGACGGGCCCCAAGCCGGTGCGCCCACCGGAACCGTCGGCGGACCCAGCGGTGGAGAGAGGTTTTCGTGCAGGTCACCAGCGTCGGACACGCGGGTTTTCGGATTGACACCGCCGCGGGCAGCATCCTGTGCGACCCGTGGGTCAACCCGGCGTATTTCGGGTCGTGGTTCCCGTTCCCGGACAACAGCGAGCTGGACTGGGACACCCTCGGCGACTGCGACTACCTCTACATCTCGCACCTGCACCACGACCACTTCGACCCCCGGCATCTGCGCGACCACGTCAGCAAGGACGCGGTGGTGCTGCTGCCGGACTACCCGGTGCCGGACCTGCGCGACGCGCTCACCGCGCTGGGCTTTCACCGGTTCGTCGAGACCACCGATTCGGTGCGCCAGACGATCAGCGGCCCCAAGGGCGACCTCGACATCATGATCATCGCGTTGCGCGCGCCCGCCGACGGCCCGATCGGCGACTCCGGGCTGGTGGTCAGCGACGGGCAGACCACCGTGTTCAACATGAACGACTCCCGCCCGGTGGACCTCGACGTGCTCACCGCGTTCGACCACATCGACGTGCACCTGCTGCAGTACTCCGGGGCGATCTGGTATCCGATGGTCTACGACATGCCGGAGCGCGCCAAAGCGGCGTTCGGCACCCAGAAGCGGCAGCGCCAGATGGACCGCGCCCGCCAGTACATCGCCCACGTGGGGGCCACCTGGGTGGTGCCCTCGGCGGGCCCGCCGTGCTTCCTGGATCCCGAGTTGCGTCACCTCAACGACGACCACGGCGATCCGGCCAACATCTTCCCCGACGAGATGGTCTTCCTCGACCAGATGCGCCGCAACGGCCACGACCGCGGCCTGCTGATGATCCCCGGCACGGTGGCGCAGTTCAACGGAACCGAGCTGTCGGCGCTGACCCACCCGCTGCCCACCGCGGAGGTCGAGGCGATCTTCACCACCGGCAAAGCCGACTACATCGCCGCCTACGCCGAGCGGATGGCGCCGGTGCTGGCCGCGGAGAAGGCGTCGTGGGCCCCGGCGACCGGCGAGCCGCTGTTGGCGCCGCTGCAGGCGCTGTTCGAGCCGCTGATGAAAAAGAGCGACCAGATCTGTGACGGGGTCGGCTATCCGGTGGAGCTGGTACTGGGCAACGAGACGGTGGTGGTCGACTTCCCGAACCGCTCGGTGCGCACCCCGAACCCCGGCGAGAAATTCCGCTACGGGTTCGCGATCGCACCGGAGTTGGTGCGCACGGTGCTGCGCGACAACGAACCCGACTGGGTCAACACCATTTTCCTGTCCACCCGGTTCACCGCATGGCGCGTCGGCGGCTACAACGAATACCTGTACACCTTCTTCAAGTGCCTCACCGAGGACCGGATCGTCTACGCCGACGGCTGGTTCGGCGAAGCCCACGACGATTCCGCGACAATCGAGTTGGGCGGCTACGAGATTCAACGCCGCTGCCCCCACATGAAGGCGGACCTGTCGAAGTTCGGCGTGGTGGAGGGGTCCACATTGACCTGCAATCAGCATGGCTGGCAGTGGGATCTGACCACCGGCCGGTGCCTGACCGCACGCGGCCACGAATTGCGGTGCGCGAAACTGTGACCGCCAGCATCGCCCGCTATGACGACGGCCGGATCCAGCTGGATCGGGAGGCGATCACCTTGCGTCGCTATCACTTCCCGTCCGGAACATCGAAAATCATTCCGCTACGGGCGATCCGCGGCTATCGGGTCGAACCGTTGGGGATGTTCATGCACCGCATGCGGATCTGGGGCAGCTCGGATCTGCGCCGTTGGCTGCCGCTGGATCCCTACCGGCCGCTGCGTTCGACGCTGGTCACCTTGGAGGTGGCCGACACGTGGCCGACACCGGCGTGCACCCCGGAGCGCCCGGGCCAGTTCGTCGCACTGCTCGAGGAGTTGCTGGCGAACTCGCGCTAACGCGCCGCGGTGAGCACCTCGGTGCCGGCATAAGGCACCAGCGCCTCCGGCACCCGCACGCTGCCGTCGGGACGCTGATGGTTCTCCAGGATCGCGACCAGCCAGCGGGTCGTGGCCAGGGTGCCGTTGAGGGTGGCGGCGATCTGCGGCTTGCCGGCGGCGTCGCGGTACCGGGTGGACAGCCGACGGGCCTGGAACGTGGTGCAGTTCGACGTCGACGTCAGCTCCCGGTAGGTGCCCTGGGTGGGCACCCAGGCCTCGCAGTCGAATTTGCGTGCCGCCGAGTCACCCAGATCCCCGGCGGCCACGTCGATCACCCGGTAGGGCACCTCGACCGCGGCGAGCATCTGCCGCTGCCAGGCCAGCAGCCGCTGGTGCTCGGCGGCCGCGTCCTCGGGGGTGCAGTAGATGAACGCCTCGACCTTGTCGAACTGGTGCACCCGGAGGATCCCGCGGGTGTCGCGGCCGTGGCTGCCGGCCTCCCGGCGGAAACACGACGACCAACCGGCGTAGCGCAGCGGCCCGTCGGACAAGTCGAGGATCTCGTCGGCGTGGTAGCCGGCCAGCGGGACCTCCGAGGTGCCGACCAGATAGAGGTCGTCGGCCTCCAGTCGGTACACCTCGTCGGCGTGCGCACCCAGAAACCCGGTGCCGGACATGATCTCGGGTCGCACCAGCACCGGCGGGATCATCGGGGTGAACCCGTTGTCGACCGCCAGGCGCACCGCCAGCTGCAATAACCCCAGTTGCAGCAGGGCGCCACGACCGGTCAGGAAGTAAAACCGCGCGCCGGAAACCTTCGCCCCGCGGGCCATGTCGATCAGCCCGAGGCTCTCCCCGAGTTCGAGGTGATCGCGCGGCGCCTCGAGGGCGGGGGGCTCGCCGACCACGTCGAGCAGCGCGAAGTCGTCCTCCCCGCCGGCGGGCACCCCGTCGATGATCACGTTGGCGATCGCCAGGTGCGCGGCGGCGAGCGCTGCCTCGGCGCGGGCCTGCTCGGCCTCGGCGGTCCTGACCTGCTCGGCGAGTTCCTTGGCCGCCGCCAGCAGCGCCGGGCGCTCCGCGGCGGTGGCCGCACCGATCTTCTTGCTGGCGGCCTTCTGCTCGGCGCGCACCCCGTCGGCGGCCGCGATCGCCGCCCGGCGCTCGGTGTCGGCGGCGAGCAGCACGTCCACCAGGGCCGGATCGGCGCCGCGGCTGATCTGGGAACGGCGGACAACATCGGGGTCTTCGCGCAGCACTTTGAGGTCGATCACGGCCTGAACACTACTTTTCCGACCGGCTGGCGGGCAGGGCGGCCGGGGTGCCTGTCAGAATGGACGGCGATGTCCGAAGAGTCCGAGCCGCTCGACGACGCCACCGTCGATGACGCGGTCGATGCCACCGCCGATGACGCGGTCGATACCACCGCCGATGACGGCGCGCCCGACACCGGCGATCGGCCCCGCCGCCGGTGGGTCGCCCGGCTGCGCCCACGGGTGCGCTCCTCGCGCACGGCCCGTCGTGGGCTGCTGCTGACCGCGCTGGGTGCGCTGCTGATCGCGGGGGTGATCGCCGCGATCCCGGTCATCGACGACAGCAGCGAACTGCTCGGCTACTTCAACGCCAACTCCGAACCGGCCGTCACCGCCCGCGGCAACGACGCGTTCTCCCAGGCCACTACCGGCGACTGCCTGACCTGGCCGGACAACGACCCGCAGGCGATCACGATCGTCGACTGCGCCACCGAGCACCGCTTCGAGGTCAGCGAGGCGGTCGATCTGCGCACCTTCCCCGGCGCCGAATACGGCCCGGACGCCCCCGCCCCGACGCCGGCGCGGCTGGCCGAGATCGGCAAGGAGCAGTGCGAACGCGCGGTGGACCGCTACCTGGGGCCACACTTCGACCCCAACGGCCGCTACACCATCGGCATGCTGTGGTCCGGGGACAAGACCTGGCAGCACGCCGGGGAGCGGCGCATGCTGTGCGGGCTGCAACTGCCCGGCCCCGGCGACACCCAGGCGCTGACGGTGGGGCGGGTCGCCGAGCAGGACCAATCCAAGGTGTTCCCGCCCGGCACCTGCCTGGGCATCGACCCCGCCACCAACCAGCCCACCGACGTTCCGGTCGACTGTGCCGCCCCGCACGCGATGGAGGTGACCGGCACGGTCAACCTCGCCGAGCGGTTCCCCGATGCGCTGCCGTCGGAGGCCGAGCAGGACACCTACATCAAGGACATCTGCACCGCCGCGACCGAGGACTACCTGGCGCCGGTGACACTGCGCCAGACCACGTTGACGTTGGGCTACAGCACGATCGCGCTGCCGAGCTGGGTTGCCGGCAGCCGGCAGCTCAGCTGCAGCGTCGGGATGACGCTGGGCAACGGCGGCTGGGCGACCCTGCTGGGCAGCGCCAAGGGGGAGTTGCTCATCAACGGCCAACCACCGGTCCCGCCACCGGACATCCCCGAGGAGCGCCTCGATCTGCTCCCGCTGCCGTCGGGCTAGCCGTGCCGGTGTCGATGGATCCGCAGCGGTTCGACGAGCTGGTCGGCGACGCGCTGGATCTGATCCCGCCGCGACTGGCCGCCGCACTGGACAACGTGGTGGTGCTCGTCGAAGCCCGCAACGCCGACGAACCGGATCTGCTCGGCCTGTATGAGGGGGTGGCGCTGACCGAGCGGGACTCCAGTTACGCCGGGTCGCTGCCGGACGCGATCACCATCTACCGGGAGGCGCTGCTGGAGGTCTGCGCCACCGAGGAGCAGGTTGTCGAGGAGGTGGCGATCACGGTGATCCACGAGATCGCCCACCACTTCGGGATCGACGACGAGCGCCTGCACGAACTCGGTTGGGGCTGAGCCGGCGCTGCGCCGCCGCGATGTCGGCCCCGGGTGTTACAAACACAGACATGAGTACCGGTTGCCGAGCCTGCGCGGCGGATCTGGACCACTGTCACGGCACCGTCATCGAGCACCTGCTGCACCCGGCCGAGTGCACCGCCGACGGCTGCATCGACCACGCCGGGGACCGCCATTGGTCACTGCTGGACTGCACGCAGGTGGCGTGCGGTTGCGGGGCTGAGGCCGGCTGAGTCCCCCCGGCGGGCCGCGTCAGCCCATCGGGTCGGCGCCGCGGTCGATGACGTCGCCGACCGGGTCGGCGGCCGGCTCGGACCCGAACGGCGGGGTCAGGGTGCCCCACTGCACGCAACTCCAGCGCCCGTCGACGATCGGCGCGAGCACCACCGCCTCGGCGTTGCCGAGGTGATGATCGAGGGCGAAGCTGGCGGCCACCCCGCCGAGCACGGCCGCCACCAGCCGGATCGCCGCGCCGTGGCTGACCACCACCACGTCGGCACCGAAGTCCCGGTCGTCGAGGTAGCGGGCCCGCAGCCCGGTCACCGCCGGCAGATAGCGGTCCAGCACCTCGGTGGCGCTCTCCCCGCCGGGCAACGCGGCGTCGAGGTCCCCGCGGTGCCAGCGCTGGTAGGTCGCGGCGAAGGCGGCGAACGCGTCGTCGTCACGGCGGTCCTCGAGCTCGCCGACCTGCACCTCGTGCACTCCGGGGATCGCCTGCGGCGCCAGGTCGAGCGCCCCGGCGATCTCCTCGGCGGTCTGGGCCGCGCGGGTGGCCACCGAGTGGGCCAGCAGGCCGGGGCGCAGCGGACCGCCCCGGGCGAACGCCCGGGCCTGCTCGCGGCCGAGCGGGGTCAGCGCGGTGCCCGGCGGGCGGGTGTCGAGGCGCCGCTCGACGTTGCCGACCGACTGCCCGTGGCGCACCAGCACCAGCCGACCGGTCATCGACTCGCCCCGCCGTCGAGCTCCCCGAGCGGCCAGGACCCCAGGTAGCGCAGCTCCGCACAGCGGGCGGTGTCGGTCTGCAGCGCGGCCAGGGCGGCGGCCACCACGGCGTCATCGACGTGTCCGGCGCAGTCCAGGAAGAACCGGTAGGTGCCCAGTTCGGTGCGGGTGGGCCGGGATTCGATGCGCGACAGGTCGATCCCGCGGTCGGCGAACTCGGCCAGCGCCGCGACCAGGGCGCCGGGGACATTGACCAGCCGCAGGATCACCGCGGTGCGGTCGGTGCCGGTGCGCGGCGGCGGCGGCCCGGGCCGGCCGACCAGCACGAACCGGGTGCGGGCCGTGGCCTCGTCGATCACACCGTCGGCCAGGGTCACCAGGTGATGGCGCGCCGCCGCCAGCGCGGTGCACACCGCCGCGTCGGCTTTTCCGTCGGCGACCTGCTCGGCGGCGGCGGCGTTGGAGTTCGCCGGCAGGATCCGCGCCTGCGGCATCTCGGCGGCCAGCCATCGGCGCACCTGCGCGGCGGCCACCGGGTGGGCCGCGACGGTGGCCGCCGTCGCGGCGTCCACACCGGGGGCCACCGCGATGCTGAACGCCACGTCCAGGGTGGTCTCGGCGAAGATCTGCAGCGGCGTCCCGATCGCCAACGCGTCCAGGGTGGGAGTGACCGATCCGTCGATGGAACTCTCGATCGGCACGCACGCGAAGTCGGCGTCACCGGCGCGCACCGCCGCCAGGGCCGCCGGCGCGGTCTCCGCCGGGACGGGGCGCGGCGGCGCACCGCGGTGGGGAATCCGGTCGGCGGCGATCAACCGCTGCACCGCCGCATCGGTGAACGTCCCCTGCGGGCCCAGGTAGGCGATGGCGGCCATCACCAGAGGCTAACGGGTTCACCGTTGGCGGTGCGCCGCGCCGCCGCGGCGACTTGCGCCGATCCGCCCAGCGAATTAAGTTAGCCTTACCTTAGCTACCGAGGGGGATGGATGATCCGGACCGACGCGCCAACGCCGAGCACCGCCGAGCGGATCCGCAGCGTCTGCCTGCGGGCCGGCCACGCGCTGCTCGCCGTCGACGGGCTGGCCCCGCTGACCACACCGGTGCAGCACCTGCTCGATGACGGCACGTTCGCGGTGGCGGTGCCGTCGGTCGCGGCCGTGCCCGACGGGACGGCGGTGATGCTGGAACTCACCGACGAGGCGGCGCTGCCGCTGCGCAAACCGGTGCGGTCGCTGGTGTGGGTGCGCGGTGAGCTCACCGCGGTGCCGGCCGCCGATGTGACCGAGCTGCTCGACGTGATCGCGCGCACCGACCCGCGCCCGGCACTGCTGACGGTGGCGACCCCGCAGTGCGGACCCGACGCCGAGCACACCCTGATGCGGCTGAAGACCGCCTCGGTGGTGGTCGCCGACGCCGCCGGCGCGGAGTCCGTCGACGTCGCCACGGTGGTGGCGGCCACCCCCGATCCGTTCTGCGCGCTGGAGGCACACTGGCTGCGCCACCTCGACGCCGCCCACCCGGAGATGGTGGCCCGGCTGGCCGCCCGGCTGCCACCGCGGTGGCGCCGCGGCGCGGTCCGCCCGCTGGCGCTGGACCGCTACGGGGTGTCCCTGCGGATCGAGGACGCCGACGGCGATCACGACATCCGGCTGCCGTTCCACCAGCCCGCCGACGATCCGCGCAGCCTCAGCCAGGCGCTGCGGGTGCTGATGGGCTGCCCGTTCGTCAACGGGCTGCGGGCCCGCCGCGGCACGCCCTAACGCGCCCGGTTGGCTACCGTGAGCCGGTGACCGCAGAGCCCTATCCGCCGGCCTCGCCACGCACCCTGCGCCTGGAGCTGGTTGTGGTGCTCGCGGTCACCTTCGGCTGCGCGGCGCTGACCGCGGCGCTCTCTCTGGCCGCCGCGGTACTGCGCGGCCTGGCGGCCCAGACCGTGCCGCTGAACCCGAGGCGGTCCAGCATCGCCTGGATCGACCTGGGGCTCAACGTCGTCGTGGTGGTGCAACTGGCCGCCTGGGGTGGGCTGGCGCTGTACCTGCTGTGGCGCGGCGGGCTGTCCCCGGCCCGGATCGGGTTGGCCCGGCCGCGTTGGCGGCTCGACCTGCCCGCCGGGGTGGGGCTGGCGGCCGTCATCGGCCTCCCCGGACTGGGGCTCTACCTGGCGGCGCGCGCCGTCGGGCTCAACGCCACCGTCGTGCCGTCCGGTCTCGACGACACCTGGTGGCGGCTGCCGATGCTGACCGTGATCGCCTTCGCCAACGGCTGGGCCGAGGAGGTGGTGGTGGTCGGCTACCTGCTGACCCGGCTGCGCCAACTCGGGCTGCGCGCCCCGGCCGCGCTGGCCCTCTCCAGCCTGCTGCGCGGCGGCTATCACCTCTACCAGGGGTTCGGCGCGGGGCTGGGCAACGTCGTGATGGGCGCGGTGTTCGGCTACGCCTGGCAACGCGGCGGGCGGCTGTGGCCGCTGGTGCTGGCCCACGGACTGATCGACACCGTCGCCTTCGTCGGCTGGGCATTGTTGGCCGACCGGCTCCCCTGGCTCGGCGCGTAGATTGTCCGGGTGAACGACAGTGCCCGGGTGAACGGAGTGTCCGGGTGAACGGCAACCGGCCGGCAGACCCGCGCTATGTGCGCGGCCCGGGCCCGGCGGGGTAGCGCGCCACCCCCGCG
>NZ_NCXO01000021.1 GCF_002104795.1 Mycolicibacillus koreensis
GGCCAGCGACCGCACCACCGCCAGCTGGTCGCTCAGCTGCGCGTCGTCGACCCCCGACGAGATCGCGGCGTTGCTGCAGGTGGAGCATCTGCTCGACCAGCGCTGGGGGGAGACCCAGATCGAGCCGAGCCTGACCCGCATCAACGCCCTGCTGGATCTGCTCGGATCGCCGCAGCACACCTACCCGTCGATCCACATCGGCGGCACCAACGGCAAAACCTCGGTCGCGCGGATGGTCGATGCCCTGCTCACCGCGCTGCACCGGCGCACCGGCCGGTTCACCAGCCCACATCTGCAGTCCGCGGTCGAGCGGATCTGCATCGACGGCGCGCCGATCAGCCCGGCCGGGTATGTGGCCGCCTACACCGAGATCGAGCCGTTCGTCCAGATGGTCGACGAGTCCTCGCGGGCCGCCGGGGGACCCGCGCTCAGCAAGTTCGAGGTGCTCACGGCGATGGCGTTCGCCGCGTTCGCCGACGCTCCCGTCGAGGTGGCCGTCATCGAGGTCGGGATGGGTGGGCGCTGGGACGCCACCAACGTCGTCGCCGCGCCGGTGGTGGCGATCACCCCGATCGGGATCGATCACGTCGACTACCTCGGCCCCGAGCTCACCGGGATCGCCGCGGAGAAGGCCGGCATCATCCACCGCGCCGGCGAGCAGCAGCAGGTGGAGACCGTCGCGGTGATCGCCCGCCAGCACCCCGAGGCGATGGCGGTGCTGATGGACCAGGCGATGCGCACCGAGACCGCCGTCGCCCGCGAGGGCTCCGAGTTCGCGGTGCTGGACCGCGCCGTCGCCGTCGGCGGGCAACTGGTGACCCTGCAGGGGCTCGGCGGCGTCTACGACGAGGTGTTCTTGCCGCTGCACGGCGAACACCAGGCCCACAACGCGGCGGTGGCGCTCGCGGCGGTCGAGGCCTTCTTCGGCGCCGGCAAGGATCGCCAACTCGACCTCGACGCGGTGCGCGCCGGGTTCGCCGCGGTGCGCAGCCCGGGCCGGTTGGAGCGGGTGCGCGCCGCACCGACGGTGTTCCTCGACGCCGCCCACAACCCGGCCGGGGCGGCGGCCCTCGCCCAAGCGCTGAGCAGCGAATTCGACTTCCGCACCCTCGTCGGGGTGATCGCGGTGCTCGCCGACAAAGACGTCGACGGCATCATCGCGGCGCTGGAACCGGTGTTCGACCAGGTGGTCGTGACCCAGAACGGCTCGCCGCGCGCCCTCGACGTCGAGGAGTTGAGCCTGGCCGCCCAGCAGCGGTTCGGCCCGGACCGGGTCACCGCCGCGGCGACCCTCGCCGATGCGATCGAAGTGGCCACCGCGATCGTCGAGGACGCCGGCGGGGACGGGACACTGGCGGGGGCCGGCATCGTGATCACCGGGTCGGTGGTCACCGCCGGCGCCGCCCGCACCCTATTCGGAGGTGAACCGCAATGACCGCGCAGCCGGCCGACCCGTGGAAGAGTTTCCGCGGGGTGATGGCCGCCACGTTGATCCTGGAGGCCATCGTGGTGCTGCTGGCGATCCCGGTCGTGGCGATGGTCGGCGGCGGGCTGACCGCCGGGTCGCTGAGCTATTTGCTCGCGGTGGCGGCGGTGCTGATCGTGCTCACCGGCCTGCAGGGCCGGCCGTGGGCGATCTGGGTGAACCTGGCCGTGCAGATGGCGCTGGTGATGGGGTTTGCCGTCTACCCCGGGGTGGGGTTCATCGGGGTGCTGTTCGTGTTGGTGTGGGTGCTCATCGCGTACTTCCGCGCGGAGGTCCTGCGCCGGCAGCGTCGCGGCCTGCTGCCGGGTCAGCGCGCCGATCCCGGCCCGGCGGACGGCGCCGCCTGAGCGGGCGGCCGCGTCGGTTACGCTGTGCGCCGTGACGCGGCCGCGACCAGCGCAGCGCGTCGGGGGAAGACCTGCTTTGTGGGGGAGAAGGAGTGGCGCACAGTGACTGAGCGGACCCTGGTGTTGATCAAACCCGACGGGGTGCAGCGCCGACTGGTGGGTGAGATTCTCCGCCGGATCGAGAACAAGGGCCTGACGCTGGCCGCGGTCGAGCTGAAGAACGTCTCCGACGAGGTGGCCCGGCGCCACTACGCCGAGCACGACGGAAAGCCGTTCTTCGCGTCGCTGCTGGAGTTCATCACCTCCGGGCCGCTGGTG
Organism: Mycolicibacillus koreensis; assembly: GCF_002104795.1. Lineage (GTDB taxonomy): Bacteria > Actinomycetota > Actinomycetes > Mycobacteriales > Mycobacteriaceae > Mycobacterium > Mycobacterium koreense. Next base: position 2,152 of record NZ_NCXO01000021.1, read on the forward strand.
GCCGCGGTGGTCGAGGGGCCCCGCGCGATCGCCGCGTTCCGGCAACTCGCCGGCAGCACCGATCCGGTCGAGGGCGCGGCGCCGGGAACGATCCGCGGTGATTTCGGGCTGGAAATCCAGTCCAACCTGGTGCACGGCTCCGATTCGGTGGAGTCGGCGCGCCGCGAGATCGACCTCTGGTTCCCCGGGTTGTAGCGCCGGGTTGGTCGTCTTGGTCCGGTCCCGCGCCGCAGTGTGGGATACTGGACCCCGGTGAACGACGCCGAACCGGTGTCTGACACCCGGATGACGGCTTGGACAAGCGCGACCACCGCGACCCGCGATGCGGCGCCCCCTGTCGAAGTAATCATTCAGCCCAGGCACTGAGTGGGTTCCACCCGAGCCGCTCGGAGCGAGACCACCACAAGCCCGGGATGTGACCCGGGTACATAAACGGAAGCCCCCGTGCAGGCCGCGTTGACACACGCGCCCGGGGGCTCAAGGAGACTTACGTGACCGATGATGTTCAATCCGCAGACACCTCCGAAAACCCGCAGCCGGGAGAGCTCCCCGAAAAGCTGAGGGTGCATTCCCTGGCCCGCGTGCTGGGGACCACCAGCCGCCGCGTACTCGAGGCGCTCGCCGAACTCGACGGTCGGATGCGCAGCGCCCACTCCAGCGTCGACCGCGTCGACGCGGTCCGGGTGCGTGACTTGCTGGACGCCGCCGCCGAGGCCGCCCCCGAGACCCCCGAGACCCCCGGGGTTGCACCCGAGAGCCCCGAGGCCGCACCCGAGAGCCCTGAGGTCGCCGAGCCGGAATCGCGGTTGATGCTGGAGACCCCACCGCCGACCCCGGCGGGCGAGCAGCCCGGATACATGCCGCTGTTCGTGGCGCCGCAGCCGGTCGAACCGGCCCGGCGCGCCGACACCGACAGCGCTGAGGACAGCGACAGCGCCGACCCCGGCACCGACCGCGACGGCGACAGTGACACCGACGGCGACGACGCCGACCGTCCCTCGGGTCGGCGCCGCCGCCGCGGCCGTCGTGGCCGGGGCCGCGGCCGCGGGGAGCAGAACGGCGACGACGACGGCGCCGAGGACTCCGACAGCGGGGAGACCACCGGCACGGGCGGTGCGCCCAGCGGCGGGGACGCCGACGGCGCCGAGGACTCCGACGGCGGTGACGGATCCGACGACAACGGCGGTTCGGACCCCGGCAACCGGCGCCGCCGCCGGCGCCGCCGCCGCAAGAACGGCTCCGGGGACGGCGGCGACGAACCGTCGGCCGACGACCCGCCGAACACCGTCGTCCACGAGCGCGCCCCCCGCAGCGCCTCCAAGGACTCCGAGATCCAGGGCATCAACGGCTCCACCCGCCTGGAGGCCAAACGGCAGCGCCGCCGCGACGGCCGCGACGCCGGGCGCCGCCGGCCCCCGGTGCTCTCCGAGGCCGAATTCCTGGCCCGCCGCGAAGCGGTGCAGCGCACCATGGTGGTCCGCGACAAGGTGCGCACCGAACCGCCGCACGAAGGGTCCCGCTACACCCAGATCGCGGTGCTCGAAGACGGCATCGTCGTCGAACACTTCGTCACCTCCGCGGCGTCGGCCTCCCTGGTGGGCAACATCTACCTGGGGATCGTGCAGAACGTGCTGCCGTCGATGGAGGCCGCGTTCGTCGACATCGGCCGCGGCCGCAACGGTGTGCTCTACGCCGGCGAGGTGAACTGGGAAGCCGCCGGGCTCGGCGGGGCGAATCGCAAGATCGAGCAGGCCCTCAAACCCGGCGACTACGTGGTGGTGCAGGTCAGCAAGGACCCGGTGGGGCACAAGGGGGCGCGGCTGACCACCCAGGTGTCGCTCGCCGGCCGCTACCTGGTCTACGTGCCCGGCGCGTCCTCGACCGGGATCAGCCGCAAACTGCCCGACACCGAACGTCAGCGGCTCAAGCAGATCCTGCGCGAGGTGGTCCCGCCGGAGGCCGGGGTGATCATCCGCACCGCGTCGGAGGGCATCAAAGAAGACGACATCCGCGCCGACGTCACCCGTCTGCAGGAGCGCTGGAGTCAGATCGACGCGACCGCGGCGCAGACCAAAAAGAAGGCCGCCGGGGCGGCGGTCAGCCTCTATGAGGAACCCGACGTGCTGGTCAAGGTCATCCGCGACCTGTTCAACGAGGACTTCTCCGAGCTGATTGTCTCCGGCGACGATGCCTGGACCACGATCACCGACTATGTCAACGCCGTCGCGCCGGAACTCATCGACAAGGTCACCCGCTACGCCCCGCCGACCGGACCCGAGGGCCAGCCCGGCCCGGACGTGTTCGCGGTGCACCGCATCGACGAACAGCTCACCAAGGCGATGGACCGCAAGGTGTGGCTGCCGTCGGGGGGCACCCTGGTGATCGACCGCACCGAGGCGATGACCGTCGTCGACGTCAACACCGGCAAATTCACCGGCGCCGGCGGCAACCTCGAGGAGACCGTCACCAAAAACAACCTCGAGGCGGCCGAGGAGATCGTGCGCCAGCTGCGGCTGCGCGACATCGGCGGGATCGTGGTCATCGACTTCATCGACATGGTGCTGGAGTCCAACCGCGACCTGGTGCTGCGGCGGCTCACCGAGGCGTTGGCCCGGGACCGCACCCGCCACCAGGTCTCCGAGGTGACCTCGCTGGGCCTGGTGCAACTGACCCGCAAACGGCTCGGCACCGGGCTCATCGAAGCGTTCTCCACCTCGTGTCCGCACTGCGCCGGCCGCGGCATCACCGTGCACGCCGACCCGGTGGACTCCGCCCCCTCCTCCGGGGGACGCGGATCGGGTTCCGGCGGGCGGCGCAACCGGCGGTCCCGCAAGGGCCGCTCCGACGAGCCGGTGGTGGCCAAGGTCCCGGCGCACACCGCCGGGGACCACCCGATGTTCAAGGCGATGGCCGCCGCCAGCCAGGCGGACGAGACCGACGAGGACACCACCGAGCAGCAGGGTGAATCCGCGACCGCCGCCCGCGCCCGGCGGGAGGCCGACGCCGCGGTCGGCGACGTCGACGAGGCCGCCGCGCAGGCCGGCGACACCGCCGCCGACCGCACCCCGCCCGCGGCGTTCCCCGAGGAATACACCGACGAGGATCCCGACGACGACTACGAGGATGCCGACGACGATGCCGACGACGAGACCGACGAGGACGAGGAGGAGTTCGACGAGGACTACTCCAGCGACTTCGACGACCTCGAGGACGACACCGACGACGACACCGAGGACGACTCCGACGACTCCGAGGACTCCGACGACGCCGACGACGCCGAGGATTACGACGAGCAGGACGAGGACGATTTCCCGCCGGCGCGGCCCCGGCGGCGTCGCGCCGCGGCCCGTCCCGCCGGCCCCCCGGCGCACGACGGGTGACCCCCTACCGGTTTGACCCCGTCCGCGCTGGTCACGTACCCTTGAGCAGTTGTCGCCAGGCCCGTCCGACGAGGGGCACCGTGGCCGGCACATCCCAGACCCCGCCCGCGCACCCCCGGGTTGCGCGCGCACCGATGAGCGAAGCAGAGGAACACACACGATGGCGACGTACGCAATCGTCAAGACCGGCGGCAAGCAGTACAAGGTCGCCGTCGGGGACGTGGTCAAGGTCGAGAAGCTCGACGCCGAGGCCGGCAAGTCGGTCTCGCTGCCGGTCGCGCTCGTCGTCGACGGCGCCACCGTCACCACCGACGCGAAGGCGCTGGAGAAGGTCGCGGTCACCGGTGAGGTCCTCGAGCACAAGAAGGGCCCCAAGGTGCGCATCCACAAGTTCAAGAACAAGACCGGCTACCACAAGCGGCAGGGCCACCGTCAGCAGCTGACCGTGCTCAAGGTCACCGGAATCAAGTAGCAGGAGTCAACGACATGGCACACAAGAAGGGTGCGTCCAGCTCACGGAACGGGCGGGACTCCAATGCCCAGCGCCTCGGGGTGAAACGCTTCGGCGGCCAGGTGGTCAAGGCCGGCGAGATCCTCGTCCGCCAGCGCGGCACCAAATTCCACCCCGGCGTCAACGTCGGGCGCGGCGGCGACGACACGCTGTTCGCCACCTCCGCCGGTGCGGTGGAGTTCGGCGTCAAGCGCGGCCGCAAAACCGTCAACATCGTTCCGGCCGGTACCGCCGACTGACGTCGGGAGCGCCGCGAGCGTGCACCCACGGCGACCCTCGGCGCTGACCGTCGCCGTGCGGACACACTCGACGCACGAGAGGTAGTGTCCGATGCCCCGCTTCGTTGACCGTGTGGTCATCCATGCGCGGGCCGGTTCCGGCGGCAACGGATGCGCCTCGGTGCACCGGGAGAAATTCAAACCGCTCGGCGGGCCCGACGGCGGCAACGGGGGCCGCGGCGGCAGCATCGTGCTGGTCGTCGACCCGCAGGTGCACACCCTGCTGGACTTCCATTTCCGGCCGCACGTGGTCGCCGCGTCGGGCAAACAGGGCATGGGCGGCAACCGGGACGGTGCTGCCGGTGCCGACCTGGAGGTCGCGGTGCCCGACGGCACCGTCGTGCTCGACGAGCACGGCACCCTGCTGGCCGACCTGGTCGGCGCCGGCACCCGCTTCGAAGCGGCCGCCGGCGGGCGCGGCGGGCTGGGCAACGCCGCGTTGGCCTCCCGCGCCCGCAAGGCGCCCGGGTTCGCCCTGCTCGGCGAGCAGGGCCAGACCCGCGACCTGACCCTGGAGCTGAAAACCGTCGCCGATGTGGGCCTGATCGGGTTCCCCTCGGCGGGGAAATCGTCGCTGGTGGCGGCCATCTCGGCGGCCAAACCCAAGATCGCCGACTACCCGTTCACCACCCTGGCGCCCAACCTCGGTGTCGTCTCCGCCGGTGGGCAGACGTTCACCGTCGCCGACGTGCCGGGGCTGATCCCCGGCGCGGCGAGCGGACGCGGACTCGGCCTGGACTTTCTGCGGCACATCGAACGCTGCGCGGTGCTGGTGCACGTGGTCGACTGCGCCACCCTGGAACCGGGCCGTGATCCGGTCTCCGACATCGACGCACTGGAGGCCGAACTGGCCGCCTACACCCCCACGCTGCAGGGGGATTCGACGCTGGGGGATCTGGCCGAGCGGCCCCGCGCGGTCATCCTGAACAAGATCGACGTTCCCGAGGCCCGCGAGTTGGCCGAGTTCGTCCACGACGACGTCGCCGCGCGTGGCTGGCCGGTGTTTTCGGTGTCGACCGCGACCCATGAGGGGCTGCGCCCGTTGACGTTCGCGCTGGCCGAGATGATCAGCGCCTATCGGGCGGCGCAACCGCCGGTGGTGCCGCGGCGCCCGGTCATCCGTCCGGTGCCGGTCGACGACTCCGGGTTCACCGTCACCGCCGCCGGGCCGGGCCGGTTCGCGGTGCGCGGCGCGCGCCCGGAGCGCTGGATCCGCCAGACCGACTTCGACAACGACGAAGCCGTCGGCTACCTCGCCGACCGGCTGGCCCGCCTCGGGGTGGAGGACGAACTGGTGCGCCTGGGCGCCCAGCCGGGCGCGGAGGTGACGATCGGGGAGATGACCTTCGACTGGGAGCCGACCACCGCCGCCGGGGTCGACGTGCCGCTGGGTGGGCGCGGCAGCGACCCGCGGCTGGAATCCACCGACCGGGTGGGCGCCGCCGAACGCAAGGCGGCGCGGCGGGCTCGCCGGGAGCCGGGCCGGTGAGCGAGGCCCGCGCGCTCATCCGCGACGCCCGCAGCGTGGTGGTCAAGATCGGCACCACGGCGTTGACCGGAACCAACGGGATGTTCGACGCCGGTCGGCTGGCCGCGCTCGTCGACGCGATCGAGGCCCGGATGGCCGCCGGATCCGACGTGGTGATCGTGTCCTCCGGGGCGATCGCCGCCGGACTCGAGCCGCTCGGGCTGACCCGCCGCCCCGGCGATCTGGCCACCAAGCAGGCCGCCGCCAGCGTCGGGCAGGTGGCGCTGGTCAACGCGTGGAACGCCGCGTTCGCCCGCTACGGACGCACCGTCGGACAGGTGCTGCTCACCGCCCACGACATCGCCCGGCGCACCTCGCACACCAACGCCCAGCGCACCCTCGACCGGTTGCGCGCGCTGCACGCGGTCGCCATCGTCAACGAGAACGACACGGTGGCCACCACCGAGATCCGCTTCGGTGACAACGACCGGCTCTCGGCGCTGGTGGCCCATCTCGTCGGTGCCGACGCGCTGGTGCTGCTCTCCGACGTCGACGGCCTCTACGACGCCGACCCCCGGCGATCCGACGCCCGGTTCATCGCCGAGGTGAGCGGCCCGGCGGATCTGGCCGGGGTGGTCGCCGGGGAGGGCAGCTCGCTGGGCACCGGCGGCATGGCCTCGAAACTGTCCTCCGCGCTGCTGGCCGCCGACGCCGGGGTGCCGGTGCTGCTGGCCGGGGCGGCCCACGCCGCCACCGCGCTGACCGACGCGTCGGTGGGCACCGTGTTCACCGCGCGGGGCAACCGGATGTCGGCACGCAAATTCTGGGTGCGCTACGCCGCCGACACCGCCGGGGCGCTGCGGCTCGACGCCGGGGCGGTGACCGCGGTGACCGAGCGGCGTGGATCGCTGCTGGCGGCCGGGATCACCGCGGTGACCGGTGCGTTCAGCGGCGGCGACGTCGTCGAACTGTGCGGGCCCGACGGTGCGGTGGTGGCGCGCGGCGTCGTCGGCTACGACGCCGCCGAGCTGGCCGAGATGGCCGGGCGCTCCACCTCCGAGCTACCCGCCGAGCTGCGGCGGCCGGCCGTGCACGCCGACGACCTGGTCGCGCTCTAGGGACGGGACCGGCGCGTAGAGCGCCCCACGGACGATCGTGGTCAGCGCCTGGGCCAGCGCGGCGTCGTACTCCGGCGGGCGGTTGGGCAGCTCCTGCTGGCAGGTGCGCTCCACCATCCAGGTCAGCGCGCCGGCGGTCACCTCCGCCGGCAGTGCGGCGTCGATGGATCCGTCGTCCTGTCCGGCGACGATCACCGAGGTCAACTCCCCGGCGATCCCGGTCAGCAGCCCCCGATACGTCGCGGCGACCTGCGGGTCGTAGCCGGACATCTCGCTGAGTGCGATCAACAGCCGTTGGTGGCGCCGGTAACCGGCGACGATGCCGGTCATGCCGCGGTGGATGTCGGCGGGGTCGTTGCGCCACGCCACCCGCCACCAACTCTGCGCCGCCTCGGTCAGATCCCCCAGGACGTGGGTGGCCAGACGGCGCAGCAGCTCACCCTTGTCCGTGAAGTAGATGTAGAAACTGGCCCGCGAGATCCCGGCCTCGGCCGACAGCCGTTCCACGCTGAGCTCGGTGAAACTGGCGCCGCGGCTCATCAGCCGCTCGGTGGCGGCAAGCATGCGCTGCTCGATGCGGCCGCGGCGGGCCTGCCGGCCCGCCTGCGGTTTACGGGTCACCGAGGTCATGGATTGAGCCTAACGCCGGATGCGACATCTTGACTAGACACTGTGTCTAGTCATAGCGTCGGTGTGGTCCCCGTCACGATGCCTGGAGGTTTGTATGGCCGCCGCACCCGCCGCCGAGCGCGACTACGATCCGATCGACCTGTCCTCGCAGGCGTTCTGGTCGATGACCGCCGCCGACCGGGAACGGTCCTTCGCGGTACTGCGCGCCGAGCGTCCGGTCAGCTGGCATCGGCCGGTCGACGGGTCGATGTTGGAGGATCCGGGCGACCCCGGATTCTGGGCGATCACCCGCCACGCCGACATCGTCGAGGTGAGCCGCACCAACGAGGTGTTCCTGTCCGGTAAGGGGGTGATGTTCGAGAACTTCCCGGAGGAGACGCTGGAGACCACCCAGTCGTTTCTGGCGATGGATCCGCCCCGACACACCATGCTGCGCAAACTGGCCACCGCGGCGTTCACCCCGCGGCAGGTCCGCCGCATCGAGAGCGCCATCCACGACAGCGCCAAAGACATCGTCGCCGAACTGCGCGCCGCCGGCAGCGGCGCCGATTTCGTCGAACACTGCGCCAAGGAGTTGCCGCTGCGCACACTGTCGGCGATGGTGGGCATCCCCGAGTCCGACCGCGAGCAGGTGGCCCGCGCCGCGGATGCGTTGGTCTCCACCAACGACCCCATCTTCCTCGACGGGCGCAACCCGCTGGAGGTGATGATGGAGAACATCGTCTACCTGCACCAGGTGGCCGGCCGGCTGGCCGCCGAGCGCCGCGAGCACCCCACCGACGACCTGGTCAGCGGCCTGGTCAACGCCGAAGTCGACGGTGATCGCCTCACCGACGCCGACGTCGCCGCCTACTTCGTGTTGTTGTGTGTGGCCGGCAACGACACCACCCGCCAGACCACCAGCCACGCGCTCAAGGCGCTCACCGATTTTCCGGAGCAACGCGCCTGGCTGATGGACGATTTCGACAACCGGATCGGCACCGCCGTCGAAGAGTTCATTCGCTGGGCGACTCCGGTGATGACGTTCCGGCGAACCGCCGCGGTCGACTATCAGCTCGGCGGACAGCAGATTTCAGCCGGAGAGAAGGTGGCGATGTTCTACTCCTCCGGCAACCGCGACGCGACGGTGTTCGATCAGCCCGAACGGTTCGATCTGAGCCGCGACCCCAACCCGCATGTCGGATTCGGCGGCGGGGGAGCCCACTACTGTTTGGGCACGCACGTGGCGCGGGCTCAGCTGCGCGCCATCTTCGGCGAGCTGCTGCACCAGCTGCCCGACATCGCCGCCGGTGAGCCCGCGTATCTGGCGGGCAACTTCATCCACGGCATCCGCACCATGGCCTGCACGTTCTGACGGCGGTCAGGTCGGTGGTGCGGCGTCGGCCGCCGGTGCGGCGCCGAACTCCCGCCCGGTGGCGTCCTTGCCGACCGCGGCCAGCAGCACCACGATCAGCAGCACCGGCACGATCGTGACGGTCAGCGCGAACGGATAGCCGCGGGAGGCGGCCAGATGCTCCTGGATGGGCAGGTTCAACGACGCGAACAAATTGCCGAGCTGATAGGTCACGCCCGGGTAGAGGCCGCGGATCGCGTCCGGCGACATCTCGTTGAGGTGCGCGGGGATCACCCCCCAGGCGCCGACCACGAAGACCTGGATCAAAAACGCGCCCAGGCACAGCAGCGCCGCGTTCGGGGAGAACGCGAACAACGGCACAATCGGCAGGCCCAGTGCGGCGCAATAGATGATCGTGTTCCGGCGCCCGTACCGTCCGGACAGCGCGCCGAAAAGCACCCCGCCGATCATCCCGCCGATGCTGTAGATCACCACGATCCACTTCGCGGTGGTGCTCGACAGCGCCGCTCCGCCGTGCTCGGTGGCCTGCAAGAAGGTCGGGTACACGTCCTGGGTGCCGTGGCTCATCCAGGTGAACGCCGTCATCAGCACCACCAGGTAACCGAACCGGCGGATCGCCGCTGCGTTGGCCAGCACGTCCCGGATCCGGGTGTGGGTCAACTCCATCCGGTCGTGGGTGGCCTCCCACGCCTCGGACTCCTTGACCCGATACCTGATGATCAGACTGATCGCGGCCGGGGCGATGCTCAACGCGAACAGCCAGCGCCAGGTCAACTCCAGCCAGTCCAGCATCAGTAACGCCGCCAGGGTGGCCAGCAGGTAGCCGACCAGATAGCCCTGCTGCAGCAGCCCGGAGAAGAAACCGCGGCGTTCGGTGGGCACCTTCTCCATCGCCAGGGCGGCGCCCAGGCCCCACTCGCCGCCCATGCCGATACCGAAGAGCATCCGAAGGATCACCAGCACCGTGAAATTCGGTGCGAACGCGCACAGAAACCCCGCGACCGAGTAGAACACCACGTTGACCATCAGCGGCAGCCGCCGGCCCACCCGGTCGGCCCACAGCCCGAACAGCAGCGCCCCGACGGGGCGCATCACCAGGGTGGCGGTGGTCAGAAACGCCACCGTGGTCTTGGAGTGCCCGAAGCTCGCGGCGATGTCGGCGTAGACGAACACCACGATGAAGTAGTCGAACGCATCCATCGTCCAGCCCAGAAACGCCGCGACGAACGCATTGCGCTGATCGGGGGTCAGTCGTTGCCGGGGCACTGCAGCATCGTGCCACGACACCGGGCGGGCGAGCCGATACGCTCGACTCGACCCGCCACGGAGCCGAAGGGACCCCCCGATGCCCACCGCCGCTGACCACGAGGCCGCCCGGCGCACGCGGGCGTTCGCGCGGGTGATCGGCCCGTTCCTCGCCGTGGTGGCAGCGGTCGTCGCGGTCCGGGCCCCGGATCTGGCCGACCAGCTCGACAGTTTCGCCGCCGACCCCATGTGGCCGTGGGTGCTGGGGGCTCTGCTGTTCGGCCTCGGCCTGGGGATCGTGGCGTTCCACCAGTACTGGCACGGTCTCGCCGCCGTGCTGATCTCGCTGTTCGGATGGTTTCTGCTGCTGCGGGGTCTGGGACTGCTGGTGGCGCCGGGACTGATCACCGAGGCGGCGCAGTCCGCCAGTGTGGGTGCGGTGCGTGCCGGTTTCGGTCTGCTCGCGGCCTGTGGGCTGTATCTGAGCTACGTCGGATGGCGGCGCCAACGCGACTGAGTCACCGCGGTCGGCCGGTCGCCGACAGCGTCGACGGTGCGTCGGCGGCGGTCATTTCACCGGCGAGCAGTGTCAACAGCGGCGAGCAGCCCCCGTCGACCTTCACCGTCGCCAGTGCATCGCCGCGGGTGGGGCCGCGGTTGACGATCGCGACCGGGATGCCGCGGGCGGCGGCGTGGCGGACGAACCGGTATCCGGAGAACACCGTGAGACTCGATCCGGCGACCAACAGCGCCTCGGCCTCGTCGATGAGGCAATACGCTTGCCGGACGCGGTCTTTGGGGACATTCTCACCGAAATAGACGATGTCGGGTTTCAGGATCCCGTCGCAGCGTGGGCAGTCCAGAAAGCGGAACGTGGCCGTGTCGGCGACGACGGCGTCGGCGTCGGGGGCCACCGCGATCCCGCCGACCTGCTCGGCGGACTCGAGGAACCCCGGGTTGAGGTTCTCGAGGCGCTCGGCGAGGGTGGCACGGCTCAGCGTGTATCCGCATCCCAGGCACACCACCTGCGCGTAGCTGCCGTGCAGGTTGATCACCGCCCGGCTTCCGGCCTTGGTGTGCAACAGGTCCACATTCTGGGTGATCACCCCGCTGACCACCCCGGCGCGCTCCAGGGCCGCCAGCGCGCGATGCCCGGCGTTGGGTGCGGTGTCGGCCATGTGCCGCCACCCGACGTGATTGCGGGCCCAGTAGCGTTGCCGAAACACCGCGTCGGCGGTGAACTGACCGATCGTCATCGGGTTGGCCGGCGGTGAGTCCGGCCCGCGATAGTCCGGGATGCCGGAGTCGGTGGAGATCCCGGCGCCGGTGAGCACGGCGATGCGCCGGCCGGCGAGCAGTGAAACCAACTCCGGGGACTGCGCTGCGGTGCTCACCGTGTCGAGGGTAGGCGCTCGTCGAGGCAGTGCGCCGCGCTCGTCAGCGACGCTGCCATGTTGCGGCGCATCATCTCCAGCGCCGCGCGCGCCAACCCGGCATCGATGTGGGCGACGGCGTCGGTGGGTACCACCACGTCGAGATGGCGCACATAGGCGTCCAGCGCGCTGTAGAGGATGCACTGCTCGGTGACCTGACCGGTCACGATGACCCGCGACGTCGCACCCCGGTCGAGCAGATACGCCAACGGGGTGGAGTAGAACGCGCTGTGGCGCACCTTGGTGATCACCGCGTCGTGCTCTTCGGGCACGATCGGTTCGACCAGATCCGGGCGTCGCCCATCCAGTGCCGCGTCGACGAGATCGGCGAAACCGGCGGTGAAATTCCCGTAGTTGTCGTTGACGTAGATCACCTGGACGTCGTCGCGCCGCCGCGCCCGCCCCACCAGGTCGGTCAACGGACCCAGGATCTGCGCCACATGCGGTATCAGCAGGTCGGCGTCGGGATGGCGGTAGGCGTTGACCATGTCGATGACCAGCACAGCGGTGTCGCACATGGTTGTCTGATACCCAATGGCTCCGCGACCACACCGCCGGGGGGAGAATACCGACACGATGAGCTTCCAGAACGCGAGCTTCTACAACGCCTACCGGCACGGTTTCGTCCGTGTGGCCGCAGCGACGACCGTCACCGCGTTGGGCGACCCGGCCGCCAACGCGGCGGCCGTGCTCGAGGTGGCCCGGGACTGCCACGACGACGGGGTGGCGTTGGCCGTGTTCCCGGAGCTGACCCTGTCGGGCTATTCCCTCGACGACATCACCGTGCAGGACACGTTGTTGACCGCGGTCACCGCGGCGCTGGAGACGGTGCTCGCCGGGTCGGCGGACCTGCTGCCGGTGCTCATCGTCGGCGCCCCATTGGTGCACCGCAACCGGGTGTACAACACCGCGGTGGTCATCCATCGCGGGGTGGTGCTCGGCGTGGTCCCCAAGTCGTATCTGCCCGGCTATCGGGAGTTCTACGAGCCCCGCCAGTTCGCCGCCGGCGCCGGCGAGCACGGCACGATCCGCCTCGGCGAGCGTGACGTGCCGTTCGGCGCGGATCTGCTGTTCGCGGCGGTCGATGTGCCCGGGTTCGTGACGCACGTCGAGATCTGTGAGGACATGTTCGTCCCGGTGCCGCCGAGCGCGCCGGCCGCTCTGGCCGGGGCCACCGTGCTGGCGAACCTGTCGTCGAGCCCGGTCACCATCGGGCGCGCCGACGAACGCCGTCTGCTGGCCCGCTCCGCGTCGGCGCGATGTGTGGCCGCCTATCTCTACGCCGCAGCCGGGGCGGGGGAGTCCAGCACCGACTTGGCGTGGGACGGCCAGACCGGGATCTTCGAGAACGGTGCCGTGCTCGCCGAAAGCGAACGGTTCCCCGACCGGGCCCGCTGCAGCGTCGCCGACATCGATGTGGCGCTGCTACGGGCGGAACGGCTGCGGGTCAACACCTTCGATGACAACCGGATCCATCGAAGCCCCGAACCGTTCCGGCGCATCGATTTTCGGTTGCGTCCCCCCGACGGCGATCTGGGTCTGCGCCGTGTCGTCGAGCGTTTCCCGTTCGTTCCCGCCGATCCGGCACGGCTGCAACAGGACTGCTATGAGGCCTACAACATCCAGGTGGCCGGCCTGGAGCAGCGACTGCGCGCACTCAACCACCCGAAGATCGTCCTCGGGGTCTCCGGCGGCCTGGACTCGACGCATGCACTGATCGTCGCTGCGCGGGCGATGGACCGGGAGAACCGGCCCCGCAGCGACATCCTGGCGTTCACGATGCCGGGTTTCGCGACGTCGACGCAGACCAAGGACAATGCGCGTGCGCTCAGTGAGGCACTGGGGGTCACGTTCGAAGAGATCGACATCCGCGCCACCGCCCGGCTGATGCTCACCGAGATGGGGCACCCGTTCGCCCGCGGGCAGGAGGTCTACGACGTCACGTTCGAGAACGTCCAGGCCGGTCTGCGCACCGACTACCTGTTCCGTATCGCCAACCAGCGCGGCGGGATCGTGCTGGGCACCGGGGATCTCTCCGAGTTGGCGTTGGGCTGGGCCACCTACGGGGTCGGCGACCACATGTCGCACTACAACGTCAACGGCGGTGTGCCGAAAACCCTGATCCAACACCTGATCCGGTGGGTGATCTCCTCGGCGCAATTCCCCGCCGACGTCTGCCGGGTGCTGGCTTCGGTGCTGGACACCGAGATCAGCCCGGAGTTGGTGCCGTCCACCGATGAGCAGGCTTTGCAACGCAGCGAAGACACCGTCGGGCCGTACGCGCTGCAGGATTTCTCGCTGTTCTACGCGTTGCGCCACGGATTCGGGCCCGCCAAGATCGCCTTTTTGGCCTGGCACGCGTGGCGCGACGCCGGGGCCGGACGCTGGCCGCCCGGCTATCCCGACGCCGACCGCAACGCCTACACACTGGCCGAGATCCGGCACTGGCTGACGGTGTTCGTGCGCCGGTTCTACGCGTTCAGCCAGTTCAAACGCTCGGCGCTGCCCAACGGCCCCAAGGTGTCCGCCGGGGGATCGCTGTCCCCGCGCGGCGACTGGCGCGCACCGTCGGACTTGTCGGCGCAGATCTGGCTTGCCGAGATCGACCGGGAGGTCCCCGGGGGCTGAGGCCACCAGGTCAGCGGCCGGGGTCAGCGGTGATCGGCGGCCACCGTCGCCGGGTCCTCGCCGGCGAGCACCCGATCGACCGCCGCCGCCGACGGCGCACACCCACCCGCCCCGGGAACCAGGGTGGCCAGCGCCGCGGCCGCGACGGCGCGGCGCAGCGCCGGTTCTGCTCCGCCGGTCCACCAGGCGGCCAGCACCCCGGCGAACACGTCGCCGGCCCCGGCGGTGTCGACCGGGGTGAGCCTCGGAGCCGGCACCGAAAGGCCCGTCGCCGCGCCGCGGTAGCGCGCCCCGGCCGCGCCGGCGGTGACGACCCGATGGGCCACCGGGTGATGCCAGTGCCGCGACTCGGGTTCGTTGACCACCACCACGTCGACACGGCCGGCCAACTCGGCCACCGCGTCGCTGTCGCCGTCGCTGCGCGGCAGCGGGGAGGCGTTGAGGATCACCACGGCCCCGGCGGCACGGGCCCATTCGGCGGCGGTGATCGCGGTGGCCACCGGAATCTCCAACTGCAGCAACAGCACCGAGCAGTCGCCCAGCGCGGTGCGCAGCTCCGCCGACGGAACCACCTGGTCGTTGGCGCCCGGTGCCACGACGATCGTGTTCTCCCCGGAGTCCTCCACCAGGACCACAGCGGTGCCGCTGGGCCCGGACACGGTGGCCAGGGCGGTGACGTCGACGTCGTGCTCGCCCAGATGGGCTCGCAGCAACCGGCCGGCGGCGTCGTCGCCGACGGCACCGACGAAACGCACCCCGGCGCCGGCGCGGGCCGCGGCCACGGCCTGGTTGCCGCCCTTGCCGCCGGGGTTCTGACCGGCGGCGGTGGCCATCACCGTCTCACCGGGCGCGGGCAACCGGCGCACCGACAGCACGGTGTCCAGGTTGACGCTGCCCACCACACAGACCCGGTCGGCGCCCATCACCGAAGGTTAGAACACGATCGTCTGGTTGCCGTGCGCCACGATGCGGTCCTCGCAGTGCCACTGCACCGCCCGCGACAACACGGCGCGCTCCACGTCGGCGCCGACGCGCACCAGGTCGGGCAGGGTGTGGGTGTGGGAGACCCGCACCACGTCCTGTTCGATGATCGGCCCCTCGTCGAGGTCCTCGGTGACGTAGTGCGCGGTCGCGCCGATGAGCTTCACCCCGCGCTGCTGGGCCTGCTGGTAGGGGTTGGCGCCGATGAACGCCGGCAGAAACGAGTGGTGCACGTTGATCAGCGGGCAGCCCAGCCGGCGCAGAAAATCCGGGGTGAGGATCTGCATGTAGCGCGCCAGCACCACCAGATCGACGTTGCCGGTGAGCAACTCCAGTTGACGCTGCTCGGCCTCGGCCCGGTTGGCCGCCGAGGCCGGGATGTGCACGAACGGGATGCCGAACGGGCGGACCCGGTCGGCGAGGTCGGGATGGTTGGAGATCACCAGCACCACCGACATGTCCAGCTCGCCGCGCTGGTTGCGCCACAGCAAATCCAGCAGACAGTGGTCGGTTTTCGACGCCATGATCGCCACCCGTTTGCGGTGGGCGGCCTCGGTGAGTCGGTAGTCGATGGCGAACTCGGCGGCGACGGTCGCACCGAACTCCGCGGCCAGCGCGTCGCGCGCGGCGGCCAGCCCCGGCAGGTAGAACAGGGTGCGCTGCAGCAGCGTCCCGCCGACCGGCTGGGTCGAATGCTGGTCGAGGGAGACGATGTTCGCCCCGGCGCGGGTCAGAAACGTGCTGACCGCCGAGACGATGCCGGCCCGGTCCGGGCAGCTCAGCAGCAGCCGACCCATGTCGTGGGCCGGCAGGGACTGCTGTGGCGTTGCGGCAGCAGGGGGGCCGCCCATCGCATCCGCCTCACGTCGTCAAGCCGAGTTCTCTGCGCGGTAGCTTACGGCAGCAGCCGGGCCGCACGGTCAGGTGCGGGACCGGGGCCCGGCGACGCCGGATATCCTGGACCGATGAGTGTGGACGCCGTGCCGAGCAGTGCATCGACCTCGCCGCAGCAACCCGACCTGCGTCAGCAAGTCCATGACGCGGCCCGTCGGGCCCGGGTGGCCGCCCGGGTGCTGGCGTCGCTGCCCACCGCGGTCAAAGACCAGGCGTTGCGGGCGGCGGCCGCGGCCATCGAAGACCACGCCGAGAAGATCCTGGCGGCCAACGCCGAGGACGTCGACGCCGCCCGCGCCGCCGGCACCCCCGAGGCGATCATCGACCGGCTGGCGCTGACCCCGCAGCGCATCGACGGTATCGCCGCGGGGCTGCGTCAGGTGGCCGGGCTGCCCGACCCGGTCGGCGAGGTGCTGCGCGGCTACACCCTGCCCAACGGGCTGATGCTGCGCCAGCAGCGGGTGCCGCTCGGGGTGGTCGGCATGGTCTACGAGGGCCGGCCCAACGTCACCGTCGACGCGTTCGGGCTGACCCTGAAATCCGGCAACGCCGCGCTGCTGCGCGGCAGCTCCTCGGCCGCGCAATCCAATCAGGCGCTCGTCGACGTGCTGCGGGAGGCGCTGATCGGCGAGGACCTGCCCGCCGATGCGGTGCAGCTTCTCGACAGCACCGATCGAATCAGCGTCACCCACCTGATCCAGGCCCGCGGCCTGGTCGACGTGGTCATCCCGCGCGGCGGGGCGGGGCTGATCGAGGCGGTGGTGCGTGACGCGCAGGTGCCGACCATCGAGACCGGGGTGGGCAACTGTCACGTCTACATCCACCAGGCCGCCGATCTGGACTTGGCCGAACAGGTCGTGATGAACTCCAAGACCCGCCGGCCCAGCGTCTGCAACGCCGCCGAATCGCTGCTGGTCGACGCGGCGATCGCCGAGCGTGCGGTGCCGCGGCTGGTCGACGCGCTCACCGCCGCCGGGGTGCGTGTCCACGGCTCGGACGGCGCGGTCGACGACGAGCAGCTCCGGGCGGAGTTCTTGTCGATGGACATCGCGCTGAAGGTCGTCGACGGCATCGACGCGGCGATCGCCCACGTCAACGAATACGGCACCGGGCACACCGAGGCGATCGTCACCGCCGACATGGCGGCGGCGCGCCGATTCACCGACCAGGTCGACGCCGCCGCGGTGATGGTCAACGCCTCCACCGCGTTCACCGACGGGGAACAGTTCGGGTTCGGCGCCGAGATCGGGATCTCCACCCAGAAACTGCACGCCCGCGGCCCGATGGGGCTGCCGGAGCTGACGTCGACCAAATGGATCGTGTGGGGTGACGGCCACACCCGCCCGGCCTGATCGCGTGAGGAGCCTGCCATCGTGAGCCTGCCCGCCCGTCCCGAGGCGCCGCTGTTCGCCGACATCGACGACGTCGCCGCCCGACTGGCCGCCACCGGGTACCTGCCCGACACCGCCACCGCCACCGCGGTCTATCTCGCCGATCGCCTCGGCAAGCCGCTGCTGGTGGAGGGGCCGGCCGGGGTCGGCAAAACCGAGCTGGCCCGGTCGGTGGCCCAGGCCACCGGGTCGGGGCTGGTGCGGCTGCAGTGCTACGAGGGGGTCGACGAGGCCCGGGCGCTGTACGAGTGGAACCACGCCAAACAGATCCTGCGCATCCAGACCGAGTCCGGCGATTGGGACGCCACCAAATCCGACGTGTTCTCCGAGGAGTTCCTGCTGTCGCGGCCGTTGTTGACCGCGATCCGGCGCACCGACCCGACGGTGCTTCTCATCGACGAGACCGACAAGGCCGACATCGAGATCGAGGGTCTGCTGCTGGAGGTGCTCTCCGACTTCGCGGTCACCGTGCCCGAACTGGGCACCATCACCGCCTCCCAGACCCCGTTCGTGGTGTTGACCTCCAACGCCACCCGCGAACTGTCCGAGGCGCTCAAACGGCGCTGCCTGTTTCTGCACATCGACTTCCCCGACCCGGATCTGGAGCGGCGCATCCTGCTGTCGCGGGTCCCGGAGCTGCCCGAGCACCTGGCCGCCGAACTGGTGCGCATCATCGGGGTGCTGCGCGGGATGCAGCTCAAGAAGCTGCCGTCGGTCGCCGAGACCATCGACTGGGGGCGCACGGTGCTCGCCCTCGGCCTCGACACGATCGACGACGCGATGATCGCCGCGACCCTCGGCGTGGTGCTCAAACACCAATCCGACCAGGTTCGCGCCGCCGGCGAACTGCACCTGAACTGAGCCGACGATGGCCTCCCGCCGCATCCGGCCCCCGCAACCGCTGGCCCCGCACGGCATCCCGGGGCATGTGGTGGGCTTCGTCGGCGCGCTGCGCGAACACGGCATCGCGGTGGGACCGTCGGAGACCGTCGACGCCGGTCGGGTGCTCACCGTGCTCGGCCTCGGTGACCGCGAGGCGCTGCGGGAGGGGCTGGCGTGTGCGGTGCTGCGTCGCCCCGACCACCGCGACACCTACGACGCGCTGTTCGACCTGTGGTTCCCGGCCGCGCTCGGCGGGCGCACCGTCATCGCCGACGCCGACGCCGACGCCGACGCCGACGCCGACGCCGCCGGTGCCGTGGTCCCCCCGGACGACGCCGAGGCGATGCGGGCGATGCTCGCCGATCTGCTGGCCGCCAACGAGGATCTGGCGGACCTCGACGAGCGGCTGGTCGCGATGATCGCCCAGATCGTCCAGGCCTACGGGCGCTACACCTCCAGCCGCGGCCCGTCGTACTCGGCGTATCAGGCGCTCAAGGCGATGGCGCTCGACGACCTCGAGGGCCGGCTGCTGGCCGGGCTGCTGGCCCCCTACGGCGACGAACCGACCCCCACCCAGGAGCAGATCGCCAAAGCGGTCGCCGCCGAGCGCATCACCCGGCTGCGCAGCCTGGTGGAGCAGGAGACCAAACGCCGCACCGCCGAGCAGCTCGGCCGTGACCACGTGCAGATGTACGGCATCCCGCAGCTCGCCGAGAACGTCGAGTTCCTGCGTGCCTCCGGTGATCAGCTCAAACAGATGCGCCGCGTGGTGGCCCCGCTGGTGCGCACGCTGGCCACCCGGCTGGCGGCCCGGCGCCGCCGCGCCCGAGCGGGGGCGATCGACCTGCGCAAAACGCTGCGCAAATCGATGTCGACCGGCGGGGTGCCGATCGACGTGGTGCTGCGCAAGCCGCGCCCGGCACGCCCCGAACTGGTGGTGCTGTGCGACGTGTCCGGCTCGGTGGCCGGGTTCAGCCACTTCACCCTGCTGCTGGTGCATGCGCTGCGCCAACAGTTCTCCCGGGTGCGGGTGTTCGCGTTCATCGACACCACCGACGAGGTGACCCACCTGTTCGGGCCGGACGCCGACCTGGCGGTCGCGATCCAGCGCGTCACCCGCGAAGCCGAGGTGTACACCATCGACGGGCACTCCGACTACGGGCACGCGCTGACCTCGTTCGCCGAGAACTTCCCGCACGTGCTGTCGCCGCGCAGCGCGCTGCTGGTGCTCGGCGACGGCCGCAACAACTACCGGGACCCCGCCCTGGGCATGCTGGCGCAACTGGTCAGCGCCAGCCGCCACGCCCACTGGCTCAACCCCGAGCCGCGCCACCTGTGGGGTAGTGGGGACTCGGTCGCGCCGCGCTACGCGGAGCTGATCGCCATGCACGAATGCCGCTCGGCAAAACAGTTGGCGGGTGTCATCGATCACCTGCTGCCGGTCTGAGCCGCTGACGTAAGCTTGCCGGGCTGGCCGGGCCGGCCGGGCCGGCCGACATCCGCGACACGGGCGGCGACACCCGCCGCCTTCAGCCGAGGGGGCACCGACGTGACGACCATCGACCCGCAGGCCCCGGTGCTGGTCACCGGCGCCAGCGGCTACATCGCCAGCTGGATCGTGCGCTACCTGCTCGAGGACGGCCGCCGGGTGCGGGCCACCGTGCGCGACCCGGACAAGCCGCGCGGCCTGGAGCACCTGCACGCGCTGGAGCGCGCCCACCCGGGGCAGCTGAGCCTGCACCGCGCGGATCTGCTGGAGCCGGGCAGCTTCACCGCCGCGATGGCCGGCTGCCAGCTGGTCATCCACACCGCCTCCCCGTTCCTGCTGGGCGACGTCGACGACCCGCAGCGTCAACTGGTGCGCCCCGCGCTGGAGGGCACCCGCAACGTGCTGACCAGCGTCAACGACACCGACTCGGTGACCCGCGTGGTGCTGACCAGCAGCGTCGTCGCGATCTACGGCGACAACGCCGACATGGAAGGCAAGGACTGTTTCACCGAGGCGGACTGGAACACCACCAGCAGCCTCGACCACCAGCCCTACCCGTACTCCAAGACCGTCGCCGAACGCGAGGCCCGCACCATCCAGCAGGCCCAGGACCGCTGGGACCTGGTCACCATCCACCCGTCGCTGGTGTTGGGTCCGGCGCTGACGACCGCCAGCGCCTCGGGCAGCATGACCACCATGCGCCACTTCGTGGACCTGTCGATGGCCGCCGGCGCACCGGCCCTGCAGATGGGTGTGGTCGACGTGCGCGACGTGGCCCGCGCCCACATCGCCGCGGGCTTCACCCCGGCGGCGCACGGGCGCTATGTGGTCAACTCCGCGGTGGTCAGCATGCTCGACCTTGCCACGATGCTGCGGCGCCGCTTCGGCCGCCGGCTGGGCTTCCCGGCGTGGGAGCTGCCCAAGTTCGTCGTGCGGCTGGCCGCCCCGGCCGCCGGGCTCACCCGCGCCTACGTCGACCGCAACGTCGGCTGGCCGCTGTGTCTGGACGGCACCCGGGCCGAAACCGAGCTCGGTGTCGCGTTCCGTCCCGTGCAGGAGTCCGTCGTCGAGCACTTCCAACAGATGATCGACGACGGGTTGGCTCGGCGCTGACCCCGCGCCCGCAGCGGCGGATCCGGGCGGTTGTGACTCCAGTAAGCTGGCCAATCGTGCACACGCGACGTCGGCTGGGGGTGATGGGCGGCACCTTCGACCCCATCCACAACGGTCACCTGGTCGCCGCCAGTGAGGTGGCCGACCGGTTCGCCCTCGACGAGGTGCTGTTCGTCCCGACCGGGCAGCCGTGGCAGAAGAGCCGGCACGTCACCGCCGCCGAGGACCGCTACCTGATGACGGTGATCGCCACCGCCGCCAACCCGCGCTTCTCGGTCAGCCGCGTCGACATCGACCGCCGGGGCGCCACCTACACCAAGGACACCCTGCGCGACCTGCACGCGGCCAACCCCGACGCCGAGCTGTACTTCATCACCGGCGCCGACGCGTTGGCGTCGATCCTGTCGTGGCAGGACTGGGAGGACCTGTTTGCCGTCGCCCGGTTCGTCGGGGTCAGCCGCCCCGGCTACGACCTCAACGGCGATCACCTCGGTGACGTGTTGACCACGCTGCCCGCCGATGCGCTGACCCTCATCGAGGTTCCGGCGCTGGCGATCTCGTCCACCGACTGCCGTCGCCGCGCCGCCGACGGCCGGCCGATCTGGTATCTGGTGCCCGACGGCGTGGTCCAATACGTCGCCAAACGCCGGCTCTACAGCGATCACGCCGGCCACGCCGAGGGGGTGCGCCGATGACCGCCACCACCGAGGCCATGGCGTTGGCCGGGATCGCCGCGGAGGCCGCCGCCGCCAAACTCGCCACCGACGTGGTCATCATCGACGTCTCCGACCAGCTGGCCATCACCGACTGTTTCGTGCTCGCCTCGGCCGCCAACGAACGCCAGGTCGGCGCGATCGTCGACGAGGTCGAGGAGAGGATGCGCCGCGCCGACGCCAAACCGGCCCGGCGCGAAGGCACCCGGGAGGGACGCTGGGTCCTGCTGGACTACGTCGACGTCGTGGTGCACATCCAGCACCGCGACGAGCGGGACTTCTATGCGCTGGACCGGTTGTGGCGCGACTGCCCCATCACCCACGTCGACACCGGCCCGCCCCCGGAGGCCGCGCCGTGAGGGTTCGTCGGCTGGTGATGCTGCGCCACGGGCAGACCGAGTTCAACGCCGACAGCCGGATGCAGGGCCAGCTCGACACCGAGTTGAGTGATCTGGGCCGCGCCCAGGCCGTCGCCGCCGCCGACGTGCTCGCCAAACGCCGGCCGCTGCTGATCGTCTCCTCGGACCTGCGGCGCGCCTACGACACCGCGGTGACCCTCGGCGACAAGGCCAATGAGCCGGTGCGTGTCGACGCCCGGCTGCGGGAAACCCACCTGGGCGA
This sequence comes from Mycolicibacillus koreensis, assembly GCF_002104795.1. GTDB lineage: Bacteria > Actinomycetota > Actinomycetes > Mycobacteriales > Mycobacteriaceae > Mycobacterium > Mycobacterium koreense. The sequence continues at coordinate 24,281 of NZ_NCXO01000021.1, forward strand.
CTGGCAGGGGCTGAGCCACACCGAGGTCGACGCCAGCGCGCCGGGTGCGCGGCTGGCGTGGCGCGACGACGCCACCTGGGCCCCGCACGGCGGGGAGTCACGGATCGACGTCGCCGACCGCAGCGTGCCGCTGGTCGAGGAACTGCTCGCCGAACAGCCCGACTGGGGTGTCGACGATGCGCAGCGTCCGGTGGTACTGGTCGCCCACGGCGGGCTGATCGCGGCGCTGACCGCCGCGCTGCTGGGGCTCCCGGTCGCCAACTGGCCGGCACTCGGCGGGCTCGCCAACGCCAGCTGGGTGCAGCTCAGCCGTCACGGCGGCGCCGACCGGCCGGCCGGCTGGCGCCTCGATGTCTGGAACGCCTCGGCACAGGTGGCCAACGATGTCCTCTGACGCGCCGCAGCGGCCGACACTGCTGATCTTCGCCGACTCGCTGTCCTACTACGGGCCCAGCGGTGGGCTGCCCGCCGACGATCCGCGCATCTGGCCGAACCTGGTGGCCGCCCAACTGGGCTGGGATGTCGAGCTGATCGGCCGGATCGGTTGGACCAGCCGCGACGTGTGGTGGGCGGCGACCCAGGACCCGCGGGCCTGGGCGGCGCTGCCGCGCGCCGGGGCGGTGATCTTCGCGACCAGTGGGATGGACTCGCTGCCGTCGGTGCTGCCGACCGCGCTGCGTGAGTTCATCCGTTACCTGCGGCCTCCCACGCTGCGCCGCTGGGCCCGGGACGGCTACGGCTGGCTGCAACCGCGGTTGTCGCCCGTCGCCCGATCCGCGTTGCCCCCGCGGCTGACGGTGGAGTATCTCGAACAGACCCGTGGCGCACTGGATTTCAACCGCCCCGGGCTTCCGATCGTGGCATCGCTGCCGTCGGTGCACATCGCCGACACCTACGGGCGTGCCCACCATGGTCGCGACGGCACCGTAGCGGCGATCACCGAATGGGCCGGTTCACACCAGATTCCGCTGGTCGACCTGAAGGCCGCGGTGGCCGAGCACATCATGGCCGGCCGCGGCAACCCCGATGGCATCCACTGGAACTTCGAAGGCCACCAGGCGGTGGCCGAGTTGATGCTCAAGGCGCTTGCCGAGGCCGGCGTGACCGGGGCCGCCGTCGACGGCGAGTCCCCTTCGTGACCGTTGTGGTGGTCACCGACTCCGCGGCCCGAATTCCCCGGGAACTGCGGCAGCGGTGGGGCATACGGCAGGTTCCGTTGCACATCCTCATCGACGGCGCCGACCTGCGTGACGACGTCGATGAGCTGCCCGAGGATCTGCTGCAGCGCCGCGAGCTGACCACAGCCGCGGCCAGCCCCGAGGAGTTGCGCGCCAGCTACCGGGAAGCGTTGGCCGCCAGCGGCGGCGACGGGGTGGTCGCGGTGCACGTATCGGCAGGTCTGTCGGGGATGTTCGCGGCCGCGGAGGTCGCAGCCGCCGACACCGACCCGCGGATCCGGGTCGTCGACTCCCGCTCGACGGCGATGGGAACCGGGTTCGTCGCACTGGCCGCCGCCCGCGCCGCCGGCGCCGGTGGGGACGTTGACGCGGTGCGCGACGCCGCGGTGGCCGCCGTCGATCGTGTGCACACCTACGTGGTGGTGCAGCGCCTGGACAGTCTGCGCCGCAGTGGACGCATCAGCGGCGCCGGCGCCTGGCTGGGCACCGCGCTGGCACTCAAACCGCTGCTGCACATCGACGAGGGAAAACTGGTTCTGGCCCAACGGGTCCGCACCTCCGGGCGTGCGGTCACCGCGATGGTCGACAAGATCGTCGCCACGGTCGGGCAGCACCCGGCGACGGTGGCGGTTCATCACGTCGCCAACCCCGACGGGGCCGCCGAGGTGGCCGAGCGACTGACTCAGCAGCTCGCGCTGTGTGACGCTCCGATCGTGGCCGAACTGGCTCCGGTGCTGGCGCTGCACGTCGGCGCCGGTGCGCTCGGGGTCTGCGTCGACGTGGGCCGAACGGGCCCGCATGACGGTGCCGAAGCGACCGCCTAGCCGGCGAAGCGGCCGGTGATCGGCGGCAGATCGGCCAGCGTGACGATCCCGGGTGCGGCGGCCACCACCGCCGGCACCGCATTGGTGACCGGCATCGCGGTGTAAATGGAGCCGAGGCCCTCGAAACTCGGTTCGTCCCAGTCCTTCGGCGGCAGACAGTGCAGCACGGTACGCATATTGGGAACCCCGAAGACCTGGATGACGTGACCGTGGGCGAGCGGCTTGGGTGGGGTGACCTGATCACCCATGGTCCAGTTGAAGCCGACACTGACGACGTTGCGGTCCCCGACCCAGCCGCGGTGGTAGCCGTAGACACTTGCCACCGTGCCGGCCGGGATCGCCATGAACCCCAGGTCGCTGTCGCCGGTGGCCGCGGTGAACTGCACGTCGAAGGTGATGGTGTCCAGACGCGCGCCGATCGCGTGGGCCATCATCGCCGCGGACTCCGCGAAGACCTCACTTTCGACGCGGACACTCTCGGCCAGCCCCGGGGTGTCGGGGTCGCGACCGAATCCCATCGCCGCCATGGTGTCGGCCGATTCGTAGGTGGAGCAGTCCACCGACTCGGTGATGCGGATCTCGTCGACCCGCTGACACGCCCCCGACAGGGCCATCCCGATCAGGTTCGTCATGCCCGGGTGGGCCCCACTGCCGAACATCGTCGACCCGCCGGCGCGGCAGGCCTCGCCGATACGGTCCAGGTCGGCCGGCGACTGTTTGCCGCCGGTGATCCAGGCTGCGCTGGCACACACGTTGATCCCCGCGGACAACAGCGTAACCAGCTCATCGATGTTGGGCCACAACGGGTTATAGCAGCAGGCGTCGGGACGCAACGCCACGAGCTCGGCGATGTCGTTGGTGGCGGCGACCCCGGTCGGGCGCGGCCAGCCCGCCAGTTCGGCGGCGTCGACGCCGACCTTCTCGGCGCTGTGCGCATACACCCCGACCAACTCCATGTCGGGGCGTTCGAGAATGGCGTACAACGAACGCCGGCCGATGTTGCCGGTCGTCCACTGGATCACCCGCAGGGGTGTGCTCATCGCGGTCTCCTGGGTCGGTGTCGATCGGTGAGGATCGCCCTTTGCGGGGCCCTCCTTTGCGGGGCCCTACAGTGCGGCGACGTCGTAGTCCCCGACCTGGCCGGCCAACACCTGCAGCTGATCGGAGGCCGACCCGAGGCTGTGCTCGATCGCGGTGAGCCGTGCGGAGTAGTGCCCGACCGGGTATTCGGCGGTCATCCCGATACCGCCGTGCAACTGGATGGCCTCCTGGGCGATGTGACGACCCGCCCGGTCGATCTGCAGTTTGGCTCGCGCCGCGACCACCGGGTCGACGGTGCCCGCGGCGATCGACATCGCCGCGTACAGATTCATGCTGCGGGCCAGCTCCAGCGACACGTACATGTCCGCGGCACGTTGGGTCAGGGTCTGAAACGTGTTGAGCGTCACCCCGAACTGTTTGCGCGTGGTCAGATACTCGGTGGTCGCGCGCAGCGCCTCCTCCATCACCCCGACCGCTTCGGCGCAGAGCGCGGAGGTCCAGCGCACCAGTGCCGCGGTGATCGTCGCGGTGGCGTCGGTGGCCCCGTCGCCGAGCGGCTGCGCGGCGGCGGCGTCCAGATCGATCTGGGCGCCGTGCAGCCCGTCGAACATCCGGTAGGCGTGCCGGTCGACCGCCTCGCCGTCGACCAGGAACAGCCCTGTCCCGCCGTCGGGCAGGGCGGCGCTGACCACCAGGGTCTGTGCGCAGTGCCCGGCCGGCACCGGGTTTTTGCAGCCGGTCAGCACCCACTGGTCACCGTCTCGGGTGGCGGTGGTGCTCACCGTCGCGGTCGGCGCCCGCATGCCGGGCTCGGTGTGGGCGAACGCCAGCAGCCGCGACCCGCCGGCGACCTCGTCGAGCAGGGCGCGTTGATCCTGGGTGCCGTGTTCGGCGATGAGCGCGCCGGGCCCCAGTGCCCCCGTCCACACCGGTTCGGGGGCCAGGGTGCGGCCGATCTCGGTGAGCACCACCATGATCTCCAGCTGGCCGCCGGAGTCGGCGTCGAACCCCAACCCGAGGATCCCGGTCTCGGCGAGCTGCTGCCACACCGCCGGGGTGTAGCCCGGCTCGGAGTCGACGACCCGGTTGCGGGTCTCGGTGTCGTATGCGCGTGTCAGTAGGTTGCGCGTGGTGTCACGCAGCAGGGTCTGCTCGTCGTCGAGCTGAAAGTCCATGGCTGCCTCACAATCCCAGAATGGTCGACGCGATGATGCTGCGCTGCACTTCGTTGCTGCCGCCGTAGATCGAGGTCTTGCGGTAGTTGAGGTAGTGCGGTGCGCTGCGCTGAGCCCAGGCCGGCGACGCGATTTCCTCGCCGGCGTCAACCGGCAGCGCATCGGCGCCGGCGACCTCGACCAGCAGCTCGGTGGCGGTCTGCTGCAGCTGGCTTCCGCGCAGCTTCAGCACCGACGACGCCGGGTTGGGCTTGCCGTCAGCGGAGTCCGACGTCACCCGCATCTGAGTGAGTTCCAAGGCCAGAACATCGTTTTCAGCCTCGGCCAGACGCGCGGCGAACAACGGATCGTCGAGCAGCCCGGTTGAGCGGGCGCGTTGTTTGACCTCGGCGAGGCGAACCTTGGTACGGCCGATCTGGGCGATTCCGGTGCGTTCGTTGCCGAGGAGGAACTTCGCGTACGTCCAGCCCTGGTTCTCCTCACCGACGAGCTGATCGGCGGGAACCCGCACGTCTTCGAAGAACACCTCGTTGACCTCCACACCGCCGTCGATCAGCTTGATGGGGCGCATCGTGATGCCGGGGGTGTCGAGGTCCATCAACAGAAATGAGATGCCGGCCTGCTTCTTGGGGGCCTGAGGATCGGTGCGCACCAGACAGAAGATCCAGTCGGCGTACTGGCCCAGCGTCGTCCACGTCTTCTGTCCGTTGACCACGTAGCTGTCGCCGTCACGGATCGCGGTGGTGCGCAGTGACGCCAGATCCGAACCGGCCTCCGGCTCCGAGAAGCCCTGGCACCACCAGATGTCGAGGCTCGCCGTCGGCGGCAGGAACCGCTGTTTGGTCTCCTCGGAACCGAACTCGGCGATCACCGGCCCCACCATGCGGGCGTTGAACGTCAGCGGCTCGGGCACACCGGCCAGTTGCATCTCATCCTGCCAGATCTGATGCTGGGTGGCGGTCCAGTCCTTGCCGCCCCACTGCACCGGCCAGTTGGGGACCGCCAAGCCGTGCTCGTGCTGGATCTTGTGGCTGGTCGCGATGTCGTCGCGGTGATGGCCCGACCCCAGCCGGGTGCGTTCCCGGATGTCGGCGGGGATCTCGGTGGTGAAAAAGCGGCGCATCTCATCGCGGAACGCGGCTTCCTCGTCGCTGAGCGCCAGTTGCATGCCGGCCTCCTTCGGTGGGGGATCGCTGCGAAGCACCATAACGCGCCGGGGCGCGCCGTCGTGGTGCTTGGTCGCGGCCCGGTCATCCCCAGTTGCCCGACGCTCCCCAGTTGGGTGCCCGGCGCCGGTCGCTGCCCCGGCGACGGACACCGCGGCCGGTTAGCGTCGCGGCCATGCGAGCGGAGCTACCCACCGAACGACTCCATCGACGGCTTCTCGGGGCCGCGACGGCCACCGGCCGCGCCGACGAGCCGCCCGGGGACGGCGCCGGGGACAGCGCCGGGGACACCGCCGGGGACAGCGTCGGGAGCGACGGTTGCGAGCAGCGCGATCCGGGCTCGGTGCTGGGGCGCTGGCAGCCGCCGGTGCAGCAGGGCTGGGCCGAGCGGGTGCGCGCCGATCCCGGCCGCGCCGGGGTCGCCTTGTTGACACTGATCGCCGCGGTGGCGGTGATGATCACGGTGTTCACCATGCTGCGGGATGGCGCCGAGCCGGTGGCGGCGGTGCCGTTGCCGCCGGTGCAGATGGCGACCTCGGCGACGGCGGCGCCCGCCGGGTCGGCGGGGTCGGTCCCGCCCCCGGAGTCGGGGCCGCCGGACCGGTCCGCCGGCCCGGCCGCCGACGACGGGGCGCTGGTGGTCAGCGTGGTCGGCCTGGTGCGCACACCGGGGCTGGTGACGCTGGCGCCGGGGGCCCGGATCGCCGATGCGCTGCACGCCGCCGGCGACCCCCTCGACGGTGCCGACACGGTCGGGTTGAATCTGGCGCGCCGCGTCGCCGACGGCGAACAGATCGTGGTCGCCGCGCCGCCGCCACCGGGGGCAGCGCCGCCGGCGGGCAGCTCGGTGAGCCCCGGGGCGGCCGGACCGGCTGAGCCGCCCGCCGCCCCCGGCACCTCGGCCGCACCGTCTGTGGCGGTCGACCTGAACACCGCCACGGTCGCGCAACTCGACGCCCTGCCCGGTGTCGGGCCGGTGACCGCGGCGGCGATCGTCGCCTGGCGCGACAGCCACGGCCGGTTCACCAGCGTCGACCAACTCGGCGAGGTCGATGGGATCGGCCCGGCCCGGCTGGCCCGGCTGCGCCCGCTGGTCCACGTCTGAGCCGATGGCCCACCTGGCCCGCCCCGGTGCCGTCGACGATCCGGGCCCCCTGGATCTACGGCTGGTCCCGGCGGCGCTGACCGCCTGGGGTGTCAGCGTGCTGGCCATCCTGTGGCCGGCCACCGCCCGCCCGATGGTGCTGATCGCCGCCGGGGCCGCGCTCGCGGCGCTGCGGGCGCGTCGCCGGGGTGTGCCCGGCGCGCTGGTCACCGGGGTGTGCGCGGTGGCGGTGGTCGCCGCCGGGTTCGCGGTGAGCGTGGGGCTGCGCAGCCACGCGGTGGCCCACCATCCGCTGGCCGGTGCGCAGGGGACGACCGTGACGGTCACGGTCATCCCGACCGAGAGTGCGGTGGCGGTGGGCAGCACCCGGGAGATGTTTCGCGCCACCCTGCAGGAACTCGACGGGCGGCGGGCATTCGGGCGGGTGGTGGTGTTCGCCGCCGGCCCCGACGTCGACGCGGTGATGGTCGGCCGGCCGCTCACGTTTGCGGCGCGGGCGAGCCGCCCGCGCCGCCACGATCTCACCGTCGCGGTGCTCACGGCCACCGGGGCACCGGTGGCCGGCCGGGCCGGACCGGTCGCTCGGGCCGCCCACGCCCTGCGCCACCGGTTCGTCGATGCCGCCCGCCGGGAACTGCCCGCGCGGCAGGCCGCCCTGCTGCCCGGGCTGGTGCTCGGTGACACCACCGCGGTCCCGGCGGGGACCGCGCGGGAATTCCGGGCCGCCGGGCTGACCCACCTGATGGCGGTGTCGGGCGCCAACGTGACCATCGTGTGCGGCGCCGTGCTGCTGTCGGCGCGGCTGGTGGGCCCACGCGGCGCGGTCGGGCTGGCCGCGGTCGCGCTGGCCGGACTGGTCGTCGTGGTGCAGCCCACGGCCAGTGTGCTGCGTGCCGCGGTGATGGGCGCGATCGCGCTGCTGGGGGTGGTCGCGGCGCGGCAGCGCCAGGCGATTCCGAGCCTGGCGTCGGCGGTGCTGCTGCTGTTGGCGCTGGCCCCGCAGTTGGCCGTCGACATCGGGTTCGCGCTGTCGGTGGCGGCCACCGCCGCGTTGGTGGTGGTGGCTCCGCGCTGGTCGGCGCGGCTGGTCGGGCGGGGCTGGCCGAAACCGCTCGCCGACGCCACCGCGATCGCGCTGGCCGCCCACCTGGTGACCGCCCCGCTGATCGCCGGTATCTCCGGGCGGGTCAGCCTGGTCGCCGCGGTGGCCAACCTCGCGGTGGCCGCGGTCATCGCCCCGGTGACCGTGCTCGGCAGCGCCGCCGCGGTGCTGTGCGGGCTGTGCCCGGTGGCCGCGGCGGTGCTGATCCGGTTCACCGGTCCGGAAGTGTCCTGGGTGGGCGCGGTCGCGCACACCGCCGGGTCGGTGCCCGGGGCGACCCTGCCGGTGCCGGACGGTCCCGCCGGGGCGATCGCGGCGCTGTCCTGGTCGCTGGCCGGGCTGCTGGGCGGGTGAGGGTGTCGCGGCGTCGGTGCGCCGTGACACGATGCAGGCGTGGGCGAATCGCAGTCGGCGCTGCATCTGGTGTTGGGTGACGAGGAGCTGCTGGTCGAGCGCGCCGTCGCCGCCGTCCTGCGGTCGGTGCGTCAGCAGGCCGGCGGCAGCGGTGAGGCGGTGCCGGTCAACCGGATGCGTGCCGGTGACGTCAGCGCCAGCGAACTCGCCGAACTGCTCAGCCCGTCGCTGTTCGCCGACGAGCGGGTCGTGGTCCTCGAGGCCGCCGGGGAGGCCGGCAAGGAGGCGGCCGCGATGGTCGCCGACGCCGCCGCCGACATCCCGCCGGGCATGGTGCTGGTGGTGGTGCACTCCGGGGGCGGGCGCGCGAAGTCCCTCGCCGATCAGCTGCGCAAACTCGGGGCCCGCGTGCACCCGTGCGCGCGGATCGTCAAACCCGCCGAGCGGGCGCGGTTCGTGCGCGACGAGTTCGCCGCGCTGCGCGCCCGCGTCGATGAGGACACGGTGACCGCGCTGCTCGACGCGGTCGGCTCCGATGTGCGCGAACTCGCCGCCACCTGCTCGCAGCTGGTCGCCGACACCGCCGGGCAGGTCGACGTGGCCGCGGTGCAGCGCTACCACAGCGGCAAAGCGGAGGTGAAGGGCTACGAGATCGCCGAGAAGGCGGTCTGTGGGGATGTGGCCGGGGCGCTGGAGACGCTGCGCTGGGCCATGCTGCGGGGCGAACCGCACGTCGTGCTCGCCGACGCGCTCGCCGAGGCGGTGCACACCATTGGGCGGGTCGCCCCGCTGTCCGGGGACGCCAACCGGCTGGCCGGCGAGTTGAGGATGCCGCCGTGGCGGGTGCAGAAGGTGCAGCGGCAGGCCCGGCGCTGGTCGCGGGAGACCGTGGCGGCGGCGATGGTGACGGTGGCGGCGCTCAACGCCGACGTGAAGGGCGCGGCCGCCGACCCGGACTACGCGCTGGAGGCGGCGGTGCGCACGGTGGCCGAACTGGCCGACCGGTAGGCCCCGAAAGCGAGTTCCGAGCTCCGGTCAGAGCTTGTTCAGGGCGCGGGCCAGCGCCGACTTCTTGTTGGCCGCCTGGTTCTTGTGGATGACGCCCTTGCTGGCGGCCTTGTCGAGCTTGCGGCTCGTCGCCGTCAGCAGCTCACCGGCTTTGTCCTTGTCGCCGGCGGCAGCGGCCTCGCGGAATCCGCGGATCGCGGTACGCAGCGACGACTTGACCGACTGGTTGCGCAGTCGGGCGCGCTCGTTGGTGCGATTGCGCTTCTGCTGCGACTTGATGTTGGCCACGCGTCGGATCCTTCGTACATTCTCGGCTGGGAAGTGTGGTGGCTGCGCAGCGCGATGCGCCGCGGCAGCGACTGCTCAGGTTACCAGCAGCCGCGCCGATCCCCCAAAGCGGTGACCTGCGCCGCACCGCCGTCCACCGGCTAGCCGGGGCCGCCGACGACCACCCGGTGCAGGTCGTCGCCGCATTCGATGCGCCCGGCGAACTCGGTGGCCGCCAGCGCCCGCCACTGGTCGTAGCACCCCGGCGCCGGTGCGGGCACATAGTGGGTCAACACCAGGGTGTCGACCCCGGCGCGCGCCGCGGTGGCGCCGGCCTGCTGCACCGACGAGTGATAGTCGCAGATGTCGACGATGCGCTGGGCGGGCAGTTGACCGATCAGATCGGGGCGGATCACCGTGTGCACCAGCGCGTCGGCGCCGGCGGCCAGCCGATCGAGCCCCGGGCACGGCACGGTGTCGCCGGCCAGCACCACCGCGGAGCCGGCGTGGTCGACGCGGAACCCGATCGTCGGGGCCACCGGACGGTGATCGGTGGGTGCCACCGCGATGCGCACGCCGCCGCGCTCCCAGACCGGACCGTCGGTGTATTCGTGCACCGTGACCGGCGGTGGCGCGGTCAGATCCGCGTGGTGGGCGATGCGGTAGCCGATGTCGGGGCCGAACGCCCGCAGCGTGGCCTCCACCACCGCGGCGGTGCCCGGCGGGCCGAGGATCGGCAGCGCCGGTGGATCCGGATCGAACGTGGTCACCCACCGGGTGATGAGCACGTCGCCGAGGTCGGCGATGTGGTCGCTGTGCAGGTGGGTCAGCAGCAGCGCGGTGAGACCGCTGGCGGCGGCGCCCGCGGCGGCCAACCGTTGCAGCACCCCGCGCCCGCAGTCGGTGAGGAAAACCTGGTCGCCGGCGCGCACCAGGGTCGCCGGTCCGGCGCGGTGCGGGTCGGGGATCGGGCTGCCGGTGCCCAGCAGGGTGATCTCGATGCTCATCCCTCAGATATGCCAGACATCGGCCGCGCTCGTCGCGCATTGGCGCAATGACCCGGGCACGACCCGCGCAACGGCCCGCCCGGTTGGCGGTCCCGCCGCGCCGCGGCGCGATCCGCGCTAGGCTGATGTGACGTTGCTCACACGCGACTGGAGGGCGTCATGCAGATAGCGGATGTGCTGCGCAACAAGGGCTCGGCGGTGGCCACGATCACCCCGGATGCGACGGTCCGGGATCTGCTGGCCGGGCTCGCCGAACACAACATCGGGGCGATGGTGGTGGCCGACGGCGACCGGGTGCACGGCATCGCCTCCGAGCGCGACGTGGCGCGCCAGCTGCACCAATGCGGTGCCGCGCTGCTCGACCGCCCGGTGGCCGAGATCATGACCGCCCTGGTGGCCACCTGTGCCCCCGGCGACCAGATCGACGACCTCAGCGAGCTGATGACCGAGAAGCGGGTCCGCCACATCCCGGTGCTCGACGACGGACGCCTGGCCGGGATCGTCAGCATCGGCGACGTGGTGAAAACCCGGATGGAGGAGCTGCACAACGAGCGCGAACAGCTCCACGCCTACATCACCGGCGGCTGACGCCGGCACTCACCGCCACGAATAATCGGCCCGCAGCCGCGCGGCCACCACGTCGAAGACCTCCCGGTCGACGACCGCACCCTGACGCCGGATGCTCTCCTCGGGCACGTCGAGCACCCGGTCGATGCGCACCCAGTGCAGCTGCTCATCGAGATCCCAGTCGGCGGCGTCGATGCGCACCCAGTTCGGGTCGCCGCGGCGGTCGGCGCCCGACAGCATCAGCGCCAGCAGGGTGTGCCGGTCCCGCCCGACCACCAGCACCGGCCAATCCTGGCCGCGGCTGGGGTCGTCGTCGACGACCACCCAGGTCCACACCACCTCGCCGGGGTCGGCGCGTCCGGCCAGGTCCGGGCCGTAGCGCACCGGTCGGGCCCGCTGGGCGGTCGGTGCGCTGGTGTCGGTGACCGGCCGGCCCGCCGGGATCTGCGGGCGCGGCTCCGCCGGGGCGCCGACCACCAGATCGAGCCCGAGTTGCAGACCCCGTTGCAGGCCGTGCTGCAGCGTCTGCGACTGGCCCACGGCCCGGACAACCTTGGGGGCCTCGTTGAACACCAGGTTCTCGGCGAAGCGCCGCCAGAGTTGCCAGGGTGTCTTCCGCGGGGAAGCCATGCTCGCCAGCTTAGGTCAAACCGATACGCTGGGAGCCGCGCCACGGTGTCGCCGGCGCCCCGACCACCCTTCGTGACCAGGAGATTCCCATCAGCAGCTTTGCCGACCGGACTTTCACAGCGCCGGCGCAGATCCGGAACTTCTGCATCATCGCCCACATCGACCACGGCAAGTCGACGTTGGCCGACCGGATGCTGCAGCTGACCGGTGTGGTCGACGAACGGTCGATGCGGGCCCAATACCTCGACCGGATGGACATCGAGCGCGAGCGGGGCATCACGATCAAGGCGCAGAACGTGCGGCTGCCGTGGACCGTCGGTGGGGGGCCGAACGGCGAGGGCCCGAACAACGAGTATGTGCTGCACCTGATCGACACCCCCGGCCACGTCGACTTCACCTACGAGGTGTCGCGGGCCCTGGAGGCCTGCGAGGGGGCGATCCTGCTGGTCGACGCCGCCCAGGGCATCGAGGCGCAGACCCTGGCCAACCTGTATCTGGCGATGGACCGGGACCTGGAGATCATCCCGGTGCTCAACAAGATCGACCTGCCCGCCGCCGACCCGGACCGCTACGCCGCCGAGGTCGCCCACATCATCGACTGCGACCCCGCCGACGTGCTGCGGGTCTCCGGCAAAACCGGGGAGGGGGTCGCCGAACTGCTCGACGTGGTGGTGACCAAGGTGCCGCCGCCGACCGGCGACCCGGACGCGCCCGCCCGGGCGATGATCTTCGACTCTGTCTATGACATCTACCGCGGCGTGGTCACCTACGTGCGTGTCGTCGACGGCAAGATCACCCCGCGGGAAAAGATCGTGATGATGTCCACCGGCGCCACCCACGAGCTGCTCGAGGTCGGCATCGTCTCCCCGGAGCCGAAGGCGACCGCCGGGCTGGGCGTCGGGGAGGTCGGCTACCTGATCACCGGGGTCAAAGACGTGCGCCAGTCGAAGGTCGGTGACACCGTGACCACCGCCCGCCGTGGCGCCACCGAGGCGCTGACCGGCTACCGCGAACCCAAGCCGATGGTGTACTCCGGGCTGTACCCGGTGGACGGCTCGGATTACCCGAACCTGCGCGACGCCCTGGACAAGCTGCAGCTCAACGACGCCGCACTGACCTACGAGCCGGAGACGTCGGTGGCGTTGGGCTTCGGTTTCCGCTGCGGCTTCCTGGGGCTGCTGCACATGGAGATCACCCGTGAGCGCCTGGAGCGCGAATTCGATCTCGGGCTGATCTCCACCTCACCGAACGTGGTCTACCGGGTGGTGCGCGAGGCCAAGGGCGGCCACGCCGAGGAGCTGGTGGTGACCAATCCGTCGGACTGGCCCGAGGGCAAGGTGCGCACTGTCTACGAGCCGGTGGTCAAGGTGACGATCATCGCGCCGAGCGAATTCGTCGGCCCCATCATGGAGCTGTGCCAGTCGCGCCGCGGCGAACTCGGCGGCATGGACTACCTCTCGCCCGAGCGCGTCGAGCTGCGCTACACGATGCCGCTCGGCGAGATCATCTTCGACTTCTTCGACGCGTTGAAGTCCCGCACCCGCGGCTACGCCAGCCTCGACTACGAGGAGGCCGGCGAATCCGAGGCCGACCTGGTCAAGGTCGACATCCTGTTGCAGGGTGAGGCCGTCGACGCGTTCAGCGCGATCGTGCACAAGGACGCGGCGTCGGCCTACGGCAACAAGATGACCACCAAACTCAAAGAACTGATCCCACGCCAGCAGTTCGAGGTGCCGGTGCAGGCGGCGATCGGGTCGAAAATCATTGCCCGCGAAAACATTCGCGCCATCCGCAAAGACGTCCTCTCCAAGTGCTACGGCGGGGACATCTCGCGGAAGCGCAAACTGCTGGAGAAGCAGAAAGAGGGCAAGAAGCGGATGAAGACGATCGGTCGCGTCGACGTGCCGCAGGAGGCGTTCGTCGCGGCGCTGTCGACCGACAGCGCCGCCGACAAACCCAAGAAGTAGCGCGCGGGAACGGCCGGGCTACATCGGCGCGTTCGCCGGCTGGAAGTCGCCGGTGCTGTCGGACTCCTCCTCGGCGCGGATGACGTGCACCACCGCGTTGATCAACGCCAGATGGGTGAACGCCTGCGGGAAGTTGCCCAGATGCCGGCCGGTGCGCGGTTCGATCTCCTCGGCGTAGAGGTGCAGCGGGCTGGCGAACGACAGCAGCCGCTCGCACAGGTGTTTGGCGCGGCTGATCTCCCCGATCTCCACCAGCGCGGAGACCAGCCAGAACGAGCAGATCGTGAACGCGCCTTCCTCGCCGGTCAGACCGTCGTCGGTCTCCTCGACCCGGTAGCGCAGCACCAGCCCGTCGACGGTGAGCTCGTCGGCGATCGCCAGCACCGTGTTGCGGATCCGCGGATCGTCCGGCGGCAGGAACCGGGTCAACACCGCCAGCAGCAGCGACGCGTCCAGGGCGTCGTCGCCGTAGCGCTGGGTGAGCACCCCGCGGTCGTCGACGCCGTGCTCGAGTACATCGGCCTTGATCTCCTCGGCGATCGCCCGCCACTGCTGGGCGTAGCTCTTCTCGCCCTGGACCTCGGCGAGCTTGGAGCCGCGATCCAGCGCCACCCAGCACATGATCTTCGAGGAGGTGAAGTGCTGGGGTTCGCCGCGCACCTCCCAGATGCCGCGGTCGGGTTCCCGCCAGTGTTTGATGGCCTCCTCGACCTGCTGTTTGAGCACCGGCCACAGCGCCTCGGGGATCTGTTCTCGCGACCGCGCGTGCAGATACACCGAGTCGAGCATGGTGCCCCAGATGTCATGCTGACGCTGGTTGTAGGCGCCGTTGCCGATGCGCACCGGACGGGCGTTGTCGTAGCCGGACAGGTGATGCAGCTCGTCTTCCTCCAGGTGGCGCTCCCCGCCGACGCCGTACATCACCTGCAGGGGGTGGCGTTCACCGTTGTTGGCCCCGGACACATCGGCGATGAACGCGAAGAAGTCGTCGGCCTCCCGGTCCAGGCCCAGCGTGTACAGGCCCCACAACGCAAACGTGGAATCCCGGATCCAGGCGTAGCGGTAGTCCCAGTTGCGTTCCCCCTGCGGGGTCTCCGGCAGCGACGTGGTGCTCGCCGCCAGCAGCGCCCCGGTCGGCGAGTAGGTCAACCCCTTCAACGTCAGCGCACTGCGCTGCAGATACGACCGCCACGGGTGGTCGGGGAAGTCACCGATGTTGATCCACTGGCGCCAACACTCGGTGGTGTTCCACAGTTTCTCGGCGGCCTCCTCGTAGGTCTGCGGGGCCGGGTGCTTGCTCCAACTCAACGCCACGAAGACGTTGTCGCCCTCCTTGAGCCGGGTGCGGGCGCGCGCCTCCCGGCCCTCCAGCCCGATCCGCAGGTTGGTGGTCAGCCGCAGCATCGGATGGGCGTCGGGGTTGGTCTTCGCCCGGGCCACCGCCTCCCCGTAGGCACTGGCCGAGTACTCCCAGCACGCCCCGATCCGGTGGTAGTCGAACGCCGGTTCGCAGCTCATCATCAACTCGACGGTGCCGCTGACACAGCGCACGCTGCGCAGAAGGATGTGTTCGGCGTCCCAGTCCATCGGGGTGCGCCGGTGCGTGCGCGACCGGGTCTCGATGTCATGCCACGGGCCCATCACCAGCGCGTCGCGCACGATCAGCCAGCCGGTGTGGGTCTGCCAGGTGGTCTCCAGGATGAGGCTGCCCGGCAGGTAGCGCCGCGCCGAGGGCACCGACACCCCGTAGGGGCCGATCCGGAAATGCCCGGCGCTGCGGTCGAGCATCGCGCCGAACACGCTGGGGGAGTCCGGACGGGGCACACACAGCCACTCCACCGATCCGGCGGCCGAGATCAGGCAGGTCGTCTCACAGTCGGAGAGGAACGCATAGTCGGCGATCGGGGGGAACGGGTTGCGCAGTCCGGCGCCGGCGTAGGGGACCGGTTCGGTGACCGTGTGCGGCGCGGGCGGGGCGTCGTCGGCGGGCTGAACGTGGGTGACCATGCCGCCATCATCATCTGTGGCCCGGCCCCGCGTCCACCCGTTCACCGGCCCGGCGGTCAGCCGATATCCACTCGAGACCGTGGGGGCCGCCGCACCGGGGCCCACCGGTGCTTAAGGTGGGGGCGTGGACGGCTTCCTGAATTGGTGGGACGGTGTGGAGCTGTGGCTGTCCGGGCTGGGGTTCGCGCTGCAAACCGTGCTGGTGATGCCGGTCGTCCTGCTGATCTCCTACGGGCTGGCGATCGTGCTCGACGGGGTGTTGGGCAACGGGATCCGGCTGATGCATCGCCACCGGAACCCCGACGAGGCGGACACCGGATCGTGAAACCGATGCCGCGGTCGCGGGTGACGCTCATCCTGGTCATTTTGATCCTGTTGGTGGTCGGCACCTGGCTGCTCGCCCGCTGACGCGGCGGGGCAACGTCGCCGGTCGATTCTGTTAGGCTTCCCGCCATGTACGCAGCGTCTGGCCTCGCGCCGTGCCCGGTGGCGGCGCCAGCCACCCCGGCCCGCTGTGTCGCCGCGCACTGTTGTCGCTGACCGGCAGCCCCGTTCGCGGTCTGATGGTCCGGGCCCGGCGCGCCCCTTTCTGATCCGCGCCGCCGCTCCTGGCACCCCGCCGCGTACCTCCCTCCCGACGCCACCCGGAAAGGCCATCGATGTACGCGTCCCGGATCACCGCACTCGCCCTCACCGGTGCCTTGCTCGCGGCCTGCGGCGGCGGTCCCAGCGACGAGGTGGGCGCCAAGGCGCGCAGCGACGCCGAGACGGGGATCACCCTGGTCACCTACGCGGTGACCGAACCCGGCTGGAGCACGGTGATCCCGGCGTTCCACGATTCCGAATTCGGTGAGGGCGTCGAGGTGACCGCCTCCTACGGCGCGTCCGCCGACCAGTCGCGCGGCGTCGCCGACGGCAAACCCGCCGATGTGGTGAACTTCTCGGTGGAGCCCGACATCACGCGCCTGGTGGATGCGGGAAAGGTCTCGTCGTCGTGGAATGACGATGCCACCAAAGGCATCCCGTTCGGGTCGGTGGTGACGCTGGTGGTACGCAAAGGCAACCCGTTGAACATCCGAAGCTGGGACGACCTGCTGCGTCCCGGCCTGGAGGTCATCACTCCCAACCCGTTGAGTTCGGGTTCAGCGAAGTGGAACCTGCTGGCCCCGTATGCCGCCACAAGCGACGGCGGGAAAAACCCGCAGGCCGGCCTGGATTTCATCACCAAGCTGGTCAACGACCATGTGCGGCTGCGGCCGGGTTCCGGCCGGGAAGCCACCGACGTGTTCACCCAGGGCTCCGGTGATGTGCTGATCAGCTACGAGAATGAGGCGATCGCCGCCGAACACCAGGGCAAGGACGTCGAGCACGTTGTGCCGGAGCGGACCTTCCGGATCGACAACCCGGTGGCCGTGGTCACCACCACCCGGCATCTGGACGCGGCGACCGCGTTCAAGAATTTCCTGTACCTGCCGCAGACCCAGCGGCTGTGGGCGCAGGCCGGGTTCCGGCCGGTGGACCCGGCGGTGCGGACCGAGTTCGCCGCGACCTTCCCGACGCCGCGCACCCTGTACACCATCGACGACCTCGGCGGGTGGGACGCCGTCGACCCGCACCTGTTCGCCAAGAGCACCGGCGCGATCACCCACATCTATCTGGAGGCCACCGGATGAGCGCCCCGGCGCCCGCGGTGTCGCGCGGTCTGCCCGACCGCCGCCACGGCGGCACCGGGTTGCGTGTCGGCATGGCCACCGGATGGCTGTCGGTGATCGTGCTGCTGCCGTTGGCGGCGATCGTCTGGCAGGCCGGCGGTGCCGGCGCGGACAGCTTCGTCGCGGCGGTCGCCTCGCGCGCCGCGGTGGAGTCCTTCCGGGTCACCGTGACCCTGGCGGTGGCGGTCACCGTGCTCAACCTGGTGTTCGGGCTGCTCATCGCCTGGGTGCTGGTGCGCGACGAGTTCGTCGGCAAACGGCTGGTCGAGGCGATCATCGACCTGCCGTTCGCGCTGCCCACCATCGTCGCGAGCCTGGTGATGCTGGCGCTGTACGGTCCGCAGAGCCCGGTCGGGCTGCACCTGCAGCACACCGGTTGGGGGGTGGCGCTGGCGCTGGCGTTCGTCACCTGCCCGTTCGTGGTGCGCACCGTGCAACCGGTGCTGTTGGAGATCGACCACGAGGCCGAGGAGGCCGCGGCGTCACTGGGGGCGACCAACCTCACCGTGTTCCGCCGCATCGTGCTGCCGTCGCTGATCCCGGCGCTGTTCACCGGTGCCGGGCTCGCGTTCTCCCGCGCGATCGGTGAGTTCGGCTCGGTGGTGCTCATCGGCGGTGCGGTGCCGGGCAAGACCGAGGTGTCCTCACAGTGGATCCGCACCCTGATCGAGAACGACGACCGAGCCGGGGCAGCGGCGATCTCGATCGTGCTGCTGGCGATCTCGTTCTCGGTGCTGGTGGTGCTGCGCCTCGTCGGCGGCCGGGTCGCCAAACTCGAGGAGCAGCAGCCGTGAGCCCCTCACCGGCGGTGCGGCGGTTGCTGCGCGGTGTGGCCTTGGCTTACATCGCAGTGCTGCTGGTGGTGCCGGTCGGGTTGATCCTGTGGCGGACCTTCGCGCCGGGATTTCCCCAGTTCATCGCCTACATCAGCACTCCGGCGGCGATCGCCGCGCTGGATCTGTCGCTGCTCGTGGTCGCGATCGTGGTGCCGCTGAACGTGCTGTTCGGTGTGCCGACCGCGTTGGTGTTGGCCCGCAACCGCTTTCGCGGCAAAGGCCTGTTGCAGGCGCTGATCGACCTTCCGTTCGCGGTGTCGCCGGTCATCGTCGGCGTTGCACTGATCGTGTTGTGGGGCTCGGCCGGTGCGCTCGGCTTCGTCGAGAACAACCTGGGATTCAAGATCATCTTCGGGCTGCCCGGCATCGTGTTGGCCAGCATCTTCGTCACCTGCCCGTTCGTGGTGCGTGAGGTCGAACCGGTGCTGCGCGAAATCGGCACCGACCAGGAGGAGGCGGCCGCCACGCTGGGTGCCACGTCGTGGCAGACGTTCTGGCGCATCACGCTGCCGTCGATCCGGTGGGGCCTGACCTACGGCATCGTCTTGACGGTGGCGCGCACCCTCGGTGAATACGGGGCGGTGCTGATGGTGTCGTCGAACCTTCCGGGCACGTCGCAGACCCTGACGCTGTTGGTCTCCGACCGCTACAGCCGCGGTGAGGAGTACGGCGCCTACGCGCTGTCGACGTTGCTGATGGCGGTGGCCGTTCTCGTGCTCATCGCCCAGGTGATCCTCGATGCCCGTCGCACCCGGGTGGCCCAATGACCGAGCAAGAGAAGGAGACGGCGGTGGACACCGCGATCACCGTGCGCGGGGCCAGCAAACGCTACGGCGATTTCGTCGCCCTCGACAACGTCGATTTCACCGTTCCGGCAGGATCGTTGACCGCGTTGCTCGGGCCCAGCGGGTCCGGGAAATCGACGTTGCTGCGTGCGATCGCCGGACTCGATCACCCCGACAGCGGGACCATCACCATCCACGGCCGCGATGTCACAGGGGTGCCGCCGCAGCAGCGGGGGATCGGGTTCGTGTTCCAGCATTACGCGGCCTTCAAGCACATGACGGTGCGAGACAACGTGGCCTTCGGTCTGAAGATCCGCCACCGCCCCAAGACCGAGATCGCCGCGAAGGTCGACAACCTGCTGGAGGTTGTGGGGCTCAGCGGATTCCAGACCCGCTACCCCAACCAGCTCTCCGGTGGGCAGCGTCAGCGGATGGCGCTGGCCCGGGCGCTGGCGGTGGACCCGCAGGTGCTGCTGCTCGACGAACCCTTCGGCGCCCTCGATGCGAAGGTCCGCGACGATCTGCGGGTGTGGTTGCGGCGTTTGCACGACGAAACCCACGTCACCACGGTGCTGGTCACCCACGACCAGGCCGAGGCGCTCGACGTGGCCGGACGCATCGCGGTGCTCAACAACGGGCGCATCGAACAGATCGGCACCCCCGATGAGGTCTACGACGAGCCCGCGAACGCGTTCGTGATGTCGTTTCTGGGCCCGGTGTCCTCGCTCAACGGCACCCTGGTGCGTCCGCACGACATCCGGGTGGGCCGCAATCCGGAGATGGCGGTCGCCGACACCGATTCGACCGCCACGGCAGCGGTGCTGCGCGCAACGGTCAACCGTGTGGTCATGCTCGGATTCGAGGTGCGGGTGGAGTTGACCAACGCCGCGACCGGGCATGCGTTCACCGCCCAGATCACCCGCGGTGACGCCGAGGCGCTGCAACTGGTCGCCGGTGACACCGTTTACGTGCGCGCCACCCAGGTCTCGACCCTGACCGCCTCGACACCGACCGCCTCGACACCGACCGCCGGTCCCGGCTGATCCGGCCCCGCGGACGCACCGGTAGCGGCGTGCGGCTGGGCGTTCGGTCAGGCCGCGACCCGGCCGGCCAGCACCTCTTCGACCCGGTCGAGCACGGTGGCGGCGACCAACCGGTGGGCTCCGAGGGGTTCGGCCATCGCGAGATCGCGGCGGGCGGCGAACTCGGCGACCCTGTCGGTGATGCGGCCGTGCGCGAGGAACCATGGTGCGACCACCACGCGGGTGATGCCGCGGGCGTAGAGGCGGTCGGCGGCGGCGTCGAGCGAGGCGGCCGGCCCGGTGGCGAACCCGACCTCCGCACCGGCCCAGCGCGTTCCGCGGGTCAACCGTTCGGCGATCTGCGCGGTCCGGGCATTGGCCTGCGGGTGCGAGGAGCCGACAGCCACCACCAGCACGCCGAGTTCGGCGTCGAAGCGGGAGACCCCCGACTCGCCGAGGCGCTGACGCATCACCTGCAGCAGCCGATCGTCTTCACCGAGCACGGCGGCTTGGCGCACCTTTGTCCCGGACTCGGATGTCCCGGACTCGGAGATGAGCGCCGGGATGTCGGTGTGGGCGTGATAGGCGCCGGCCAACAGGAACGGCGCCACGATCACGTCGTCGTGCACCCCGCGCAGTGCGGTGCTCAGGTTCGGCGTGTTGTGTTCGCAGAACGCCACGCGCACATCGAATTCCGGTGCCACCCGGCGTAGATGCCCGGCGATCGCCCGGGTGTTGGCCGGCGAGCGGGAATCCGCGCTGCCGTGCGCGGTCAACAACAGCGTGGTCACGAGGCGTGCAGCCCGCACTCGATCTTGGCGTTGCCCGCCCAGCGCCCGCTGCGCGGATCGGCGCCGGCGACCGGTTTGGCCGTGCACGGCGCGCACCCGATCGACGGATAGCCCTCGTCGATGAGCGGGTTGACCAGCACGTCGTGCTCGGCGATGTAGGCCGCCATGTCCTCGTCGGTCCAGGCGGCCAGCGGGTTCACCTTCACCAGCCCGAACGTCTCGTCGAAGCTGATCAGCGGTGCGTTGGCCCGGGTCGGTGCCTCCACACGCCGGATCCCGGTCACCCAGGCGCCGTAGCCGCGCAGGGTCCGGGTGAGTGGTTCGACTTTGCGCAGCCGGCAGCACAGGCCCGGGTCGCGGGCGAACAGGTCCTTGCCGTGGGCGGCGTCCTGTTCGGCGACGGTCTGCTCCGGGGTCACGTTGAGGATGCGGACGTCGTAGACCGTCGCCACCGCGTCGCGGGTGCCGATCGTCTCGGCGAAGTGGTAGCCGGTGTCCAAGAACAGCACCGGCACGCCGGGGCGCACCGCGGCGGCCAGGTCCACCAGCACCGCGTCGGCCATGTTGGAGGCCACCACATAGTCGGGCTCACCGGCCCCGCCGAAGTGTTCGTCGGTCCAGGTCAACAGTTCGGTGGCGTCGGCGCCGTCGAGTTCAGCCGCACCGCGGGCCGCCAACTTCCGCAACTGCGCTTCGGTCCGGGCGCTCATCGCAGATCGTCCTCCTCGGCGCGAACGGCCCACTGCGCGAAGCGTTCCCCGTCGGTGCGCTGTTTGATGAAGTTGCGCACCAACCGCTCGATGTAATCGCCGAGCTCGTCGCTGGTGACCTTGTGCTGACGCAGCTTGCGTCCGAATCCGCTGTCGGCGCCGAGACTGCCGCCCAGGTGCACCTGGAAACCGGGCACCGGGTTGCCGTCGCCGTCGTCGATCATCTGGCCCTTGAACCCGATGTCGGCGACCTGGATGCGCGCGCAGGAGTTCGGGCAGCCGTTGAGGTTGACCGTGACCGGCACATCCAGCAGCGCGTTGAGGTCCTCGAGGCGCTGCTCGAGCTCCGGCACCAGCCCCTGGGCGCGCACCCGGGTCTCGACGAACGACAACTTGCAGAACTCCAGACCGGTGCAGGCCATCAGGTTGCGGCGCCACGGCGACGGGTTGGCCGGCAAGCCGAGGGCCTCCAGCCCGGCGAGCAGGTCCTCGAGGCGGTCGTCGGCGACGTCGAGGATGATCAGCTTCTGGTACGGGGTGAACCGGGCGCGGTCGGATCCGGCCTGCTCCATCAGCTCGGCGACCTTGGTCAGCGTGGTGCCCGACACCCGGCCGGAGACCGGGGCCACGCCGACGGCGTTGAGGCCGTTGCGGGTCTTCTGCACGCCGACGTGGTCGATGGTGGCGGTCGGCTGCACCGGCGCCGGGCCGTCGACGAGGCGGCGGCCCAGGTACTCGGATTCGAGGACCTCGCGGAATTTCTCCACCCCCCAGTCCTTGACCAGGAACTTCAGCCGGGCCTTGGAGCGCAGCCGGCGGTAGCCGTAGTCGCGGAAGAGCTTGGTGACCGCCTCCCACACCTCGGGCACCTCGTCCAGCGGCACCCAGGCGCCGAGGCGTTGGGCCAGCATCGGGTTGGTGGACAACCCGCCGCCGACCCACAGGTCCAGGCCCGGGCCGTGCTCGGGGTGCTCGACCCCGATGAACGACACGTCGTTGACCTCGTGGGCGACGTCCTGCAGCCCGGAGATCGCGGTCTTGTACTTGCGGGGCAGGTTGGCGTATTCGGGGTCGCCGACGTAGCGGCGCACGATCTCGTCGAGCGCGGGCGTGGGGTCGAGCACCTCGTCGAGGGATTCCCCGGCCAGCGGCGAGCCGAGCATGCCGCGCGGGCAGTCGCCGCACGCCTCGGTGGTCTGCAGGCCCACGGCGGCCAGCCGGTCCCAGATCTGCGGGACGTTCTCGATCTCGATCCAGTGGTACTGCAGGTTCATCCGGTCGGAGATGTCGGCGGTGTCGCGGGCGAATTCGGTGGAGATCGCGCCCAGGGTGCGCATCGCGGCCACCGACAGCGGCTTGCCGTCGCAGCGCACCCGCATCATGAAGTAGGGGGCTTCGAGCAGGTCGGCGTTCTCGTCGCCGGTGAACGTGCCGTCGTAGCCCTGGGTGCGCTGGGTGTAGAGGCCCATCCAGCGGAACCGGCCCCGCAGATCGGTCTTGTCGATCGAGTCGAAGCCCTGCTTGGAGTAGGTGTCGAGGATCCGGGCCCGCACGTTCAACGCCGGGTCGTCGCGCTTGAGCTCCTCGTTGGGGTTGAGCGGGTCGACGCTGCCCAGCGCCCACTGGCCCTCATCGCGGGTCTTCTTCGGCCGCGATTTCGGCGCGGCGGTCGAGGTGGTGGTCATCGGGTTGCTCCTTCGTCGCGGAGCCGCCGGATAGTGCGCAGGCCAGCAGGGCTGCCCGGTCGCGCAGATCCGGCGGCCAGCTGGGGATGATCAGTGGGCGGGTCTACGGCGTCAAGGCAGACAACAACAGCTGCAGACGCGCTTGAAATCGACGTGGCGCCGCGCCACCAGGGCGATGTCGAACGGGGTGCGGCGAGCAACAGTCACGCTGGCCATTGTGCCATGCGAACCCGAAAACGCCCTAACCGGGTGAAATTTCTGCTCACGGTGAGTAAAAGTCGCCCCGGTCGGTCCTGAACGGTCGCTGTGCGGATCGCTGAGAGTCTGCCGGACGTCGCCGCACCGGGCCGTGTCGCGCAGCCCGTCCCACCGGCGTCGGGGTGACGATTCGCCTATCGCGCAGCCGCAGGGACTCGCAGCCAGGGAGACGCCCGACGATGTCTGAGACACCCGCCCCGCCCACCGCAACCCATCGGATGAGCCTGCCGTGGCGCCCGCGCCTCGCCGCGGCGGTGATCGTTCTGTTGCTGGCGGTGGTGGCCTACGGCGGCTGGCAGGCATATCAGCGCCACCGCACCGACGCCGCCGCCGCCGAGGCCCGGGCCGCCGCCGAGCGTTACGTGCTGACACTGACCACCATCGACGGCGGCGACCCCGCACGGTACTTCGCCGCGGCCCGTGACGGTGCCACCGGGATGCTGCAGGACATGTATACCACCTCGACACCACGCCTGACGCGGTTGCTCGCCGACAAAGCGGTGGTGGCCCACGGCAGGGTGATCGACTCCGCGGTCAAATCCGCCCGCCCCACCCACGTCACCGTGTTGTTGTTCGTCGACCAGGCGGTCACCAACTCCGATGACCCCGAGCCCCACCTCGACCGCAGCCGCGTCGACATCACCATGGACAAGGTCGACGGCCGCTGGCTGGCCAGCCGGATGGAGACCCCGTGAGCGCCCGCCGCGCGACGGCGGCCCTGCTGGCCGGCGCCGTCCTGGTGGCGCCGGCCAGCAGGGCCGTCGGGGACGCCGTCAACTGGGAGGCGGTCGCCCACTGCGAGGTCTGGCGGCAACTGGTCGGCCGACACCGGCAACGGCGATTTCGGCGGGTTGCAGATCAGCGAGAGCACCTGGCGGGCCAACGGCGGCACCGCGATGGCCGCCAACCCCGCTCAGGCCAGCCCCGCCGAACAGGTCGACGTCGCCAAACGCATCCTGGCCCGGCAGGGCCCGGACGCCTGGCCGCGCTGCCTGTCGGCCAGCCGCGACGCCGCCCCGGCCGGTTCGCTGAGCCACCTGATCACCGAATTGTGGAACGACGCCGGTGGCTACCGCGGGCCGCGGTGAGCCGACGCGCTTAGAGTCGACGGCATGGCGCCGTCCGCGCTGCCGACCCTGCAGCTTCGCCCCGACACCCCGTTCGGGCTGTATCTGCATGTGCCGTTCTGCCTGACCCGCTGCGGGTACTGCGACTTCAACACCTACACGCCCGCCGAATTGGGCGGAGTCAACCCGGACGCCTGGCTGGCGGCGCTGTGCGCGGAGCTGACGATGGCCGCCGAGCAACTCGGCGGGCCGGTCGTCGACACCGTGTTCGTCGGTGGGGGCACGCCGTCGCTGCTGGGCGGGACCCGGATGCGGGTGATGCTCGACGCGGTGCGCGACAGTTTCGGGCTGGCGCCGCAGGCGGAGGTCACCACCGAGGCGAACCCGGAATCGACTTCCCCGGAGTTCTTCGACGAGATCCGCGCGGCCGGCTACACCCGGGTGTCGCTGGGCATGCAGTCGGTGGCGCCCCGGGTGTTGGCGACGCTGGACCGGGTGCACTCACCGGGCCGGGCACAGGTCGCGGCCGCCGAGGCGTTCGCCGCGGGATTCGAGCACGTCAGCCTGGATCTGATCTACGGCACCCCGGGGGAGCGCGACGACGACCTGCGCGCCTCGGTGGAGGCCGCCCTGGCCGCCGGGGTCGACCACGTCTCGGCCTACGCGCTGATCGTCGAAGACGGCACCGCGTTGGCCCGCCGGGTTCGCCGCGGGGAGCTGCCCGCCCCCGACGACGATGTGCTCGCCGCCCGCTACGAGATCGTCGACGCGATGCTCTCGGCGGGCGGCCTGCACTGGTATGAGGTGTCCAACTGGAGCCGCGGAGGCGGACAGTGCCGCCACAACCTCGGCTACTGGGACGGTGGTCAATGGTGGGGGGCGGGGCCCGGCGCGCACGGCCACATCGGCGACATCCGATGCTGGAACGTCAAGCACCCCAACGCCTACGCGACCGCCATCGACGAACAACGGTTGCCGGTGGCCGGTTACGAGACGCTCTCGGCGGTCGACCGGCACACCGAAGAGGTCATGCTGGGGCTGCGGCTGCGCCAGGGGCTGGCCACCGCGCTGCTGAACGCCGAGGAACTCCGCCGCGCCCAGACCGCGATCGGCGACGGGCTGCTGATCGCCGAGGGGCAGCGGCTGGTGCTCACCGACCGGGGCCGGCTGCTGGCCGACGCGGTGGTGCGCACCCTTCTGGGCTGAGGTCTTCTGGGCTGGGCTTTCCGGGCTGAGTCTTCTGGGCTGGGTCTTCTGGGCCCAGGACGCCCGGCCCACCGCCATCACCGGCGAGACCCGGCAACCCGGGCCGGTCAGCATCTGCGGAGAAAATAGCATCAAAAACCCGCGCGTGAGATTATTCACCCGTCGAAAAACCGTGAATGCGGAAAAATACCGCTATTGTTTCCGCGGATGCGGAAACGGAGGCGACCGTGTCATGCGGCCATCGCCGCTCGGGCGCGCCCATCCGGCGCGACCGGCGCCACCTCGAGAATCGCCGAGCAAAGGACGGATCTGCCATGGTCACGAGAGCGCCGAGACGGGCACTGCCGGAGAACCGGGTGCACCGAACGGGCAACCGGGTTCTGCTGGTGCTGGGGCGTCAGGAGTGGATGGACCGGCCCAGCTACCGATTCGAGAACATGCTGACGTTCGCGTTCAACGCCTTCGGCGGTGCCCGCGACCGGATCGCCAATCTGCTCAACGGGGTGTGGCTGGGTCATCCGGTGCATCCACCGCTGGCGTCGCTGACCAGCGGGGCGATCGGAACCACGGTCGCCCTCGACGCGCTGAGCATCCTGCCGGGCCGGCCGAAGACCGAGGTGTTCGATGCCTCCCGGTTCGCCCAACGTGCTCTGGGCGTCGGGATCGTCGCCAACCTGGCGTCCGCGGTGACCGGTATCGCCGACTGGCAGCACACCCATGAGCAGGATCGGCGGATCGGCGCGGTGCACGGGATCTTGAACGTGATCGCCACCGGTCTGTACCTCCGATCGTGGCGCGATCGTCGTCGGGGTCGCCACCGGCGGGGGATCGTGACCAGCGCGCTGGCGTACGGAATCACCACCGGCAGCGGATTTTTGGGCGGCTCTTTGGTCTTCGGCTCGGGAATCGGGCTGGACCAGTCGGGAAACCGGCTGCGGATCGGGCAGTGGACTCCGGTCGCGCCGGTGACCGATCTGCCGGCCGGGAAACCCACCCGGGTCGACGTCGACGGGGTGCCGGTGGTGCTCTGCCGCACCGGCGACACCGTGGCCGCGCTGGGCGGGCTCTGCCCGCACCTGGCCGCACCGATGGAGGACGGCTGGCTCGACCGGGGGCGCATCGTCTGCCCCTGGCACGGGTCCCAATTCGACACCGCCACCGGCGAGGTCGTCCGTGGGCCGGCCGCGGCGCCGCTGCCCTGCTATGAGGCGCGGGTGCGCGGCGGCACCGTCGAACTGCGCGACGGTACCGACCATCCGGTCGGCTCGGGGAGACACACCCCGGTGTTCGCGATCACCGATGCCGAAACCACCGAGAAACCCGTCACCGAGGAGGCCGGCCAGCCGTGAGCAACGCCTACGACGTCCTGCGAGACCATCACAACGTGCTGCGTGATCTGGGCACCCGGTTGAAGGCGGCTGCGGTCGGTTCGGCCGAACGCCAGCGCATCCTCGATGAACTGCTGATGGAGTTCGACATCCACATGCGCATCGAGGACGACATCTACTATCCGGCGCTGGCGGCGGCCAGCCGGTTGATCGCGATCGCCCACGCCGAGCACCGGCAGATCTACGACGCGCTGGCCACCGCGCTGCGCACCCCCACCGCCTCACCGGCGTACGAGGACGAGTGGAACTTCTTTCTCACGGTGCTCGAGGCCCACGCCGAGGAGGAGGAGCGCGACCTGATTCCCCCGCCGGCGCCGGTCGCGTTGACCGAGCAGCAGTTGGAGGACCTCGGTGCACAGATGAGCGCACGGATGGCCACGCTGCGCAACTCCCGCTGGCAGCGCTGGCACGTCAAGGGTCGGGCGGCTCTGCTGCGCGCGATGTAGTGCGGCGGCAGCGCCGCTACGGCCACCGGTTGGCGCGCCCGAGCGGGCGCTCACCGTCGCCGGTGCGTTCGACGAGCGCAATATCGCTGCGCCCGGACTGATTCATCGCCCAGCGCAGCCGATCGAGGTGAAACCGGCGCGCGCCCACCACCGTGCGATACGGCAGGTCGGTGAGCACCTCCTGGTCGCGCGCCGGCATCGGAACCGGGTTCTTGCCGGCACCGAGCGCGGCGATCTCGACGGTGCCGCGCGCGTCATCGGCGGTGATCACCACCTGTGAGATCTCGGCCCAGGGCACCAGCGTGGCGCGAAACCGCAGCCCGAGAACATCGCCGATGAACAGCGTGGACGTGGCCAGGTGATAGCCGATACCGGCCACCACCGCGAGCGCCAGCACCAGTTTCAGCCCCTGCCAGCCCCACGTGAGCCCCACGACGCCGGCGAGCTGGCCGGTGGCCCAGATCAGCACGACGCCGCCGACCACGACGGCCAGCAGCCGCAGGCCGGCCAGCCGCACCGCGATGCGGTAGCGCATCTGCCGGATGGCGTTGCGCGCCCCGACGGCCGCGGCCACGGTCACCGCCGCGGCGACGACGACCACCGGGCCCGCCACGGCCACCGAACGGCCGGTGATCACGTACGGCAGCGCCACCAGCAGCGTCAGCGCGGACACCGCGGCCACGACCAGAAACGACTTGTACGGTGTCGCCGCCGCGCGTCGGTGCGCCAGGGCCTCGGCCCGGGTGACGGGCTGCAGCGAATACGCCATGACACAACCCTTTCTGAAGTCCCCTCTGAAGTCGGGGCCGCTTCGGCGGCGGATCCACGATAGGCCGAAGCCGCGCCCGCCCGGCGGGAGCCTCCCGGATGTAACACCGGAGCCGGTATCGACGACAACAGCAGTATCGGAGCGCCACTTCGGTGCCGATACCTCAGCGAAAGGATCTAACCGTGACCGTGAAAACCCTGACCACCGGTGTGGCCGCCGTCGCCGCGATCGGTGCCGCCGCCTTCGGCGTGGGCACCGCGATCGCCCCGGCCCCCGCGTCACACGTCCAGCTCGCCGCCGTGGGTGCTCCGCTGCCGTTGGACCCGGCCGAGGCGCTGCCGACCGCCGACCAGCTGGTCGGCCTGCTCAACAGCCTCGCCGACCCGGCCGTGCCGTTCGCCAACAAGGGCAACCTCATCGAAGGCGGCCTCGGCGGCGCCGAGAGCGCGGTCGCCGACCACAAGCTGCGCAAGGCCGAACGCAAGGGCCAGTTGCCGCTGGCGTTCGCCGTGAACAACATCGCCCCGGCCGGCCCGGGCTCCGCCAGCGCCGATGTCACGGTCTCCGGTCCGCAGCTGGCGGCCCGTACGATGAACCTCACCTTCGTCGACCTGGGCGGATGGGAGCTGTCGCGGGCATCGGTCAACCAGCTGATCCAGGCCACCTCGGCGAGCTGACCAGCGGCCCGGCGACGGGGTGTTTCGCCGAAAGATAGGTTAGGCTACATTTACTAACCGTGACCGAGGTTAGTGTTCAAGCCCCCGTCGCCGCGGCCGATCTGGTGGCGATCCCGGCGGGCTTCGCCCCCGTCGACATCGCCGCCGAACTGGCCGCGGCGCTGCCGGAACGTGACGGCGAGGACTACCAGCTCTACGAGCGTGGCGGCACCTGGACCCTGGCGATCGGGGTGCGGGCCATGGTCGAACTCGACAGCGACGAGTTGCGCCGGGTCGACGACACCGGCGGCGTGCAGCGTCGGCGCTGGTCGGGTCGGCCCGCCGCGGTGCTCGCTGAGGCCGTGGACGCGATGCTGCTCGACGCGGACCAGGCGTTCGGTTGGGTGGCGTTCGAGTTCGCGGCCCACCGCTGGGGACTGCAGGAACGGTTGGATCCGGGCACACCGCTGGCGCGGGTGTTCTGCCCACGCAACCGCATCGTCATCACCGCCGAGCAGGTGCAGATGTTCGGCGCCGACGAGCGTGCACGCTCGGCGCTGGCGGCGCTGTTGGCCCAGGGGCCCTCGCCGCTGCCGGCACCCACCGCCGTCGACGTCGGTCTGGACACCAGCGGGTTCTGCGATCGGGTCGCCGCCGCGATCGCTGAGATCACCGCCGGCCGCTACGAGAAGGTCATCCTGTCGCGCCGGATCCCGTTGCCGTTCGCCGTGGATTTTCCGGCCACCTACCGCCTGGGCCGGCGCAACAACACCCCGGCGCGTTCGTTTCTGCTGCGGCTGGGCGGAATACGGTCGGTGGGCTTCAGCCCCGAACTGGTCGCCGCGGTACGCGCCAACGGTGTGGTCCTCACCGAACCGCTGGCCGGCACCAGGGCGCTGGGACGCGGCGCCGACCCGGACCGTGTGGCCCGCGAGGACCTGGTCTCCGACGCCAAGGAGATCGTCGAACACGCCATCTCGGTGCGCACCTCCATGGAGGAGATGGCCGAGGTCGCCGAACCGGGCACCGCCGGGGTCACCGACTTCATGACGGTGCGCGAGCGCGGCAGCGTCCAACACCTCGGGTCCACGGTGCGCGCCCGCCTGGCGCCGCGATGCAACCGGATGGACGCCCTGGAAGCCTTCTTCCCGGCGGTCACCGCGTCGGGGATCCCGAAAGGCGAAGCCCTCGACGCCATCATGCGCCTCGACGAAGGCCTTCGTGGACTGTATGCGGGCGCCGTGGTGATGTTCGGCGCCGACGGCGAGATGGACGCCGCCTTGACGCTGCGAGCCGCCTACGAGCGCAGCCGGCAGGCGTGGTTGCGGGCCGGTGCAGGTGTGATCGCCGCATCCACCCCGGAACGCGAATTCGAGGAGACCTGCGAGAAACTCGCTACGGTCGCGCCGTATCTGGTGGCCGCCGAACCGCGCGGCGGACCCAGTCAGCCGTGAGCCGGCCGTGCGCCGGCCGTGAGTCAGCCGTGCGGCGGCACCAGGACGTCGCTGAGCAGCGAGCCGACCAAAGATTCGATGGTCGATTCGATCGACGAGGCCAGTGTTGCGGTCACCGAGGCCACCGCCTGGGTGCGGAATCGCACCAGCATCGTGATCAGATCGGCGATCTCGGTGTCCGCCGGCAGCGCCTCGCCCAGGTTGAGGCGACCGAGAACGTGATCAGCGCCGGCGCGCACCAGCAGATCGCTGATGGCGTCGAGGTGCGGCACGATCTGTTCATGCAAGTCGATCAGTGTCTCGATATCGATGCCGTAGTCACTGATCTCCTGAAATGCCGCAATGAGTTTCGGACGGGTGATCGTCGCGGTCATCCCATCGACGCGAATGATCTCCAGAGCCACCAGTCGGGTGAACGCCGCCGGGTTGCCGATCAGTGCTTCGGCGGCGCTGCGCGACATCGTCTCGGGACGCTCGGTGGTCCAGGTCCCCGCGATCGCGGACTCCAGGCCCAGCACGTCGGCGAGGCTTTTGCCGTTCTCCCAGGCGGCGAGCATCTCCTTGACGTGGGCGATGGTGTAGCCGCGGTCGAGCATCGAGGTGATCAGCCGTAGCCGGGTCAGGTGGGTGTCGTTGTACAGCGCGATCCGGCCGACCCGCAGCGGGGCCGGCAGCAGACCCCGGTCCCGGTACACCCGGATGTTGCGGGTGGTGGTCGCCGCCAGCCGGGCCAACTCCTCGACGCGGTACTCCCCGGAGTTCGGCGCGTCCGGGTGGCGGGCGGCGGCGTCGAACAGTTGGCGCACCGCGGCCCCGATCACGTCGCGCGATCCGCGGCGCAGCCGCCGCGGCGCACGGCGCAGGTTCGCCAGGATCCCGGTGACCGTGCCCGGTTCGCCGTGCGGATCGGCCATCACGCCGACACGACGGCGCGGTCGCCGGACTCCCGGGGAACCGCGAGGTAGTCGGTCTTGCGGAACGAACGCATCTGTCGAAGATACTGGGTCGCAAAGCCCGGATACATCGCCGCGTTGAACCCGTCGTCGGTCAGGTACCAGCTGCGGCACCCCGACATCCAGGTCGTTTTCGCCAGGCGGCGCTGCAGCCGGGCGTTGTGGCGGCGTTGAACCTCGCTGCGCACATCGAGATAGCGCAGGTCGTCGCGCACGATCGTGGTGATCGCGCGCACCACGTAGTCCAGTTGACCCTCGACGTAGACCAGCAGGGAATTGTGCCCGGGGCCGGAGTTGGGTCCGGTCATGAAGAACAGGTTGGGATAGCCGTGGGCCTGGATGCTCTTGTAGGCCTGACCGCCGCCGGCCCAGTCGTCGGCCAGGCTGCGCCCGTCGAGACCGGTCACCGGAAACGGCGGCCCGTTCAGGTGCACGTCGTAGCCGGTGGCGAACACGATCGCATCCAGGCGGTGTTCCACGCCGTCGCTGGTGCGGATCCCGGCCGGGCTCAGCGTCGCGATCGGCCAGTCGATCAGTTTGCAGTTGGGACGCTGCAGGGCGGGGTAGTAGTCGCTGGAGAGCAGCATCCGTTTACACCCCGGGGTGAAATCAGGGGTGAGTTGGCGCCGCAGCCACGGATCGGCGACAGCGACCCGCAGGTGGGCGCGGCCCAACCGGGCCACCAGCCCGCTGAGCGGGGTGTCCCACACCAGGGCGGTGGCGGTGACCTCGTGGCCCCAGAAGAGCGCCTGGCGGGCCAGATCCTGGGCGGCCGGCACGCGGGCGAACAGATCCTTGACCGCCGCGGGGATGGGGACGTCCGCACGGGGCAGCACCCACCCGGGGGTGCGTTGGAACACCTTGACGAAATCGGCTCTTTCGACCAGTTCGGGAACGATCTGCACGGCGCTGGCCCCGGTGCCGACGACCGCGACCCGTTTGCCGGTGAAGTCGTAGTCGTCGTCCCAGCGGGCGGAGTGGATGACGTGGCCGGTGTAGCTGTCGAGGCCACGGATGTCGGGAAGGCCGGCATCGGTCAACGGGCCCGACGCCAACACCACACTGCGCGCCCGAAAACGCCGGCGGCCCACGGTGATGATCCACACCCCGGCCCGCTCGTCGAAGCGCAGACCGGTGACCTCATGGCCGAACCGGATCCGGTCGCGCACCGAGAACTGATCGGCCATGTCGTCGATGTGGTCGCAGATCTCCGCGGCGGGGGAGTAGGCCCGCGACCATGACGGGTTCTTGACGAACGAATAGGAGTACAGCAATGACGGGATGTCGCAGGCCGCACCGGGATAGCGGGTGTCGCGCCAGGTGCCGCCGACCCGGTCGCTGCGTTCCAGGATGACGAAGTCGTCCAGTCCGGCCTGATCGAGTTTGATCGCCGCGCCGATCCCGCTGAATCCGGCGCCGATGATCACCGTCTGGTAGATGCGGGCCTTCGGCATGATCAGGCCGCCGGCTCGTGGGTGAGTTCCTTGAACCAACTGGGGATGGGCTTGAGCAGCCGCCGCGGGTAGAGATCCGACAGCCAGATCGTCGGGTTGGCCAGCCGGTGATATCTGCTGTCGGGGTTGGCG
Organism: Mycolicibacillus koreensis; assembly: GCF_002104795.1. Lineage (GTDB taxonomy): Bacteria > Actinomycetota > Actinomycetes > Mycobacteriales > Mycobacteriaceae > Mycobacterium > Mycobacterium koreense. The sequence continues at coordinate 57,003 of NZ_NCXO01000021.1, forward strand.
AACATCTTCGCGTAACCCTTGATCAGTTGGTAGGTCGGCACCTTCTGGGTCTTCTGGCCGCGGTCACCGAACTGTTGGAACCGCATCAGCGCGCTGTAGAGGCGCTGCGGATCCATCCCCATGCCGATGATCTCGTTGCGCACCCGGTTGAACAGCGGCACCGCCATCAGCGCCCCGATGATCACCCCCGGTGTGGCGATGTTGCCGACGAACTCGATCATCAGTTTGCGGGTGGTGGCGTGCCCGATCAGTTCCAGTACCGCGAAATCGACGGCGATGTGCCGCGACTCGTCATTGTTGATCTTCTCGAACACCTGGTGGCAGACCGGGTCGTCGACCTCGTCGAGCAAAAACTTCAGCAACGCCCCGTCGAGGGCGACCTCCAGCATCGGGATGACGGTGCCCAGCACCGACAACGGCATGTCGTCGGCGTAGTCGTCGAGCCACTGCATGGCCAGACGGATGTTGACGTTGGGCTCGGGAAACTCGCCGTCGTCGAGCATTCCCCAGCGCTTCATCAACGCCAGTTCGGCGTTGGCGTGCCGCTGTTCCTCGGCGTGGAAGTAGCGGTAGACCTCGGCCAGTGTTGCGGTGGGCGCCTTGCGCGCCATCGCCGCGAACCCACGTGCGCCGATGTTCTCGATCCAGCACAGATCCGCCATGAAGGCCTTCAGTCTCGGTCGCATCTCGTCGGTGATGGTCTCGGCGCCCGGCGCCTCCCAGTCGACGTCGGCCAGCGCCCACTGGCGGTCCTTGATCTTGGTGAGCATGACATCCATGTCGATGGTCATCGCCGATCCTCCAGGTGATGTGGGTGTTCAGTGCGGCCCGGCTCGAGAGACCAATCCGATGCCGCGGGTGTACATCTTGGGGGCGAAACGCTTGATGCCCCAACCGATCTTGGCGTCCAACTGGGGCATGCAATACAGCGATCCGCGATCGTGGCTGTCCAGGCAGTCCCGGGCGACCCGGTCGGCGGAGAACCCGGTCCACCGCATCAACCGGTCGGCGAGCTCACCGGAATGCGTGGTGATCCGGCCGGCGTCGACGATGTTGGTCTTGACGAATGTCGGGCACAGCACGGTGACGCCGATCCCGGTGCCGGACAGTTCCGCGGCGAGGGTCTCCGACAGCGACAGCACGCCGGCTTTGGAGACGTTGTAGGCGGCCATGTTCGGCGCCGCCCCGAAGGAGGCGGCCGACGCGACGTTGATGATGCCGCGCGGGCGGTTCCGCGGCGCGTCGCGCAGGATCGGGGTGAACACGTGACAGCCGTGGATGGGGCCCCACAGGTTGATCCCCAACGTCCAGGACCAGTCGTCGATCGGCATCTCGCCGATGGGGGTGCCGCCGGCGCCGACACCGGCGTTGTTGATGACCAGGGTGGGCGGGCCGTCGAGCCAGGCCTGGGCGGCGGTGGCCAGTTTCACCACGTTGTTGAGCCGCGACACATCGCAGCGCAGTGCGGTGGCACGCCCCCCGGCGGCGGTGATCGCCGCCGCGGTGCGTTCGGCGGCTGCCTTGTCGATGTCGCTGCAGACCACGGCTCCGCCGCGGTGGCCCAGCTCGCGGGCGAACGCCGCCCCGATGCCGCTTCCGGCGCCGGTGACCACCGCCGCCGCGTTGCGGCTGCGCTTGACCGACCGGCCGAAGACCATGTGAGCAAGTCAACAGTCAATGGTGACATTAGTCAATGGCAATGTCGGGGGCGTGTCCGATTCGTTGCCGGGTGCTGCGCCCGGCACCGCCCGGTCACGGTCCGGTCAGGCGCGCCGCCAATGCCTTCTTGTCGACTTTGCCGAACGCGGTCGTGGGGAAGTGGGGCATCGCGACGAGGGAGTCGAGGCGGGTGTGGGTGGCTGCGCCCCGGGCGGCGAGATGGCCGTTGAGATCGGCGAGGGTGGCCGCCGTGCCGTGGAAGCTCACTGCCGCGCAGATCTTCTCGCCGAGATGTTCGTCGGGCAGGCCCACGACGGCCACCGCGCGTACCGAGGGGTGCTCGAGCAGATGGTCTTCGATGTCGGCGGCCGCGATGCTCTCCCCGGCGCGCAGCACGACGTCTTTGAGGCGCCCGGTGACCTCCAGGTTGCCGTCGGGCCGGCGACGGACGCGGTCGCCGCTGCGGAAGAACCCGTCGGCGCTGAAGGCGTCGCGGTTGGCGTCCGGATCGGCGAAATAACCGTTGAACGTGTAGGGGCCGCGCACCCACAGCTCACCCTCGGCGCCCGGCTCCACCTCGGCCCCGGCGTCGTCGACGACGCGGACCTCGTCGGCGGGGCTCAGTGGCCGGCCCTGCGTGTTCTCCACGACCTCGGGCGGATCGTCGAGGCGGGTGAAGTTGAGCAATCCCTCGGCCATCCCGAAGACCTGCTGCAGACCCGGGGTCAACGTGGCGCGGATCCGCCGGGCATCCTCGGGGGCCAGTTTGGCGCCGCCGACTTGCAACAGCCGCAGCGTCGTCGGGGTGACCGGCTCCCAGGCGCAGGCCTGTGACCACAGTGCGGCCAGGGGGGGCACCAGGGCGGTCACCGTCACCGCGTGGCGGTCGATGGCGGCGAACGCGGACTCGGGGCTGGCGTCGGCGGTGAAGACGGTGGCCGCCCCGACGGAGACGGCGCCGAGCAGGCCCGGGCAGGCCAGCGGAAAATTGTGTGCCGCCGGCAGGACCGTCAGGTACACGTCATCAGCGGTCAGCCCGCACAGTGCCGCGCTGGCGGTGGCGTTGTAGACGTAGTCGTCGTGGGTGCGCGGGATCAGTTTCGGCAGTCCCGTGGTGCCGCCGGAGGCCAGCAGCAACGCCGGCGTCGTCGTGGAACCGGCCAGGCGGGGAGCCGCGGCATCGCTGACCAGTGCGCTCAACGACACGAAACGGCCGGGGTCGCCGTCGATGACCACATGCTCAAGGCCCGGGTGGCCGCGTTGTAGGGCGGCGCCGCTGTCGCGCGCATCCCCGTCGGCGTTGTCGGCGAGGACGGCGCCGACGGCGCCGCTGCGCCGGGCGAAGTGCGTCAGTTCGGTGCTGCGGTGTCCGGGCAGGCAGAGCACCGGGATGGCCCCGGCGCGCAGCAGCCCGAACAGCGCCACCGCGAAACGGGTGGTGTTGGGAAGCTGCAGCAGCACCCGCTGGCCGGGGCGGATGCCCAGCGCAGCCAGCCCGGCGGCGAGGCGGTCGGCCTGCTCGTCGAGGCCGGCGAAGGTGTGGCGGGTTTCGGCGTCGGCGACCGCGAGGCGCTGCGGCCACTGCGTGGCGGCGTCGCGCAGCAGCGCGTCAACGCGTTTGCCCACCCAGTATCCGGCGGCGCGGTAACGGTGCGCGCGCTGCGGCCCGAAGGGCACGAAATCGGTCGTGGGGTCCGGCCCGGCGGCGCCATCGGGGTGGGTGGCCGTCACAAGTCACCTCTTCCGGGTCGGTGTCGGGGGAGCCGCATCATCGTGTAGCGTACCGAAAGTTAGGACAGCCTGCGCTAACCAGGGAGGGTCACGGTGGGTCGTGGACGCGGCACAGGGGCCGACGTACGGTGAGCGGCACCCTGGCTGTGGTGGGCGCGGGGGCCAAGGCCGTCGCGGTGGCCGCCAAGGCCGCCGCCCTGCGGCAGATGGGCATTGCCACCGTCGACGTCGTGGCGATCGAGCGCACCGCGGTCGCGGCCAACTGGCGTGCCGAAGGCGGCTGGACCGACGGACGGCAGCGGCTGGGCACCAACCCGGAGAAGGACGTCGGCTTCCCCTACCGTTCGCGGCTGGTCCCCGGCCGCGACGCCGAGCTCGACGCCGCGTTGCAGCGCTGGAGCTGGCAGGCCTTCCTCATCGCCACCGACCAGTTCGTCGGCTGGGTCGATCGGGGCCGGCCCGCGCCCAGCCACGACACCTGGGCGCAGTACCTGCGCTGGGTCGCGGAGATGGCCGGTCTCAACGTTATCCGCGGTGAACTGGTCAGCGTCGACGTCGACGCGACCCGGTGGAATCTGCACACCCGCGGCAGCACGGTGGTGGCCGACGCGCTGATGATCACCGGCCCGGGACAGTCCGAACGGTCGATGCTGCCCGGTGACCCCCGCGTGCTGTCGATTGCGCAGTTCTGGCGCCGGGCCGGCGGGCGGGACCGCATCAGCGCCGAGAAGGTCGCGGTCATCGGCGGTGGGGAGACGGCGGCGTCGATGCTCAACGAACTGTTCCACCACCGGGTCGCCTCGGTCACCGCGATTTCGCCGCAGCCGACCCTCTACACCCGCGGCGAAGGCTATTTCGAGAACTCGCTGTTCTCCGATCCGGACCGGTGGCGCGGTCTGACCAGGGCCGAACGCCTCGACTGCATCTCCCGGACCGACCGCGGTGTGTTCTCGGCACGCGTCCAGGAGGCGCTGCTCGCCGATGAACGCATCAGGCATCTGCGCGGCCGGGTCACCAACCTGACCGAGCATGACGGCCGGATCTGGGCGACCGTCCGCAACGGCGGCGACGAACACGACACCGGCCTGCACGGATTCGACCTCGTCATCGACGGTTCGGGAGCCGATCCGATGTGGTTCACCGCGCTGCTCGCCGCGTCGGCGCGCGAGCGGGTGCAGGCGGCGGTGGGCGACGCGGTCACCGCCTCGGCGCTGCAGGAGACGATCGGCGCCGACCTCGCGGTCACCGGCATGTCGCCGACCCTGTTCCTGCCCAACCTCGCCGGCCTCAGTCAAGGGCCCGGGTTCCCGAACCTGAGCTGTTTGGGTCTGCTCTCCGACCGGATCCTGGGCGCCGAGATCACCGCTGACCGATCGACGATGGAGACACCGCGTGCATACCAATCCGTTTGACGACGACACCGCGACATTCAGCGTGCTGGTCAACGACGAAGGCCAACACAGCCTGTGGCCGGAGTTCGCCGCGGTGCCCGAGGGCTGGCGGCCGGTCTTCGGTCCCGACACCCGCGCCAACTGCCTGGGCTACGTCGACGAGCACTGGATCGACATGCGTCCCGCCGGCCTGCGTGCGGCGATGGGCGACCAGTAGAGACCATCGAGGGAGTCGCGCCGGGTGGTCAACCGCCGATCCGGGTGGCCAGGTCGGTGATCGAGGCGCCCCCGAGTAGATCGGTGACGTCCAACTCGTAGTTGAATTCCGCGTGGACCCGGCGCCGGAACTCCAACGCCTGCAACGAGTCCAGCCCAATCGCGACCATGGGGATATCGGTGTCGATGGCGGCGTCGCTGCCCAGGCCGATGGTGCCGGCCAGCAGATTCTTCAGCCGTTGCTCCGGCTTGTCGCCGCCGGTGCGAGGCGCCGCCACGGCATCGGTGGTGGTCGGTGTCGGCAACTGCGAGAGCAGCGGCCCGTAGCCGTAGGCCGCCATGACCGGTCGAGCCACCGCCAGGTCGAACGCGGCGACCACGGCGTCATCGGTGAGCCGGGTGATGCCCACCGCGCGCGCCTGCTCAGGTGCCATCGGCACCATCCCGGTCGCGGCCAGCTTCGCGGCCCCGGCGGCGTCGAGACTCACCGTGGTCCATTGCCCCCACTGCACCGCGATGCAGTCCACGCCGCGGGCGCGCAGGTGGTGGGCGAACGCGTCGAGCATGCGATTGGCCGCCGCGTACAGGATCTGCCCGCGCCCCCCGATGGTGGCCGCAACCGATGAGCACAACACGACCCGGCAGTCGTCGGTGCGGGGAAACGCCGCCATCACCCGGCCGATGCCGAGCACCTTCGCGCCGAGGACCCCATCGGCGCGCTCCGGGGTGATCTCGGCGGAGTCAGCGTCGTCGTAGGCCAACGCGGCGTGGATGATCAGGTCGGCCGGTGTCGCGCGGTGACGCTCGGCGAACGCGGCGACCGCCGCCTCATCGGTGAGATCGCACTCGGCGACGTCGACCTGCGTCGCGGCCGAGGCGCCGATTCGACGCAGCCGGTCGGTGACGGTGGTGCTCTGGCCGGATCGGCTCACCAGCGTGATCCGGTGCGTGCCGCGGCCGAGGAAATGCTCACAGAACTCCAGGCCCAGATTCCCTGTGCCGCCGAAGATCACGACGTGGCGGTAGGGCAGGTTCTCCGGATCGCCCGGCGCGGGCGGACCTTCGACGATGCGTTTGACGTACAGCCCGTCCTCGCGCACCGCGATCTCGGGTTCACCCTTGGTGTGAACAGCCGAGAGGATCCCGGCCGCCGCCGACGGCGGCGAAACACCCGCGGGCAGGTCCACGTGGTTGAAGGCCGATTCGGGGAATTCGGCGCCGAAACTGCGGAATCCGGCGGCCAGTGCGGCCCCGGCGAGCGCCGGCGGCGGGTCCTCGGCGGTGGCGTACTCGGCGCCGACGGTCACCAGCCAGACATCGGTGGGTGTGCCCGCTGTCGCCGGCCACCAGGTGCGGTCGGCGAAGAACGACCGAACCTGCGCGCAGGCGGCGTCGAGGTCGCCGGGCGTCGCCGGCGGGGAAACGATCACGACGGTGTCGAGGTCGCCGGGAACATCGCGTTGTTGGCCGGGGTCGAGGGGGTACGCGGTGGCGCCGACCGTGTGGGCGGCACGCCGGAGTTCCTCGGTCCACGCACCGGCCGATCCGGTGTGGTCGATGACCCCGATCGTGCGTGGCGGCCGCATCGCGCGCTGGCTCAACCGTTCCCAACGCTCGGTCAGCGCCTGGATCGCAACGGGCGTGCTCTGCTTCGCCGGGGCCGGGGCCGGGGCCGCCACCGGTAGGCCGGCCGCCAGGCACAC